>JAZSIF010000031.1:0-161838 GCA_045533675.1 Eubacteriales bacterium | reverse complement strand
GCAGCATCAAATTGTGGGTGGAGTAATGTGTCAAGGTTACGTGGGTCGATCATAAGAACTGCCTGTTCTTCTGAAATCATACCTTCGTCAACAAGGTCACATGCGATTTTTAAAGCAGCTTTTGCTGTTCTCTTACCGTTTCTTGTCTGAAGCATGTAGAGCTTCTTGTTTTCTATTGTAAATTCCATATCCTGCATATCTCTGTAGTGGTCTTCGAGAGTTGCACAAACCTTCTGGAATTCAGCGAATGCTTCGGGGAACTTGTCTGCCATCTGAGCGATAGGCATTGGTGTACGAACACCTGCAACAACGTCTTCACCCTGAGCGTTTGTAAGGAACTCACCCATGAGCTTCTTTTCGCCGGTAGCGGGATCACGTGTGAACGCAACACCTGTACCGCAGTTGTCGCCCATGTTACCGAATGCCATTGCCTGTACGTTTACAGCGGTACCCCAGCTGTAAGGAATATCGTTGTCGCGGCGGTATACGTTCGCGCGGGGGTTGTCCCAGCTGCGGAATACTGCCTTAACAGCGCCAATGAGCTGCTCCTTGGGATCGGAGGGGAAGTCCTGACCGATCTTTGCCTTGTACTCAGCCTTGAACTGGTTAGCCAGCTCCTTGAGATCGTCAGGGGTCAGGTCAACGTCGTAAACAACGCCCTTCTTCGCCTTCATCTCATCGATTAGCTCCTCGAAGTACTTCTTTCCAACTTCCATAACGACGTCGGAGTACATCTGGATAAATCTTCTGTAGCAGTCGTAAGCCCAACGAGCATTGCCGGACTTCTTAGCCATAACCTCAACAACCTCTTCATTCAGACCGAGGTTCAGAATGGTATCCATCATACCGGGCATGGATGCGCGAGCACCGGAACGAACCGAAACGAGAAGGGGATTCTCGAGGTCGCCGAACTTTTTGCCGGTAACGCCTTCCATCTTAACAATGTAGTCTATGATTTCAGCCATGATCTCATCATTGATCTGACGGCCGTCCTCATAGTACTGTGTGCAGGCTTCGGTGGAAATCGTGAAGCCCTGGGGAACAGGAAGACCGATGTTGGTCATCTCTGCGAGGTTTGCGCCCTTACCGCCAAGGATTTCGCGCATGTCTGCGTTACCCTCGGAGAAAAGATAACAATACTTCTTTGCCATTGGTAAATACCTCCGTATTCAATAAAAATTTTGACAAACTCAATGCCGATACCGCTTGTCCGCAACACGGCACCCATTATTATACCATAAATCAAGAATGTTTGCTACGCTTTTTAAAAAATTAAAGGGATAAAATGGTAAATTTTCTGTGAACAATCAGAAGAAAAAACAAAATACGGTTGATTTTTGATGGTGAGTATACTATAATTGTATAATGGTATAAGAGTATTATATTGAATCGGGGTATTTATGGCAAATATATTTGATCTATTTAAGCAGATCGCGAAGGACGAGCCATCCGCTAAGGGGCATTTGGAATTTTTGGTGGTTGGTTTGGGAAATCCGGGCTTGCAATATGAAAAAACAAGACACAATGCGGGATTTATGGCAATTGATTTCTTGGTGGAGCGTTATGGTATCCCTGTGAACAATGCCAAATTTAAAGCATTGGTAGGGGATGGAATCATCGGTGGAAAGCGAGTACTTCTTATGAAGCCTCAGACCTATATGAATCTTTCGGGAGAGGCGGTTTCCGAGGCTGCTCGTTTCTACAAGCTGACGGCGTCGAACGTGATCGTTCTTTCGGATGATACGACACTGGAGCCCGGAAGACTGCGTGTTCGCAGGAAGGGAAGCGCAGGCGGTCATAATGGGCTTAAGAGCTTGCGAGAGCATCTCGGCACCGACGAATACACTCGGATTCGCATTGGCGTGGGAGCAAAGCCTTCTCCCGATTACGATATGGCGGATTGGGTCCTTTCCAATTTGGGGGAGGAAAACCTTCAAAAGGTAAAGGGGACGTTTGATTCGTTATCCAAAGGGTTGGAAAAAATTCTTTCCGACGATGTGGATGGCGCAATGCAAATCTGTAACGGAAAGTAAAAATCCGAAAACAGACGTTTTTTCAGAAACGGAGTAATTGGAATTTATGAATCTATTGACCGATTTTGTGCGCGGCGATCGGGAGTACGATCAGCTGCTGCGTGAGGTGAAATCGGCGGAAACGGCGAGAAACACATATCCTATTCTGGTATCGGGTTTGTGCGACGGTGCCGCAGACGCCATTTACGTATCCTTGATCGAGGATTTAAAGAAACAAAAGAGAGGTCCCGTGCTTCTGATTCTTCCTGAAGAAAAGGAGTGTGTTCGCATTCGCGGCGTTCTTCGACAGTTCGGTTTGCGGACGGGATTTTATGTCGGAAGAGATTTGACCTTTTATAACATTACCGCCTCTCATGAGTACGAGCATGAGAGGCTAAAAGTGTTGAGCGGACTTTTAGAGGGGGCATACGATGCGGTAGTCACAACTCCCGATGCCGCACTCAGCTATACCATTCCCTCGGATCGTCTGATCGGTGCGCAAATGAAGATCGCCTACGGAGACAGCGGTCTGGAGCCATCCGAATTGGCGGGGACTCTGGTTCGTGCGGGTTACGTTCGCACAGAGCTTGTGGATGCGCCGGGACAATTTGCCGTGCGTGGCGGGATCATTGATGTCTATCCCGCTGTCGCAAGGTTCAAGGATATTGACGGCAATCAAATCATTGGGGCGCAGCCCTTCCGTATCGAGCTGTTCGGAGATGAGATCGACCGTATGGAGATCTTTGATCCCGCCACGCAGCGCATGACTGTCACCTTGGATGAGGTTGAATTTTCTCCTGCCAGAGAGCTTTTGCTTGACGCGAAAGCAAAAGAGGATTTAAAGAAAGCAATTGAATCTCATTGCGCAAAAAGCAAGGATGAACGGGCACGCTCGGAAATGACCAACGAGCTTGCGGTTCTTTCAAGCGGAATGGAGATCAACTTTGCTGATAAATACATTACGCTGATCTATCCCGAACGAACCTGTCTTCTCGATTATTTCCGTCAGCGCTCGGTGGTTCTTTTGCGGGGAACGACGGCAATTTATGACCGTGTCAAGGCATCCGAGTGGCACCTCGGGCAAACTGTGGAGGAGCTACTTGAGGGAGGGACCATTGCGCCGAAGTATACGGATTACGCAAAGCCGGCGAGCTCCTTGGATGTGTTCTTGGAGGATAGCATTTCTCTGCACTTTGATTCCCTGGGACAGGGAATGTCGGGCAAAAAGCTTTCCGCGATCTTTACCTTTCGTACCAAGCACATGGTGTCCTATTGTGAAAATCTTGAGCTTCTTTGCGAGGATCTCGAGGACTACCGAAAAAACGGTTATCGTGTGGTGTTGCTTGCCGAGAATGAAGCGGCGGCAAAGAATCTGTGCGGACTCTTATGTGACCGTGGCTTTTCTTCCTTGATTGAAACAGAGGAGGGTGACTATACTGCCGAAACTCTGCCGAAGGAGACGATCCTGATTAAATGGCGGGAGTATATCCGAGGATACGAGCTGACCGTTCCGAAGGTAGCCATTCTTTCCACAGCCCCCGAAAATCGAGAGGGGGCTTTTACCGCAAGCGGAAAACTGAAAAGGAAAAAGAAAAAGCGAAGCGGAACCGAAACGATTCTGTCGTACAATGATTTGGAAGTGGGCGATTTCGTAGTCCATGAGGTTCACGGTATCGGTCAGTATATGGGCATCGAAAATTTGACGGTGGATGGAGTCAGCCGTGACTATATCAATATCCGTTACGCGGGAAGCGACCGTCTTTTCCTGCCGGTAGAAAAGCTGGATATGGTTTCTAAATATATCGGCGCGCATTCCGACGACGGATTGGTGAAGTTATCCAAGTTTGGCGGAGCGGAGTGGGGAAGAGCCAAGTCGAGAGCCAAGGCGGCGGCAAAGGACATCGCCAAGGATCTGATCAAGCTCTATGCCGAGCGAAGCCGCCGACCCGGCTTTGCGTTCCCCGCGGACGACGACTTGCAGGCGGATTTCGAGGCTGCTTTTGAATACGAGGAGACCGAGGGGCAGCTTGCCGCCATCGAGGAGATCAAGGAGGATATGATGGCATCGACGCCCATGGACCGTCTTTTGTGCGGTGACGTGGGCTTTGGTAAGACTGAGGTTGCCATGCGCGCCGCATATAAGGCTGTTCTCGGAGGAAAGCAAGTCGCTATCCTCGTACCAACTACCTTGTTGGCTCTCCAGCATTTCCAAACCATGACAAGACGCATGCGAGCGTTTTCGGTCAACGTGGATATGATCTCCCGTTTTCGAACGCCCAAGCAGCAAGCGCTTTCTTTGCGCAAGCTGAAACGAGGAGAGACCGACATTATTGTGGGAACACATCGATTGGTTTCCAAGGATATTGAGTTCAAGGATTTGGGACTCTTAATTATTGATGAGGAACAGCGATTCGGTGTTACACAAAAAGAAAAACTCAAGCAGCTTGCCAATAACATTGACGTCCTGACGTTGACGGCAACCCCCATTCCGAGAACTCTCAATATGGCGATGGGCGGTATCCGAGATATTTCCGTGTTGGATGAAGCGCCGGGCGACCGACTCCCCGTACAGACCTATGTGCTGGAATATGACGAGCTGATCCTGATTGAAGCCATTCGCAGAGAGCTTCGTAGAGGCGGACAGGTGTTCTATCTTTACAATTTTGTGGATGGAATCGATGCATGTGCCGCAAAGCTGGCGAAGGCAATTCCGGAGGCAAGGATCACCGTGGCACACGGAAAAATGGATAAGGAACATTTAGAGGATATTTGGGGCGAGATGCTGGCAGGTGAGATCGATATTTTGGTGTGTACTACCATTATCGAGACCGGTGTGGATATTCCGAATGCAAATACCTTGATCGTGGAGGGGGCGCAGCGGCTGGGGCTTTCTCAGCTTCACCAAATACGAGGACGAGTGGGACGCTCCGCGCGGCGTGCCTATGCCTATTTTACCTATCCCCGTGATAAAACAGTCAATGAAATCGCAACCAAACGATTGGAGGCGATTCGTGATTATGCCGAGTTTGGCGCGGGCTTTAAGATCGCCATTCGTGACTTGGAGATCCGAGGAGCGGGCAATCTCTTAGGCTCGGAGCAGCATGGTCACTTGGATGCGGTGGGATATGAGCTGTATATCAAGCTTTTGAACGAAGCGGTGCTGGAGGAAAAGGGGGAAAAGGTTCCCAAGAAGCTTGAGTGTACCGTTACCCTGCGTTCGGATGCGTTTATCCCCGAACGGTACGTGCCGTACTCGGGACAAAGAATGGGGTTATATAAACGTATCGCTATGATCGAGGCTCCGGAAGATAAGGATGATATTATCGACGAGTTGATTGATCGATACGGAGATATTCCAAAGCCTGTTGAAACCCTTTTGATGGTTGCTCTTGTTCGTTCTGCCGCCATGCGGTGTGAGATCACCAGTATTATTGAGGAGTTAAGCGAGATCAAGATCCATCCTTCAATCTTTGATTTCGAGGTGTGGGCAGAGCTTGCCGATCTTTATAAGGGACGGATTCGTGTACTGATGTCGGATTCGCCATCGGTGGTCCTTCGCAAGCAGAAGGGAGAGGACGTGATGAATCTTCTTTACCGCCTGTTTTGTCAGTACGAGGAAATTCTGAAAAAATATCTCTGATCTAAAAGAAAGGATCCAATATGAAACGGATGAAAAAAATTTTAATTTCCATGCTTTCCTTGGTGTTGGTATGTGGCTGCCTTTTTGGATGCTCGTCCTTGGGAGAGCCCATGATGACGCTCGGTGACTCCGAGTTGTCCGTCAATGTGGTTACACTCTTCCTGTCACGATATAAGGGAATGCTTTCTATGTCCGTATCGGCATCCAATGCGGATTCCTATTGGGATACCATTGTGGATAATAAGCTTGGAACCACCAACAACGACGTTCACACCGAATATGGTCTGAATATGGCAAAGACCTATCTTGCCGCCCTGTACGTGTTTGAGGAGAGAGGGCTTGAGCTGTCAGACGACATCATTGATTCTGTAGACGAGCGTATTGATCAGCTCATCGACGCGGCGGGGTCCAAGTCGGCATTGAACGAGGAACTGGCGCAATATGGCGCCAATGTGGATATTTTGCGGGAGGCGTATCTGATCGAGGAAAAAATGACGGTACTGATCGATGATCTTTACGGCGAGGACGGGTCCTTGATCGATCACGGTGAACAGAACGCGTTCTATATGGAAAATTACCGCCGCTTCAAACAGATCTTTATTCCTCTTTACCAATTCGTTTATGAAACCAATGAGAAGGGCGAAGAGGTGAAGAAGACGGATGACAATGGAAAGTATGTCATCCGTAAGCTGACCGATAAAGAAATGGCAGAGGTAGAGGCACGGGTTGAGGAGATCGAGGGAAAGATCAAAAGCAAGGATTATGAGGGATTTGACAAATTGGTCGAAGCATATGATGAGGAGCCCAACCAGTCCTCCAAGACCTATCCCGGGGGATTCTATCTTTCTCCCTTTTCATCATACGAGATCACGGAGGTGAAGGAAGCCCTTTTCAATATGGATACGGGTACTTCCAGAACCGTGATTCCGTCATCGGGATACGGCATCTATATCATCATGCGCTATGAAAACGAGGAGAGCGGATATACCAAAAAAGAAAATAAAGACTTCTTCAATACCTTTACAAGTGAACTGAAAAATCACCTGGTGGAGGAATATCTGGAGCGCTATAAGGCAGATATAATCATTGATCAATCTGTGGCTGACGGTGTGGATATGAAGAATGTAAAAGCAAACTTGTATTACTAAAATATTACAAAAAACACTTGACAAAGCGAAATGAACGTGATATAATCTGTTTGCAAAACCGCATAGAAATCGGGGGTGCCCATTATGGCTGAGACGGCGAGAGCCGAACCCTTTAACCTGATACGGATAATACCGGCGTAGGGAGATTGCATTTCGTCAGAGCGACCTTTTTTGGTTTCGGATGAAGATGATTGAACCGCACGGAGATTTCCGTGCGGTTTTGACATTTTTATCGGAGGTTTCATCTATGAAACACATGCGTATCAAAACCCTTTGTGAAAGCGCGATCCTGATCGCTCTTTCGGTCGTCCTGAGCTACGTCAAGATTGTCCAGCTTCCCTTTGACGGCTCAATTACCCTTTTATCCATGCTGCCCTTGTGCGTGATCTCGATTCGTCACGGCATCGGTTGGGGTATCGGCAGTGCCTTCTGCTATTCATGGTTCCAAATTTTGCAGGGAGGTGTTTTTAGCTGGGGGCTGACTCCTTGGATGCTGATCGGTTCACTGCTCCTTGATTACATTCTTGCTTTTACCGTTCTCGGTTTTGCCGGTGTTTTTCGCAAAAAGGGAACCGCGGGTGTGATTCTTGGCATAGCAATGGTTTGTGTTCTTCGCTTCTTGATTCATTTCTTGGCAGGCGTGATCCTTTGGACGAATTTCGAACAGTTCATCGCCTTCGGCAAGGAATGGGTGGGACATCCCGTGTTGTATTCGATCTGCTACAACGGTGTTTATATGTTGCCGGAAACAATCTTTACGACACTTGGAGCTTTGTTTCTGTTTAAAATGCCGCAGATTCGCAAATTGCTTCTGCCAAAAGAGAGGTAAAAGACAAAATAATCCTTCCAATAAGGCATCCGATTGCTTGACAATCGGATGCCTTTGTGGTATAATACCCTCGTAACTTTGCTAAACGGCCGCGCGGTATGTTGCCGAAAGGTATTACCGTGAGGAAAGTCCGGGCTTCATAGGGCAGGATAGCTGATAACGTCAGCCGGAGGCGACTCCCGGGAAAGTGCAACAGAAAGAAACCGCCCGTATGTTGCGGGTAAGGATGGAAAGGCGAGGTAAGAGCTCACCCACTCCTATGGTAACATAGGTTTGCTGTAAACCCTATTCGAAGCAACACCGTAGTCGGATGTCTGCCCGACATAGATCCGCAGGTGGCACGGGGTGAAACATTCCCCGAAGCCGATCGGTGACGATCGGCGAAGATAGATGGCCGTTCACGACAGAACCCGGCTTACAGGCAGAGTTACAAATGATAGTATTTCCGAGCAATCGGATGATCGATACATTCGAGGGGCTGTGGAAACAGCCCCTCCTTTTGTTGGAGAGGAGGATAAAAATGGAAGAAAAGACCTATATTGCCATTGATCTCAAATCCTTTTATGCCTCCGTGGAATGTATAGAGCGGAATCTGGACCCCATGAACACCAATCTTGTTGTGGCAGACTCGGGGAGAACCGAAAAGACCATTTGCTTGGCTGTAACGCCATCCTTAAAGGCATATGGAATTTCGGGCAGAGCACGGCTTTTTGAAGTGGTGCAAAAAGTCAAGGAAGTGAACACATCCCGGAGGCAATCTGCCCCCGACCGAAAACTGACGGGCTCTTCCTACTTTGATTCAGAGTTAAAGGACAACTCATCCCTTGCTGTTGATTATTTGGTGGCACCTCCTCGTATGGCACTGTATATGAAATACAGTACAGACATTTATAGCGTGTATCTGAGACGCGTGGCACCCGAGGACATTCACGTTTATTCGGTGGACGAGGTGTTTATCGATGCAACCCCGTATCTGAAAGCAAATCACTGTACCGCAGAGGCGTTTGCAAAGAAATTGATTTCCGATGTTTTAAAGTCTACGGGGATCACCGCTACGGCGGGGATCGGAAGCAATCTTTATCTTTGTAAGGTTGCCTTAGATATTATGGCAAAGCATGCCGAGGCAGACGAGAACGGTGTGCGGATCGGTGTTTTGAATGAGACGTCCTACAGAAAAACGCTTTGGAATCATCGTCCCATCACCGATTTTTGGCGCGTGGGTCGAGGATATGCAAGGACCTTGGAACAGCATGGGATCTATACCATGGGCGATGTGGCAAGATGCTCGGTGGGAGAGGAAAGCTCCTACTATAATGAGGACCTTCTGTATCGCTTGTTCGGTGTCAATGCCGAGCTTTTGATCGACCACGCATGGGGCTGGGAGCCTTGTAAACTGTCGGAAATCAAGGCATATAAGCCCGAATCCAACAGCATAGGATCGGGACAGGTGCTTCAAACGCCCTATTCCTTTGAAAAGGCAAAGCTTGTGGTGAGAGAAATGACCGATCTATTGATGTTAGAGCTGGTCGACCAAGGGCTACTGACCGATCAGATCGTGCTCACCGTAGGGTACGATATTGAAAACCTGACCAATTCGAAGGGTTACCAGGGAGAGGTCAGTACCGACCATTATGGCAGAAAAATTCCGAAGCATGCCCACGGAACCGCGAATCTTTCGGGGGATACCTCTTCCTCTCGCATCGCCGTGGATGCGGTCATGGAGCTATTTGACCGTATCGTCAATCCTAAATTGACAATCAGACGGTTGAACGTAACTGCCAATCATGTGATCCCCGAGTGTGAAGCTGCGAAAAAGCCGGTGGAGGGAGAGCAAATGAATCTCTTTACCGACTACGAGGCACAGGAGAAGAAGAGGGCAGAAGAAGTGGCTTCCTTGGAAAAAGAAAAAAAGATGCAAAAAGCGATGATCGAGATTAAGAAAAAATACGGCAAGAATGCCATTCTTAAGGGGATGAACTTGGAAGAGGGAGCAACCGCTAAGGACCGAAATCGACAGATCGGCGGACATCGGGCATAAGGAGGGAAGCATGGAAAAAACAAAGTACGATGACATTATACATCTTCCGCACCACACATCCCGAAAAAGACCGAGGATGTCCCCGGAAGCGAGGGCGGCACAATTTTCCCCCTTTGCGGCGCTGAGTGGATATGAGGCAGCGGTGCGGGAGACGGCTCGCTTGACGGAATCGCAATCCGAGCTGACCGAAGACGAAAAGGAACGGATCAACCAAAAACTGTTGATGCTTGCCGAGAGCGTAACCGAAGCGCCTCGAATTCGAGTAACCTATTTTGTAGAGGACACAAAAAAATCGGGGGGCGTATACGTGACCGTTTTGGGAAGATTTCGGAGAATCGATGAATATGAAAAGCGTCTATATCTCGCGGATGGGGAGTATATCCCAATTGAAAAGATTCGCGAGATCGAATCTTCCTGCGCGATATCGGGATAAGGATGAGGACAGATGGAAGAGATACGTATTTAAAAAAAACAGATATATTGAAAAAGGAAAAAGCATTCATATTTTTGAAAATCGAATGGCTTCCAAGGACACACCAAGGGAGCTTTTGGGATCGCATCATGGAAAGCTATCTGAACATTCTAATGGCAAAAATGCTACGAAAGACCAAATACGGCTCCAAAAAACAGGTGATTATGGGATCGAGCTTTGAGAATGTGTAAATATTGGACTTGCATTTTGTTTTGTTTTGTGGTATAATAAATTATAAAAATTTAAAAGAAAGGAATATGAAGCATGAAAAAGATTATTTGCAAGGTGGAGTACGATACCGAAAATGCTGCTTTGGTAGCAAAGAAAACCTTTGGCGCGTTCGGAGATGCGGATGGATATGAGGAGAGTCTGTATCAGACCGAGAACGGCAAGTTTTTCCTGTATACCAACGGTGGCGAATCATCTCCCTATACCAAGGAGGACATCAAGCGTATGTCCGCTGACAAGGCAAAAGAGTGGATGGCTGCCAACGCATAAAGGAACATAACGAAAAACCGTAACGTGATTTCACGTTACGGTTTTTTCTTTCAGACCTTGAATTCGATTGTTTATTTTTTCGGATGCCCGAGCTTTGAGAAGAAACGGAAAGATATGGGCCAAATAACCGCGCCAACCATGACAATGGCAAAGTAGCGCACACTGCGTGCGACCAAATGTCCGCCAAATATAAAATCAAGCGGCGCTCGCAATAGTTCTTTGGTGGCAAGCACGGCAAGAATGCCTCCCGCTGTCTTGAGAATCTGTGCCCACCAAACAGCTTTTGTTTCAAAATGAAGCCATTTGCGATCGATGGTGTAGCCGACGATCATACCGAGCACGCAGCCGAGAAGCGTAAAACCGTTCTTCCTTGCCGATTCCAGATTATGAATGGCATCATCCGCATACACCGATTCGGGGAAGTTGTAGAAATAGACAAAGCAAAGTAATCCGACGATCAGGACAACGAAGGAACCAAGAATGCCGTACATCATTTTGGGAGAATGCTCCGCGTTTTTAAAAAGGGGATAAATTCCGAAGATTAGTACCAGAGCAATTGCGACGGAAACCAAAACGTCAGCGGGGGTGTGTACACCGAGATACATTCTTGAAAGAGGTACGAGTACTGCCAATGCGATCATAACAATACGAAGAAGGGTGTTCTTCGTGATTCTACAAGCACAGCCGAACAGTCCCACGGAGGTCTGCGTGTGACCACTGGGGAAGGAGTAGCCGGTCGCCGCCTCTCTGGCAGATTCTACAATAGTGAAATTGGGGTCCTTGACCCATGGACGGGGAATACGGAACAGCATTTTTAGAAATTGATTGATGACAGTTCCCAAAAATCCAACACATAACAAATAATAGCCTTTGTATTTGTTGACGCACCAGAAAACAATCATTCCAACCGCCATAAAAACGGTTTCATCTCCGCAGAAGGTGATGATAGAGAAAAACCAGTCCAAAAACGGGCATCGGATCGATTCCAAAACATAAAGAAATGACATATTTTCGCTTCCTTTTCTTTTACGATATGTTTTATTATATCATAAATCAGGAACAGTTTCAAGAAAAATTTGAAAACGGTATAGTCCGAAGACTATACCGTTTCTAAAATTACTTATTTTGGAGCAGATCACGAATCTGCTTGAGAAGCTCCTCGGTAGAGGGATTTGCTTCCTTTTCCAGACGAGCCTTTTCCTCGGCTTCCTTCTTGGCTTCCTCTGCCTTTCTTGCTTTCTCCTCGCAGTAGGCCTGAACGGCTTTCTTGTCAGAGCGCTTGATGCCAAGCTTCTTCATTTCCTTTTTGTCTTCCTTGGAGAGAATGTCCTCCATCACGTTCTCGGTCAAGGTTTTGTGTCCCTCGCGGAGCTTGTTGATGATCTTGACGATTACAAAGAGGACAAAGGCAACAATGAAGAAATTGATGATGGCATTGATAAACGCGCCCCAGTCAATGTAGATAGACTGTGTGAGGTCGATCTCACCGGTTGAGGGGTCCTTGACCTCCTTTAAGACGGTGTAGATCTCGCTGAGCGAATCCGCGCCAAAGATCAATGCGAGCAACCAGTTGATCAAGGGCTTGAGAACGTTATTGCTCAAACCGTTTACGATCGCAGTGAAAGAACTACCTACGATAACACCGACTGCCATATCCACGACGTTGCCGCGGGTGATAAACTTCTTGAATTCCTTAAAAAACTTTCTCATGGGTTCTCCTTTTCTTTATTGAGCTGCTCTTATTATACAAGAAAAAACGACAAATGTCAACCAAAAATGAAAAATGGCCAACGATTTTTGTTGGCAATCTGACTGATTTGATTTTTACAGAGAGAGCAATACGGTAGCCAAAGTGCCCGCAAAAATTCCGATTCACTGTGCGGGGCGAAGCTTTTCTTTGAAGGCGAATTGCGAAAACAAGAGAGTCACCGCTAAGCCACCCACACCGATCACGGGACAGATTAAATTGGTAGAAATTTGCGTGGAAGCAAGGATAATGACAAGAAGATTCAGCCCCACATTGCTTAAACCTGCAACAAAGGAAAAAATCCCCGCGTTTTTCGGCATAATCTTAGAATCTGTGCGATCGCTTCTCACATAAAGGATAAAACAGATGATCAAGGAAATAATAGAGGCGAATGCAATGAGCATATTTCCGTGTTGCTCGTGAAACAGCATTTGTTGAGGGCGATGCGTGATCGCGCAATCTGCATTGCATACAAACGCGAGGAATACAAAGAAAAGCCATTTTTTTGATATAGCAGCCATTTCTTTCGTATAGATGCAAAAGAACAAGGAAACTGCCACGGGGATCAAGCCCAAAGCCACCACACTCCAAACTTTTCCTCCCAGAATAGGAGTCCCCAGATCGAGGTAAGGATCATGGATAGATTTAGGATCAAGGAGGTCAAGGCAACAGGACCGCATTGTAGAGCTTTGACCAATGTATTCTCCGAAAGCTAAAAAATTTACCTGTGTATTATAGCATTATTGCTTTCTGTTGTCAAGTGATTTAATCAATTTGATTGAAGTGCGTGTTGAAAAAGCAGGGCGCCTCCAAACAACAAAAGAATGGACATCAAGGGATATTCCAAAAACGAGGCGTATCGATGAGATAAAATATCCGCGGTAAGAAGAATAGACTTGGATTCAACCCAAACAAAAAGAAAGGCAACTTGACATAGTACCGCAAAAAGACCGTAGATGAGTAGTAGGAAGGCGTATTTATTCATAAAATCCTCCTTTATTTGAAAAATTATGAAAAATGAAATTTTGAATACGATTTATTAACAAAATAGCGAAAAATAGATAATTATATGGCTTCCATATTGATTTTATCATAAAAAAACAAGTCGTTCAAGTGGAAATATTTCTCGTTTGTATGGAATAGTTGCATTATTCCAAAAATAAGAGATTTTAAAACCAATAAGAAAGGAATAAAAATTCAAATGTCTGCATAATTTTTGCGAAAAATTTTAAAAAGTAATGAAAATAATTGTTTTCTTTGCTTACAGCCGATTTTTTTGAGAAAAAAGAATGTGGAATCGTGTTGTATAATGGAGAGGTAACAAGAATAAGGAGGAATTGGATGATGGATTTTGTGGGATCCGAGTCTTGTCTCGACGTACTTCAACAATACAAGGAAAAGGATGTTCGCTATGTGCTTTTGAGAATTCGATTCAGAGGAACGGTTCGGTTTTTGATCTACATAGAAAATCACGGAGAATGTGCCATGGAATCGGCGGATATGGAAATATCTCGTATAAGAGAATGTTTCGCTCGGATTGTAAAGGGGCGGTTGGCACCCTGTCACCTGAAAGACTGGCTGCATGATGAGTCAGCGATGATCTGCGTATAAAGAAGAACCGACGCAAAACGCGTCGGTTCTTCTTCTTTTATGATGTTACTTCGCCACTACCTTGCGGAAATTCTTTTTTCCTCTTCGGAATACCCTTCCGTCCTTCAGTTCTTCAGCGGTAAAGAGCGTTTTTACATCCGTAATCTTCTCGTTGTCAACCGAAACACCGCCTTGTTCGATGGCACGTCTTGCTTCAGACTTAGAGGGAACGAGTCCTGCCTTTACAAGAATAGAACCAATATCGATCTTACCGTCCAAGAAATCGCTGTCGTTCAGTTCCGTCATGGGGATCTCGGCGTCGGCACCCGCGCCAAACAGAGCCTTTGCTCCCGCTTCCGCCTTTTTCGCCTCCTCCTCACCGTGAACCAGCTTGGTCAGCTCAAATGCTAAAATCTCCTTGGCACGGTTTAGCTGCGCGCCTTCCCATTTATCCATGGCATCGATCTCTTCCAAGGGAAGGAAGGTCAGCATACGGATACACTTGAGAACGTCAGAATCGGCAACGTTTCTCCAATACTGATAAAAGTCGTAAGGAGAGGTTTTTGCAGGATCCAGCCAAACGGCACCGGACTGGGTTTTGCCCATCTTTTTTCCCTCGGAATTCAGGAGCAGATTGATGGTCATGGCATACGCATCCTTACCAAGCTTGCGACGGATCAGCTCGGTTCCGCCCAGCATATTTGACCACTGGTCATCGCCGCCGAATTGCATATTGCACCCCATGGTCTTGAAGAGGTGGTAGAAGTCGTAGGACTGCATGATCATGTAGTTGAATTCCAAGAAGGAAAGTCCCTTTTCCATTCGCTGCTTGTAGCACTCGGCGCGAAGCATATTGTTGACGGAGAAGCAGCTTCCCACCTCACGGAGTACCTCAATATAGTTCAAATCGAGCAACCAGTCGGCATTGTTGATCATGATGGCTTTTCCCTCGGAAAAGTCAATGAAACGGCTCATCTGCTTTTTGAAGCAATCGCAGTTGTGTTGAATGGTTTCCGTGGTCATCATTTGGCGCATATCGGTTCTGCCGGAGGGATCTCCGATCATGGCGGTGCCGCCCCCGATCAGGGCAATGGGCTTGTTTCCTGCCATTTGCAGACGCTTCATTAAACAAAGCGCCATGAAATGTCCTACGTGCAGACTATCTGCCGTAGGGTCGAAGCCAATATAAAATACAGCTTTTCCGTTATTGATCAATTCCTTGATTTCATTTTCATCGGTTACCTGGGCAATCAAGCCGCGGGCAACGAGCTCGTCATAAATTGTCATAAATCCTCCTAACATGGGTGGTTTTCCATAAACTAAACAATATTATACCCTATATCCCTTTTTTTGTCAACAGAAAAAAAGAATTCGAATGAAAAAAGAGAGAAGGGGAATGCCCGGTTTTCGGGCATTCCCCTCTGCTGTCAAACTCCCAAAGATCGGTTATTTGCCGGACTTCATGGAGTTCTCGTAGCTCTCAATCATCTTCTTAACCATCTGTCCACCGATGCTGCCTGCCTGACGGGCGGTCAGGTCACCGTTGTAACCGTTCTGAAGATTTACACCTACTTCGCTTGCTGCCTGCATCTTGAACTGTTCCATCGCAGCCTTAGCTTCGGGAACCATAGTCTTATTGCTTGCCATGTTTGAATCTCCTCTGTTCTGATCGGATACATTCGCGCTTACGCTGTAAGCGACAACATATCGGACCAAATCTTAAATCTATTCTGAATTGAGTCGCGCGGATATTTGTTCCGTGCGCTCTGGTATTATTGTTGCCGAAGAAAAATCAAATATGAAAGGCAATTTTTTACTAAAAAATGTACCGCCGACTGATCGGCGGTACACTGACATGTTGAAATGTTTATAAAGATTCCGCAATCCGCATCCATTCTCTTGCGGAGGCGTCGCTGGGCATTTTCCAGCTTTTTCTGGGAGAGAAGCAAACCGAGCCGACCTTGGGACCGTCGGGGAGACAGGAGCGTTTGAACTGCTGGGCAAAGAAGCGACGAACAAAATTTTTCAGCCACTTTAAGAGAATCTCGTCCGAATAAGTGCCTGCAAATGCCTGCTTTGCTAAGCGGAAGAGCTTGTCGGGGGCATATCCGTAGCGAAGCATATAGTAAAGATAAAAATCGTGAATCTCATAAGGACCAACTAAATCTTCGGTTTTTTGCGCAATATTTCCATCCTTGTCGGCGGGGAGAAGCTCGGGACTGACGGGGGTATTCAAGATATCGCGCAGAGCATTTGCCAGTGCGGCTTTTCCATCGATGTCCGCACAGTCTGCGCAATAATCCACCACGTGTCGGATCAACGTCTTGGGAACACCGCCATTGACACCGTACATGGACATGTGATCTCCGTTGTAGGTTGCCCAGCCCAGTGCCAATTCGGAAAGGTCTCCCGTACCCACAACCAAACCGTTTTCCATGTTGGCGATATCCATAATGACCTGTGTTCTTTCTCTTGCCTGCGCATTTTCATATACGACATTATGATCGGCTTCATCGTGTCCGATATCGGCAAAGTGCTGTCTGACCGAGTCGGCAATGGGGATACACCTGAGTTGGGTTCCCAGCTCGTGACATAAAATTTCCGCGTTGGACTTGGTTCTCTGTGTCGTTCCAAAGCAGGGCATCGTGACGCCGATGATGTGGTTACGGGAACGACCGAGAAGGTCCATGGCTCTTGCCGCGACCAAAATGGCAAGACAGGAGTCAAGTCCACCGGAAATGCCGATGACACAGGTTTTGGCGTATGCCTTTTCCATACGTTGCGCAAGTCCCTTGGCTTGAATGGAGAGTATCGTTTCGCAACGCTTGGAAAGCTCTGTCGGATCGGAGGGGATAAAGGGATGCGGATGAATCTGGCGGGTAAGCTCGGTTTCGATCTCGGGAATTTCAAACGAAACCGTATGAGCCGAGGCGGTACCGAAGACGGTGTTGATCCGTCTGTCTCTCGCAATTCGCTCTATGTCAATTTCGGTGATCAGCAGGGATTCCCCGGAAAAAGGGGGAGCCTCCTTTAAAATTTTCCCGCATTCGGCGATTAAAGAATGTCCGCCGAATACCATATCAGTGGTTGATTCTCCATTTCCGCAGCTTGCGTACAGATATGCGCAAATGGCACGCATAGAATGGGAAGAAACGGCAGAGCGTCTTGCTATGGCACTGTTCACTGTTTCGGATGATGCCGTGGGATGCGCAATGATGGTAGCGCCCGCTTGGCTCATGTAAACGGAAGGAGGGCAGGGTGCCAACAAATCCTCTCCAAGCTCCACACCAAAGGAAAACGCAGGGAAATTTGCGCAGGTAAAGAGCTGCCCCGCTCCAAAGGGAACGGTTTGCCCGCAAAGAGAAATATAGGTCACCTCTTCGGAGGGGATGGTGAAATAGCGTCCCTTTTCATCGTGCGGAATATTTTTTTGAGGAACCACACCCAAAAGTTGTCCATTTTGACAAATTGCGGCAGAATTGTAAAGTTTATTATTGACAACGAGAGGAAAACCGATTATACTAATTACGTAGGAATTGCGTGTTTTGCGCAGAAATTCGGCAAGCGCCCGCTTGGCAGAGGAGAGTAAAGTCTCCGAATGGAAAAGGTCACCGCAGGTATAGCCCGTGAGACATAACTCGGGATACACCAAAAGAGCGACGCCTTTGACGTTGGCATCTTCAAAGAGCTTTAAAATTTCTCCCAAATTGGCGTGGCAGTCCGCAACCGTTACCGTCGGAGTGGCGGTGGCGACCTTAATAAAACCGTGTTTCATATTTGGCATGTCCTTTCTATGGATTACCGATGTTTCTGGCTTTATTATACAAGTTTCCTCTCAAAATTACAATAGATTCTCAAAAAATCTTTTAAAAAAATCACTCAAAAGACAAGATGAAAGAAGGATGAGGCGAAAAATGAAGGATATCAGCAGAAATTTGACTATGTTGTGCGATTTTTACGAACTGACTATGTCGAATGGATATTATGTAAACGGCATGAAGGACAAGATCGTATATTTCGACGTATTTTACCGTGATAATCCCGATGGCGGCGGATTCGCCATTGCGGCAGGCTTGGAGCAGATCGTTGAATACATCAAGGATCTTCGCTTTTCCGAGGAGGATATTGCCTTCTTGCGCACGAAAAAATGCTTTAACGAGGATTTTTTGAAGGAGCTCAAAAATTTTCGTTTTACGGGAGACATTTGGGCAATTCCCGAAGGAACGGTGGTATTTCCCGGGGAACCCTTAATGACCGTGCGCGCACCCGTCATTGAGGCACAGTTTATCGAGACTTATGTGTTGATGATGATCAACCATCAGTCTCTCATTGCGACGAAGGCGGCTCGTCTGACCCGTGCGGCAAAGGGAAGAGCGATCAGTGAATTTGGCTCCAGAAGAGCGCAGGGGGCTGATGCAGCCATTTTGGGCGCGAGAGCCGCATACGTTGGCGGCTGTAATTCCACTGCCTGCACCGTCGCCGATGAGGTGTACGGTGTTCCCGCCGGCGGCACCATGGCTCACTCCTGGGTGCAGATGTTTGATACGGAATACGAGGCGTTTCGTACTTACTGCGAGGTCTATCCCAATTCCGCAACCCTGCTGATCGATACGTATAACGTACTGGAGAGCGGACTTCCCAACGCCATCCGTGTTTTTAAGGAGGTTTTGCTTCCCAAGGGAATCACCAAATGCGCGGTTCGTATTGATTCGGGAGACGTCACCTATCTGAGCAAGAAGATTCGGAAACGCCTGGATGAGGAAGGTTTGACCGATTGTAAGATCGTGGTTTCGAATTCTTTGGATGAATATATTATTCGCGAGCTAATTCGTCAGGGCGCCGAAGTGGATGCTTTTGGCGTGGGAGAACGACTGATCACTGCCAAGAGCGACCCTGTGTTTGGAGGGGTGTACAAGCTTTGCGCTATGGAGCGTGAGGACGGAACCATTCAGCCAAAGATCAAAATCAGTGAAAACGTAGGAAAGATTACCACCCCCCACTTTAAAAAGATCTACCGTCTGAGAGGTCGTGAAACAGGAAAGGCAGAGGCGGACCTGATCTGTGTATATGACGAGACGGTGGATGACAGCAAGCCCATTGAGCTGTTTGATCCCGAGCATACATGGAAACGGAAAATACTGGACAATTTCACGGCGACCGAACTCCAGGTTCCCGTTTTCAAGCGGGGAGAGCTTGTCTATCAGCTTCCTTCCTTGGAGGAAATCCGCAAGCATTGCCGGGAGGAGATCAATGGTATGTGGGATGAGGTTCGCAGATTTACAAACCCCCACAATTACTATGTGGATCTTTCCGAAAAATTGTGGACGATCAAACATGACATGATTGCCGAATACCGAAAAAAGAAATAAAATCATCCGATGAATCGGAAACAGAGGCGGTGCGCCTATATGGCGCGCCGCCTCTTAAATATTTTTACAGAAAGTCGAAGAAAGTTCTTGAATTTATTAAAAGAATATGTTATAATTACAATAGGATAGGACTCCTAAGATTTATATAATGCTTTCCGAAAGAGGTGCTGAAATGCCAACGTGGACGAGTGTTTGGAATTTTATGTCCGATTTTGTGCGGACCTATGTGATAAATCCCGTAAAGGAAATCAGGGTGGTCGATGTCATCGATATTTTATTGCTGACCTTTATTCTTTATTTTCTCTATCGATTTGTTCGTGACCGTAGAGCGGGAAAGCTCTTGATCGGTCTGATCCTGGTGTTTATTCTCTCTCTGATGGGTGAAGCGTTTGATATGGCTGCCTTGAGATTTATTTTCAGAGACATTCGTCAATTGGGTGTGATCGCCATTCTGATCCTGTTTCAGCCCGAATTGCGCAGTGCTTTGGAGAAGGTGGGAGGAACTCCCTTGTCCGGTATTCGGAATATTACGGGAGAAACAAGGGACATTTCGGCATTGAATGCCGAGATTGATGCGCTTTGCTCTGCCGCCAGTGACCTTTCCAGAGATAAGCTTGGCGCCCTGATCGCGATTGAGCGTTCCACGAAGCTCGGCGAATACATCAAATCGGGCGTATATGTTGATGCCAGCCTGTCACCGTACGTGCTGAGAAATATTTTCTTTAACAAGGCTCCGTTGCACGACGGTGCGGTCATTGTTCGGGAAGGAAGGATTTGCGCGGCAGGATGCTTTTTGCCTCTGTCTACTCAGAATGACATTGATAAGGATCTGGGAACTAGACACAGAGCTGCCATTGGACTTTCTGAGGCGAGCGATGCCATTGTGATCGTGGTGTCGGAGGAGACGGGACTTATTTCGTTGGCAATGGCCGGAAAGCTCGAAAGAAACTTTAACTACAACACGTTGAAGCAAAGACTGAACGGATTGCTTGCCAATGAGGCTGTGGGGGATCACAGAAAGCATCGAAAGGATAAAAATCGCACCAAGAAACATTGAGTGCGTATGGTTGGAGGAACGTATGTCAAAGGATACGAGAAACAATATCGCCGAGGAGCATCGTGGCTATGCGACAAAGAAAAAACGAAAAAGCGTAGTGATCCCTTTTGTTTTGTGTTTGTTGATCGCAATCGTTGTTTGGCTGTATGCTTCGGCAAACAGTGAAGAAACAACCACGGATGGCAAAGTAACAACGGGGGCATCGAGGACCGTTGCGATGAACGAAATGGCAGAAGAGTCAAGTGCTTTCTCCATTTGAGTCATACAAGTCGGAGAAGAGTGCTGTGACGGAAGAAAGAATGAGTGGTATCTTGGTGAACGGAATTTCTCTGTCACCGGACCGTGATGAACAAGAAGCATGTATCATTGCTGCGAATGAAATGAAGCGTGCAGGGATATCCCCTGCACGACTTCGTTTTGATATTTATAAAAAATCAATTGATGCCAGAAAACGGGATGATGTTCGCATTGTATATTCCGTAGCCGTTCGTTCTGAAAATGGGGAAGATTTCGTCTCCTTGCGGAAGGGAAAATATCAGATTTCTCCCTTATACGACCGTGCGTTGGAACTTCAAAAGGGAGCTGATCCCATGTCCTTTCCTCCTCTGGTAGTGGGAATGGGACCTGCGGGACTGTTTTGCGCCCTTCTTTTGGCGGAAGAGGGGTATCGTCCCGTAATTATTGATCGTGGAGATTGCGTCGAAAAACGCTGTCGTATCCACCGTCTGTTTGTAGAAACGGGAATTTTGGATATGGAATCCAATATTCAGTTTGGCGCGGGAGGTGCGGGCACGTTTTCGGACGGAAAGCTTCTCACAAGAATCAATGACCCGAGAACGGCTTACGTATTGCGTCGTTTTTGTGATTTTGGCGCGCCAGAAGAGATTTTAACTGCCGCAAAGCCCCATATCGGAACCGATTTGTTGGTAGGAATTGTGGATTCTATGCTGAAAAGAATTGAGGATCTGGGCGGACAGGTCATATACCGTTGCCGTTTGGATGGGATTTGTTTCAAAGAAAATGGAATCCCTGTTGCCGAAACAACAGGCGGCGATATTCCTTGCTCGTCTCTTGTATTGGCATTGGGACACAGTGCCAGAGATACGTACGCAATGCTGTTGAAAAACGGATATGCCATTGAGCCTAAGCCATTTTCGGTAGGCTTGCGTATCGAGCATTTACAAGCAAAGATAGATCAATCCCTGTATGGTAAATTCGCGGGGCACCCGAGAGTGGGAAAGGGAGAGTATCATTTGTCGGATACTTCGTCGGGAAGAGGTGTCTATACGTTCTGTATGTGCCCCGGGGGACAGGTGGTTGCCGCCGCTTCCGAGGAGAACGGTGTGGTCGTCAACGGAATGAGCTGTTATGCCCGCGACGGAAAAAATGCCAATTCCGCCGTTTGCGTATCGGTCAGACCCGAGGATCACGGAGCGACACCGCAATCCGCAATTGAGTTTCAAAGAAGATTGGAGCGAGCCGCGTTTGAGTATGGCGGAAAGGATTATTCCGCACCCATTCAAACGGTGGGTGACTTTTTGAACGGTACGTGGGGAACCGAACCGAGCGAGATTCAGCCTACTTATCGCAACGGACAGGTGCGGTGCGTTTCTATGGAAAAGTTGCTTCCTTCCTTTGTTGTTCGTGAGTTGCGATTGGGGCTCAGAAGCTTTGAGCGAAAGCTTGGCGGCTTTGCATCCCCTTCCGCAGTGCTCAGTGGTGTGGAAACCAGAACGTCGGCGCCTGTTCGGATTTTAAGAACAGAGGACTTGACTGCCTTGGGACATGAGCATATTTATCCGTGCGGAGAAGGCGCGGGCTATGCGGGCGGTATTACCAGTGCCGCGGTGGATGGGCTTCGCGTGGCGCAGAACATCATGAAGCGATTTGCTCCCGCGAAAGAATAATATAAGATATCGAACCTATGCGGTTCGCTTAAATAAAAGGTTGAGGTATACCCAATGAGGGAAATAAAAAGAGAGAAGGTATGGGAAGAAAAATATACCTTCGGAATTGAGGAACGAGATCGGATGATTCATAAAATGGCACAAGCCATGAATGTTTCGGACGTATTCGCGGTTCTTCTATACAATCGAGGATATGAATCCGTGGAGGATGCCGAACGTTTTTTGCGTTTGGAAAAAGCGGATTTTCACGATCCGTATCTGATGGCGGATATGGAAAAGGCTGTGGAGCGAATCTTTTCCGCTGTTGAACAAAACGAGAAAATCTATATATACGGCGATTATGATGTAGACGGCGTGACTTCTGTCACCACTCTATACCTTTATCTGCAGCAGCTGGGTGCCGACGTGGGGATCAAGATCCCGAAGCGTGAGGGCGAGGGATACGGTGTGTCCAAAAGCGTTGTGGAAACAATGGCGGCAGAGGGAACCAAGCTGATCATTACGGTAGATACCGGTATCACTGCCCATGAAGAGGTAGCATACGCCAGAACCTTGGGGATTGATTTTGTTATTACCGATCACCACGAATGTCATGCGGAGCTTCCTTTGGCATACGCTGTGGTAAACCCTCATCGCCCCGATTGCCCTTATCCGTTTAAGGATTTGGCGGGAGTGGGCGTTGTGTTTAAGTTGCTTTGTGCCTGTGAGATCAAGCGGTTCCGTGAGGAAGGCTTGTCTGCAATCGACGGCGTGCGGAGCATCTGCCGTCAATACGCCGATCTGACAGCTGTGGGAACCATTGCGGACGTAATGCCTGTGATTGACGAAAATCGTTTGGTTGTTAGTCTGGGACTCAATCAATTGGAATATCCTGCCCGTCCGGGACTGGAGGCGCTGATCGAGGCTTCCTCCAATCGAAAAAACGGAGGGGAATCTTCGAGTAGAAAAATTACCTCGGGAATGGTAGGGTTTGGGATCGCGCCCCGAATCAACGCGGCGGGACGTATCAGCGATGCCACCATAGCCGTGCGGTTGCTTTTGGAGCAGGATGCGGAAAAAGCAAGAATTGCGGCAGAGGAATTGTGCGAGATCAATCGCCAAAGACAGATCGAGGAGAATCGGATTGCGCAGGAAGCGTATGGGATGATCGAGGATACCGTCGATCTTGAAAATGATTATGTAATTGTTTTGGATAGCAACGATTGGCATCAGGGAATTATCGGAATCGTTTCCTCAAGAATTACCGAACGATACGGTCTCCCTTCGATCTTGATTTCCTTTGCGGGGAATATGATCGGCGGACCAAATCCCATGGATGACGGAAAAGGCTCGGGTAGAAGTGTTCGCGGAATGAATTTGGTGGAAGCTCTGACCTATTGCGATGAGCTTTTGATCAAGTATGGGGGGCACGAATTGGCGGCAGGCTTGACCGTCAAAAGAGCCAATTTGGATGATTTCCGTAAAACGATCAATGAATATGCCAAGCATCATCTGTCCGAAGAAATTTTTAAGATCCGCATGGAAGCCGATTGCGAACTGAATATGAAGGACGTGACCATGGAGCTTGCCGAGGAATTGACACTGTTGGAGCCCTATGGTGTAGGGAATGTTTCACCGTCCTTTGTGATGAAAAACGTTCTTGTAAAACGGGTCAGCGGCATTGGCGGGGGCAAACATAGCAGAATTGTGGTCGAAAAGGATGGTATTTGCATGACCGCTCTGTATTTTGGCGTGTCGGAATGTGATCTCGGATTTGAAAGCGGAGATGTGATTGATCTTCTCTTCCATGTGGACATCAACGATTACAAAAATGTGCGGAGCGTACAATTGATTCTCCAAGACGCGAGATTGGCAGAGGTATATACTGCGGCACTGAAAGAGAACATGAGACGTTATGAGGAGATCCGACAAGGAGGAACCTTTTCCGAAAAGGAACATGTGATTCCTACAAGGGATGATTTCGCACGGGTGTATAAGATCCTTCGACGGGAATATCGTTCCGGTAATAATGTGATCAATCAGAGAAATTTGATGAGATTGATCAATGCGGCATCGGACCTCGAGCCTATGACATATACCAAGCTCAAATATATTTTGCAGATCATGAACGAATTGATGATCTGCGAGGTGATGGAGCTGGATCACGATATCTATCAATTTGAAATTGTATTTAACGCAGCCAAGACGAGTATTGAAAAATCGTCTATTCTAAAAAAACTGAGAAGTCGGTGCGTCGATCGAGTCCGATAAGACGATTTTCGCGCAGAACCCGAACCAAGAGAAAGGCGGAATTCATGTCAAAAGATATGTCATACAAGGACGTGAAGCTTTTTGAAATGCTGGAAAACTCCGGCAAAAATTACGATATAGGCAAAATCAAACAAGCCTATGAATATGCCGCTGCCTTGCACGAAGGACAGTTTCGAGTCAGTGGAGACCCATATATTTCCCATCCGCTTGCGGTGGCGGAGATTGTGGTGGGACTTGGTTTGGATACCAATTCCATTTGCGCCGCCTTGTTGCACGATACGGTTGAGGATTGCTCGGATAAGACCAACCTCAAGGAGATTGAGCTGAAATTCGATAAGGAAGTATCTCTTCTCGTAGATGGTTTGACCAAGCTGGTCGATTTGAATATTGAGGACAAGGAAGAAGCACACATTGAGAATATCAGAAAGATGCTCCTTGCTATGTCTAAAGACGTTCGCGTTATCTTTATTAAGCTTTGTGATCGTCTTCACAATATGAGAACACTTGCGGTCAAGCCAGATCCGAAGCGTCGAACCACCGCATTGGAGACGATGCACGTGTATGCTCCTCTGGCGCACCGTCTCGGAATGCAGAAAATTAAGCAAGAGCTTGAGAATCTCTGTATTTCTTATCTTGATCCCATCGGATATGCCGAGATTCAAAGCTACATAGAGGAAAAATACGGTGAGACGGTCGGATTTATTGAGAATATCCGTACAGCGGTAGAGGAAAAGCTGAGGGAGAATCAGATCAACTTCACCTTAGAGGGAAGAATCAAATCGGTTTACAGCATTTATAAAAAAATGTTCAACCAGAACAAGAGCTTTGATCAGATCTACGACTTTTACGCGTTGCGTATCATTGTAGATACCGAGCTGGAATGCTATACGGCATTCGGATTGATCCACGAGATGTTCAAGTCGGTTCCGGGACGGTTTAAAGACTATATTTCTACCCCGAAGCCCAATATGTACCGCTCCCTCCATACCACCGTCATCGGACGGGACGGGATTCCGTTTGAGGTGCAGATCCGTACGTGGGATATGCACCACGTGGCAGAATACGGTATTGCCGCCCATTGGAAATACAAGTCGGGCGAGCGTTCCAAGGAGGAGATTGACAAGAAACTGGAATGGATCTCTCGCTTGGTGGAAACCGAGGATGAAACCAAGGATCCCGATGAATTTTTAAATGCGCTGAAGACCGATATTTTCCACGATGAGACCTTCGTGTTTACGCCGAAGGGTGACGTGATTGCGTTGCCTCAAGGGTCTACGGTTATAGACTTTGCTTATTCCATTCACTCGGGTGTAGGTAACTCGATGGTCGGAGCTAAGATCAATGGTATGATCGTACCCATTGACCGTTCCCCCGAGACGGGAGATATTGTGGAAATTCTGACTTCTTCTTCCTCAAAGGGACCGAGCAGAGACTGGCTTTCGATTGTAAAGACCAGCGAAGCCAGAACCAAGATACGAAGCTGGTTCAAGAAGGAAAAACGGTCGGAAAATATCGTCGCCGGTAAGAGCATGATCGATGCGGAGATTCGGAAATGGATGAAAAGCTGTACCGAAACGCAACGAAACGAAATGGTTGCCGCAGTCGGTAAGCGGTTGGGCTTTATGAGTGCGGACGATCTATTTAATACCTTGGGCTATGGCGGCATTTCCATGGGTAAGCTGTCGGGAAAGCTAAGAGACGAATACGAGCGTACACTGGATCTTTCCGAACCAGAGATCGCAGAGCCTGTGACCGTCGAGCGGATCAAGACAACCGTAGCACCCAAGTCCCTGCATAAGGGGGGAGGCATTGTGGTGGATGGAGCCCATGGCTGTCAGGTCAAGTTCGCCCGTTGCTGTAATCCTTTGCCCGGAGATGAGGTCATTGGATTTATTACAAAAGGATTTGGTATTTCCATTCACAAGTGCGATTGCCCCAATGTGGCGATGAACCGTTCCAATCCCGAAAACAAGGATCGTTGGGTAGAGGCGCACTGGGAAAGCGGAAACGCGGATTCCGATCAAAGTATGTACGAGGCGCAGATCACGGTTTACGTTTCGGACCGTTTGGGGATCATTGCGGATATTTCGGTAGCGCTTTCGGAAATGAAGGTCTTTTTGCTGTCGATCAATACCACGAAGAGTTCTTCGGATGACGGAATTGTAAATTTGAAGATCAGTTGTAAAAACGTAGATCATTATCATTCGATCGTATCTCGCCTGAGAGCGATTCAGGGTGTCACCGACGTGGTTCGAGGATTTTTATAATAAACTGTTTGGAGAGATAAACATGATAGCGGTGCTTCAAAGAATTAAAGAGGGAAGCGTGAGCGTAGACGGAAAAGAAGTAGGTTCCTGCAAGGAAGGCCTGTGTGTTTTGCTTGGTGTGGGTCGGGAGGATCATGAGGCGGACGCGGAGACTTTGGCGGAAAAAATCGTGAATCTTCGGATTTTTACCGACGAAAATGATAAGATGAATTTGTCCTTGAAGAATGTGGACGGGGAAATGCTGATTATTTCCAATTTTACTCTGTTTGCCGCATATAAAAAAGGAAATCGTCCGGATTATATGGGAGCGGCGGCTCCCGCGGAAGCGGAACGCTTATATTGCTATTTTATATCTCTGTGCGCTCAAAAGGTTCGGCACGTAGGCTGCGGGCAATTCGGAGCACATATGGAAATCAGCCTTCAGAATGACGGACCGGTTACCATCGTCATGGATAGCAAAGTGCTGCTTGGTAAAAAAGTTTAACGAACGACAAGGTTTGAGAGGAGCAAAAACGTGAAAATTACATTGGATTCTCCGGTAAATAAATATTATGTGCAGACCTTGAGCATGATCTTCTTCCCGGGAGAGCATTTTGGTGAAAAAACAGAAGGTCGTGAGGCAGAGAATGAACCCCACTTGTATGTTCGTTCCGAAGAACAGGAAGGCATGATTTCGGCGTGTGCCAAGGTAGAGTGGCATGGAAAAGTAAGCGAGGCGACCTACTCGGCAGAGCATACGGAAGACCGTGCGAGGGAGCGTACATTGAAGCTGGCAGTGGGTGGAGCCGTTCTGACGGCGATCGGCGATTTGATTGGATATCGCCCCGCTTGGGGAATGATGATCGGTGTACGCCCCTCAAAGGTGGCATCGGAGATGCTCAATGCGGGTATGAGTAAGACCCGTGTAAAGAAAAAGCTGACTTCCGATTACTTGGTCATTCCCAAAAAAGCCGCATTGGCGACCGATATCGCCGTAACTGAAAAACGGATTGTCGGTACTCCTTCTTCCAAAGATTGCAGCGTATATATTTCCATCCCATTCTGTCCTTCCCGTTGCACGTATTGTTCCTTCGTATCATATACTTCGAAAAGACTTCTGGATCTGATCCCGCAGTATATGGAACGGTTGAAGGCCGATATTCGTGAAAATTTTGAACTCATTAACCGTTTGGGGCTTCACGTCAGAACCGTGTATATAGGAGGCGGTACCCCTACGATTTTGACGGAAGGGCAGTTAAGAGATCTTTTGTCCCATGTTGCGTCCTTGACCGACGTTCATGCACTGGACGAATATACCATGGAAGCAGGGCGTCCCGATACGATCAATGGAGAAAAAATGAGGATTGCCAAGGAATATGGTGTGACCCGTGTCAGTGTAAATCCGCAGAGTCTTTGCGACGAGGTGTTGTGCGGAATCGGACGAAATCATTCGGTGGAGGAATTTTACCGTGCCTACGAGGATGCCAAAAACGCAGAAATCAAAACGATTAACGTGGATTTGATTGCGGGACTTCCCGAGGATAATTTCCGTCGCTTTTCGGCAACCATGGATGGAATTCTCCGATTGGAACCGCAGAATATTACCGTTCATACCTTCTGCGTAAAAAAATCAGCAGAAATTCTTCGTCTCAATTCCGATATTTATTCGGTACGTGGGGGAGATGCCGGGAAATGCGTGGATTACTCGCAGATCAAGGCGCATCAAGCAGGATATATTCCGTATTACATGTATAGACAGAAAAATACGGTGGGAAACTACGAGAACGTAGGCTTCTCGAAGCCGGGACATGAAGGACTCTACAACATATACATGATGGAAGAGATCCATTCTATCTTTGCGGCGGGCGCGGGTGCGGTGACTAAGCTTGTGGATCGAAAAGGGAGCTGTGGCTCGGGGCGTACCATTGAACGGCTCTTCAATCAAAAATATCCCTATGAGTATTTAGCAGAGGATAGAAGTCTTGGCTTTGCTCAGGTTGCCGAACAATTTTATTTAGAGCACGGAATGCTGTAAATCCATGGGGAGCAGCTTCCGTAGAAGGGAGCGCTATGGATAACAAGGAGTTATATGCTCACCCGGAACAATGGATCGAAAACTGTGAGGCAAGTTTTTTTCAACAGTTGAATCGGATCGCTGAAAAAATTCGTGAACAAGAGAACATAAAATTTATTCGCCTGACAGGACCGACTTGCTCGGGAAAGACCACCACCTCGCATTTGTTGATTGAGCGTCTAAAGGAAAGCGGAAAAAATGTTCATTTGATCTCGATCGATGATTTTTATTATGACAAGGAGGTTCTCCATCGTCGGGCAAAGGAAGAGGGAAGATATACACCCGATTATGATTCGGTTCATACCATTGACCTCGAGGAGCTTTCTCGCTTTGTGGAAGCGTGTGTAGGAATCGGCGGGGAGTGTCAATGTCCCATCTTTGATTTTACCAAGGGAAAACGGACGGGGTATCGAACCATTTCTTGCAAGAGCCAGGACTGCTTTATTATGGAAGGGATACAGGTTCTCTATCCCGAGGTCAGTGCTTTGCTGGAACAATATCCTTCTATCGGTATTTATATTGCGCCGGAAAGTACTATCTTTATCGGTGGACAGGAATTTTTGCCCAACGAGATACGATTGCTCCGACGTTTGGTTCGTGATTATAATTTCCGAGGAACCATGCCTGAGCAGACCTTTGCGATGTGGGATGGTGTTAGGGAAAATGAGGAGAAAAACATTTTTCCATACGTGGGACACTGTTCGCTCCATATCGATTCCACCATGCCCTACGAGATCGGTATTTTAAAGCCCTATCTCAATCGGATCTTGCCCACTGTACCAAAGGATAGTACCCATAAGGGGCAAGCTGAGGAAATTTTTAAACAGCTTGTGGAAGTAGTTTCTATTTCGGATCAGTATATCCGACCAGATTCTCTATACAAGGAATTTATTTAACAACTCATTACCGCTACATAGTTCGTCATACCGAAGAAGAATCGGGAATACTATGCAATAACGATGTATAGTAAAATGAACGGCGGTGAATGTGTGAAAAGAAAAACAGCTTACAATCCCATAGAGCATGAGAATACCTCGGCAGGCTTTCTGTCCGGGGTTCTCATTCTTTCTCTGTCAACGGTCATTGTAAAAATCATAGGGCTCGCTTATAAAATCCCCATGATCGACAAGCTTGGAGCGGCGGGAATGGGATATTTTAACTCGGCATATGAAATTTATGCTGTTCTTTGCGTTATGGCGACGGCGGGACTTCCCATAGCCCTTTCTATGATGATTGCTTCGGCGAAGGAGCATGAAAAATACGGAACGATCCGACGGGTCGATCGATCTGCCCGTAGGCTTTTTCTTTGGATGGGACTGATCGGAAGTATTGTCTTGCTTTTCTTTGCAAGACCCATCTCAATGGCAATGGGGAATGAAGATGCATATCTTTGTGTCCTTGCCATTGCGCCGTCTCTCCTGTTTGCTTGTTATTCGGGCGCAGTGCGCGGATATTTTCAGGGATTCCATCGCATGGGACCTACTGCCATCTCTCAACTTTTGGAGGCATTTGGAAAACTGATCTTTGGAGTTTGGTTTGCCGCGCTGGGAATATCGAGAGGATTATCCACACCGGGAATCGCGGCTTGCGGAATGATGGGTGTAACGGCGGGAATGGCGCTGTCGGCGGGATATCTGTTCATTGCAAGGCATACGTGTCGAATCGGGCGCTTTGGCGCATCCGCGGAAAAAAGCCCTGTGTTACGTGAACTCCTGAGAATCGCCATTCCTATTACCATGGGATCGGTCCTTTTAAGCGGCACGAAGGTGGTGGATATGACCATTATGATGCATCGGTTGCACCACATAGGCATGACGTCCTATGAGGCAAATGAGATCTATGGGGCATATACCACACTTGCTGTTCCTGTATTCGCTTTGATTCCATCCTTGATTACACCCATTAGCTTGGTTTTGATTCCGAAGCTTTCGGCTACTCTGGAGGGACATGATCGGAATGCGGAGGCAGCCATTTCCGAAGAATCGATTCGCTTAACTGTGCTTTTTTCTATGCCGGCTTCCTTTGGAGTATTGGTGTTTGCTGAACCCATTCTTCGATTGCTTTTTCAAAATCAAGAATCTGCCATTTTTATGGCGGCGCCGCTCTTGTCAATTTTGGGGGCTGCCATTCTATTCTCCGGTATGATCACAACGACCAATGCGATTTTACAAGCGTATCGTCATACCGTTCTTCCGATGATTTCTATGTTGATCGGTGTGCTTGTAAAAATTGTGTTTGCCTACATTTTGGTAGGGATTCCCTCGGTCGGCGCAATGGGAGCGCCCCTCAGTACGTTTTTGTGCAATGTAACCATTACCTTTATTAATCTGTATTTTCTGCGAAGATGTGTACCAAGAGGATCGGCATCCAAAGGAATGCTCCGCATATACGGAAAGCCAATGATTGCCTCTTGTGTTTCCGTTACAATTGCCGCGTTTATTTATGCCATTCTTGGAGAGGACGGGGAAGTGAATACGCTTCCCGCGATTGTTGCGATCGCCTCCGCGGCAATGAGCTATTTGATTCTCGTAATCGGCATGAAAATCATAACAACAGAGGATATTGAAAGACTTCCAATCGGAAGCAGGTTGTTAAAAAAGGTATATTTATTAAAGGAAAGGACAGAATAAACATCATGTTAACAACAGAGGAAAAAATTCAACTTCTTTTGGAGAAGGAGCGCTATGATTTTGAGGATTTGATCCTGCTTTTGGAGGTGCTTCGCTCCGAGCAGGGATGCCCGTGGGACAGAGAACAAAACCATAAAAGCATTCGGAAGGACTTGATCGAGGAAACCTATGAGGTAATCGAGGCGATTGATACGGAGAACCCCACTCTTCTTCGTGAAGAGCTGGGAGATCTGTTGTTGCAGGTAGTGTTCCATGCGCAGATCGAAACCGAAAAGGACTGTTTTACCGTTCACGACGTTGCCAATGATGTATGCGTGAAATTGATCCATCGCCATCCTCATGTATTTGGCGAGGTTCAGGCAGATACCTCGGAACAGGTTCTTTCCAACTGGGAAGTTATTAAGAGTGAAGAAAAAGAAAGAAAGACCGTTACCGATAAGCTTCGTGCCATTCCTCCCATGCTTCCTGCACTGATGCGAGCCGAAAAGGTTGGAAAAAAGGCAAAGAGCTTTGACTTTCCCGATTCGGAATCGGTTTTGGATAAGATTTACGAAGAATTATCCGAATTGAAAGATGCTATGAGGGAAAAGGATGATGCTCACGTAGAAGAGGAATTGGGAGACCTTTTGTTGACGATTACCTCCTTGTGTAGAAAATTGAATGTTGATTCGGAAGTTGCTTTGAGTCACGCAACCGATAAATTTATTGATCGGTTTGAAATGGTAGAAAACTGCGTATTGTCGGCAGGAGAATCTATGGAAGAGATGTCCTCAGAGTGCCTAAATCGGATTTGGGATGAAAATAAACATAAAAAAACCAAAAAAATATGATTTTTTTGGAAAAAAAGTAAAAAAACCACTTGAAATTTCTATGAGGGTGTGATATAATTACTACAAGTTTATTGGGAATTACCCTGATACGTTGTGAAATCTTTTTAATTTAAAATAAAGAAAGGTGAAAGATCATGAACAAGACACAGTTGGTTGAGGCTATCGTTGAAAAGTCCGGACTGAAGAAGAAGGAGGCAGAGGCTGCCGTTAACGCAATGACCGATGCGATTGCTGCCGCATTGAAGGCAGGCGACAAGGTTCAGCTTGTTGGATTCGGTACGTTTGAGGTGAAGGAGAGAGCTGCTCGTGAGGGCCGTAACCCCAGAACCGGTGAGACCATTAAGATTGCTGCTAGCAAGCATCCTACCTTTACCGCAGGTAAGGCACTGAAGGATTCTGTAAACTAAAAAAGATTGGCGGTCAGATTGCTGACCGCCATGTTTTTTTGAATTTGAAAATGGGAGAGCATATGAGACTCGATAAATATTTAAAGGTTTCTCGGATCATCAAAAGACGAACGGTTGCGAACGATGCGTGCGACTCCGAGCACGTAGAAGTGAACGGAAGAAGAGCCAAGGCTTCCTATGACGTAAAGGAAGGAGACATTATTTCCATTACGTTTGGTCAAAAAACACTGAAGCTGAGAGTGCTCAGCGTTCGTGATTCGGTGGCGAAAGCCGATGCCGCAGGCATGTATGAAATTCTTGAATAAAGCATTGAAAACGAATATTTGATAAGTACCTTCGCATATGATAGATTGAGATCGTATGCGGAGGTTTTTTATGAGTGATACAACGGAACGGGTCCATGGAATTGTGGTTCAAATGAGAAAGGACATGAGGATCAGCGGTGTGACAGGAGTGGAATGCTTTGATGATACCGGTGCTGTCCTTCATACTGTGTGTGGAACTATGACGGTGGAGGGGCAGGATATCCGAATTGGTGTGCTGGATGTGGATTGCGGACAGGTTACTTTGAGCGGGCGAATCGATGGAATATTCTATTCAAATGAAGACGGCGAGAAAAAACGTCGTTTCTTTGGCAAAAAAACTCGGTAATCGTATATGGAAATATCACCTTTCATGATGCTGAGCCTTTTGATCGCATCGACCAGATTTGGCTTTAAAATTGGAATTTTGTGCGATTTCAATTATTTTTTTCGTATGATGCTCCGTCTGGAAACGATGGACGAATCTATGAGATCGCGATATGATAAACCGCTTCCTTTCGTGAAACGTCCTTTAAAATGGAGGACGGTGGGCAAACGAAAAAAAAGAATCAGAAGTGTTCTTCTTTTTTTACAGGACGTGTTATTGTTTGTAATAATGGGAATCGGAATCGTAGTTTTGAATTATACATTTAACGATGGAAAAAACAGATTTTTTACGTTACTTGGCGTGTTGATCGGTTTTTTGCTTTGTCGTATCTCAATCGGATTGATCCTGAAAAAAGTGCTTCAACGATTCGTTTACTGGCTGGAAGGTTTCTTTTCAATTTTCCTTTACATAATTTTTCATCCATTTTGTAAAATATTGAATCTTTTATGTAAAAAAACAAATAAAATTATAAAAAAAATACGCAAAAGTATTGCAAATAAAAAGAAAAAGGAGTATAATTTATATGTGAGAAGGTATTTTTTACAAAAGGCTGAAAGCGGGTTCTTAAATCAAAAATAATCGGAAACGGAGGAGAGAGATGATACTGAAAAAATACTTTAAAAGTCAGAAAAACAGTACGCATCGGATCATCCTCCTTTTCTTGATTGCGTTGTTCATTTTTTCGGTGGTTTTCTTTCTTTGGAGTCTTATGAAATATAATAAGATCATGGAGGATAAGAAAAATGACGAGGCATATATTGAACGATTAAATGACGAAATTGAGGAATTGCGATATTGGGTTGATGCCCCCTTAGATGATGCCTATAAAATTAAAATTGCGAGAGAGAAGCTGGGAATGTGCTTCCCGGATGAGATCATCTTTTACTCACAAACTCAATAAGGAGTTGACATAGTTCCTATTTCCTTCTTGGTAGACGGGAATATATGTTGCGGGATTACAACATACTATAAACGTATGCCAAAAGAAAGGATTTAAAAAATCATGATGCCGAAGTACGAGCTTGCCGCCTATTTGTTCCACCAAGGAACCAATTACCGCGCGTATGAATTTATGGGGGCGCACCGAGAAGGAGAGAAGATTCTCTTTCGTGTATGGGCTCCGAATGCGCAAGAGGTGTTTCTTGTAGGAGATTTCAACGGATGGTCAGATGGAAACCCTATGATGAAAATAACCGACGGCGGTATTTGGGAAACCACACTGCCCGGAGAGAGCATTTTGGACGGTCAAATGTACAAATACAAGGTCGTAGGTTGCGGTCGGATTTCTTATAAATCCGATCCATACGGAACTCACACCAAAAAACCATCCGAAACCGCATCTCAGATCGGGCGTTTGGGAGACTATTCGTGGCGAGATCAGGGTTGGCTTTCCTATCGAAAAAAGAAAGGGAAAGCTTGCTACCACCAGCCGATGAATATTTATGAGGTCCATCTCGGTTCATGGAAACGACATGACGATGGCTCATACTGTTCTTATTCCGAGATCGCGCGTGAGTTGGCACCGTATATAAAGCAGATGGGGTATACCCATGTGGAGCTGATGCCGATCATGGAGCATCCCTTTGACGGCTCGTGGGGATATCAGATTTGTTCGTATTATGCTCCCACCTCGCGTTTCGGAACTCCCGAGGATTTTATGGGATTTGTAGATTCCATGCATGAAGCGGGGATTGGCGTGATTTTGGATTGGGTACCCGCTCATTTTCCCAAGGACGAGCATGGCTTGTATGAATTTGACGGAAAACCCCTGTATGAATATCAAGGATGGGATCGGATCGAACATAAGGGCTGGGGAACCAGACGATTTGACGTAGGAAGAAATGAGGTCCAATCCTTTCTGATCTCCAATGCTATGTTCTGGGCCGAGAAATACCATATCGACGGACTTCGGGTCGATGCGGTAGCCTCAATGCTGTATTTGGATTATGACCGAGGACACGGAGAGTGGCTGCCAAACTCCTATGGCGGCAATCAATGTCTCGAGGCGGTTGCCTTTTTCAAAAAGCTCAATGCTTGTATGAAGGACTATCATCCGGATGTCTTGATGATCGCGGAGGAATCCACCGCATGGCCTCATGTAACCGGACAAGAAGAGGATGGGCTTTTGTTTGATTTAAAATGGAATATGGGGTGGATGAACGATACTTTGGCGTATGCGGCAAAAGATCCGATATTCCGTAAATACCATCACGAAAATCTGACCTTTTCGATGACCTATGCGTTTAGTGAACGGTTTGTGTTACCTTTGTCTCACGACGAGGTGGTTCACGGAAAACGCTCTCTTTTACAAAAAATGAGTGGGGATCATTGGCAAAAATTTGCTTCTTTGCGAGCATTTTTCGGCTATATGATGACGATGCCCGGAAAAAAACTCAGTTTTATGGGAAATGAATTCGGACATATCAACGAATGGGATTATAATACGCAGCTTCAGTGGTTTCTTTTGGACTATGATCAGCATGCCAAGCTGCAGCATTATGTTTCGGAGTTGAACCATCTGTATCTGGAGACTCCCTCCTTTTGGCAGATCGATGACTCATGGAAGGGATTTTCCTGGATCGAGCCGGATGATCGTGACAGAAGCATCATATCCTATCGAAGACAGGATAAAAAGGGAAGAGATGTGATCGTTTTGATTAATTTTACCCCTGTGGTGTACGAAGATTTTCTTGTGCGTGTGCCACACAAGGGGGAATATCGTGAGCTCTTTAATTCCGACGATCTTCAATTTGGCGGCAGCGGAGTGGTTAATCAGAATATTCTTGCTGCCGAAAAAGAAACGAGCGCAGAGGAAAAAGTCTACAAGATTCGTCTTCGGATCCCTCCTTTGGGCATGACCGTTCTGGAACAAATAAAAAACAAGAAATAAATCATAGAAGCAAAATACCGGAATAATAACCCTCTTTCCACATGTGTGGCAACATGAAATTTGAAAGACAATTTAAAAAATATATGGAGGAATTTATGTTCAGGAAAAAAGAATGCGTTGCTATGCTCCTTGCGGGCGGACAGGGAAGCCGTCTGTATGCACTGACCGAGAAAACTGCCAAGCCTGCGGTTCCTTTCGGCGGAAAGTATCGAATTATTGATTTCCCGCTTTCCAATTGTGTCAATTCGGGAATTGACACGGTTGGTGTATTAACCCAGTATCAACCGCTTGTGTTGAATGATTATATCGGAAACGGTCTGCCATGGGATATGGACAGAGCTTTTGGCGGAGTGAAGATTCTTCCCCCGTACCAAGGAAAGAACGGTGCGGATTGGTATAAGGGAACGGCAAATGCTATTTATCAAAATATTCAATTCATAGACCGTTACGATCCCGATTATGTTCTGATTCTGTCAGGTGACCACATCTATAAAATGGATTATGCAAAGATGCTGGATTATCACAAAGCGATGAACGCTGACTGTACGATCGCCGTCATTGATGTTCCGATTGAGGAAGCAAGCCGTTTCGGTATCCTCAGCACAGAGGAAGACGGACGTATCTTTAAATTCAGCGAAAAGCCAAAGAATCCCGATAGTACGAAGGCGTCCATGGGAATCTATATTTTCTCAAAGGATGTTTTGTTCCGGTATCTGTGCGCAGATGCCGAGGATCCCGATAGCTCCAACGACTTTGGTAAAAACATCATTCCTGCGCTTCTTCGGGATCAGGCGCGGATGTACGCGTATGAGTTCAGCGGCTATTGGAAGGATGTAGGAACGATCGCCTCGCTTTGGGAAGCCAATATGGAGATTCTCGGTGAACAGCCCGCTTTTTCTCTGAATGATGAGGATTGGAGAATCTATTCTCGTCACGAACCGCATTCGCCACAATATGTGGGACCCAATGCCTTAATTGATAACAGCACGATTACTGAGGGCTGTGAAATCTACGGAATCGTGAAAAATTCGGTTCTTGGGGCAGGTGTTTGCGTGATGGAGGGAGCCGTTGTTGAAAACTCCGTCATTATGGAAGCCGTGGTCATTGGCGAGAATGCCAACGTAAATTACGCAATTATCGATGAGCGTTCGAAAATCGGCAAGGGATGTAAGATTGGCGCGTCCCCTGAAAGCGCAAAGGGAATTACCGTGATCGCGTCCGGATTGGAAATTCCCGATGGTGTTGAGATCGAGGATGATCGGATGATCTCAAGCGAGTCGGATATTCAAAAGAAGGAGGAAAACTAAGATGGAAGCTGCAGGATTAATTTTTTCTAACATTCATAATTCATCCATTCCCGAATTGACGAATATTCGTACCATGGCATCGGTTCCTTTTGGTTGCCGTTACCGTTTGGTGGATTTCCCTCTGTCCAATATGGTAAATTCCGGTATTACAAAGATTGGTATTATTACCCATAATAACTATCAGTCTCTGATGGATCATATCGGAACAGGTAAGGACTGGGATCTGGCAAGACGCTCGGGCGGTATTAAGCTGCTTCCCCCTTTTATAACTACATACGAAAACTCCAACAGCGGTAAGCTTTATACCACTCGATTGGAGGCATTGATGGGCGCCATCAGCTTCATTTCCCGTTGTACGGAGGATGTAATGGTCCTTTCGGATTGTGACTGTATCTGCAATATTGATCTGTCCTCGATCATCGACGAGCATATCAAGAATCAGGCGGATCTTACCATTGTTACCAGAAAAGTGGACGAATCCTCGGATATTGGAGATCGCAGCAAGGTGATTACCTCCAATGAACAGGGAATGGTAACCGATGTAAGAGCGCATATTAAGGGCGAAAAAATCGGCGGGGAGATCAGTACGAATATCATGATTGTCAACCGACTCTTCCTTCTGAATGCGATCAGCGATGCGGGTGCTCACGGATATACCGATTTCTACCTTGACATTGTGGCGCGTCGTCTGTCAAAAACAAGAGTGTTCCGTTGCCTTTATGAAGGTATCTTTATTCAGATCACCTCTTTGGCAAGTTATTTTGCCAATTCCATGAAGCTATTGACATCCGAGGCAAGAGACGGATTGATCAATATTCCCACACATCCGATCTATACAAAGCTACGCAATTCTGCCCCCACTCGGTATACAGAGGGAGCAAAGGTGTCCAACAGCTATGTGGCTGATGGATGTATGATAGAAGGAACTGTGGAGAATTCCATTCTCTTCCGTGGCGTAAAGGTTGGTAAGGGGACCGTTGTGAAAAACGCGATCCTGATGCAGGATACGGTAACGGGAGATAATGTAACCCTGAATTGTGTGATCACCGACAAAAACGTGGTGATTCGTGATGGAAGAATGCTTTCGGGTCACGAATCCATGCCCTTCTTTATCCCCAAGGGTAGCATGGTATAAATCTCCAAATATCCGTGTACAATAACGAAGAGGAATGCATATGAAAAAGATTTTATTTATCGGAGCGGAAGCCATGCCTTTTGCGGCAACAGGGGGACTCGGTGATGTATTGGGCTCTCTACCCGTTGCCATTCAAGAGGCCGCGGGCGGAGAAGCGGACGTACGAGTTGTTATGCCACTCTACGGCGCTGTTTCCTCGGCGTGGCGTGAGCAGATGAAGCAGGAAGCGGAATACGAGCTCACTCTTTCTTGGAGACGTCAGTATTGCGGTGTCCGAAGCTTGGTGAAGGATGGTGTTACCTACTACTTTATTGACAACGAGTATTATTTTAAACGTGATACTCTTTATGGAAATTATGACGATGGTGAACGGTTTGCGTTTTTCTGCAAGGCTGCCATTGATATGCTTGGTTTGATCGGCTTTTATCCCGATGTAATCCATGCCCATGACTGGCAGGCTGCATTGAGCTTGGTTTACCTCGATCGTAAGTATCGACAGATTCGTGGATATGAGAATATCAAGACTGTCTTTACCATTCACAATATCGAATACCAAGGGAAGTACGATTTTTCGATTCTCGGTGACGTATTCGAGCTTTCGGAGGCAGATCGCTCCATTGTGGAATACGACGGATGCATCAATTTGATGAAGGGGGCTATCGTTTGTGCCAATAAAGTGAGTACGGTGAGCCCCAGATACGCGGAAGAGATCTTGTGGCCCGAATATTCTCATGGACTCCACGAGATTCTTGCGAACAATTCCGAAAAGCTTTGCGGTATCTTAAACGGAATCGATTATACGTATTATAATCCCCAAAAGGACCCGGGCATTGCCAAAAACTTTACATGGCGTTCTATTTCCGCCAAGTATGAAAACAAAAAAGCGTTGCAGGAAGAGGTGGGGTTGCCCTTGAATGCGGATGTCCCCATGATTTCTGTAATCTCACGTTTAGCATCCCACAAGGGATTGGATCTGATTACGGAAATGATGTATCCCTTGCTGAGCGAATGTGACGTACAGTTCGTGGTGCTTGGAAAGGGAGAAGCAATCTATGAGAGCTTCTTTGAACGCTTACAGCAAGCGTTCCCCGGAAAGGTTCGGGCATTGATGACGTATGACAGAGACCTTTCCCGCAGGATCTATGCGGCGACCGACATCTTTTTGATGCCGTCCAAGAGTGAGCCTTGCGGATTGTCTCAAATGATTGCATCACGCTACGGTGCTATTCCCGTAACCCGTGAAACGGGCGGTCTTTATGACTCCATCAAAGGATATTGGGAAGAGAATAACAAGATTCACGGCAATGGTTTTACTTTTGCCAATTACCGTGCCGAGGAGCTTTCGGAGCGTACCCGTGCAGCGATCGATCTGTGGAACGATGAGGACCGTCGTCAAAAACTCATCGGACAAATCATGAGGACCGATTTCTCATGGAATGTTTCGGCAATCAAATATTTGGAGATGTACGCATCTCTTTAAATGTTAAATAAATTACTTGCCCGAGAGGCAATGCGCTGTGAAAAATAGTGCGAAATTGGAAAGGAACAAAGAGAACATGACAAACAACCTGAAGAAATCAGACGTAAAAGAAAACATTGAAGCAAAGCTTGCCCGTTATTTCGGTTGTACACCGAAGGATGCCTCCCGTGATCAGATGTATAAGGCCGTCGCAATGACGATTAAGGACATTCTGACCCAGAAGCGAGGAGATTTTAAGCAAGAGGTCAACGCCAAGGGCGCAAAGCGTGTGTATTATATGTGCGTGGAATTTTTGCTGGGACGCTCCTTGAAGACCAATCTTTGTAATCTGGGATTGGATAAGGAATATGGAGCCGCATTGAAGGAATATGGTTTTGATCTGGAGGATATCTTTTCTTGTGAACCCGACGCGGGTCTCGGAAACGGCGGTCTTGGCCGTCTTGCCGCTTGCTTTATGGATTCGCTTTCTTCCTTGGATTACCCCGCAACCGGCTTTTCAATCTGCTACGAATACGGATTTTTCAAGCAGATGATCGTAGACGGTATGCAGGTAGAGCTTCCCGATAACTGGCTGCCCGGCGGCGAGGTTTGGCTGGTTCCCAGAACTGACCGAATCTATCGAGTGAAGATGGGCGGACATATTCGGGAAAATTGGAAGGACGGTCATTTGGAAATTCTTTACGATGACTGTGAGGAAATAGAAGCGGTTCCTTACGATATGATGATCTCAGGTTCGGACAGTAAGGCAGTTAGCCAGCTTCGTCTGTGGAAGGCAAAAGATACGCACAACTTTAATATGGGTCTCTTTACACAGGGACAGTATACCAGAGCCATGGAGGAAAGCACCAATGCGGAAATCATTTCCAAGGTTCTTTATCCCTCCGATAACCACATCGAAGGAAAGCTTTTGCGCCTTTCCCAGCAGTATTTCCTGGTATCGGCATCCTGTCAGAGCATTATCCGAGACCATATGGCAGTATACGGCACCCTGGACAATTTAGCGGATAAAGTGTCGATTCATATTAATGATACCCATCCCACCCTCTGTATCCCTGAGCTGATGCGAATTCTGATCGATGAATATTTCTATTCATGGGACAGAGCATGGGATACGGTGACAAAGATCTGTTCCTATACCAACCATACAGTTATGCCCGAAGCGCTTGAAACATGGAATGAGGATCTATTCCGTTTGAAGCTTCCCAGAATCCACATGATCATTAAGGAGATCAACGAGCGATTCTGCCGTGAGGCATGGCAGCTCTTCCCGGGTAACTGGAATCGGATCTCCAAGATGAGTATTATCGGATACGGTCAGGTACGCATGGCAAATCTTTGTGCCGTGGGATGCCACTCGATCAACGGTGTATCCAAGCTGCATTCCGAGATTCTGACCAAGTCCATTTTCAAGGACTTTTACGCCATGTATCCCGAAAAGTTCTGCAATGTTACCAACGGTGTCGCACATCGTCGTTGGCTGTGTTATTCCAATCCTCAATTGGCGAATCTGTTGGATAATACTATTGGAACGGGATACCGTCACAATCCCGAGGAGCTTCGCGAATTTTCAAAATATGCGGATGATAAGGGCGTTTTGGATGAAATTCGTCGAATCAAGCATGAGAACAAGATCGCGTTTGCCGACTACTTGTATCAGAAGACCGGTAAGGCAATTGATACTCATTCTCTGTTTGACGTTCATATCAAGCGTCTGCATGAATACAAGCGTCAGCTTTTGAACGTGATGAATATTATCGGTCTTTACTTGGATATCAAGGAGCATCCTGAAATGGACTTCCAGCCCCAGACCTTCCTGTTTGGCGCAAAGGCAGCTCCCGGATATTATATGGCGAAGAATATTATCAAGCTGATTTATTGCCTTGGTAAGGAAATTGAGAATGACCCTGTTGTGCGTCAGAAGCTTGCGGTTGTATTCTTAGAGGATTATAACGTAACCTTGGCAGAGCATCTGATCCCAGCCGCGGAGATCAGCGAGCAGATTTCTTTGGCTGGTAAGGAAGCCAGCGGTACCGGATGCATGAAGCTGATGATCAATGGCGCCATGACCATCGGAACGCTGGACGGCGCGAACATTGAGATGTTGGCGGCTGCCGGTAAGGAGAATGTGTATATCTTTGGTCTGACCAGCTCTGAGGTGGATGATATTTGGCTTCGCGGATATAACTGCGCGGAATATTATGCCAACAACGAGCGCCTGAAGAGAATCATCAATGCCCTCAATATCGGTTTTGCGGGAGTATCCTTCTCCGAAATTGCAAACTATCTGCTTTCCGGTCCCGGAATCGCCGATCCTTATATGTGCATGGCTGATTTCGAATCCTACCATATGACCAGAGAGCGTGCGATCCGCGATTATCAGGATAAGGAGAAGTGGAATCGCATGTCCCTTATGAATATCGCGTCCGCAGGATACTTTGCCGCAGACCGTTCGATCCATGAATACGCGCGGAATATTTGGAATTTGCAGCAGATGACAGACGAAACAAAACAAAAAACGAGAGCAAGGAAATCTTAATGCTTACCAAGATAGAAGCATCGGCGATGCCGATGATCCAAAAAAAAGTAAACGGAGCAGATGCCTCTCACAGAGGGGCATTTGCCCTTGGTGATATCATTTCTTTCACCGTTGAGACACCCAGAAGACTGGGTGCCTCGGCGGTGGTTTTGCGTATTTGTCGAGACGGAGAGGAAGATCGGGATTTCCCATTCAGCTTTTGCGAAACCAAATTGGGTGTTGATGAATACCGTTTCTCTTTAAATACAAGGCAGTTGTGTGACGGCAGAGATGAGGGCTTGTTTTTTTACGAGTTGTTGTTTTTGCGTGGAGGAGATACCTTGTTTACCTCCACAACAAATCAGGTGGATTTTACTTTGGAACGGCAATCAGGAAAACGGTTTGTTCTGTTGGTCCACAGCGCAGATTTTCATACGCCCAACTGGTTTTCGGGAAAGGTGATGTATCATATCTTTGTGGATCGCTTCCGTTGCGGAGACGGTGCTGTTGAATCAAGATCCGATGTGATTCTCAATGAGGATTGGGAAAACGGAATTCCTCAATATCCCGAAAAAAACGGTGACAAGCTTGCCAATAATATGTTTTTCGGGGGAAACCTTTGGGGGATTGCCGAAAAGCTTCCATATTTGAAAGATTTGGGTGTTGGCGTTTTGTATCTGAGCCCGATCTTTAAAGCGTATTCCAATCATAAGTACGATACGGGTAACTATTTGGAAATTGATGAAATGTTTGGAGGCAAGGACGCGTTCGAGTATCTTTTATCGAAAGCGGATCAGCTTGGGATGAAGGTGATCTTGGACGGTGTTTTCAATCACACGGGAGACAATAGCCTTTATTTTGACCGTTATGGAGAATATGGAGGACACGGTGCCTATACGGACCCTGATTCGGTGTGGCGAAATTGGTTTCGTTTTAAGAAATATCCGACTGAATATGAGACGTGGTGGGGCATAAAGATCCTTCCAAAGCTGAACCACGAAGTCAAGGCATGCAGAAATTTTTTTGTTGGAGACGGCGGTGTCGGCGAAACCTACGTGAAAAAGGGAATCGGCGGATGGCGCTTGGACGTTGCGGATGAGTTGTCGGATGAATTTTTGGATGAATTCAGAGAGACCGTTAAGAGGGCATCTGACGGGGAAGCAATCATTATCGGTGAGGTATGGGAAAATGCCGCCGTGAAGGTTGCCTACGGCAAACGACGCAAATATTTTTTGGGCGGACAATTGGATAGCGTGATGAATTATCCGCTTCGCAACGGAATTCTGGCGTTTCTTCTTGACGGCGATGCTGAATTTCTCGGTGATACTCTCAAAGAGATTTACGCATCCTATCCAAGAGAGGTTTGCAACAGCTTGATGAATCTGCTCGGTACACATGATACCGAACGCATTCTGACCGTTTTGGGAGAAGGAAACGAACGCAATTCCGATTTCAGCAACGAGGTTTTGGCGCACAAACGGTTGGATGAGCGACAATATCAAAGGGGCGTTATACTTTTGAAGTTAGCGGCGGCAATTCAATTTACCGTGTACGGTGTTCCTTCTGTCTTTTACGGAGACGAGGCAGGGCTTGAGGGATATCATGATCCATTCTGCCGTCGTCCGTATCCCTGGGGAAAGGAAAACAGGGAACTTTTAGAATTCTATACCCTACTGGGCAAGCTTCGTAGGGAGCATCCCGTGTTTACCGATGGAGACTTCCGTGTGCTTCATGCGGAAGGCGATAGAATCGTTTATACTCGAACATCCCGTAGAGAGAACATTACCGTGATCGTCAATGCGGGTGCTAACGAATTTGAATACGCTATGAGCGGTGTATGCAGAGATTTATTGCGTGACGAACAATATGTCGGTTTGGTTCCCGCCCATACTGTTGTGATTTTGAAGGAAGAGTAAGATCGAGGGAGAAGGTACGATGGGACTTTTCAAGAAAATAACACGTAGTAAAAACCCGAACAGTAAAAAATTCCAAAGGGAAATGGCATTGTCTGTCAACGGAAAGCACATTCGTTATGTAACCGAAAAAATTGATGATGTGGATGAGGTCATCGGTCGAAGCGGTGGTTTAAACATCCGAGATGATGAAATGATCTTGTATGCGTCAGCTGACGTGGTGTTCCGTTGCAAATTGGACGAGCTTCAGATTTGGGAGCTTCTTTCCAAGGACGGCGTGGTCCTGACCGGTCCCGATATTGAAAACGGCGGACGTGTCCGCACGGTGATTGCGTATTATGTGTATTATCGAAAATGAAGAAAAGGCTTGCCACGGCAAGCCTTTTTGCTTCTAAAACCACTTCTTTCGATTGACAAATATTTGGTACTATGGTAAAATACTGATATATAGATGGATGAGGTGAACCATATGTTTCTGATATATTTTTTAATTCCTCTTTTCCTTTCCGTGATCGGAGAGGTCCCAAAGATAAAAGCGATCGGTGTCAGAAAAGAACTTCAAAAAATTTCCTTTTGGTTGAAGCTTTTTAGCACCGAAGTATTTGCAAACGGTATGATGATGATCCTGTTTATGGACTTTGGGGCACCGTTGCAATTCTCAGTCATGAAGCTTTTGGCGAGTGTTCTCAGCTCTCTCTTTTTTCTTTTGCTATGGCATGGCACAGGCAAGACAGTGAAGGGAACTTCATGGAAGCGTGCCTTGGTTTTTTGCGCGCTCATCGCTGTTTTTTTGGAGGCTACTCTATTTAATTTTCGCTTTTATCAATCCTTTGAATATGAGAAAATCGACCTAAGCGATGACCTTTATATTTCCAGACAGTTTCTTTTAGTGGACGGAGAAGAGAATATATATAAGCCCAACAAAAATACGACTCCCTATATTGAAATCAATGACATTGATACGAAAATTTATAATGTGTATGTGGATGTTGTCGCCAAAGATGCGTCAGGTGCGGTTGTCAATACCTATGTGACCGCTCATATTACCGATCGATCCAATGAAAACGCGATGAAGCTTCCCGCACAGACGATCATGTCCGATGTGGAGTCTACCAAATATCTTTACGTTCTCACCAACGGGGAATCCGATTATCTGAGACTGGACTTTGCCACAAACTATGCAAAAACCTATCAGATCCACGGAATTTACCTAAATACTCCTCAACCGCTTCGAATTAGTCCGATTCGGATGCTGGGTGTGTTCGCCATTTTGTTCCTGTTTTGGGTCATGCGTCCCCGTGGAAGATTCTTTCAACCTTCTTTTACGGATTCGTTTCGTCAAAGAGTGGTAACCACTATTGTGATTCTCGCGGAGATTTTGCTGTTGCTCGGCATTACCTTTATGAATCCCGCATTTGCGGGCAACCCCTCAAGGCATACGTCGCAATATCAAAAATTAGCGGAATCCTTTATGGAGGGGCAGCTTTATCTGGAAGAGGAGCCCCCGGAATTTTTGGCTGAAATGGAAAATCCCTATGATCGGGTCGAACGTGAGAACCAAATTCGATTACACGGAGAATCCGTGCACTGGGACGCGGCATACTTTGAAGGCAGATATTACGTGTATTTTGGTGTCTTGCCCGTTTTAATGTTGTATTTGCCATTCCAAATGTTTACCGGAGCCGCTTTGCCGAATTTGTTTGCCATACAGTTTTATCTTTGCCTCTTTGTTGTAGGGTCATTTCTGTTGATTGCAAGAATCATCAAAAAATATTTTTCACACAGAAAAATCCCATATTTGTCCTATTTGATTCTTTCCTTGATCTTTGTTAATGCGTCAGGAGGAATCTTTATTGCCAAGCGTCCCGATTTTTATTCGGTTCCTATTATTTCGGCACTGGCACTGACCGTGTTTGGGCTTTACTTTTGGATGCTTGCCGAGGACAACGGAAGAGTTCGCCCGGGAATTGCCTTTGTCGGTTCCTTGTGCATGGCACTGGTAGCCGCCTGCCGTCCGCAATTGCTTTTGGGATCTGCCTTGATCTTCGTGATCTATTGGAATGCGGTGTTCAAGGATCGCTCTGTGTTTTCCCAAAAGGGATGGAAAGCAACGGTGGCTTTGATCCTTCCGTACTTGATCGTAGCGGCAGGACTTATGTGGTATAACTATGCTCGTTTTGGTTCTCCCTTTGATTTTGGCGCAAATTATAATCTAACCACCAACGATATGACTGGAAGAGGATATCGTATGGAGCGTGTGGGACTATCGATCTTCACGTATTTCTTCCAGTTTCCAAATATTACAGCGGCATTTCCGTTCGTTCAATCTACAACGATTGCCACCAATTATTTAGGAACTACGATCACGGAACCGATGTTCGGCGGTATCTTTATGGTCATTCCTCTGCTTTGGTGTCTCTGCCTGCTGCCGTCGAGATGGCGTGCGATGAATCAGCGGGGACTATTGGCGTTTTGTCTTGTTCCATTGCTCCTTTCTCTGGTCATCGGTGTCTTTGACGCACAGGGAGCGGGATTGTTGCAACGCTACGTCAGCGATTTTGCGTTCTTGGCATGTTTCGGTGCGATCTTTTTCATTTGTTTCTTGTACGAAAAAGTGTTGCTATCCAAGCGCGAGCGTGTAAATGCTTTCCTTCGGTTCGCCTTATTTGCAAGCGGAGCATATTGCTTCTTCATTATTTTTGCTAAATATTCGGTAGAGATCTTTTATTACAACCCGTATCTGTTCAATTACGTTTCGGAATTGGTGCAGTTTTGGTAATGAAATGAAAAGAGAGTGATTTTATGAGAAAAAAAAACGATTTGTTTTTGAGTGAAGAACAAGAGAAGACAGACCGCATGTATATGGAAGAGGCACTCTGTCTTGCCAAGCAAGCAGCAGAAATGGGAGAGGTTCCTGTAGGAGCTTTGCTGGTTTGTAATGGGGAAATCCTCGCAAGCGCCTATAATCAAAGAGAAAAAAAGAAAATGGCAACGGCTCACGCCGAGCTTCTTGCCATTGAGGAGGCTTGCCGCAAACATGGAGACTGGAGATTGTCGGAGGCGTGCCTTTATGTTACGTTAGAACCTTGTCCCATGTGTACGGGAGCGATCATCAACGCAAGAATTCCACGTGTCGTATACGGGGCAAAGGATTCTATGGCGGGATGCTGCGGAAGTCTTTTGGATATGAATTTGTATCCTTTCAATCATTCCTTTGAGATTATTCAAGGAATTTACAGGGAAGAATGTACACAACTTCTAAAGGATTTTTTCGCTAAGCAGAGAAATGGGAAAAATGAGGAAATATCAAAGAATTTTTCTGCCTTTTGAATATAATTTGAATTGACATTTGAGGTCGGATATTTTGAAATATAGTTGAGATGTTTCTCAAAAAAGATGGAATGGTGCAACCTTTACGCATGACGGAAGGAATCTTTATGTGGTATTTAACGAACCGAAATCCGCGGCATTCTTTATGATTGAGACGAAGTAATAGAAAACGACCTTGTGTGTCAAAGCAGACACACAAGGTCGTTTTTGAAAAATGTTAAGCAAGCTGCTTGAAGAATTCCAGCTCTTCTCCATCAGGTCCCTTCCTAAATTTATTTACGGAGGAATTATAGCATTTTCTTAGATTCATGTCAAGATTTTTTGTCACAGAATGGTTGATGTCTTCCTTAATTTATGATATAATAAAAACAGAAAAATAGGAGGATAAAGATATGGTAAATTCGGTAATTCAAACACTCTGCGAACGCAGAAGCATAAGAAGCTTTCAATATAAGCAGGTTGAAGAGAATGTTCTTGCCCAAATTTTGAAGGCAGGAACCTATGCTCCTACAGGACGCAATCGGCAATCTCCCATTATAGTTGTTGTGCAGGATGCCGCTACGAAGGAATTCTTGCGGGAAATGAACGCAAAAATCATGGGGCGTGAGGGAACCGATCCCTTTTACGGTGCGCCTACCATAGTTGTAGTCCTGGCTGATCGGAATGTTCCTACACATTTAGAGGATGGAGCTCTTGTCATGGGAAATTTGATGAATGCCGCATATGCTGTAGGTGTAGATTCTTGTTGGATTCATCGCGCAAAAGAAGAATTTGACAGTGAAGAGGGAAAAGCTTTGCTTGCTTCATGGGGAATCAAGGGAGACTACGTCGGAATCGGGCACTGTGCTCTTGGCTATGGTGATTGTGAACCCCCAAAGGCTTCTCCCCGTAAGGAAAATTATATTGTTCGGGTTTGATATTCGGAAGGGAGAACCATCTTGAAAATTATTGTGTGCCTTGATGAGAGAAAGGGCATTTTATTTAACAACCGACGGCAAAGCAAGGATCGCCGCGTAATTAAAGACATTGGTGAATGTTTGGAGGGAACGCTGTATATTACGCCTTTTTCCGAAAAACTATTTTTGGAAAGCGGAATTCCATATGTGTGTGTGGAAAACGCATGGAAATATGCGGGTGAAACCGATACCTGTTTTGTGGAATCTGTCGGATTTCTTGATCGTTTTTCTTCCGTGGATCAGATTACTGTTTATTGGTGGAATCGACATTATCCATCCGATGTGAGCTTGGATCTTGATTTTGAATCCAACGGTTTTGCGCGAACTCATCAAAGCGAATTTGCGGGAATTTCCCACGAAAAAATTACCAAGGAGATATATAAGCGATGAAGAAATTTTTATCACTGTGGCTTGCGTTATTGTTGACCTTGTCGTTCCTGCTTGTAGGATGTGATTTTGGCAAGGATGATTATTATTACGGCGATGATTATGAGCCGTCGACAGAAGAAAACGAATCCAATAAAGGACCCTCCGGGACGTATGCTCCCATCGATCTTGGTAACGGAGTCATCATTCCCGCCTATTCTGGTACACCCTATGTTTCGCTCAATGATGGGGTACCGAAATTTTCGGACAATGAAATTGTAACCAACTCCTATGAATACTACAGTCCCTTAGATTCCCTTGGACGTTGTGGCAAGACCATGGCATGTATCGGAAAGGATATCATGCCCACCGAAGACAGAGAGTCCATCAGCAGTGTTAAGCCCAGCGGATGGGTAAACAAGAAGTATGATACATCCTTGGTCGATGGCGGTTATCTCTATAACCGTTCCCATCTGATCGGCTTTCAGTTGACGGGGGAAAATGCCAATGAGAGGAATCTCATTACGGGAACACGGTATTTTAACGTTGAAGGAATGCTTCCCTTTGAAAATATGGTTGCCGACTACTTAAAGGAGGAAACAAACTGTCACGTGATGTATCGAGTGACCCCTCTTTATAAAGGAAACGATCTTGTGGCGCACGGTGTGCAAATGGAGGCATACTCTGTCGAGGATCAGGGAGAGTCCATCTGTTTTAACGTTTACATTTACAATGTCCAACCCGGAATCGTGATCAATTACGCAACGGGAGACAACTGGCTCAGTAGTGAGGCTCCTCCTCTTGACACCGAGAAGGAAAGTGAGATCTACACGGATGCGAGCGGAGCGATTGTGACTTACGTATTGAATACCTCGACAAGAAGATTCCATAAACCCTCTTGCTCTTCGGTATCAAAAATTCAGGAAAACAATAAGCAAACGTACGGCGGAACCAAAGAGGCGCTGTTGGCGGATGGATATAGCGCTTGCGGTACGTGTAAGCCCTAAACGAAAGGAAACGGTTGCGTTAAAACAACCGTTTCTTTTCGTTTATATTTGCTTTCTCATATGCTCCAGTGCCCCTTTTTCGAGACGGGATACCTGCGCTTGGGAAATTCCGATTTCCTCCGCAATTTCCATTTGAGTTTTGTTTTTATAGTATCGAAGAAGAATAATTTTTCGCTCCCGTTCGGTCAGTCTTCGCATGGCTTCCCGCAGAACGATATTTTCCAGCCAGATCTCGTCAGAGCTATTGGCATCGCTCAATTGGTCCATGACATAGATCGAATCCCCATTTTCGCTGAATACGGGCTCGTAGAGGGAGATCGGCTCAATAATTGCCTCCATAGCGCGGACGACCGCTTCTTTTTTCTCTCCGATTCTCTGCGCGATTTCTTCGGCACTGGGATCACATTCTTTTTCACGAATGAGTTCTTCTCTTGCTTGCAAAGCACGATAAGCAAGATCTCTGACCGAACGGCTGATTCGAATGGAATTGTTGTCACGCAGATAACGGCGAATCTCGCCAATGATCATGGGAACGGCATACGTGGAGAATTTTACGTCCAATTCTATATTGAAATGATCGACCGCCTTTACAAGTCCGATACATCCGACTTGAAAGAGATCGTCCATATTTTCTTTTCGATTGGTAAATCTCTGGATAATGCTGAGCACAAGGCGCAGATTTCCGTAGATCAGTTCTTGTCTTGCATATTCATCTCCGTCTTTTGTTTTCTTTAAAAGCGTTCGTTTTTCTTCATCCGATAATACCTTTAGCTTCGCGGTATTCACACCGCATATTTCCACTTTGTTGTAGTACATAAAAATACTCCCGACACAATTTCTTATGTCAGGAGTATTGACTGAAAAAACGGGTCCTTATTCAATCAACGAGGTGTCACTTTTTTCCAATACCAGTTGATTGGCGGGGGATCCTTCCATACGAAGAATTTGATGGCAGTAAGGAAGATCCTCCTTGTCGTGGGTGACGATGATGGCAGTGGTATCTTGAATAGTTTCAAACAGAAAACGAGAAACATGCTCTCTTGTTTCGCGATCCAATCCTTTAAAAGGTTCATCCATTAAAAGCAGGTCGGGCTCATATGCCAGCGCGCGGGCAATCGAGACACGTTGTTTCATGCCCCCCGATAATTCGTGTGGGTATTTTTTGTGCGAATCGAGATCAGGAATCAAATGTTCAAGATATTCTTGGGCTTTTTGCGTGGAGTTACATATGATGGATACATTTTCCAAGGCAGTCATCCACGGAAAAAGTCTCGGTTCCTGAAAGATATACGCCGCTTTTTTATAGGAGGAAATGACCTCCCCGGACGATGGGGAGAGAAGTCCCGCAAAGACACGAAGTAGGGTAGTTTTTCCGATTCCCGATAGCCCCGTCAGAGCGGTCACCCGATGATCGAGGAAGGAATGGGTCAAGTGATCCAATATGAGCTTTTTATCATATGCAACGCAAAGATCATGAATCTTCAGCATGGCTCCCTCCTTTCGGGAAGACGTGTAATCCTCTTCCCATTCGTTCGAGTCCATATACCAAAAGCTTTTCAATAATTACACTCAATAGAACGACCACCAGTGTCCAAGCGAATAGTGTGGTATGTTCCATATATGTCTTGGAATAGTAAAGCTCCACGCCGATGGAATGCTCTGGCGTCGCCAAGACTTCCGCGGCAATTCCTGCCTTCCATGCCATTCCAAGAGAAGATTTGCAAGCCGCCATGAAATAAGGGGCAACAGAGGGAACGTACAAACGAAAAATTTTTTTGCGAACAGAGAAGCGATACATGCTTGCTACTTCTGTTAGATTTTTATCGACAGAGTTGATTCCTTGGGTTACGTTTGCCCATACAATCGGAATGACGATCAAAGCGGTAATGAAAACGGGAAGCACTCCACGGTCAAACCAAAGCAATGCTAAAATAATAAAGGATGCTACGGGAGTTGCTTTAATGGCAGTGATCAAGGGGGAAACTAGGGCGTTGAGAACACGGGAAACGTGCAAAAGATAGGCAAGAAGCGTTCCAAGAATCCAGGAGATCAGAATTCCCCAAAGTACACGAAGCAGAGACACAGAGGTTGTCAGCCAAAATGCTTTCTCTCGGAGCAATCTCCATAATTCCTGTAAAACGGCAGAGGGGGAGGGGAAGAGAAAATCATTTCCGATCTTCTTGGATAATAAAAACCAAATAAGTCCCCAAAATGCCGCAACCGCAAGAATTTTAAATAGCAATAAGATGCTCTTTTTCATAAAAGATTATTCCGCTACAAAATAAAATCCGTCATCGGGTATAGCGGCTACCGCCTTGGAATTGGATTCATGAAGGGTCTGGCAGAAGCTGTTCATTAAGGGCTTCATGTCCTCTCCCGAAATAAAGCAAAGATTGCACTTGGGAAGCGCTTTTTTAGCAACTTCGGCATTGAGCAGTATCTTTGCATTGACGATCATGGTGATCGCGTCATCACTGCCTGCCTTGATATAATTGACGGAGTCTTCATAATCCTTGAGGAATCGCGCTACCTCCACGGGATGCTCCTCGGCAAAGACCTTGTTTACAACCAAGCAACCCTGGACCAACGTATTCTCTCCGTGAATGGCTTCCCATTCCTCGGTCAGATTCAAAGCAACAGAAACGGTTGGCTTTTGGTTGGTAACAACCGTCACCTTAGGCTCGGGAAGGACAGCTATCTTGGCTTGCCCCTGAATGATTGCCGCTTGCAGAGCATCGGGGGAGTTATAATCGGTTGCGTTCACAAATACATCGGTTCCAACCTTCAAGCCTGCCGCTTCCAAAAGGGCAATCGTGATAAATTCGGGATTGGTTCCCGAACCGGGAACGTATACGGTTTTTCCTCTCAAATCATTGATGGAGGACACCGAATTTTCCGCATCCAACAGATATAATATACCCAAGGTATTCAAAGCAAGCAGTTGAATCTTTCCTTGGCTCTTCTTGTAGAGATTTGCCGCAGCGTTGGTAGGAAGTGCCGCAATGGCGCATTCGCCGTTGACAATCGCTCCCGTAATCGCATCGGCGGAAGCGTGGAGAGAAATATTATAATTCATGGTATCGGTTCCGTCTTTTGCTTTTTGAATCATCTGTGCCATGCCAAGGGCAGTGGTTCCGTTTAACGCATACACCTTGATTTCAAGGTCCCCATCCGCCTTGGGCGCGCAAGACATCAACGCCAAAGGAAGAATCATCAAGAGAGCAAGAACAAAAGAGAGTAGTTTCATGGTTTTTTTCATTGTATTTGTTTCCTTTCGTTAGAAATGTTTTTATATCAGTTCCGCCAAAGCGTCATGATTCAGAATATAAATTCGTTTCCCTTGTTTTTTGATCCATCCGTATCCGATCAAATGATCCAGTCCTCGATACAGAGATGCCCGTCCGATGCCTAACATGTTTGCTAAGGTTGACATAGAACAGGTTGGAGTAAAAATTCCGTCCTCTGCATGCTCTGTGAGAAAAACGAAAAGCTTGCGTTCTGCGCTTCCCGCGGTAAAGGTCATGATCTTTCGGTTTAAATACATGATTTTTTTACTTTGAAATCTCAAAAAGTTTTTGGTTATAACGGGATCATTTTCGATCAATTGACAAACGGCATCACGATCCATGAATACGATTTTGCAGGAGTCCCTTGCGGTAATAATCGTAGGAAAGGGTTCGTCTTCAATGTAAAGATTGGCAATTCCAAACATATCGCCGGCACGTAAAGTGTTCAGTAGAATCTGATCGCCTGGTGTTCCTGCGTAAACTTGTGCTGTTCCTTGAATAATCATGCCTATTTTGTTTTGATGTTCGGTCGAAGAATATACGATCGAACCATCTAAAAATTCAAGAACCGATAATACCTGTTCCGTCAAATATTGATCTACGGAACATGGGGAAGAATCCTCAAAGATCGGATTTTTCTGTATCTCGGGATAGAGCTGATGAATCGTCATAAAAAATCTCCTTTTGTCTCAAATGAGACAATTTATTGTAACATAAATTTGTAATCATGTCAACTACTCTATTCAAAAACAAAAATGTAAATAAAATGTTAAAAGGAAATAAAACTCCTTTACATTATCCATAAAAAGGTGTAAAATGAGAATTCAAGAATATGACCCAATTTAGGAGGAAAAGAAATGACTCTGGTGATTTTGGCAGCAGGAATGGGTTCTCGCTATGGGGGCTTGAAGCAGCTTGACCCGATTTCTGATTACGGTGAGTTTATTATTGATTTCTCTGTTTTTGATGCAATCCGAAGCGGCTTTGATAAGGTTGTTTTTGTGATTAAGGAAGAAAATCTGGAAGAATTTCGTTCGACCATCGGCAGGCGTTTTGAGAACAAAATTACTGTGGAATATGCATTCCAAGGTTTAACCGATCTTCCGCGGGGCTACTCGGTTCCCGAGGGAAGAGTGAAGCCGTGGGGAACGGCGCAGGCACTTTTGGCAGCAAGACACATCGTAAAAGAACCGTTTGCTGTAATCAACGCCGACGATTTTTATGGAAAGAGCGCATATCAGCTGATCGCCTCTCATTTTTCCAAGAATAAGAAAGATACAACTCCGGAATATTGCATGGTTGGATACGTTCTTGAAAATACACTGACCGAAAACGGAACAGTATCCAGAGGGATTTGTGAGGTGAAGGACGGCTATTTGATGGATGTGACCGAGCGTACGAGCATCCGTCGGGCGGGAGATGTGGCGATTTATGAAGAAAATCAATCCGAAACCGCAATCCCCTTGGATTCCATTGCTTCGATGAATTGCTGGGGCTTTACTCCCGATATTTTTGAGGGCGTGGAAGAGGGATTCAAAGCGTTCCTTTCCAAGCTTGATTCCAATGCCAATCCCTTGAAGTGTGAATACTATCTTCCTTTTGCCGTTCGTGAGCTCATGGAAGCAGGCAAGTGCAAAGTAAAAGTATATGCTTCTGAGGATGCATGGTATGGTGTGACCTATCATGAGGACAAGAAAAAGGTAAAAGCAAGTATCGGGCAGATGAAAAAGGATGGAACATACCCCGAGAAACTTAGTAATTAAAACAATATGTAAATGTAGAAAGGAATTGCATTATGGCTATTTTGATTACAGGCGGAGCAGGATATATCGGCTCTCATACCATGGTAGAACTTTTAAATGCGGGAAGAGAATTGGTGGTTGTTGATAATTTTGTGAACAGCAAGCCTGTTTCCTTGGATCGCGTAAGAAAGATTACAGGAAAGGATTTTAAATTCTTCGAGGTAGATCTTCTTGACAAGGAAGCACTTGACAAGGTAGTTCGTGAAAACAATATCGACAGTTGCATTCATTTCGCGGGACTCAAGGCGGTAGGAGAATCCTGCGCAAAGCCTCTCCTGTATTATCACAATAACATTACGGGTACCTTGAATCTTTGTGAGGTCCTTCAAAAGTACGGCGCAAAACGGATTGTATTCAGCTCTTCCGCTACCGTCTACGGAAATCCTGCCAGCGTTCCGATCACCGAGGATTTCCCCTTGTCTACCACCAATCCTTACGGAGAGACCAAGCTGATGATTGAAAGAATCCTCAGCGACCTTTATAAGGCGGACAATGAGTGGAGTATTTCTATCCTTCGCTATTTTAATCCCATTGGAGCGCATCATAGCGGAATGATCGGTGAAGACCCCCAGGGAATTCCCAACAACCTTTTGCCCTATATTACCCAGGTAGCAGCAGGGCGCAGAGAGTGCCTGTCCGTATTTGGAAATGACTATAACACACATGACGGAACGGGTGTCCGTGACTATATTCACGTGGTTGACCTCGCTCGCGCGCATTTGAAAGCAATTGAACGTGCGGAGACCTTGACGGGCGTGGAGCAGTTTAATATCGGAACAGGTGTAGGTTACTCTGTGCTCGACATTGTTCATGCTTACGAAAAGGCAACGGGTATCAAGATCAACTATAAGATCGTTGATCGCCGTCCCGGTGACATCGACGAGTGTTATGCAAATCCCAAAAAGGCTTCGGAGCTGCTTGACTGGAAGGCTGAATATAACATTGAGGATATGTGTAGAGACTCTTACAATTGGCAGTTAAAAAATCCTCGCGGATATGACGAATAATTAGGGGTTAACCATGATTAAGAAAGATTTATTTGGCATTTTGAAGGACGGTAGAGAGGTCTATGCCTACACTCTGATCAATCAAAATGGAATGGAAGTAAAGATCATAAGCTACGGAGGCGCATTAGTATCCGTAAAGGTCCCCGATCGAAACGGATGCTTTACAGATGTAATCGGCGGATATGACTGCCTTGAATCCTATGTGGGTGGAGATGGTTATCAGGGAGCTTTGATCGGAAGATGGGGCAATCGTATCAATAAGGGTAAATTCTCCCTTGAGGGCAAGGAATACAGCCTGTTTATCAACAATGGGCCCAACCATCTGCATGGCGGAGAGTTTGGTTATAATGCAAAAATATGGGATGTTACCGAGTTGGACGGTGAGGAGCCTTCTTTGAAGTTACATATTCTTTCTCCCGATGGAGATGAGGGATATCCGGGAAATCTTGACCTTACTGTGACGTATACGGTTAATAAGGAGAACGGATTGGTTTTGCGTTATTACGCAACCACCGATCAGACAACCATTTTAAATCTGACGAATCACTGCTATTTCAATCTGCGTGGTTACGCATCGGGAAGTGTTTATCCCTTAGAGCTTTGGCTGGATGCGGACACCTATCTTACGACCGATGCGGATCTCATTCCCACGGGTGAGATCAAGAGCGTTGAGGGAACTCCTTTTGATTTCCGTGTGGCAAAGACGGTGGGAAGAGATATTTGCGCAGACCAAATTGATCTGAAGCTTGCAGGTGGTTATGACCATTGCTTGAATTTTGTTGGTGGAGAAACCGTAGAACCCGTCAAGCGAGGTGAACTCTACGATCCCGAAACGGGACGGGTGATGACCCTGTATACCAATCAGCCCTGTGTTCAGCTTTACTCGGGAAATTTCCTCAAAAACGAAGCATATCCCTTCAAGGGCGGATACCGTCAGGTCCCCCAGACCCTTATGTGCTTGGAAACACAGCACATGCCCGATGCGATCAATCATGAGAATTTTACAAACTGCGTATTGAAGCCGGGCGAGATTTACGATTATACTACGGAATATCGTTTTTCTGTGAAATAAAGAATCGAGACGGTGCTTTGCATCATGCAAAGCACCGTCGTTTTGTTTATATACAATTGGAGCATAAAAAAGATGTATTCTTGGGGGGGAGGGAGACGATTCAATAAATCGCAAGTCCCACGGTGCCTTATCAAATACATCCGCTAATAGTATATCACAAGATCTCGGTCCTGTCAAGGAACAATCGGAAATTTCTCAAGCGATCGGTCCTGTGGCGGAAGGAAACGCAAATAGTTCTTAAGATTAAGCATACATGAAGGAAGCAATCTCAACATATATTGTCTTGAGGTGATGAATATGAAGCATTTAATCAGAAAGACAATTTCGGGTTTCTTGTGTATTTTACTCATTGTTAGCTTTTGCGTTTCCATTCACGCACAGGGGGAAGCACAAGAAACCGTTGGCAGACCCGCCGTAAGCTGTAAGTCCGCAATTCTCATGGAGGCTTCTACGGGAACAGTTTTATTTGAGCAGAATTCAGACGAAGCTCTTCCACCCGCATCCGTGACGAAGGTTATGACTCTTTTGTTGGTTATGGAAGCCATTGAAGGTGGAAAAATGCAATATTCCGATATGCTCAGCGCCAGCGCGCACGCATGCTCTATGGGAGGCTCCCAAATCTATTTGGAGGAAGGGGAGCAAATGAGCGTAGAGGATCTGATCAAAAGCGTTGTGATCTCATCCGCAAACGACGCGGCGGTTGTTTTAGCGGAAGCGGTAAGCGGTACCGAGGATGCTTTTGTGGAAGCAATGAATGCGAAAGCTCGGGTGTTAGGAATGGAAAAAACGCATTTTGAAAACACAAATGGACTGGATGATACCGCAACCAATCACGTAACCTCCGCAAGGGATATTGCCATCATGTCCCGTGAATTGATTCGTTATCCTAAAATATTGGAGTATAGCTCTATTTGGATGAATACGATTCGTAACGGTGAATTTGGCTTGACCAATACCAATCGATTGGTTCGTTTCTATAAAGGCGCAACCGGATTGAAAACGGGATCGACCTCAAAAGCGGGATTCTGTATTTCCGCCACGGCAGAACGGGAAAACATGAGCCTGATCTGCGTGATCATGGGAGCGGAATCACGCGATATACGAAATGCGGCGGCAACTTCTTTGTTGGATTGGGGCTTTGCCAATTATGCGCGTTATAACAGCACAAATCCTTATCAATCGGAAGTTCCCATATTAGGCGGTGTTCAGGATCGTTGTCGGGTTTATGGTGAATCTTTTTCGACCATTGCCAAAAAGGGAGAGATTTCCAATATTAAGGCAGAAGTCAAGGTTCCCGATCACTTGTCCGCCCCCATCGAAAAAGGACAAAAGGTAGGAACCATTGAATATGTTCTTGAAGGAAAAAAGATCGGCGAGGTAGATGTTTTAGCGGATGAAACTGTTGAAAAAATAAATTTTTGGGGTATTTTGGCTCAAATACTAAAATACATGTCGTTTCATCCATAATCAGTTACAAAAAAGTCACAAAATGTTATAATTTATTTTGAATTTATGTTATATAATATTGTTTAAAGTTTTTTGGAGGAATTTTAATCATGACATTAAATGTAAACGATTCTTACGTAAAAAATGTAATCAATGACGATCAAATTTCGTCGATCAAGGAGGAAGTACTTGCCGCACAGGCGAAGCTGTTGGCAGGGAACGGAGAAGGAAATGATTTCCTTGGCTGGGTAACTCTTCCCGATGATTATGATAAAGAGGAATATGCAAGAATTCAGGCAGCCGCCAAGAAGATTCAGTCTTCTTGCGATGTGTTTATCGTAATCGGAATCGGCGGTTCCTACCTTGGGTCCAGAGCGGTGATTGATTTCCTTAAATCCCCGTTGTACAATAACATGAAGAAGGATACTCCCGACATTTATTTTTCTGGATGTAATATCAGTGCGCAGTCCTTGAATGAACTTTTGGCAATTTGTGAGGGTCGTGACATTTGTATCAATGTCATTTCAAAATCGGGTACTACCACGGAGCCTGCCGTCGCATTCCGTGTGTTCCGTGAGCTCCTTGAAAAGAAGTACGGAAAGGACGGAGCGCGTGAAAGAATTTTTGTAACCACCGATAAGGCAAAGGGAACCTTGAAAAGCTTTTCCGATGACGCAGGATATGAAACCTTCGTTGTTCCGGATAATGTAGGAGGAAGATTCTCGGTTCTGACAGCTGTGGGCTTGCTGCCTATTGCGGTTTCCGGAATTGATCTGGATCAGCTGATGAAGGGCGCATCCGATGCGGCTGCTTTGTATATCAAGGAGACCGACCTTGAGAAAAACGCGGCATTGAAATACGTAGCGCTCCGTAATCTTCTGTATCGTCAGGGCAAGGTTACCGAGATTTTGGTAAACTATGAGCCTTATGCTGCCATGTTTAACGAGTGGTGGAAACAGCTTTACGGTGAGAGCGAGGGAAAGGATCAGAAAGGCTTGTTCCCGGCTTCGGTTATTTTTTCTACCGATCTCCACTCCCTGGGGCAGTATATTCAGGACGGAAACAGAAATCTCTTTGAGACGGTTGTTTTTGTTAAGAATACGGATAGCAAGCTGACGATCCCTTATGACGAAGCAAACGTAGACGGCTTGAACTTCCTTGCGGGAACCGATCTGAACGATGTAAACGCAACCGCCATGAGAGCCACCGTGTTGGCGCATATTGACGGCGGTACGCCCAACATTTTGATTGAGATTGATAGAAAAGACGAATACTGTCTTGGACATCTTCTTTACTTCTTTGAGTTTGCCTGCGGTGTTTCGGGCTACGTTCTCGGCGTAAATCCCTTCAACCAACCCGGTGTTGAGGAATACAAAAAAAATATGTTTGCTCTTCTTGGTAAACCCGGATACGAGGATATGCGCCAGGCTTTGGAAAATCGCTTAAAATAATCATAAATATCTGATAAATTTTTCAAATTACTCTTGAAAATCTCTCCGATATGCGATATAATATATTTGAGCATATCACAGTGCTCAATAATTTAATCGGAGGTTCGGAATGTTAAAGTTAATAATCGGTGTTAAGGGAACCGGAAAAACAAAAGCGCTTATCAATTTGGTAAACACTGCAGTGGATAATTCTCATGGCGGCGTTGTTTGCATCGAAAAGGGTGCAAAGCTTCGTTATGATGTTAAATATCAGGCTAGATTGATCGATACCAACGAGTATGCCGTTGGTGACGCACAGACTCTGTACGGCTTCATTGCGGGAATGCTTGCAAGCAACCACGATGTAACCGATTTGTTTGTCGATTCCGCTCTCAAGATCTGTCAGAATGATGTGGCAGCTTTTGAAAAGTTTATCGATGCAGTTGACGCCCTGTGCGAAAAACTGAACGTAAAGGTTGTTATGACCTCTTCCGTACCGGTTGAGGAAGCAACCGAAACCATGAAGAAATACATCTGATTAAGTGAAATTTGAATGAAGCCTTAGGTGATTTTTTGCCTAAGGCTTTATTCAAATCATAGAGGAGAACGATCCATGATTTTAATCATTGCCGAAAAGCCAAGTCTTGGCAGAAATATTGCCTCGGCGCTTGGACAGTTTCAACGCAGGGACGGCTATTTGGAAAACGAACAATGTATTGTTACATGGGCTTTCGGTCATTTGTTCTCGTTGTCGGATATAGAAGCCTATCGTCCCTCGCCGAGCGGGCGATGGTCGATGGAGAACCTTCCTTGCTTTCCCGAAATCTTTCAATATGAATTGAGAAGAGGAAAGGACAAGCAGGTGGATAGCGGTGTTGTCAAGCAATTCAAAATCATTGAGACGTTGTGTAACAGAACCGATGTGGATACCATTGTCAATGCGGGAGACGCCGACCGAGAAGGAGAAATTATTGTACGGACCTGCATTGAAAAGGCTTTGAAGTCCCCCAAAACACTGAAACGTCTGTGGTTGCCAGATCAGACCCCGCAAACCGTTCAGTCCGCGTTTTCCGAAATGAAGGACGAGGTCGAATACGATCACCTTGCCAATGAGGGCTACGCCAGAACGTACATTGATTGGCTGTATGGAGTCAATCTCACCAGATACGCTACTCTTCGCTCGGGAACATTGCTTCGGGTAGGGCGAGTGATCGTTCCGATTGTCAAAGCGATCTATGACCGTGATATGGCGATCAAAAATTTCGTTCCAGAAACCTATTATTCCATCGCGAGTAAGGAAAAAACAGGAGACGAGACCGTTGAGCTTCAAAGCAAAAAGCGGTTTTCCGCCAAGGAATATGCCAAGGCGCAGGAGACGTGTAATCAATACAACTCATGCGAGGCAATTGTGACCTCGGTCAAAAAGAGAAAGGACACACTGAATCCGGGAAAGCTGTACTCATTGTCCAAGCTTCAAAACGTGCTGGGTAAAAAGTATAAGATGTCCATGGCGGAAAGCTTGGAGATTGTCCAAAAGCTCTATGAAGCCGGTTATCTGACCTATCCCCGTACCGATACCGAGTATTTGGCAACGGCGGAAAAGGGAAAGATCAAGACCGTTTTGCGGAATTGTGAAAAATTAGGCTATCCCGTCATTTTTAAAGATAAAAAGTCAATTTTTGACGACAGCAAGATTGAATCTCACTCGGCAATTACCCCCACGTATAAGATTCCCGATAAAAGTCGGTTGAGCGAAAAAGAAATGCAGGTGTATTCTACGGTATTTCGTCGTTTTGTTGCGGTATTCTGTCGAGAGGATTGTATTGTCGAACGGGTAGAAATTACCATTCAGGTTGGAGAATTTGAGGAGTTTGTATTGAAGGGAATGACGATTCGGGAAAAGGGCTGGACCAAATACGACGATACCACCCAAAAGGACAAAATTCTTCCTTCCTTGCAAAAAGGGGATCGTGTCAATATCAATTTTGTTCCCACGGAAAAAGAAACGACTCCTCCCAAGCATTATACCATAGAAACATTGAATAACTATTTGAAGAATCCCTTCCGCGAGGAGAAGGCGGCGGTAGACGATACCATGGGCGCTGATGATGCCGAGGAATATCGCGCCATGTTTGAGGGAGTAGAGCTCGGTACGGAAGCCACAAGAACGGGAATCATCGATAATGCGAGAAACAGCGGCTACATTCAATTGAAAAAGGACGTATACACCATTCTTCCTGGGGGAATTTATTTGATAGAATCCCTCTCCCGAATGAATATTGTGATGGACAAATTTAAGACCTCTGAAATGGGAAAAGCTCTAAAAAAGGTGTACCGAGGAGAAATGAAGATATCGGACAGCGTTCATATGGCTATCGATGAAATTTCACAGTATTTCCATAAGCTTGAGGCACCATTGGAGGAGGATACGGATACAGGATTTTTCGGAGACTCTGTTGGACGCTGTCCCCTGTGCGGCGCCGAGGTCAAGCGCTATAAAAACAGCTATTCCTGTTCCGGCTACAAAAACGGTTGCAAATTTACCATTTGGATGTACAAGTGCGGCAGAGCGATCTCCATTCGCAACGCGAGGCAACTGTTGGATATTGGTTCTACCGCAAAAATCAAAGGATTCATTTCTAAAAACGGAAATAATTTTGATGCGATATTAAGCCTCTACAAGGGGCAGCTTATATTTGATTTTTCGGATCCGACGAGCAATAAAAATACTTTCGAATGATAAGTCAAGGAGAAAATTATGAAAAAGAAAAAAATGATCATATCTTTGCTCATTACCGCTGTAGTTTCTGCTTTGGCATACTATATCGTATTGCCTCCGCTGAACGTATATAGCGACAAGTTTTGGTTTTCATTGTTTTTTGTCATGCTGGTCTTTGGACTGACCTATGTGTTGCTCAATTTGAAAGAGGGCATTTTTCAACGCGGCAATGGGATCAAGGGAGGAATCAAATCCTCGAAAAAAGGTGTAAAAATCTATTTGATTCTTGCCATCCTTCCGATTGTCGTCATGTTGATTGGACATCTGATCTCCTCAACCTTTTTTAACGCTACCAAATACGCCAATATCATTCAGGTTCCCGAGGCAATATTTGAAGAGGATATGCCTGAAAATGACCTTGTGACCAATATTCCTTTAATGGATTCGGAGTCGGCGCATATTATTGGTGAGAGAACACTCGGTTCCTTGTCGGAGGTGGTTTCACAGTACCGTGTCAACGGAACCTATTCGCAGATCAACTATAAGGGCGTTCCCAAAAAGATTTCCGGGTTGGAATACGGTGATTTCTTTAAATGGCTTAATAACCGTGATGCGGGAATTCCCGGATATGTGATGGTGGACCCTGTAAACAGCTCTGCCGAATACGTAGAATTTAAGGAAGCCATAAAATATACGGAAAGCGCATATTTTAGCGAGGACCTTGAGCGAAAACTTCGTTTTTCTTATCCTACCAAGATTTTTGGAAATTGCATGTTGGAAATCGATGATCATGGAAATCCCTACTATATCGTAGCGTGCATGGCTCCCAAGGTAGGGCTTTTTGGGGCGATGGATGTGAATGAGGTTATTATCTTCAATCCCTGTGACGGATCCTCTACGATTCACTCCGTAGAAGAAACGCCCAGCTGGGTGGACAACGTATTTACGGGAAGCTTAGCATCAGAAAAATACGATTGGTATGGAACCTTGCAGAACGGCTTTTGGAATAGTGTTATCGGAAACAAGGACTGTAAGGTTACGACCGACGATTTCGGCTATATCATTCTTGGTGACGACGTATGGTTCTTCACGGGTGTTACCTCGGTCAGCAGCGATGAAAGTAATATCGGATTTATCATCAGCAACGCAAGAACCGGCGAATACAAGTTTTATCCTGTGATCGGTGCGGAGGAATATTCCGCAATGGGAGCGGCACAGGGAGAGGTTCAGGAAAAGGGATACGTTGCTTCGTTTCCGTCCTTGATCAACGTTTCCGGGGAAGCCACCTATATTATGGTTTTGAAGGATGCCAATGGACTTGTAAAGCTGTACGCACTGGTAAACGTTGAAAATTATAGCATTGTAGCTACGGCAACGACACAAAAGGATGCTAAGCAAGCATATATCCAACTGCTAAGGCAGGAGGGCGTGATCGGTGGGAATGTAGTAGAGGACACGATCAATCAAAAGACAGCTACCGTTACGGTGGAGGATGTTCGAATCGTCACCGTGGAGAATCAGTCGGTGATCTATTTGAACGGAAGCGACGGAAATCTCTACAAACAGACCTTAACAATGGATGAAAGCCTGATGCTCATTAGAAAAGGAGACGCTTTAACCATCGCGTATCTTGAAACCGACATTGCCCGTATTTATCAAATCGTTTCTTGGAATTTCTATACCGAAGAGACCGCTGAATAAGGAGATAGCATATGGATCAAACAATGATAATGAGCAAGGTCGATCACACCTTGTTGAATCAAGCCGCCACATGGGAAGAAATACGGAGTCTTTGTGATGATGCCATGCTCTATTCCACGGCATCGGTTTGTATTCCGCCCTCCTTCGTCAAGCAGGCTGCCGAATATTTGCGGAGTCGTGTCAAGATATGCACGGTGATCGGATTTCCAAATGGATATCAGACTACCGCCGTCAAATGCGTTGAAACGGCGGATGCTATTGCCAATGGCGCGGATGAGATCGATATGGTGATCAATATCGGCATGGTAAAGGAAAGAAATTATGACAGGATTCTGGATGAGATTCGTCAAATCAAGGATGCTTGTCAAGGACGTATTCTCAAGGTGATTATCGAAACGTGTCTGTTGACCGAGGAAGAGAAAATTGAACTGTGTCGGGTCGTGGTTGCGTCGGGTGCTGACTATATTAAGACATCTACCGGATTTTCCCATGCGGGCGCTACCTTTGAGGATATTGCCTTGTTCGCGAAATATACCGAGAAAAAAATCGGTATCAAGGCGGCAGGAGGCATTCGCGATTTTGAAGATGCGGAACGCTTTATCGAATTAGGGGCCACACGGTTGGGAACCAGCCGTTTGGTGGCATTGCTTAAAAAATAAATATTTCCCCCAAAAGATGTTCACTTTTCTTTTGGGGGACTTTTTATAAATTCGTAAAAAACACTTTCTTTTCCTTCGTAAATGTGTTATAATGAGAGGGAATAGGAAGACAGAAAGGTGCTTTTGAATGAAACAACAAGAAATCTGTTTGAAAGAGTATCTTAAATATATACACAGCAACGATGATTTTAAGTCGATTCCTTGCCAGGAGCTTCCTTTGGTGGCAGAGGAGATTCGAAGAGAGCTTGTCCGTATTACTTCGCAAAACGGCGGTCATCTTGCGTCCAATCTCGGTGTGGTCGAATTGACGATGGCAATTCACCGTGTGTTTAATACGCCTAAGGATCATGTGATTTTTGACGTTGGTCATCAAAGCTATGTTCATAAAATGCTGACAGGGCGCTATCAACAGATGGATACCCTTCGTCAAGCAGGGGGATTGAGTGGCTTTACCAAGCGCTCGGAAAGCGAGCACGACTGTTTTGGAGCGGGACATAGCTCTACGTCTCTTTCCGCCGCTCTTGGATTTACCATTTCGGATCAACTACAGCAATCAGACGCGTATACCGTTGTTGTGATTGGTGATGGCGCTTATACGGGGGGCATGATTCACGAGGCGCTGAACAACTGCCGAAAAGATCTGAAGCTCATTATTATTATGAATGAAAACGAAATGTCGATTTCGAGAAATATCGGATGGTTTGCGAGAAATTTGTCCAAGCTTCGGACCAAATCCGGATATTTTAAAACCAAAAAGGCAACGAGCGGCTTTTTAAAGAAGATTCCTCTGATCGGAAACTTTTTGTTTCGTTGTATCCGCGGTGTAAAAAAGGGAATCAAAAGTCTTTTGTATGACTCGAATTATTTTGAGAGTATGGGGCTTACTTATCTTGGTCCCATTGATGGAAACAACCTTGAGGAAACCGAACATTTGCTGAGAGAAGCAAAGAAACTCGGAGAAAGTGTTGTGGTCCATGTTAAGACCAAAAAAGGAAAGGGATATGCTCCCGCGGAAAATGCTCCAGACCTTTATCATGGCATGACACCGATCAAAAAGAGCGTCTCGGAACAGAAGAATTTTTCCGAGGAAATGGGCGAATATTTATGTGAGTTGGCAAAAAAGGATGAAAAGGTATGCGCCATTACCGCCGCTATGTGCGACGGCACAGGATTGACGAGATTCAAAGAAGAAAATCCGAAACGCTTCTTCGACGTGGGAATTGCGGAGGAACACGCCTTGACCTTTGCGGCGGGTTTGGCTGCCAATGGAATGCATCCCTTTGCGGCAATCTATTCCACGTTCCTGCAAAGAGGTTATGACAATCTGATCCATGACATCGCGTTACAAAATCTTCCCGTGGTGATCTGTGTAGACCGCGCGGGATTAAATTCGTCTGACGGTGCCACCCATCATGGAATTTTTGACGTGGCTTTCTTATCCCAGATTCCGAACATGAGGATCTATACGCCTATTACCAAAGGAGCTTTGCGGATGGCGTTGAACGATGCGTATGCCTCACAAGAGCCATGTGCGATTCGATACCCAAACTGCTGTGAATCGAATGTGGTGCTTTCTGAATTTTATTCAGGCGAAGGATATAATAAACCGGGGGTTGTACGAAATTATGGCGCTTCGGATGAAGTGGATGTGGTGATCGTTACTCACGGAAAAATTGTTACAGAGGCATTGCGAGCATCGACTCTTCTTCGCAATGATGGCATCCGTGTGGGAATTCTCCTACTTGAAATGCTAAAGCCTTACGATCAAACCGCAAGCAGGATCTGTGAATTGCTTCCCAAAGATGTTCGTGGAATATTGTTTTTAGAGGAAGAGATCCGAAGCGGCGGAATGGGAATGAATCTGGCAGATCAACTGAGGAAAATCTCGACTGTCTCAGAGATCTCCATGCGTATTTTAGCGGTTGACGATTCCTTTGTTGAGCAAAGAAAACCGGGACAGCATATTTATGAGTCAGCGGGGATCAGTGCGGAGCATATTCAAAAAAAGATTATGGAATTATGCGAATCGGAAAAGAGCAGATAAATATATCTGCTCTTTTCTTTACTTTTTATATTTTTTGTGATATAATAAGGAGACAAGTTGTTGAACCTTATTTAGTTGATCATACTATTTTTATGAGAAGGGAGTGAGAACGTGTCGGATTGCTTTCACCTGAAATCCAATTACCTCCCAACGGGAGACCAGCCGCAAGCGATTGAAAGGTTATCAAGTGGTGTGCTGAATGGCTTAAAGGAGCAGGCATTATTGGGTGTTACGGGCTCTGGTAAGACCTTTACTATGGCAAATATCATTGCAAACGTAAACCGCCCCACGCTCGTTCTTGCTCATAATAAGACGCTTGCCGCCCAGCTTTGCTCCGAGTTTCGTGAGTTTTTCCCTGACAATGCGGTAGAGTATTTTGTGTCCTATTATGATTATTATCAGCCCGAGGCATACATCCCCGGTAAAGATATGTATATTGAAAAGGATGCCATGATCAATGACGAGATAGATATGCTTCGTCACAGTGCCACCTCCTCTTTATTTGAACGCAGAGACGTGATTATCGTTGCCAGTGTTTCCTGTATTTATTCCTTGGGAGATCCCATTGAGTACAAGGAATTGGTGGTAGCGGTTCGCCCGGGCATGTACATGGAACGAGACGAATTGATACGCCGTTTGATTGCAATCGGTTATGACCGAAATGATATTGCTCTGGAGCGTGACAAATTCCGTGTGCAGGGAGATACGGTGGATGTGATCCCCGCCAATATGCAGGATCACGCATGGCGTATTGAATTCTTTGGAGAAGAGGTCGATCGGATATCGGAAATCAATACAGTCACAGGAGAGGTAATCAAATCACTGAGTTATGTGGGGATTTATCCGGCAACGCACTATGCCGTGTCCGAGGAAAAAAGAGAGCGTGCCCTCGGTGAAATCATGAAAGAAATGATTGAACGAGTAGAATTTTTTCGATCCGAAGGAAAGCTTTTGGAAGCGCAACGCATCGAGGAACGGGTAAAATACGATATTGAGATGCTCAGAGAGGTTGGCTTTTGCTCGGGTGTGGAAAACTATTCTCGTGTTTTGGCAGGAAGACCCGCAGGCTCTACTCCATATACGCTTTTGGATTATTTCCCTAAGGATTATTTACTGTTGGTGGATGAGTCACACGTAACTCTTCCGCAGCTTCGGGGCATGAGCGGCGGTGATACAGCAAGAAAGAAAAATCTGATTGACTATGGATTTCGTCTTCCCTCGGCATATGATAACCGCCCGCTCTACTTTGAGGAGTTTGAATCCAAGGTGAATCAAGCAATTTATGTGAGTGCCACTCCTGGGGATTATGAAATTGAGCATTCTCAAAATACCGTGGAGCAGATCATTCGTCCCACCGGTCTTTTGGACCCCGAGGTAGAGGTACGTCCCATTGAGGGGCAGATAGACGATCTGCTTGGTGAGATTCGCATTCGCGCGCGGCGAAACGAACGAGTCCTTGTGACAACGCTGACCAGGAAGATGGCAGAAGATCTGACCGAATATTTGGAAGGGAACGAAGTTAAGGTAAAATATATTCACTTCAATGTGGAGACCATGGAGAGAATGCAGATCATCCGTGATCTACGTCTCGGAGAATTTGACGTATTGGTGGGAATCAATCTGCTTCGTGAGGGCTTGGATATCCCTGAGGTTTCCTTGGTTGCCATTTTGGATGCGGATAAGGAAGGTTTTTTAAGAGCCGCCCGAAGTCTGATTCAGACCATTGGTCGAGCAGCGCGGAATGCCAATGGAAAAGTCATTATGTATGCAGATACGATAACTCGTTCTATGAAAGACGCAATCACGGAGACCGAGCGTCGCCGAAGAATTCAGATGGCATACAATGAAGCGAATGGTATTGTCCCGCAAACCATCATTAAATCGGTTCGTGATGTCATTGAAATCGGCAAGGCGACGGCTGATACTTCCGAAAAGAAGAAAGCGAAGAAGTCCCACGAAAAGATGACCGCCAAGGAACGGGAAACTATGATCGAGGACCTTACAAAACAGATGAAGCTTGCAGCCAAAAATCTTGAATTTGAGCAGGCGGCATGGATCCGTGATAAAATCGCGGAGCTTCGAAAAGGAAAATAAAAAGGAAAAATTTCATGTCTAAATCAATTGCAATACGCGGTGCCCGCGTGAACAACTTAAAGAATATTAATTTAGATATTCCCAGAGATAAACTGGTTATTTTGACGGGATTGTCGGGGTCTGGAAAATCTTCGTTAGCTTTTGATACGCTTTATGCCGAAGGACACAGACGCTTTGTGGAGTCGCTTTCCTCTTATGCCAGACAGTTCTTGGGACAAATGGATAAGCCCGATGTGGATCTGATTGAGGGTCTTTCGCCAGCCATCGCCATTGACCAGAAAACCACCTCCAAAAATCCTCGCTCAACAGTGGGAACCGTAACCGAGATCTACGACTATCTTCGACTTTTATATGCACGGATCGGTATTCCTCATTGTCCTGTTTGCGGGAAAGAGATACGCAGACAGACCACCGATGCCATCATTGATAAGATCATGGAATTTCCCACGGGAGAGCGTTTTATGGTGCTTGCGCCTGTGGTTCGTGCCCAAAAGGGAATGCATGAAAAGGTTTTCTTGAGCGCAAAGAAAAGCGGATACGTAAGAGTCCGTGTAGACGGAATTCTTTACGATATTTCCGAGGAAATAAAGCTGGATAAAAACAAAAAGCATAACATTGAGATAGTGGTTGACCGTTTGGTCATGAGGGAGGATCTTCGTCCTCGTCTTTCCGATTCGGTTGAAAATGCCCTTCGGTTGGCGGACGGACATCTGATCATCGCCACCGTCCCGAGAGACAAAGACCCTAAGGAGATCGAATTTTCGCAGAGCTATGCCTGTGAGGAACATAATATCTCCTTCGGTGAATTGGAACCGAGAATGTTTTCCTTTAATAACCCATCCGGTGCTTGCCCTCATTGCTCTGGGCTCGGTGAGATGCGCAGAATTGCAGTGGATCGTTTGATCCCCGATGAACGATTGAGTCTACGGCAGGGTGCGATTGCTGTCAACGGATTTAAGACGCTGGAGGAGCAAAGCTGGAACGGCCCCTTGTTCTTTGCGGTAGGGGAGCGGTTCGGCTTTGATCTGGACACCCCCGTTTCCGAGCTTTCCAAGGAGGCGTATGACATACTTCTTTATGGCTCGGGTCAAGAGCTTTACGATGTGGAACGTTGGTTTGGCGGGGAAGCGCACAAACAAAAGGTTCGCTTTGAAGGCCTCATCAAAATGATTGAGGCAAGAATTACGCAATCAGGCAATGATGATTATTACGATCAATTTATTGAGGAAGCCCCTTGTCCGGTATGCAACGGAAAAAGGCTGTCACCCAATTTCTTGTCTGTCACGGTCGGCGGCATCAACATTGACGATTTTTGTCGGATGTCGGTGGCAAATTCCTTGAAGTTTGTCAATGAGCTCAAACTTGACGGCATGGAAAAGAAGATCGCCCATGAAATTTTGAAAGAGATTCGTAGCAGACTGGGCTTTTTGTCCAGCGTTGGACTGGAGTATCTGACACTTTCCCGCAAAGCGGGCTCTTTGTCTGGGGGGGAAGCACAGCGAATTCGTTTGGCAACACAGATCGGCTCGGCATTGGTCGGAGTTCTGTATATTCTTGATGAGCCGAGTATCGGACTCCACCAGCGAGATAACACCAAATTGATCCAAACCTTGAAAAAGTTAAGGGATTTGGGAAATACTGTAATCGTGGTAGAGCATGACGAGGAAACCATGATGGAATCGGATTATTTGGTGGATATCGGTCCCGGTGCGGGAATCCACGGGGGAGAGATTATTGCCGAGGGGACCCCCGAGGAGGTCATGAAGAATCCCCAGTCGATCACGGGCGCTTATCTTGCCCGCAGAAAAACGATTCCAATTCCCGAAAACAGACGGAGCGGAAATGGCAAAACACTTTCGGTCATTGGCGCGGCGGAGCATAATCTGAAGGGAATTGACGTTAACATCCCTCTTGGTTGCTTCGTGTGCGTGACAGGTGTGTCGGGTTCAGGAAAATCCTCCTTGGTAAACGGAATCATCAATCCAACTCTCGCCAGAGAATTGAACGGGGCGATCCGTTCCCGTGGAAAATGCAAGGAGATCCGTGGCATTGAAAATCTTGACAAGGTTATTGACATTGACCAGAGCCCGATCGGAAGAACTCCGAGATCCAATCCCGCTACCTATACGGGACTCTTTACCGAAATTCGAGATCTGTTCGCGCAAACTGCAGATGCCAAGGCAAAGGGATATAAATCGGGACGTTTTTCTTTTAACGTACGCGGAGGAAGATGCGAGGCTTGCGAGGGAGATGGTCTCAAAAAAATCGAGATGCACTTCTTGCCAGATGTGTACGTGACCTGCGACGTTTGTCGCGGAAAGCGATATAACCGTGACACCTTGGAAGTAAAATTCAAGGGAAAGTCCATTGCCGATGTATTAGACATGACGGTAGAAGAGTCGCTTTTGTTCTTTGACGGTATTCCGAGAATCAAAAATAAGCTTCAGACTTTGTTTGATGTGGGGCTGGGATATATCAAGATCGGGCAATCCTCTACCACACTTTCGGGCGGCGAGGCGCAACGTGTGAAGCTCGCTACCGAGCTTGCCAAGCGGGGAACGGGGAAGACCATGTATATCTTAGATGAGCCTACCACGGGACTTCATAGCGATGATGTTGCCAAGCTGATTCAGGTTCTGCAACGGCTTTGCGATGCAGGGAATTCACTGATCGTGATTGAGCATAATTTGGATGTGATCAAGACTGCCGATTATATTATCGACCTCGGTCCCGAGGGCGGGGACATGGGCGGAACCATCGTTGCCACAGGAACTCCCGAGGAGGTCGCCGAAAACTCCAAGTCATATACAGGTATTTATTTGCATAAAATTATGAATATACATTTGAATACACAAAAATATAAATTTTAAGCCAAAAATTTTTCATTTGTGTATTGACAAGTGTATATTTATGAGATATAATATCACATGTATCAATTTATTTATTTCATTTGGAGGAATGTAAAATGAAAAAGATTTTAGCAATTGTTTTGGCAACAATTATGTTGCTGGGCGTCGTAGCCACGTTTGCGTCCTGCGGCACTGACAAGAGTAAGGTAAAGGTTTACGAGGAGTATGAATTGACTGCCGAAAGCTACGCGTTTGCGATTGCCAAGGGCAACACCGCTTTGATGACTGCTGCAAACGAGTTGCTGGCAGATCTGAAGGCAAACGGCGAGTTGGATAATATCATCAATTCTTTTTTTGATGGCACCGCTACCTTTGAGTATCAGAATCCCGTATCGGCTGTACCTACCGGTGATGCAAGAGATGATTACCTGGTCGTTGCAACCAATGCGTATTTCCCTCCCTTTGAGTATTACAACGGCAACAAGCTGACAGGTGTAGATATGAAGATCGCTTCTCTGTTGGCAGAAAAGCTTGGCAAGACCCTGTATATCAACGATATGGATTTCACCGCTGTAATTACCTCCGTCAAGAACGGCGAGTCCGATATCTGCATGGCAGGTCTTACCATCAATGATGAGAGAAAGAAGACCGTTGATTTTACCGCTGAGTACTATGAGTCCGCACAGGTTCTGATCGTCCGTGAGGATGATGAGGTCTTTGCCGCTTGCAAGAGTGCTGAGGATATCATTGCGAAGCTTGGTGAGCAGACCGCTGACTTTAAGGTTGGCACCCAGAGCGGTACGACCGGTTATATGTATTCCGCAGGTAGCGAGGACTTCGGTTATGATGGATTTACGAATCTGACTACCAAGGACTATACCACGGGAGCTTTGGCTGTTCTGGATCTTGCGAACGGAAAGATCAATGCCGTTATTCTCGATAAGCAGCCTGCTATCATGATTGCGGAGAGCACCAACAAATAATGGACATAATAAAGATTTTTTACCGACAGCTCTTTGAGCTCGAAGGATATAAAACTGTTTTATTGGGTCTTTCAAACACCGCTATTATAGCGGTGTTTGGACTTTTAATCGGTCTACTTTTGGGATGCGTGTTTGCTACCTGCAAAATTATTCCAAAGAAAAGCATCGTATCAAAGATCCTTTCTCGATTTGTGGATGTCTATGTCGCCATCTTCCGAGGAACGCCTATGGTCGTTCAGCTGTTGCTGATCCATTTTGTTCTTTTTCCCTCGATTGGTTTGGATATTTCCTCGGTTGCCGAAGCAACGCTTGCTTTTGGATTGAATTCAGCGGCGTATGTTTCCGAGATTATTCGCGGGGGAATTTTGTCCATCGATATCGGACAAACCGAGGCGGGCCGTGCGCTTGGATTGAATTATTTCCAAACCATGGTCAAGATTGTTTTGCCTCAGGCAATTAAAAACGTTATTCCCACGCTTGGAAACGAATTCATTGCCTTGCTCAAGGAAACATCCGTCGTAAGCTTCATTGCCGTAACGGATATTACCAAGGCATTCCAGAACATTGCAAACAGTACATACGAATATATCGTTCCATACGTTGTATTGGCAATGGTATATTTGGTATTGGTTCTTGCCGTGACCGGAATCATTAAATTCTTCGAAGGGAGGTTGCGTGCAAGTGATAAGCGTTAAAAATGTGTATAAGTATTTTGGAAAGAAAAATGAAATCAAGGTTCTTACCGGTGTTAGCTGTGAAATTCAACGGGGAGAACGTGTTGTGATCATTGGACCTTCCGGAAGCGGAAAAAGTACGCTTCTTCGTTGCATGAACCTTTTGGAAGAGCCAACCTACGGTGAAATTTGGGTGGAAAATCAGCTACTGACACCTGCCGACCCGTATTTACATTTTGATGTTATTGAGGCTTCCCGTACGTATATGGAAATGGCAAGACAGAATCAATCCGCCTCAAAAGAGGATTTGATTTTTGAAATCAAATCTAAGGATCTTCTTCGGAAAAGGGAAGGAAGCGCATACAAGAAGGAACTGAAGAAGGTCGAGAGCCAGTATCGCATTGATATCAACCTTGCCCGTCAAAAAATGGGAATGGTGTTCCAACACTTCAATCTCTTTAATAATTTGACGGTTCTTCAAAACCTCATGCTTGCTCCGGTCCAGCTGAAGCTAAAATCGAAAGAAGAGGCAGAAAAAAAGGCTCTTCAGTTGTTAGAGCGAATCGGACTTTCGGATAAACGAGACGAATATCCCTCTAAGCTTTCAGGAGGGCAGAAGCAACGTGTTGCCATTGCACGTGCATTAGCAATGAATCCCGAAGTCATGTTATTTGACGAGCCTACCTCCGCGCTGGACCCCGAAATGGTCGGCGAGGTATTGGACCTTATGAAGGAGTTAGCGGCGGAGGGCATGACCATGGTAGTTGTAACCCACGAAATGGGCTTTGCCCGTGAGGTTGCCGATCGCATCCTCTTCATGTACGACGGAGTAATTGCCGAAGAAGCGCCTCCTAAGGAATTCTTTGAGAATCCGAAGCACCCGAGATTGCGGCAATTTTTGAAAAGCGTACTTTAATGAAAATAAGCTCTGTCGAACATTCGACAGAGCTTATTTTTATGCTTCGGAATCAAACAATCGAATCTGATCCGAGTTTTTTCCTGTGGCTTGCGGTTCATAGCGCAAGCCAAGATGCTCATATGCCAGGCGTGTCACACATCGACCGCGGGGAGTACGGCTCAAAAAACCGATCTGCAACAGATAAGGCTCGTAAACGTCCTCCAAAGTAATCGCTTCCTCGCCGACAGTTGCGGCAAGCGTTTCCAGTCCGACAGGACCGCCATCATAGAACTTGATGATGGTTTCCAACATCTTGCGGTCAGTGTTATCCAGTCCGAGCTGGTCAATTTCCAAGCGTTGAAGCGCAAGATTAGCAATCTTGCTGTCAATGCGGTCGTTTCCATTCACCTGCGCGAAATCACGTACTCGTTTTAACAAGCGGTTGGCAATTCGAGGTGTTCCTCTGGAACGAGAAGCAATCTCATACGCACCATCGTCGGTAATGGCAAAACCAAGGATCCCCGCGCTTCGGATCACAATGGTGGTCAGCTCTTCGGGGGTGTAAAGCTCCAACTTCAGCATGACACCAAATCGGTCACGCAGCGGTGTGGTCAATTGTCCGGCTCTTGTCGTGGCACCGATCAAGGTAAAGCGGGGAAGATCAATTCGAATACTTCTGGCGGCAGGACCTTTTCCGATAATAATATCCAGCGCATTGTCTTCCATGGCAGGGTAGAGTATTTCCTCTACCGAACGAGAAAGACGGTGGATCTCATCAATAAAGAGAACGTCTCCCTCGGCTAAATTGGTCAAAAGAGCAGCCAGGTCTCCCTGCTTTTCGATGGCGGGTCCCGACGTTACACGAATATTGACCCCCATCTCTGCAGCAATAATATTGGAAAGGGTAGTTTTTCCCAAGCCGGGAGGTCCGTAAAGTAACACGTGATCGAGACTTTCCCCGCGAATTTTTGCCGCTTCAATGTAGATCTTCAAATTCTCTTTTGCCTTTTCCTGACCGATATAATCCTGTAAAGTTTTTGGACGAAGAGAAGGCTCGGTGGAAGTATCGTCACGGGTATAGGAGGTCGTCATGATTCGATTTTCAAAATCCAATTCTTCGGAAAAATCCATATGTCGTGTACCTCCTTACTTCATAATCTTCTTCAATGCCAGACGGATAATATCGTCCAGCTCCAATTTATCGGTATCAATGGAACGAAGAACACCTTGTGCCTCGTTTCTGGAATAGCCGAGCGCCATGAGCGCATCGGTGGCATCGGACAATTTCGAGTTCTTTTGGGGTATCGCTTCTTGGTAGAATTCCGAGGAGGAATCCTCACCCAAAAAGTCTACGGATTTGGATATCTTGTCCTTTAATTCGAGAATAATACGAGCCGCTGTCTTCGGGCCGATTCCGTTTGCCTGCGCAATGGCTTTTTTATTGTCGTTGCAGATAGCAAGCATCAATTTTTTGGGGGGTAATTGAGACAAGATAGAAATTGCCGCCTTAGGACCAACCCCCGATACCGTAATCAAGAGCTTGAACGCATCCAGTTCTTCCTCAGAGACAAAACCAAACAGCTCAATCCCGTCCTCACGCACTGCCATATAAGTATACAGCCGTACGTTAACATCCGATTGCGTAGCGATACGGTGGGAAAGTGTTCCGAAGGTGGTTTGTGTTACGGTAAGCTTGTAGCCAACGCCCCCCGCATCGATCACCGCAAAGGACGGTTCGATTGCGGCAAGCGTTCCGCTGATATAGTGAAACATGGTGGTCCTCCCTTTATATTGCTGTGTTGGATTCGTTTTCCGATTCCGATAAGGCATCCGTCAGAGGGGCTTGCTCATCGGGAGCCGAAGGCTCCTCTCTGCTCGGATCAAAATCGTCTAATACCCATGCCTCCCCCAATAGGGGAGCGCATGTGCTTTTGCGACGTTTCAAAACGCAACGATCAATGATCCATATAGCCACGAATAATACAATACCGATGACGGAAATGATAAGTCCTAAAAATACTGCCTTTGGGCGGTATTCAATGACTAAAGTATGATCTCCCGCATTTTCAATATCGAATGCAATCAAGGCATCCATCGTCTTATAGGATTCAATCTCTTGATCATCTACATAAATTCTCCACCCCTCGTCGTAAGGAATGGTCGTCTGGATCATTTGATTACTGTTTTTTGTTTGGATCGATCCCGTCAAACGGTCCTCAGTATAGTTTTCATCGATCAAGAATTGAGGTCCTGATTTTAATTGGTTGAAGGAAGCGTCAAATGAATCCCGATCAATATACCAGAAATAATCGTAATGGCGATATAGTCTTAGAGTTCCACTCTTGAATTTCAGACTGACGGTAACTTCTTCACCCGCTTCAAACCAACCAAGAGAATAGATGGTGTTGGTATCCTTACCCAAATAGCTCTTTTCTCTCGCTTTATCCTCATAGTTTACCCACAATTCACATTCCGTGGTGGCACTGTTATAGGGATAAAAATAATATTCTCCGCTATATGTGGTAGTAAAATGAAAGTGGATAATCGCTTGCTGATCGCTTTCTTTTTGTTTATAGGTGTTCGACATGGAGGTGGTCGAAGTGGATACCCCCTCAGTTTGAATCGTGTGTCCGCTGATAGGACGGAAAACATTTCCGTATTGATCATGACCGAGCATGGCAGTGACCATTTTGTTCAGTCTTTCAAAATAGGTCATCTGCTCCGAAATGTCAAAATCACGAATCTTTTCCGATACCCCGTAGGCGATAGAAAGGGCATAAGGGTTTTCATATGCCGAATAGGAGCCCTTGGTCAATGCCTTATCATAATAGTGATCAAGCTTTTGAGAATCCTTGGAGTCGATCAAATATTTGATACCAAGCAGGGAATCGTTCACGGGAGTTCCTCCGCGGTATTGGGACAGATGGGAACGGGCTGTATATCCCATTCGATTCAAAAATTGAATGGTTTCAGCATTGAGCGTAGAGGTGGAGTTGGAAAGCCCCCGAATGCCCAATGCCATATTATCGTTATACTTTCGATGATTCAATTTTTCCATTCGGTAGAAGCCGGGATCATCCTCCTTGACCGCTTCCACAATGGGACGCATCCTGCCCAAAAATCCGTTATAATTGCTGTATTTGGAATAGAGTACGTCTCCGTTAAACTGATTCATACAGGCCACCGAGCTGCAAAAAACTTCGATACACACGACGATTGCCAAAATTCCTGTGAAAACATTTCTTCTTGCATCGGTTTTTGCGCGAATCAAAAAGACCAAAACCGCCATGGTAGCAACCGTTGCCAAGACTGTAAGCCATATGGTCTCTAATTCAAGAAGCTTACTGTCACTTTCCACATAGGTAGAAAACTCCAGCTTGCTGCAAATCAGAGCAAACAGGATAATAACACATCCAATATAAACAACGAAACGCTCGCCAACCTGGCGGATGTTGCCAAGACCTTTATAGGCAAGAACCAGAAGGAAGAAAATCAGCATAAAGCTATATCGGTAATTGAGCCAATTTGGATTTTGGAAGCCGTGCCATATCAAATCGAGTGGGCTGACAATAAAACTGAAAATAAAAATAACGATAAATAGGGCGGCGGCAATCTTTTCTCTGCCTCTGATCTTTTTCGTCAAAAAATAAACGGGAACCAAAAGCAACGTTAATATACCGCAATATACGTTGGGAAGTCCTTGAGGTCGTACCGTATCATAGGTTCCCGGCAAAAATTTCGTAAAGAAATCTATCAGTTCAAATTTCGTTTTAAACTCCCAAGACGGTGTGGAAAAATCATTCTTTCCAAGCCCCAAGGAGTAATAGGCACCAAAAACAATAACCGCGGAAATGGCAATCGCCAATGCCGAAAAAAGCGCAACTCTCCCGATGGAACGAAGCATATGGGCTCGTTCGTTGTGCGGATTCAGTGTTTCCGATGAATGGGCAAGGAAGTAATAGAAGAAATAGAGCGCAACATAAATGCAAACCATGTAGCCAATATAGTAATTGCTCATGATCGTTAGCGCTAAAGAGATTACAAACAGTTTATAGCGCTGATTTTTAATCAATTGCTCAATCGAATAGGTCAAAATAGGGAGCCAGAGCAGAGCATCCAGCCACATAATATTGTTTTGGTATATAATGGAATATGCTGAAAGCGCATACAACGACGAGAAAATTATCACAGAAATTTTTTGCGGTTTTTGAGAATTTCTGTGAAGATAGAAGCCAAAGGTAAAACCGCAAAGTCCCACCTTGATCAAAATGATGAGAAGCAGCGCCTCAAGAATTTTGGTTTGCGGAAATAGGGCAACAAGATAGGATAGCGGGCTTGCCAGATAGTAGGCGTACATTCCCATAAATTCGCCGCCAAGACCACGGAAGAATGTATACAAGAAGCTTCCTTCTCCATAAACGGCATTTCGAAGCGCTTCATAGAAATACACATACTGTCCGTTCAAATCCAACACAAGAACCGATCCATCTCCAAAAGGATAAAGCCCTCTGGTAAGATAGAGCAGATACATAATAACAGATGGAACTAAAAAGCACAGAAGCAGATAAGAGCTTTTGATAGAAAAAAATTTATTTTGTGTTTGTTCCAGCGTATCTATGGCAGAGAAGCGAGAAAGGACGGGGAAGTATTTTCTTCGTTTGAAGTTTTGAAGCAGTTGTTTCATCCGTTCCTCCCATTAAGTTTCTTGCGATTGAATTTTTTTCGTTGCTTTTTCCAATTTAATGCGATCGATGACCATATCATGACCACATCCGAGACAAATCACACGGATTTCGCTTCCCACACGCAAAACTTTAAATTGCTTGGAACCGCAGGGATGTGGTTTTTTTAACTCTAATATGTCATTGGTTTTAAACTTGAGAAATTCCATACACTCAACCCATTATGATTATGATATACTATTTTACCATATTATCAATATTTTGTAAATAAGTATTCAAAATTTTACAAATAAATAAAATAATATTTGACTTTAAAGAGATTTTGTGGTATAATTTAGCTTGACATATTGTCGGAGGTTGTCATGATAATTCTTGGAATAGACCCTGGATTAGCGATTGTTGGATGGGGCGTGATTGAATATAGCGGATCTCGGTTTAAAACCTTGGGCTATGGTTCGATCGAAACACCTGCGGGGATGGATACCGAACAACGTCTCTCTTTGATTTTTGATGGCATCACTCAGCTGATTGATCGTTATCATCCCGATCATGTAGCAGTGGAAGAGCTTTTCTTTAATACAAACCAAACAACGGGAATTCGTGTTGCCGAGGCACGCGGAGTGATTATTATGTGCGCCTATCGAAAAGGTGTTAAGGTGTATGAATACACCCCCTTACAGGTCAAGCAAGCGATTGTCGGATACGGTAGAGCCGAAAAAAAACAGGTCATTACCATGGTGACCATGTTTTTAGGACTTTCCGCACCTCCCAAGCCGGATGATACGGCAGATGCTTTAGCGATTGCGGTTTGTCACGCACATTCCGGTACGTCAAGACTGGCTGATTATTACAACAAGAAGTAAAGAGGAACACTATGTGGATCGCAGATCAATGGAAGGATTATGAATTGTTGGATGCTATGGGCGGGGAGCGCCTGGAGCGATGGGGACAATATATTTTGAGACGTCCCGATCCTCAGATCATCTGGCAGGGACAAAAGAACCGCCGCACGTGGGATATGGCAGACGGTATCTATAAGCGTTCTTCCAAGGGAGGCGGAGGATGGATCAAAAGCGATCTTCCCGCGCAGTGGAACATTAACTACGGGAAATTGCAATTTGTTTTAAAGCCCATGGGTTTTAAGCATACGGGGTTGTTTCCCGAGCAAGCGGCAAACTGGGATTGGTTTTCTGAATTGATCCGAAAGGCAAACCGTCCGATCAAGGTTTTAAATCTGTTTGCTTATACAGGAGGGGCAACGGTTGCGGCTGCTTCGGCCGGGGCATCGGTTGTCCATGTGGATGCCTCAAAAGGAATGGTAGCTCAGGCGAAAGAAAATGCCATGCTTTCCAGATTGGGGAATGCTCCGATCCGCTATATCGTAGATGACTGCAAGAAATTTGTCGAACGGGAGCTCCGCCGAGGAAACCGCTACGATGCCGTTATCATGGATCCTCCCTCATATGGCAGAGGTCCTTCCGGGGAGGTGTGGAAAATTGAAGATTGTGTGGATGAGTTGGTTGGCTTGAGCGCCAAGCTTCTTTCGGACACCCCTTTGTTTTTCTTAATCAACTCTTATACCACAGGACTTTCTCCTATGGCAATGCAATATATTTTAGGACTCAAGGTAGCTTCGGTATACGGCGGAAACATGGAAGCTGGTGAGCTTGGGCTAAGAGCGACCTCTACGGGGCTTGCCATCCCTTGTGGAGCAAGCGCACGCTGGTATATATAAGAAATACGGTATGAATGTATGATGAATGAACCTTATATCAAAGTAGAAAATCTCTCCTACCAATATGTAGAAGAGGATGAGGGCGGCCATCCTGTATTGCGCGATGTAAGCCTTTCCATTGAGCGTGGAGAATTTGTCGCAATTCTTGGACACAATGGTTCGGGTAAATCCACATTTGCCAAGCTTTTGAATCTGATCCTGACCCCCTCCTCGGGAAAAATCTTTATCGATGGAATAGATATTACCGATGAAACTCTTTCCGATGACGACCTAATGAAGATCAGAAGAAAAGTGGGAATGGTATTTCAGAATCCCGACAATCAATTGATCGCTACCATTGTAGAAGATGATGTCGCTTTTGGTCCCGAAAATCTCGGACTTCCCTCCGATGAAATTCGACAGAGAGTCGATCGAGCCTTGAAGGATGTAGGAATGTATGAGTACGCAGCCCATGAGCCCCACCGTCTTTCCGGTGGACAAAAGCAACGGGTTGCCATTGCGGGAATTCTCGCCATGCACCCCGAGTGCGTCATTTTTGATGAGTCGACGGCTATGTTGGATCCCATCGGCAGAAAAGAAGTCATGAACGCGATTTTGCGGTTAAGACAAGAAAAGGGAATGACCGTGATCATGATTACGCACTACATGGAGGAAGCAGCGCTTGCGGACCGAATTGTTGTGCTAAATGAGGGAGAGCTTCTTTTGGACGGAACGCCTGATGAGGTGTTTGAAAACGAAGCCGTTCTCCAATCTTGCGGACTTGCCGTTCCGCAATGTACGGAACTTATCCATCGTCTTCGGGAACATGGTATTGAGTTGAATGGCTCCTGTGTGTTTCCCGAACAGTGTGCAGAGCTCATTGCACGATCCTTAAAATAAAACAAAAAGGTATTGATCATGTCGGAAATAACCTTGGAGAATCTTTCGTATTACCACGGAAAGGATACTCCGTATCAAATCAAAGCATTGGACCAAATTTCGCTTACCATTCCGCACGGTGTTATAACCGGATTGATCGGGCACACGGGGTCGGGAAAGTCAACCTTAGTCCAAATGCTCAATGGAATATTAAAGCCGGATTGCGGTCGCGTTCTGATCGACGGCAAGGATATTTGGGAGCAACCCAAGAAAATTCGCGACGTGCGATTTCGGGTAGGACTTGTTATGCAATATCCCGAATATCAGCTCTTTGAGGAAACGGTACGAAAGGATATCGCCTACGGGCCGAGCAACATGGGACTCTCGGAGTCTGAAATAGAGGCTCGTGTATTGAAGGCTGCCGCCTTTACGGGCATTTCGAAAGAGTTGCTGGATGAATCCCCCTTTGATTTATCGGGCGGTCAGAAACGACGTGTCGCTATTGCGGGCATTATTGCTATGCGTCCCGATGTCCTTGTTTTGGACGAGCCTGCCGCCGGGTTAGACCCAAGAGGTAGAGATGCGATCTTCCAAAATATCCTTCGCTATCAAGAAGAAAGTAACACAACCGTTGTCATTGTCAGTCACAGCATGGAGGATATGGCTCGCTATTGCGACCATCTCATCGTCATGAATGAAGGAAAAATCTTTATGCAGGGAGACCGAGATTATGTCTTTTCCAGATCGGAGCGCTTGACTCAAATCGGGTTGGACGTTCCTCAGATCACACGAATGATGATTGGGCTCCAAAATATGGGAATTGACGTAGACGGTGGAATTTACACGGTGGCTCAAGCATTGGAACGAATGCTCAAGCTTTACAAAAATAAAAATTTAGGATAATAGAGTTGTTATGAAAAGTGTTGCGCTGGGACAATATTATCCGGCGGAATCGATTTTGCATCGATTGGACCCGAGAATCAAGATCATTCTGACGGTTCTTTACATCGTTTGTTCTTTTCTTTGCAAAAACATTCTCAGCTTTGCGTTGCTTCTTTTATCGGCAATTTTACTGATTCTTTTGGGTAAAATTCCTTTAAAGGTTGTATTGAGAGGATTGCGTCCGGTCTTAATTATTTTAATTTTCACAGCTGTTTTGAATATATTTTGGACGGACGGAGATCATTTGATCTTTGAATGGAAGTTTATCGAGATCTATGCGGAAGGTCTCTACTCCGCCGCTTTCATTATGATCAGAATCGCTACCTTGATCGTTGGAACCAGTATGTTTCTCACGTACACAACCACCCCCATTGCGTTGACTGACGCCTTAGAGGATGTGCTGTCGCCCCTAAAAAAGATTCGTGTACCCGTTCACGAGTTTGCTATGATGATGACGATTGCGCTTCGATTTATTCCCACCCTGGTGGAAGAAACCGACAAAATCATGACCGCCCAAAAGGCGAGAGGCGCCGCTTTTTCTAACGGGGGACTTCTTCAACGTGCGAAAGCGTTAATTCCGATTATTATTCCTTTGTTTGTCTCGGCATTTAACCGTGCGGGGGATTTGGCGATTGCTATGGAATGCCGCTGCTATCAAGGAGGAAAAGGACGTACCCGCATGAGAGTCCGCCATCTCCACTTTGCGGATTTTATTCCCTTGTTCGTAATCCTTTTGTTTGGAGGCGCACTGATCGTCTTGAATATTCTCGGTATCGGCTTCACCAGATAACGGGGGAACACATGAAAATATTGATGCATTTATCGTACTTGGGAACCGCGTATTGTGGATATCAGATACAAAACAACGGGATCACGGTTCAGCAAAAGCTGAACGAAGCGACCGAGGCTTTATTTGGCTTTCCCTGTGACATTGTAGGGTGCAGCCGAACTGACAGTGGTGTTCACGCGAACCAGTTCTGCGCAACTATAACACAGAAGGGAAAGCAAGATATTTCAACGACCATCCCTATGGAACGCTTTCCGTTGGCGATCTCACGTTTTTTACCGGAGGATATCTCGGTATTTCGGGCAGAATGGGTTGACAACGAATTTCATCCCCGATACGGTGTAAAATATAAAGAGTATCTGTATTGTATTTGGAATCGACAAAGCAGAGATCCCTTTGTCAGTGATCGGTCCTGGCATTACCCGAAATTTATTAATGACGATGACTTAGATAGAATGAACCGAGCCGCTTCCTATTTTTGCGGCACACACGATTTTACCTCATATATGGCAGCGGATACCAAGGTCACCGATGCAATTCGCACCATCTACCAAGCAGAGGTATTTCGTGAGGGGAACATGGTATATTTTCGTGTGAGTGCCGATGGATTCCTTTACAATATGGTCAGAATTCTTATGGGAACCTTGATCTCAGTCGCGGAAGAAAAGATTTCTCCCGAAGATATTCCTTCAATTATCAATGCGAAAAACAGAGCGGCGGCGGGAATCACCGCTCCTGCACAGGGACTGTTTTTGAATCGTGTCGTATACTAATTTTCTACAAGGAGGCTTTTATGTTTTTTGGAAAGAAACAGACCGAACATCGGGATTCCAAACACAACAAAGAAAAGCCTTGGCAGTTCACAAAAAGAGTCGAGCAGTTTTTTAGCACAGAGCCACAAAAAGAAAAGGTGTTGCGCCACGAGGATTTCTATCGGGCAGGTGACGTCTATTATGCGCAAGTTTCCGCTGTATACAAGGTCGCGCAACGATTTATTTGGTTGTTTTTTGTTTTTTTTCTTGTTATTACGATCATCGCCAATTACCGTTCTATTACTTACGACAACTTTTTCTTCTTGATTAAGGATTTATCCAGTGCGGCAGATTCAACGGGAACCAATTACGAAACCCTTTCTTACGAAGCAGACCCCCGACAAAGATTCACATTGTATCGAGGAGGTATCGCATCGGTCAGTCCTTCTCAGATCTCCGTGTTTACCGCTACGGGGAGGAGGACGCTTCGCGCATCTTCTTCATTTTCGTCTCCCTTCGTCATCAGTTCCAAACAATATGTTTTGGTATACGACACCTCTGTCAAGCAGGTGGCACTATACAATTCATTTGCAAGAATTCACACAGAATCCTTCGATTATCCCATATACGATGCGTGCATGGGAGAAGACGGATCCTTTGCTGTTGCCACCAGAACTGCCGAACGAGCGTCCGCGGTATACGTCTATGACGATTCCTTTTCTTTTGATGGCGGCATTGAAAGCGATCATTATGTGTTAGATCTGTCTATGCGAAGGGATCGAAACACCTTAGCGATTCTCATGTATGAATTAGGCACAGGAACGGGAAGAACCGTCCTGTCAGCTCGAAATTTAAATACCAAAAAAGAAATCCAACACTTAACCTTTGACGGTGAATTTCCACTTGGCTGTGTGTTCTTGGATCAGGATTTATTCGCGGTTGTTACGGATCACCGGGTTCGAATTTACGATCAAAACTTCAAGCTCATTCAAACCAGTGACTCCTACGGTTCGGGAAAAATTACTGCATATAGCCTGACAGAGGAGGGAATTGCCTTATCTTTTTCCGATTCCTCGAAAAATTTTGTTTTAGCATTTGACAAAACAGGAAAATTGTTATATAATAGTCCCATTCAAACCAATATTTCCGATCTGTGTGTTTATGAGGATATCCTCTTTTTGCAGACGGAAAGCGGAGTCTATCGAATCAATCCTTCAAAAGGACAAAGGTTTTTGCCTTCCAGTCAAGGAAAACTGCTGATCTACAACGACACCACTGCGTTGGTCTGTGGTTCATCCAAGGCAGAATATCTTGTATTTAAAGAATAATCATCAAAGTTTCATAAGCAAAAAAGATTGCGAGGATTAAAACGCTATGTTAAAGAACATTCCTAATCTCTTATCACTTGTACGTATCTGCTTGGTCGGCGTCTTTATTGCCGTATTCTTCTCGGGAGAGGTGTATTGGGCAATATTCGTATTTTTCTTGGCAGGCGCTACGGATGTTCTGGACGGGTATCTTGCCAGAAGAAATCAGTGGATTACTACCTTAGGTAAGATTCTTGACCCCTTGGCGGACAAGCTGATGCAGTGCACGGTATTGATCTGTCTTTTGATCGAGGATTATATTCCTCTGTGGTTTGTAATACCGTTCATTGCCAAGGAATTGTTCACACTTTTGATCGGCTTAATCGTAATCAAGAGAAGAAGCGTAGCGGTAGTCAGCAAATGGTATGGAAAAATGACGGTATGCTTGTTTTATGCCACCATTGGCGCGTCTATTTTCTTTAGAGAATTTTTCCTGAATAATAAGGTGCTTGGAATCATAATTTATATTCCCGCGGTTGTTTGCGCAATTTTCTCCTTGATTGCCTACATCCGTCATTACGCGTTTTTAAAAAAACTTGAGCCGAAAAAGGGCGATTTACTAAAAATCCGAAAGGAACAGTAACGGTGAAATACCCGTTTGCAAATCACTATGGTAATGTGTTCTAAATGCCACAAGAGAGTGGCAGTTGTATTTGTAAACAAGATCGAAAATGGAAATAAATCTGCCGAGGGACTGTGCATCAAATGTGCCAGAGAGCTTGGAATTCCCGTGGATAATATGCTTGGAAACATGATGAACCAGCTGGGCATTTCGGCAGAACAATTGGAAAATATGGAGGATGATGTTAACAATTTCTTGATTGAAAATCAAAATCTTCCCTCTGTGAACGATGATCTTGAGGAAGGCGGCGCACCCGCTATCGATCCTCCTACCTTGTATAAGGAAGGAGAGCTTCCTGTCAACAAACCCACACCGCCCAATTCTAAAAAAGACAAAAAATTCACTGCAACAAATCAGAAGAAATATAAATTTCTTGATACCTACTGCAGGAATTTGACCGCACGCGCGGCAGCTGGAAAGCTGGATCGAATTATTGGCAGAGAAAACGAACTGGCACGTGTCATTCAGATTCTTTGTCGCCGACAGAAAAACAATCCTTGCTTGATTGGTGAACCCGGTGTAGGAAAAACGGCAATTGCCGAGGCATTGGCACAAAAAATTGCTGACGGCAACGTTCCTTATAAGTTAAAAGGCAAACAGATCTATCTTGTGGATCTGACCGCACTTGTGGCAGGAACACAGTTTAGAGGTCAATTTGAATCTCGTATTTTGGGACTGTTGAACGAAGTGAAGGAAGCCGGAAACGTCATTCTCGTTATTGACGAGGTGCATAATATCGTCGGTGCCGGAGACGCGGAGGGAAGTATCAATGCCGCAAATATCCTGAAGCCCGCGCTATCTCGCGGAGAAGTAAGGATCATTGGTGCCACCACGCTAAACGAATACCGAAAATATATTGAGAAGGATTCCGCACTGGAACGTCGATTCCAACCGGTTATGGTGAACGAGCCTTCCATTGATGACTCGGTTAAAATGCTGGAAGGAATCAAGCATTATTACGAGGAATTTCACTCGATTCAAATTTCCGACGCGGTTGTACGTCGAGCAGTCATTCTATCCGAGCGTTATATCACGGATCGATATTTGCCGGACAAAGCGATCGACCTGTTGGATGAGGCTGCGTCCAAGCTGTCCTTGAATAGCTCTGTATTGAATGAAACGCAACAGATTCGAGAAGACCTTTTGGCGTTAAAGGACGAGAGAGAGAACTTGGAGAACGCGCCTCCGTCCGAAGAAAAGGACGCCCAGAAATGCTATGAGAAAATCGCGGAAATTAAAGCAAAAGAATTAAAACTCTCCGAGCGACTCAAGGAATTGGAACCTTGTTGCAATGAGGTATATTTGGAAGAAGAAGATCTTGCTTCAGTCATTGAAATATGGACAGGAGTTCCCGCCACCGAAATTACGGAAAATGAATTTGAAAAAATTGATCGTCTTGCCGAGCGCCTGAAGCAAAAGATCATCGGTCAGGATGAAGCGGTTTTGGCGGTTGCAAAGGCAATCAAGCGCAATCGTGCCGGAATTTCTTACAAAAGAAAGCCTGTATCCTTTATTTTCGCGGGACCTACAGGTGTGGGAAAGACAGAACTGGTAAAAACCTTAGCCGCTGATCTTTTCCATTCTCCAGAGACCTTGATTCGCTTGGATATGTCTGAGTTTATGGAAAAGCATTCGGTTTCCAGAATCATTGGCGCGCCTCCCGGATACGTCGGATACGACGAAGCGGGACAGCTTACCGAAAAAATCAGGCGTCGTCCGTATTCGGTTGTGCTTTTCGATGAAATTGAAAAAGCACATCCCGATGTTTTGAATATTCTTTTGCAGATTTTGGACGATGGTAGAATCACGGATGCCCATGGAAAAACAGTGAATTTTGAAAATACCATTCTTGTTATGACTACCAATGCAGGTTCTGATCATTCCGCCGCTACGGTTGGCTTCTCCGTTTCGGATAATTTGGTTGACGACAGTCGGACCATGAAAGCCCTTTCCGGCTTTTTACGTCCGGAATTCATCAATCGTGTGGATGAGATTATCACATTCCGCTCCTTGAGCGAAAAGGATTTTGAACAGATCGCATCGATTATGCTGGACGAATTGAAACTGTCATTGGAAGAAAAGGGCATTGGATTCCGTTATTCTCCCGCTGCCGTAGCCCACATTGCGCAAAACTCCTTTTCCAAGAAGTTTGGGGCACGTAATATGCGTCGCTATATCTGCCGCCATGTAGAGGATTTGATTGCCGAGAGGATGATTTCCGATTACAATCGATCCATTGCGGGTATTTCCTTGAAATATTCCAAGAAGGAAAACAAATTGTGGATTGAGTGTATCTGATGATGAAAGAACAGTGGTCTAAGCTTTCTATTCGACAAATTGAAGAGAAATTAAAAACCAATGCCGCCTCAGGGTTATCCCGAAAGGCGGCTCGTTCTCGTGTAAATAAAAATGCGGGAGATGTATTTATTACCCCTCATAAATCTCCGCTTCGCATCTTTGGAGATTTAATTTCCGATTTTTCTTGGCTGCTCTTGTTCTTTTGCGCAATCATTTCATTATTTTTTGATAATTACGGGTCCGGATTTGTGGTAGTGGCTTTGCTGTTCGGTAATTTAATCGTTTCCTTTTTGTTCCATTACAATTCCGTTCGAACGACCGAGCAGCTATCGTCCTATTTTTATCCGAAGGTTCGTTTGATTCGTAAAGGAAAGCTGTTTTATGACGATGCAAGGCATGTGGTACCAGGAGATGTGCTCTTGATCGAAGCGGGAGATATCCTTTGCTGTGATGCCCGCTTGATTCATTCCGATGAACTTGTGGTCAATATGAGATTGGATCAAAAAAACTATGTGCAATTAGAAAAATATGCAGAAGGTTTTATCTCTTCACAAATCAACCATCCCAAGGATACTGTGAACATGATACACGCAGGCTCCATTGTAAAAAAAGGAAGTGCCCGTGCCATTGTAACAGCCGTCGGGAAATATACGTATTTAGGTGCTCTCACGGGAGGCATCCAACGTCCAAGCGTGCCAATGCTTCCCAAGTCCATACAAAATCTTCGCGGAAAATGCGCAAAATGGAATACAGGTTTATTACTTGCGGTCTTACCTTTGTGTATTTTTAGTTTGTTGATCGGACATTTCTTTGGCGGAACAATTCTGTTGTCTACCGCATTTTTGACTTACATGAGCGTAGTGGCAACGGGAGTGTCTCACATGATTTGCACTGTTGCTGTATTCTTTTACACAAAGCAGTGCCATAGGTTACTATCGGCATCCCATCCGTCTGTCCTCCAATCGGCAGAAACAATGGATCGTTTGGCAAACGTTGACTATATTTTTGTGCGGGACGGAGCAAGCTTGAGCGATGGAATTTCACATTTTTCCACAGTTTGGGACATAGATGGTGTTATCTATCCGCAACCAACCTCCGCTCAACGAATACATGCTTTGAGCGAGATCATTGCGCTCTATTACATGGCATCCTCCGAATCCTTAAGCACAGGACTGAATCATTCTTCTCAATACGAGAAAGGGCTTTCTGAATTCTTACAGCTCTATTCGGTGGATAAGGAAGCGCTTCGGATTCGTTGCAAGCTGGTTTCGTATTTATCGGCAAATTTAACCACCGAAGAAGAAAAGTTTTGCATAGAGGAGCGGGGAAAGAAAATTTGGTTTTCTGTTTCCACGTCTCCTGACACGTTACATAGTTGCACAACTGCAGTAAGGTCAGGAATGACGCAACACATGAATGATGAATCGAGAAATTCCTTGATTATCCACTGCAAAAAAATGATTTCAAGTCGCCATATCCCCTTGATTTTCAAAAAAATATCGGACAACGGAATCGATGACGAAAATAGCTGTTTTCTCGGAATTCTCTTCTTGAAAGAAGGAATTGATGAGAGGGCGAAAGCACATATTCATAAACTGGAAGAGTTGGGGTGTCATGTGATTTCGTTTTCGGATGCTACACAGATTCCTCAACTGCCATGTTTAACTCCCCCCAACCGATGTGTGTCCAAATCTGCGCTTTTATCACACAACCTCCCCTTGACCTATCAATTCGGATCATTTGGTCATTATACAGACTTTCAAAATGAGGACATTCAAATACTGATACAGTATGTTCATTCTCAGAAGAAACGAGTTGCTTTGTTATCCTTCAATGAGCAGCCAAAAGAATTGCATAGATCCGCGGATCTGACGATTTCTTGCGCGCCTGTTCAGATTGAAGAATATAAGAGTGGAGCCATGGAGATCGTAGATTTGGGAACATCGGGACATCCACACAGCACTACTTGTACGCAAACGGCAAAGGAACAAGCCTCCATGTTGATCCCTCGTCCATCAGAAGGAAAAGGGGGACTTACCTCCATCATCCATGCGATTCTTCTGGCACGCAAAGTAATCGGATCTTTAAATGATTTTCTAACTTATATGGTCTCAGCGCAGATCATACGTATTGTGCTGGCAGTGATTCCAATGATGCTGGGAAAAACGATCATAGACGCAAGACACATCATCTTTTGCTCGTGTCTCATGGATTGCGTAGCCTTCTTTGTATTTGCCCAGAGAATACGAGAACGCCACAAAGTGCGAAGGCAATCCGTCCATATACAACGTGATCACGCAAGTGTACATCTTGTGATAAATTGCATGGTCTGCGCATTATTGGCATTGATGATTCCGTATGTCATGGAATTATTCAGTATATTCGGACCTTTCTTGTATCAAACGGAATATCTGTTTATCTCCATGCTCTTATTGCACTTGACAGTTTTGGTTCTTGTCTTGTATCCTTCGTTCCGCCAATTCAAAACACTTTATAAAAATTATCTATTGTTGATTGAACTTTTTTTCTTGATCATTTTTATCTTGCTTTGCTTTACAGCGGTCAGGATAGGAGGTCTGTTCGCAATGGAAAAATGCCCGTTGGCATATGCCATAGCTACCTTTATCCCATCAATCGTTCTTTTGCTTGTCACCTGCTTGCAAAGAATGAGACCCCATAAACAAAAAACAGAATAAATAAAACACTCCTTTGCATACAGTATATCAATTACGATTGCAAAGGAGTTTTTATGGAACGCTTCAGTACATGCGATCTGAAACTAAAAGAAGTAATTAATCTGTGTGACGGAAGCAAACTGGGTTATCCCTGTGACTTCGAATTTGATCGATGTGACGGCAGAATTTTGGCAATTATTGTTCCTCGATCAAGCGGTTTTTTGGGTCTGGGAAGATGCGATGATTTGATTATTCCATGGAACAAAATCGAATGTATCGGAGATGATGCCGTGTTGGTCCGTTTGTCAGCCAATGAGTGTCATCTTTGGGACGAGAAAAAAAAACGAAAAAAGAAAGGCTTTAAATTGTAAATATTTTGTAAATGTCAAATTTTTTCTTGCTTTATAATAAAGATTGTGGTATAATGATTTCAGTTGTGTGATATTTAGAGTACTCACACAAAAATAAAATACACACACATTGACAGAGAGCGATGCGGTGTTGTCAATCGGCAATAGAATCGCTATGCAATGTGGTGGAAAAACCGAAGGAGGACATAAAAATGTCTGTAATCTCTATCAAGCAGCTTCTCGAAGCAGGTGTTCATTTCGGACACCACACCAGAAGATGGAACCCCAAAATGCAGGAGTACATCTTCACCGAAAGAAACGGAATCTACATCATCGACCTTCAGAAAACCGTTAAGAAGTTCGATGAGGCGTATGCTTTCGTTCGTGACGTAGCCGCAGAGGGCGGGAACATCCTGTTTGTTGGTACCAAGAAGCAGGCTGCAGACGCAATCAAGGAAGAAGCAACCCGTTGCGGAATGTACTATGTAAACGTTCGTTGGCCCGGTGGTATGATGACCAACTTCAAGACCATCAAGCGTTCCATCGGTCGTCTGAATGCACTCACCAAGATGCAGGAGGATGGTACCTTCGATCTGCTTCCCAAGAAGGAAGTTGCTGCTAAGCAGAAGGAAATTTTCGACCTTGAGAAGAACTACGGCGGTATCAAGACCATGGATACTCTGCCTGCCGCTATTTTCATCGTTGACCCCAAGAAGGAAAGAAACGCTGTCCTTGAGGCTAAGAAGCTGGGCATTCCGGTTGTCGCTATCGTTGACACCAACTGCGACCCCGATGATGCCGACTATATCATCCCCGGAAACGATGACGCAATTCGTGCGATCAAGCTGATCTCCGCTTCTCTTGCTGACGCTGTTATCGAGGGTAAGCAGGGCGAGCAGTTGACCGGAGAGGTTGCTGCTGAGGAGGCAGTAGAGGAAACTGCTGACGCAGAATAATTTTTCCTAACCAAAACGAAACTAACATTTGAAAGGACGATAAAAAATGGCAAACATTACTGCAAAGGACGTTGCCGCTCTGCGCGCAAAGACCGGTATCGGTATGATGGAGTGCAAGAAGGCACTTGTTGAAGCAAACGGCGATGTTGAGGAAGCAATCAAGATCCTCCGCAAGAGAGGTGAATTGAAGGCAGAAGCCAAGGCTGCAACCAGAATTGCCGCTGACGGTATCGTTGATATCATGAAGGAGGGCAATCTGACCGCAATGATCGAGGTGAACTCTGAGACCGACTTCGTTGCTAAGAACGCATCTTTCCAGGAATTTGTAAAGAACCTTTTGAAGACCATTATCGCCAACAAGCCCGCTGACCTTGACGCTTTGATGGCATCCGAATATGTGGATGGTACCGCAACCGTTGAGGCAAAGCTGAAGGAAATGATTTTTGTGATCGGTGAGAAGCTCAGCATTCGCCGCTTCGTTATCGCCGAGGGAACCACCAGCACCTATATCCACGGAACCGGCACCATCGGTGTTATCGTTAGCTTTGATGCTGATGAGGCGGTTGTGGCTCAGGAGGCATTCGCTGAATTTGCAAAGAACGTAGCTCTGCAGGTTGGTGCATATCCTACTCCTTATTTGAATCGCGAGTCTGTTCCCGCTTCTGTTATCGATGAGGAGAAGGCAATCCTTATGGCTCAGATCGCAAACGATCCCGCTAACGCCAAGAAGCCCGCTCAAATTATTGAGAAGATGGTTACCGGCAGAATCAGCAAGTTCTACGACAACAACTGTCTCTTGGATATGGCATATGTTAAGGACGACGATCTGAAGGTTGGTCAGTACGTAGATGCAACCGCTAAGGAACTTGGCGGAAGCATAAAGGTTACCGGCTTCTACCGCTTTGAAAAGGGCGAAGGAATCCAAAAGAGAGAAGAGAACTTTGCTGACGAGATCGCAAAGCTCACCGGAAACTGATCCCATCAATAAATAACTCTTGATTTGAGAGTGAAATTTAAATAAGAATGGTTGCACCTCAAACGATTAGAATGAGGTGCAATCGCTTTTTTGATTCAAACGAATCATGGAGAATTCAATGTACAGAATAGTTAAGAAAAAAGAGTTAAATCCCACGGTCACGCAAATGGAAATCGAAGCCCCTTACGTAGCAGCCAAGGCGGAGCCAGGACAGTTTATCATTTTGAGGGTTAATGAAGACGGAGAAAGAATTCCTCTTACCATTGCGGGCTATGATCGTGTTCGAGGAACAATTACCATCGTTTTTCAGGTGGTAGGAGCCACAACCGTCATGTTAAATCAAAAAAGGGAAGGCGAATCCATCTGCGACTTTGTGGGTCCCTTGGGACAGAAAACAAAGGTGGATGGTCTTCGTAAGGTCTGCATCATCGGTGGTGGCGTAGGTTGTGCCATCGCTCTACCTGTCGCCCAAAAGCTCCATGAGCTTGGCTGTAACGTAACATCGATCATCGGTTTCCGTTCTAAGGATCTTCTGATTCTGGAGAATGAATTTAGAATAGCATCCGACCGTTTAATCGTGATGACCGACGACGGCTCCTATGGCGAAAAAGGAAACGTATGTATGCCTCTTACCAAGCTTTTGAATGAAGGTGAACGCTTTGACGAGGTCATTACCATTGGTCCTTTGATTATGATGAAATTTGTGGTTGAAGCAGTACGTCCCTATGGCATTCCTTGCACGGTATCCATGAATCCCGTTATGATTGATGGAACAGGCATGTGCGGTGGTTGCCGCTTGACTTTACAAAAGAACGGTCAGAGAGTGACGAAATTTGCTTGTGTGGACGGTCCCGATTTTAATGGATACGAAGTAGACTTTGACGAAGCACTGTCCCGCAATGCCATGTATTTTGACTTTGAGCGTCATGCTTATGATGAGGCATGCAATCTCTTGAACAAGGAGGTTCAGTAATGCCGAACATAAGTTTAAAGAAAAATCCGATCCCCACACAGGATCCTAAGGTAAGAGCACACAATTTTGATGAGGTTGCGCTTGGCTATACCGAGGAGGTCGCCGTTGACGAGGCGCTTCGCTGCCTGAATTGCAAGAATATGCCTTGTGTTGGCGCGTGTCCCGTAAACATTCATATTCCCGAGTTTATCGCAAAAATTAAAGAGGGAGATTTCGAGGGGGCTTATCAGATCATTGCCAAATCCTCCTCGCTTCCCGCTGTATGCGGTCGTGTGTGCCCTCAGGAAACCCAGTGTGAAAGCAAGTGCGTACGAGGAATTAAGGGAGAACCGGTTGGCATTGGACGGCTGGAGCGCTTTGTAGCCGACTGGCACAACGCACACTCCACGGAAATTCCAAAAATTCCCCCAAAAAACGGTCATAAAGTAGCCGTTGTGGGTGCGGGTCCCTCCGGATTAACCTGCGCCGGTGATCTGGCAAAAAAGGGCTATGAGGTGACCGTATTCGAGGCGCTTCATGCCGCAGGCGGTGTATTGGTTTACGGTATTCCGGAATTTCGTTTGCCCAAATCCATTGTAAAAAAAGAAGTAGACAATCTTCGTGCCATGGGTGTTGACATTCAAACAAACATGGTGATCGGAAAAACATTGACTGTGGATGAGCTTCTTGAACAAGGATACGAAGCCGTATTCGTTGGTTCGGGCGCAGGACTTCCGAACTTTATGAATATCCCCGGAGAATCCTACAAGGGTGTATATTCCGCCAACGAATTTCTGACTCGCTCCAATTTGATGAAGGCATACCGTGAGGATGCCATTACGCCCATTATGAAAGGCGGACGTGTCGCTGTTGTAGGCGGCGGAAACGTGGCAATGGATGCAGCTCGAACGGCACTGCGCTTGGGAGCGGAAAAGGTTTTCATCATTTATCGCCGCTCTATGGAGGAGCTTCCCGCACGTCGTGAAGAGGTTGAGCATGCCATCGAGGAGGGAATTGAATTCATGCTCTTGAACAATCCCGTAGAAATCCTTGGCTACCAAAATCCCGACAATAAAAAAGATCCCAAAAACGGATTTGTTACGGGAATCAAGTGCATTCGCATGGAGCTTGGCGAGCCTGATGAAAGAGGCCGCCGTCGCCCCATTCCCGTAGAGGGAAGCGAATTTACGTTGGATGTGGATACCGTAATTATCTCCATCGGCACCTCACCCAATCCCTTGATCAAAATGACAACCTCTGGTTTGGATGTCAACAACCGTGGAGGAATTATTGTTGAAGAAGAAACGGGAGCAACCACTAAGGCGGGTGTTTATGCGGGCGGTGATGCCGTAACAGGTGCCGCAACCGTCATTTCTGCCATGGGTGCAGGCAAAAAAGCCGCTCGTGCTATTGATCAATATTTGTCCAAATAGCCGATTTAAGCAGGCATTGATCTTCAATGCCTGCTTTTGAGTATAAAATATCTCTGTTATCTTGATTTATAACAAAAAATATGATATAGTTATTGTGAAGAATATTCTATAATGTAGGTAAGAGGTGGTTTTCAAAAATGAACTATTTGAAAAAGATCTTGATAGCAATCCTTTCATGGCTTTTTCTCATGCTGCTTCTTCCTCTTGCCGTTATAAATCTGGCACCCGCAGATTCGGGAATGGGATTCTGTTTTCTTTTATTTTTTCTGATCAATCCTCTGTTCGTCATTGCATTGGGAATTTTAGCGGGAACCGATTTTCAAAGACTTTGGTGGATTCCCATTGTATCTGCTATTTTGTTCCCATTGTTTTTTGCTTTGGTAGTTCAAGAATTTGTCATCGAGTTGTTTTTCTACTCCGCAATTTATTTTTTCGCAGGATTTCTCTCCATGTTCGGTATGTATTTGGGGAAAAAACGTATTAGAAAACGGCAAAATAAAAATACTGATTAAGGGGGATTTCATGTCAACGTTCGTTACAACTGCTGTTCTCGGCATCCTACTTTCCATAATTGGAATTGTTAATATGACCGGGAATGTATTATCTCTCCATTGGTATCATCGACAACGGGTAAGCCCCCAAAATATGAAAAGCTTTGGACGGCTTGTGGGACTCGGCACGATTCTAATGGGAGTTTCCATGATTATTTTCGGTATTTTTTCCTTTTTGTCGGAGCAAGCAAGCACCGCATTATACACAACCATCGGAACCGTTGAGCTCATCCTTGGCATAGCGATTGGGCTCGGTCTCAATTTTTATGCTATGATCAAGTACAATCGAGGAATTTTCTAATATCATAAAAGAGGTTATATTATGAGAAAAATAAAAAACTATCTTGTTGTAATCAGCGTAATCCTTCTTTGCGCCATTTCGTTGAACCTCGTTGGATGCGCAACAAAGATAGCTGCCGCTGATTTAATGCAGGGAATCGAACCGAATACGGTTTCTGTTTTGGATGATCTCCGGGATCATCGTATCGATGCAACCGATTTTTCCGTTCGTCTCTTTAAGGAAGCAAACAATAGAAATGAAAACATGCTTCTCTCGCCCTTGTCCATATTGTGTGCGCTTTCCATGACTGCCAACGGCGCAAACGGTCAAACCCGCGAGCAGATGGAAGATGTTCTTGGAATGAATACAGAGGAATTGAATCTCTTCCTTTTTAGCTATTTAAATTCTTTATCGCAGAGTGAAAAGTATAAGCTGAATTTAGCAAATTCCATTTGGTTTACCGAGGATGAGCTTTTTACCGTAAACCAAGGCTTCTTGCAAACCAATGCTGACTATTACGGTGCGGATATATACAAAGCGCCGTTTAATGATCAGACACTGAAAGATATCAACAATTGGGTGAATCAGGAAACCGACGAAATGATTCCCGAGGTTCTTGATCGTATCCCGCCTGATGCCATCATGTATTTGGTCAATGCTCTTGCTTTTGATGCCAAATGGCTGCAAACTTATGAAAAAGCTCAAGTCCGTGGGGGGATATTTACCAAAGAGGACGGAACCGATCGAGAGGTGGATATGATGTATTCCACCGAAGGAATCTATCTTGAGGACGAACATGCCACTGGCTTTATAAAATACTATTTTGATCAAAAATATGCCTTTGCGGCGCTGCTTCCCAATGAGGGAGTGAAGATGTCCCACTATATTCAATCGCTTGACGGCGCTTCCTTGCAGGCGCTTTTGAGCGGGGGGCAGAATATTTCGGTCGATGCGGCAATCCCTAAGTTTGAAATGGAGTATAGCACAGAACTGTCTGACATTCTCAAATCTATGGGTATGACCGATGCCTTTGACGGGGATAAAGCAGATTTCAGGAATCTCGGATCCTATCAGAATAGCAATATTTTTATTAATCAAGTCATTCACAAAACCTATATCCAAGTAGGAGAGACAGGAACCAAAGCAGGCGCTTCCACTGTGGTGGAAATGAACAAATGTTCACTGGAACGTCCAAGTGAACACAAGCAAGTCTATCTTAATAGACCATTTGTGTATATGATTATAGATTGCGAAAATTATATTCCATTCTTCATTGGAACAATGGTGGATGTAAATGGATAAAAAGTAATATAAATGGAAGAACCTCGCTTCATATCAAGCGAGGTTCTTCTTTGTCTTTTTTTAATTTCCCTCAATTTCTTCAGAGGATTCTTCCTCCGAGCGCTCTTCCTTTTGGTAGGGGGCGATCATATATCGGTTAATCACAGGATAAGCGGCATAGGTACCGATAAATCCAAGAAGCGCAAGAATATATACAAAGGGAAGAACCAACGGAATAGAAATTCCAATTGGCAGGAGTAAAATAATAAGCACAAATTGAACAATCAATAACACAAGGATGCCAAGCAGAGCCATTATGTTTCGTTTGATTCCGAGAATTGAGAAAATCAAAGAGTTTTTCAGAATCTTAAAGCTTGACAAATCAAACGTAACCAGCAGATTATAGAGATAAAATCGCATGACAATATAAATCAATGCAATTGCGAATATCATCAGATACATTACGTCAAATTGGAAGCTTCCCGTTCTTGTGTAAAAGAAAATAAAGTCCATTACAAGAACCGCCGAGCAGATAAAATCAATCAGTCCCAAGCAAAATGCCGATTTAAAGTTTCGTTTAATGGCATAAAAATAATCCGAAAATACAAATACAGGGTCTCCGCGGAATAGTCCTCGCAAAACGTACGCTGCCCCTACATTCTGCCATCCCCATGTAATCGCAAGGAACACGATCATAAGAATCTGAATAATATTCATACCTGTACTGAGTACAGGCAATTCCATTTGAATCGAAGATAGGTCGGCAATTGTGGAGGTAGACGAAGACGAAAGAACCGCCTCCATTCCCTGAAGAGGAGAAAATAACGGATCTGTAAGGGAGGGGGTCTTATTGCCCCAAAGATAAAGAGACAAGATCACAATCAGAGGAATGATCATAAAGAGCATTAACAGATTCAACTGCAGGAGCTGAGTGAACTTTCTCTTTGTCAGTACAAAGAAAAATTTCAAGGTTGGTTTTCTGTTTTCGTTCTCAAAAACCCCCTTACCGTCACGGTTCATATCGAACAATTTAAACTTCTTTTTCTTTTTGTTATCCAATTTGTTTTTCATTCTTTATCCTTTATTTACAAAAAATATTATCATAGAGTAAATCGAATATACACTTAGCAATAGCACGCAATATTTCACGAAACAGATCAATAGTCTTGTCAAATTTCTTGCGGAAAAACTCGGACGTCCCAAAGACGTATAACAACGCACGGCAATTGAATACTTTGCAAGATCAACCGCATAGCGAACAAGCAAGATCAATACAAGCAGGCAAGTTAGAATATAAATGATACATAAGAAAGACGAGAGGTATTCTCGAATCATTGGAGAGAAAATCAATCGAAACAAGATACAGACAGAAAAACCGAATTTAAAACCTTCAATGACCAGTACCAATTGCGTCGCCAAGTGATTCAATACCGAAAAGGAAAACAAAAGAATCATAGCAGCGGCAATCAATTTTGGAGCAGAATATTTCAGCAGAACGGAAGCGACATCTCCCGCATTTCGACAATAGGAAAAGGGAATCGAAAAATGTGTGTAAATCCGATAAAAGAAAGAAACGTAAGTCTCTCCGTTTAAGAAAAAGGTGAATGCGCCACCAGCCACGGAGGAAGCAATCAGCATGAGTAGATACTGAATGAAAAATTTAATCGTTTCTATTCGAATCGGTGTTAGTGTCCGCCGAAGCTCCGGTCTTGCATGATACTTGTCCATACATATCTGCCTCCTATGCAATCATATATGAAACTATATGATCGATATGGATGCAAATATGCGTGCGATTTTATTTGTCTTGCCCTAATTCGTCTGCACGGTTAGTGCAAGCAAGCATGGCACGAGCAATGCTATCATCAAAGCCATTTTCCTCTAAAGCAAGCAATGCTCGTTCGGTGGTTCCGCCTTTCGATGCGACTCGTTCAATCAATTCTTTTGGAGCGCACTTCTGTTGCTTCAAGAGCTGCGCAGAACCGATGACCACATCACAAATCGTATCGATCAGATTTTCGGAATAAATTCCTTGCGCAAGAGCCCCTTGATAAATTGCATCAATGAATTGAAATACGTAGGCGGGAGATGAGGAAGTAACACCAATCATCCGATTCATTTCTTCCTCACGAATCATAAGTACACTGCCGGAGGTAGAAAATATATCCCGAACAAATTGCATATCGTCAGGGAAAATTGCAGAATTCTCGCAAATCAAGGAGACGCCCATCCCAATCGTCATAGGAAGATTGGGAAGTACCCGTACAACACACGCGCCGTTCAATGACGATGAAATCGAGGAAGAATCAATTCCCGCGGCAATAGATATATATAATTTATTTTCATAATCCGCTGCCTCTCGAATTTCCTCGATGACTTGTGGGAAATTTTGAGGCTTAACAGAAAGCAGAACGAAGTCTGCTAAGGATACTGCCTCGGAAATACTCTTGGCATAGCAATATGCACCCGATTGTACGGGAAGTCTGTCATATTGAGCCTCATTTTTATCGTAAACAATCCAATCGGAAATGGGCATTTTGGAGGAAACCATACCACACAAAATGGACGTTGCCATATTTCCGACACCGATCACAGAAAATTTTTTCATACATTCTCCCATGTAACACCAATTCTTCGACAATATTATAACATGATTATTTTAACAAACATTAAATTCTTTTGATTTATTTTTTTAAGATACGTATGGTCAATCACGATTGTAGCGAAAAATCTCAAATCCAAACACGGCAGCCGATGCTGCGGTAGACAAGGAGCCCCCAAAATCCGTTCCATAATCAATTCTGACGATCTGATCCGCTTTTTCAAGCACAGCACGGGAAATACCGCGTTTTTCGCCCCCCAATATTACGCAGAGAGGCAAGGATAGATCGGTCTCGAACAGGGAAACCGAATCCCTTATCCCTGCGCAAAGAATACGATATCCCTTTTGTGACAAACAATGAATCGCTTCCAAGGGATCAGATACGTAAATGTTCATCAATTCAGAGCATCCGGCAGAGGATCTGGCAACAACTCCTGCCGCTCCCATCCAATTACGTTCGCCAACGATAACCCCATTGGCGCCTGCCGCATATAAAGAACGTACAGCATAACCAAAATTGTATGGGTCTTCAATTCCTTCCAAAATAAAATAAACCCCATTGTTTTCAATCAAATCCGGACTCAGCTGAGAAAGCTGTCTGGGGGTGCACTTTGCAACAATGCCTCCATGTGTATTTCCCACTGTCAATTCATCAATCACTTGCGAATCGACAAATTCAAGGGAAAAATTCAACAGGGAAGACTTTATTTCCAAAAATCGTATTTCCGCCTTTTTCTGCTTCATGCGAGCCGTGTCAATAAAAACCTTTAAAATTTTTCGGTTGTTGCGATTGGATTCGATTCCTTTAATTAGCGCAGAAATGGAAGACATACCTTCCAAAAGATCCGATGTGGCAAACTTTTTTTCTTCTTTTATCATATTTATCTATAAAACCTTTTAATTGATAATTTTTCTTGTTGTCCATTCATATAGATGATAATGAATATACAACGGGAGCGAAATTATGATCACAAACACTTTAACCAGTAAAGAAAGATGTATACTATTGGGAACCTATTTGGTGGATGAACGCTCCACAGTGCGTTCGGTTGCAAAACATTTTGGGATCAGCAAGAGTACAGTCCACAAAGATATCACACAAACCCTGAAAAAGATCAATCCATCCTTATATTTGCAGGTAAAGGCCGTGCTAGACGTAAACAAGCAGGAGCGGCATTTACGTGGCGGAGAAGCAACCAGAAAAAAATATATCGGACAACACAACTCGTGTTTATAAATGGATTTATTTCAATAACAAGCCCCCTATATGCAGCATCCGACAGAATTGCACATATCGAGTGTCCCCAATCTGTTTTCGAAACGATTCCATAGCTTTATCGACACCGCGATAACAAGAAATATCATTGGAAAGTACCGGATAGATGGAAATATTTTGTATAATTGCTTGTTCCATAAACGAACGTGATTCTGTGGCGGTGATAAAATTCAAATCCAGACCAAAGGAGAGCCCAGAGGATTGAAATAGACGCTGCATAACATCCGAGGAATTCAATCGAGCAAACTGCTCAAAGGAAACAAAGATCGGGGTAAGGTGATTCTTGCGGACTAAAAAATTAAGATTCTCATTCAGCCAAAAATCATCGTCGGACATGCGAATCCACGGTAGTTGCGTTAAAATCATTTGAGACCCCAACCCCAAGGATTGCACGCATGGATTTTTCACAGCGTCCTTTGAAAGCGAGAGCATGGGATATACAAAAACCGAAGAAAATTTTGGACAAACATTGGAAAGTTTTATTTGAAGTTTCTTTATCGAAGAAATCGCACGACGAAACGATTGACATGATAAATCAACGTTATAGGTAACAAAAAATTTTTTAATACCCAGTCGTGAAAAGAACTCAAATGTTGATTGGGCTTGATCCTCATTAAATATCTGATTGGATATGATCAAATAGTTGAAATCAAGCATTTTCTCCCTCTTTTTATTCCCCAAATTATACAAAATTTGCATTTTGTATAATTGCTTTTTCCACACAGCCCCACGCAGCACATTGGAGATGTTCCTACCATCCCTTCTGTCCCTTTCATTATATTTTATCACACTCTTTGTGTGTCGTCAAGCAAAATTACCTGTTATCCTACTAAAATAGAAAAAAATTGTCAAAATTCAAAAAAACTATTGATTATTCCACGGTTTCTTGTTATAATGGACCTATAAATTCTATACCTGTTTTTGGAGGAACATTATGGCACTGAAAATGAGATTTTTGTATTATTCCGGGAAAAGCAAAATGAAAGCATTTGCCGATCTTGTAAAGACCGAATTTGATTTGGGCGCGAATCACAACGCAATCGATCAAATCCCCCCTGCTTATCCCTGTGCCAACGAAAGACTCGTTATTTTAGCGGTATCCGGCAAGGGTGAACCCGATGACGTTCTTCGCCGTTTTTGCGGAGAGTTGGATAAGAAAAAAGCCCAGAACGTCGCTCTTTTGGTAGACGGTGACGAAAAAATCGCAAACCGTTTGCTCGAGGTTCTTGGACAGACCGGTACCAATGTTTCACAGAATGTGAAATATATCAAAATTGGTCTCTTCGGAAGTAAGGTGACCGAGGACGATAAGAAAGACATTTTGGATTGGGTACATACAATTATAGATAATATGCAATAAGATATTTTTGAGAAAAAGAGGCGATTTGAAAATCGCCTCTTTTTCTCATCTTTTATTTGTTAAATAATTTTTAATATCCTTGTAAATAGAGGTTTTTTATGTTATAATATATAATGATTTTTTATGGTTTGAGGTAATTAAATATGAAATATTTAGTTTTAATTCCTGATGGTATGGCTGACGTTCCGGTAGAAGCGCTCGGACACGTAACACCTATGCAGAAAGCAAATAAGCCCTCTATGGACAGTCTCGCTAAGGAATCCGTGGTAGGCACTGTTTCTAACGTTCCCGAAGGAATGGTTCCTGAAAGTGATACGGCTAACATGGCGATTCTTTCCTTTGATCCCAAGATCTTTTCCAAAGGACGTTCTCCCCTGGAAGCGGTCAGCATGGGAATCGTGATGCAGCCCGACGAAACGGCATATCGTTGCAACGTGGTGACACTCACCGAGGAGCAGGATTGCTATGAGGATCGTATCATTCTCGATCATAGCGCCGACGAAATTACGACTGGGGAAGCTGATCTTCTCATCAAAACCTTGGAAGAAAAGATGGGAAATGAATTGCGCAAGTTTTATACAGGTGTCAGCTACCGTCACTGTCTGATTTGGAAGAACGGAAATGATCGCTACAATTTCATGCGCCCTCATGATATTTTGGGCAAAAGAATCGGCGAATATCTTCCCCGTGTGGAAGACGGCGGCGAAGAGTTTCTGAAGTTAATGAAGGAAAGCTACGATATTTTGAAGGATCATCCCGTCAACATCGCCAGAAAAGCAAGAGGCTTAAAGCCCGCGAACTCCGCATGGCTCTGGAGCCCGGGAAAAAAACCTCAACTTCCCTCTTTTAAGGAAAAGTGGGGTTTGAATGCCGCGGTTATTTCGGCAGTTGACCTTATCAAGGGTATCGGACTTTGTGCCGAAATGCAGTCTATTGACGTAGAAGGCGCTACGGGCAACGTACATACCAACTATACGGGAAAAGCCAATGCCGCTATTGAAGCATTCAAAAACGGTGTTGAACTTGTTTATATCCACGTGGAAGGTCCCGATGAATGCGGTCACCGTGCGGAAATTGAGAACAAGGTTAAGGCAATCGAACTGATTGACGAAAAGATTCTCACTCCTGTTTGGGACTATTTAAAATCCACGGGCGAGGACTATAAGATCATGATTCTTCCCGATCACCCCACACCTCTGCATCTTCGCACGCATACCATTGATCCTGTTCCCTTCTTAATCTATTCCTCCAAAAAGAAAGAAAACGGTGTCCAAACCTTTGACGAACAGACAGCAATGGCAACCAAACGCTATGTTCCCAACGGATTCACCTTAATGGAGCAGTTGATCGAAAAATAATCTTGAAAGGACACACTATGTCTGAACAAAATCAGCGGTCCACCCCAAACGAGCAAAATATCGATGATTTAACGGATGTTACAGAATCTGTCCCTGTATCAGAGTCTTCTGTTACCCCAAAAAAATTCTTTTTGAAGGAAGCAGTTGATTATCTTGAAATGTTTGTGTTTGCGGTTTGCGCAGTGATCTTGATTTTCTCCTTTGCGTTCCGTATTTGTACTGTGGATGGTGAATCCATGGAAAACACACTTTTCAAAGAAGAAAACCTTTTAGTTTCCGATTGGTTTTATACGCCGGAACGGGGTGACATTATTGTTTTTCACCAAACAAAGACTTTAAACGAGCCTATCGTAAAACGGGTAATTGCTACCGAAGGCGAACATGTCTCTGTTTTATACGAAAACGGCGTCATGGAAATTACAATTACCGATCTGTCGGGACGCAAATCAAAGTTGTCGGAGCCATATGTAAAATACGAGGGTAGCCCTTACAGCACATTTCCTTTATCCGTAACGGTTCCAACGGGAATGCTTTTCGTGATGGGAGATAATCGAAATAATTCTCTGGATAGCCGACACCCTAATATTGGATTCGTGGACGAACGCCGTGTTCTCGGAAAGGTTATGTTTCGAATCACTCCCTTTGACCGTTTTGGTACGGTTCAATAATTTTTACTTTTTTGAAAGGAGGAACTTATGCCGTCACAGAATATTCAATGGTTCCCCGGTCACATGGCGAAAACCCGCAGATTGATTACAGAGAATCTAAAAAATGTGGATGCTGTGATCGAGCTTTTGGATGCCAGAATTCCTTATAGTTCTCGAAATCCAGAAATCGCAAAGCTCTGCACGGAAAAGCCGTCCATTATTCTGCTGAACAAATCCTCCTTAGCCGATCCCGCTGTGACACGTGCGTGGGCAAAAAAATATACCAATGAGCACACAATTTGTATAGAAACCGACTGTGTAATCGGCACCGGAATTTCTCAAATATCCCCTGCTCTTCGCACATTATGTGAGGAAAAATTGGCTCGTTACGAACAAAAAGGAATGGGAGGTCGTTCCCTCAAGGCGATGGTAGTAGGGATTCCAAACGTCGGAAAATCTTCCCTGATCAATCGACTTTGCGGCAATAAAAAAGCAAAGGTGGAGAACCGTCCGGGAGTTACCTTGGATAAGCAATGGGTGTCCACCAATATCGGCATTCTTTTGATGGATATGCCGGGGGTGCTTTGGCCAAAATTTGATGAAAAATCGGTTGGTGAAAATTTGGCAATTACAGGTGCGATCAAGGACGATGTTTTAGACATCGAAGAAATCGCTATGATGCTGTGCTCCAAATTAAGACGGATGTACCCCGCCGAGCTTTGTACACGGTACAAGTTAGAAACACTTCCCTCTTTTGAGGACATGGATGATTATGATCTGCTTTGTCTCATCGGGAAAAAACGAGGATTCTTGATTTCCGGCGGAGAGGTCAATACAGAACGCACCGCCAATATGCTTTTGGATGAGTTTCGTTCCGCTAAAATCGGACGAATTTCTTTGGATCCAATAGAAGAAAGAAATTAAAATGTTAAATTATGAATTAGAACATGAATTGTCTGCTCTTGGCTACCATTCAATATGCGGTGTAGACGAGGCGGGACGAGGACCGCTTTGCGGTCCTGTGGTTGCCGCAGCAGTCATTTTGCCAAGCGGATTATATATCGAGGGGCTGAATGATTCTAAGAAGCTGACCGAGAAAAAAAGAGAAAAGCTTTTTGATCTGATTTGCGAATCTGCCGTGTCCTATGCCATTGCCGAAAGCTCTGTGGAAGAAATCAATGCGACAAACATTTTGGAAGCAACCATGTCAGCTATGCGACGCGCCATCCAAGGACTGACGGTCCCCGCGGATTTTGCTTTGGTTGATGGAAATATCGCGAGAGATTTTCCTGTTTCTTCCCGTCCCGTTGTACACGGTGACGCAATCTCCCCCTCTATCGCTGCTGCCTCCATCCTTGCCAAGGTTACCCGTGATCGTTTATGTATAGAGTTGGATCGCCAATACCCTCAGTACGGAATCATAAAGCACAAAGGATATGGCACCAAGGACCACATGGAAGCGCTGAGACAGCATGGGCCGTCTCCCATACATCGAACCAAATTCATTCGTTTTCTTGATCGGTAAGGGCATATGAGTATTTTGTCTAATGATATAGGTAAACGAGGAGAACGCATTGCCGCCAGATATCTGAAAAAGCAGGGTTACAAAATTCTGGAAACCAATTGGCATCAATCACATAATGAGATCGACATTATTGCGAGCAACCGTGATTATTTGTTGTTTGTCGAGGTAAAAACGCGCTCGATCATGGCAAATACTCCTCCTTTTTCTTATTCGGCCGCTTCAGCGGTCACCAAGGGAAAGCAATGGAGAACCATTCGTGCGGCAGAGGCATATATGACCTGTGAGAATCGTTTTGACAAGCAACCTCGTATGGATGTCATAGAAGTGTATCTTGAGAAAAAAACAAAAAAACTGTTACACATCAACTATATTCCCAACGCATATGGAAAAAATTAAAGTTATTCACATCAAAAAAACAAGAAAGGTCAATACCATGAAGTACTTCAGTACACGTGACACGAAACAAAACAAATTCAATGCGGCAGAAGTGATCAAAAAAGGATTGGCGACAGACGGAGGCCTGTTTGTTCCCGAATCACTTCCTACACTGTCTAAGAAAGAGATTCTTGATCTGTGCGATATGAGCTACCCCGAACGAGCAGCCTATGTTCTCGGAAAATTTCTGACGGATTATACCGCAGAGGAATTGGCAACCGATTGTCAAAACGCATACGCTGAATGTTCCTTCCCCGAAGGTGCCGCTCCTCTCAAAAAGGTAACAGACGATCTCTTTTCTTTGGAGCTTTGGCATGGTCCCACTGCCGCATTCAAGGACATGGCACTTCAGATCATGCCCCGTCTTCTTTCTCGTGCATTGGTCAAAACGGGAGAGGATAACACCGCACTGATTCTGGTAGCAACCTCCGGAGATACCGGCAAGGCAGCCTTGGAGGGATACAAGGATATTGATCGAATTAAGATTATGGTATTCTATCCGGTTGACGGCGTCAGCAAGGTGCAGAAGCTCCAGATGGCGACCCAAACCGGAAACAATGTCAACGTATGCGCGATTTACGGAAACTTTGATGATGCGCAAAATGGAGTTAAGAAGATTTTTTCAGATTCTGATGCCAAAGAAAAGCTCTTAGAAAACGGTTATATCCTTTCCAGCGCAAACTCGATTAACTGGGGACGTTTGGCTCCTCAGATCGTGTATTATGTGTCTGCATATTGTGATCTCTTAAACACCAAGGAGATCACCTATGGTGAGACAGTAAACGTTTGTGTTCCTACCGGAAATTTCGGAAATATTTTTGCGGCATATATCGCCAAGGAAATGGGACTGCCCCTCAATAAACTCGTCTGCGCTTCCAATTCCAATAATGTGCTCACCGAATTCTTGAGAACCGGTACATATGACCGAAACCGTCAGTTCCACGTTACCATGTCTCCCTCTATGGACATTCTGATCTCCAGCAATCTGGAGCGCCTGCTTTACTTCACCGCAGGTTCTACGAAAACGGCAGATTACATGGCACAGTTAAATCAAACCGGTAAATATACAGTTTCCGATGAAATTAAGAATCGGATCGCAGAGAATTTTGTTGGCTATTGCGCGGATGAATGTGAAACGGCGGAAACCTTGAATAAATTCTATAAGGATTACGGCTATTTGGCAGACACACACACATCGGTTGCCTTGAATTGCGCTGAAAAATTCATGGCAGACGTCAACGACGGAAAGAAGATGATTGTAGCATCTACCGCCAGCCCCTATAAGTTTGCGGCAGATGTTTACAAAGCCATTACCAACAAAGAAGCAGGCGTAGATACCCAAGCGCTTAATGATCTGTCGGCACTCACAAACACCGACATCACTCTACCCCTTCGCAACCTTGCTGATCGTGAGGTTCGCTTCACCACCGTAATCAATTCCGAGGATATGCTCAAGGAAGTATATACTTTTATGTAATCAACGCCAAAGGGTTGCCGCGGTTTGGCGGCAACCCTTTGGGTTTTTAGTGCAATTGGTTACTTTCTTTCCTTGAAGGTGGCGCAAGCCGTATCGGAACTACTGGTTGCGCTACTGGGACCAACCGCGATCTGCTTTGCGGTGCAGTAAGTCTCACAGTCGTGATACACGCAATTTTTTACATCACAGCAAATTCCCTTGATGTGATCCTTTCCCGTGTTCGAAGAACAATTCTTTTCGCTATTACAGTTCATTCTTTATTCCTCCTTTACAAGAATATTATTAGTATTCACAAAAGGATTTTTTTCATTCATTATTTGTTAGGAGAACGATATGTCAATTTTTGTGATTGCCGATCTTCACCTGGATACGGAAAGCAATCAAAAATCCATGGAGGTTTTTGGTAACCGATGGGTCAACTATGTCTATAAGCTTAAAAGAAACTGGACACGCTTGGTGACCGACCAAGACACAGTTATTGTCCCAGGAGATATTTCCTGGGCTCTCACCTTAAATGATGCGATTCCTGACCTTCGATGGATCGATAGTCTTCCGGGACAGAAGATTTTAATGAAAGGGAATCATGATTTTTGGTGGAGCACCGTCTCTAAAATGAATAAAATATTTGAAGAGCAAGGGATCGCAACGATTCAATTGTTGAACAACAATGCTCTGGAGGTAGAGGATTCTATCATTGCAGGCTCTCGTGGCTGGTTTACGGATCGTTCTATGCAGACCGCAACACAAACGGTTGACTATCAAAAAATCATCAATCGAGAGGTTATTCGTCTAAAAATGTCCTTGGACCAAGCAAAAACGCTACAAGCAGCATCGGGAAAGGAGATTTTAACCTTCCTCCACTTCCCTCCTCTATGGGGCGATTTTATTTCTGAGGAAATCTTGCAATTGCTTACAGAATATGGAATTCAGCGTTGTTTCTTCGGTCACATTCACAGTTGTTATACCGCACCAGCAAGCTTTATGCACAACGGTATTGAATTCCGCATGATTTCAGCGGATTATTTGGATTTTGTCCCCGAAATCATTTGATAATTTTCGAAAAACTATTGACAAAATTAGCAAAAAAAAGTACAATATAGTAGTATGTAAAATTTTATTTTCAATCGGAGGTTTAAACTAAAATGAGTTTAACAAAGTCTGAAGTAATCGAAAAAAACAGATACGAGCTGCAGTTCTCGGTTGATAAGGCAACCTTTGACGCTGCCGTAGAAAAGGTTTACCGCAAGCAGGTAAAGTCCATCACCGTTCCCGGGTTCAGAAAGGGTAAAGCTCCTCGCTCTATCATCGAAAAGATGTACGGAACGGGTGTGTTTTACGAGGATGCCATCAATGATCTCATCCCCGTTGCTTATCCTGAAGCCGCAAAAGAATCCGCGCTTGAGATTGTTGGACAGCCTGAGTTTGACGTAGTTTCCATCGACGAGAACGGTCTGGTTCTTTCCGCAAAGGTATATGTAAAGCCTGAAGTTGAACTGAAGGACTACTTCGGAATTGAAGTAGAAAAAGAGGTTGCCGCGGTAACCGACGAAGAAGTTGATAAGGAAATTGAAACCATTAGAGAGAGAAACTCCAGAGAAATCGACGTAACCGATCGTGCCGCTGAAATGGGCGACACCACCGTAATCGACTTTGAGGGCTTCTGCGACGGTGTGGCATTTGATGGAGGCAAGGGTACCGATTATGCTCTCAAGCTCGGTTCGGGTTCCTTTATTCCCGGATTCGAGGAGCAGATTGTCGGCAAGAGCATCGATGAAGAATTTGATGTAAACGTTACCTTCCCCGAGGAGTATCATGCCGAGGAGCTTGCAGGCAAGCCCGCTGTATTTAAGGTAAAAATCCATGCTATCACCCGTGTCGAGCTTCCCGAGCTGGATGATGATTTTGCAAAAGATGTTTCCGAATTTGATACGTTTGCTGAATATAAGGCAGACATGAAGGCAAAAATTGAAAAGAGACACGAGACTGCCGCTGAAAACGCGGTAGAGGATAAGCTGGTTGAGGCACTCATTGAGAAGCTTGAGGCTGACATTCCCGAGGCAATGTTTGAGGCTGAGACCGAAAACTACGTTCGTGACTATGACACCAGACTTCGTTCCCAGGGATTGGATCTCAAGACCTACTTCAAGTACACCGGCATGAATCTGGATAGCCTTCGTGAGCAGATGAGACCTCAGGCAGAGCGCCAGGTTAAGGCAAGACTGGCTCTTGAAAAGATTGCCGCTCTTGAAAATCTTGAGGCTACCGAGGAAGATATCAACGCAGAATACGAGAAGATCGCTTCTGCATACGGTATTGAGCTGGATCAGGTTAAGGCAAGCATTGATGCATCCGCCATTGCTGAGGATATGAAGGTCAAGAAGGCAATGGACCTTGTAAAGGAAAAGGCTGTTATCAAGGCAAAAGAGGCGTAATTCTCCCTTCCCTATTTATTACACGCAACAATTTTGGAGGTGATTGCATGTTCTATTCTGAAAACAAAATGTATGACGCTTTAGTCCCCATGGTGGTTGAACAAACAAGCAAAGGTGAGCGTTCCTACGATATCTTTTCCCGTCTGCTCAATGACCGTATCATCTTTTTGTCTGATGAAGTTAATGATACAACCGCATCCTTGGTCGTTGCACAGCTTCTGTTTCTGGAGGCGCAGGATCCCGATAAGGATATTTGCTTTTACATCAATAGCCCCGGCGGTTCCGTAACCGCCGGAATGGCTATTTATGATACGATGAATTATATCAAGTGCGATGTTTCCACCATCTGCATCGGCATGGCGGCAAGCATGGGAGCATTCCTCTTGTCCGCAGGTGCAAAGGGGAAGCGTATTGCGCTCCCCAATAGTGAAATTATGATCCATCAGCCCCTTGGAGGCGCGAAGGGTCAGGCTACCGATATTAAAATTCAGGCTGAATTGATTCTCCGCACCAGAGATAACTTAAATCGTATTCTCGCTGAGAATACGGGACGTACAATGGAAGAGATCGCACGGGATACCGAACGCGATAACTTCATGACCGCCGAACAAGCGCTGGAATATGGCTTGATTGATAAGATCTTTGCAAAACGTGCCTAAAAATTCATCCGAAAGGATCATAGAATGTCTTCCAATACAAACAACAATACGTCCGGACTCCGCTTTTGCTCCTTTTGCGGACGAAAAGAAAACCAAGTTGAGTTTTTGATTCCCTCCCCAACGGGAGCCTATATTTGTGATTTCTGCGTAGAAGCGTGCCAAGAGCTGATCTATCAGCACACGGTTGCAACCGAAACCAATGTAGATGATCTTACATTTGAGACACTTCCGAAACCCGCAGAGATCAAGGAGATCTTGGATGAATATGTAATCGGTCAAGATGATGCCAAGTTTGCGTTGTCTGTGGCTGTTTATAATCACTACAAAAGAATTCTATATAAAAAAGCCAAAGAAAATGATAAAAACGAGGATGGCTCCTATGACGTCGATCTTCAGAAGAGCAACGTTCTTTTGATCGGGCCGACAGGTGTAGGAAAAACCTATTTGGCACAAACCCTTGCAAAATCTCTAAAGGTTCCCTTTGCCATTGCAGACGCTACCACCTTGACCGAAGCAGGTTACGTTGGTGAGGACGTGGAAAATATTTTGCTCCGACTGATTCAAGCGGCAGATTATGACATAGAATTGGCGGAAAAAGGAATCATCTATATTGATGAGATTGATAAGATTGCTCGCAAAAGCGAAAATCGTTCCATTACCCGTGATGTCTCGGGTGAGGGCGTTCAGCAGGCACTCTTAAAGATTCTCGAAGGCACGGTTGCAAATGTTCCCCCTCAGGGAGGCAGAAAGCATCCCAATCAAGAATTCATTCAAATCAACACTGAAAATATCCTCTTTATTTGCGGAGGAGCGTTTGACGGTTTGGAAAAGATCATTGAAAAGCGTCAGGGGAATCAGACCATTGGGTTTTCCAGCGAGATCAAAAAGAAATCCGAACGGAAGAGCGTAGGTATCTTTAAGGATGTCATCCCTCACGATATTGTGAAATTCGGACTCATCCCCGAGTTGGTCGGTCGTATTCCTGTAACTGTCGCCTTAAACGATCTTGATCGTGATGCTTTGGTCCGCATTCTCAGTGAGCCAAAGAACTCTTTGACAAAGCAGTATCAAAAGCTATTGGAGATGGACGGTGTACAGCTAACCTTCGACCGTTCCGCAATGGAAACCATTGCCGCACAAGCCATTGAAAGAAATACGGGGGCGCGCGGACTACGTTCCATCATGGAAAATATGATGCTCCCCATTATGTACGAGCTTCCCTCCCGCGAGGATGTTGCCGAGGTGATTGTAAACTCGGAATGTGTACTTGGAACAGGTAAGCCACAATACGTCATCAAGGAGCTGATCGCTGAACCCAAAATCAGCGGTGAGCTTACTGAATAAAATATGTCCCCCATCTGTTGTATGGGGGACATATTTTATTCTTCTTGATACCCCTGTGGTGCGACATCAACATGTTTTTTAAAGACTCTGGAGAAATAATTCCCGTCGTAATATCCGCATAGTTCTCCGATGTCCGCAATAGAAAGCTGCATCTCCCTTCTTCTGATGATCAGCTTTTTGCGTTTTCAATTCGTATGGATGTTAAATACTCAATAATCAATAGAATGTTGCCACCTCTTGCCTAGGTGGAACAGCAAATTCGGTAGATTCTACGTAAAGAACCGGTCCCTTTTGTTTATACATCGGATGGCGTTCCACTTGAATCCTTCCCTTTACCGTAATCCAATCCTTGGATTTCAGTTTGGGAGCATTTTTAAACACACATATCAATCCGCTAAACTGAATATCATCCACGCAGCAAGTCATCACGTGGCGTCCAAAAATGATAGAGTTTTGATTCAAGGACGGATCCCGTGCCACGATTCCCTTCACCTTGACGGTTTTTCCGTGATATTTATCCAGTTCCTCCGAAAGATCTCGGTACCAAACCGCGTAATCTCCGTCGTCGATCTCGACAATCGGTGCATCCAAATCAAAGGGCAATGGATCCTCAATTTCATCGTATTCCACGTGTCCGTCCGGATAATCATATACGATGGCCGCACGCCGAGAGATACCACGTATGATTTTATGGATCTCATCCTTGTCAATAGTAGAAGGCGTACGATTTAAAACAATCATTTCCGCATCCATCAGCTTGTCCACGGTCAACTGTCTCATATTATTGTTATAATTGATAAACGTATTGGCATCGGCAAACATGACATTCTGATAGATTGCCAATCCTTGAGGAAAACTCTTATAAAGGGTTTGCAAGGGCCACATGCCATTGTATTCGATAATAATACGATCAATTCGCTTTCCCTTAATCCATTCCACAAAGTTTTCCTTTGTCAGATCAGATTCATTTTCGATCATACGAATGGTTACATTCTGTCCCCAAAACTGAGAGGGGTCTAATTCTTCTATGCCTTCCTCACACATCAGAAGCAGTGTTTTTTCACCGCTGTTGAAGTTTTGATCATTCAACGATTCCTGGATCATCGAGGTTTTTCCCGCCTCCAGAAAGCCTGTAAACAGGTACACGGGGATCTGTTGCATAACTTACTCCTTTATCCCATCAAACAAGTTCGAAATAGCTTCTTCATCCATTTGCGAGCCAATCACGCAAATCTTGCCGATGGGGGCGGGACTTCCGTACCGTACGTCCGCCTCTCCGGGAACATAATCAAAATAAATCCAACGGTCATCGGTAGACTTTACAATTCCCTTGGCACGAAGAATCATACCATAGACATCCTCATGCTCCAGTGCCGCCAATAGATCTTCCATTTCTTCCGCACTATATTTCTGCAGGGTTTCCTTGCCCCAACTAGTAAATACCTCGTCCGCATGATGGTGATGATGGTGCTGATGTTCATGATGGTGGTGATGTTCACAATCACAATGCTCATCGTGATGTTCATGCTCATGATGATGCTCATGCTCATGATGATGTTCGTGCTCATGAGGACATCCACATACAGGGCACTCTTCCCCGTGCTCCACCAATTCTTTCAGTTGTTCCTCCAAGGTCTCCTTCTTTTCCATAGCATCCAAAAGAGTTTGAATGTCCAATTGATCGGAGGGTGTGGTAACAACTACTGCACTGTGATTTTTGGTACGGACCAATTCCAAGGATTCATGAAGCTTTTGCTCGGTTGTCTTATCGGTGTGGCTGAAAATAATGCATCCCGCATGAGAGATTTGATCATTAAAGAACTCTCCAAAGTTCTTCATATACATTTTGCACTTGTTCACATCGACCACAACAACCGCACTATTGAGCTCCGCACACTCTAACTCAGCAGACAAAACCGCTTTGGTTACATCGCTAAGTTTTCCCACACCGGAGGGTTCGATCAAAATTCGATCGGGATGATAGTCGTCAATCACCTGTTTGAGTGCTTTGCTAAAATCACCAACCAAAGAACAGCAAATGCAACCCGAATTCATTTCAGCAATTTTGACACCGCTACCTTGCAAAAAGCCACCATCAATTCCTATTTCACCAAATTCATTTTCAATCAAAACAAGCTTTTCGTTCTTATATGCCTCGTGAATCAACCGATTGATCAACGTGGTTTTTCCTGCCCCCAAAAAGCCGGAAATAATATCAATTTTTATCATGAAGATTCCCTTTCTTTTTTTCTACAGAAACAGAGGTTGTGCCAAGGCAACAACCTCTGTTATCTTCCTATATCGACTTACGCCTTGTTCACAGAACCGAACAGCTCCATCTTTTCCTTAACGGTTGCCTTAATCGCCTCAAAGCCGGGAGCCAAAACCTTTCTGGGGTCAAAGCCCTTTCCAACAAGATCCTTACCTGCCTCGATATACTCACGGGTAGCAGCGGCAAAAGACAGCTGACACTCGGTATTTACGTTAATCTTGGCAACACCAAGAGAAATTGCCTTCTTGATCATATCCGCGGGAATGCCCGTACCGCCATGAAGAACGAGAGGCATTTCACCGGTTTTCTGCTGGATCGCATCAAGAGTCTCAAAGGAGAGACCTGCCCAGTTCGCGGGGTACTTTCCGTGTATATTTCCAATACCTGCAGCCAACATGGTTACTCCGAGATCCGCAATCATCTTACACTCCTCGGGATCAGCACATTCACCCATACCAACAACGCCATCTTCTTCACCGCCAATAGAACCAACCTCTGCCTCCAGAGAAAGTCCCTTTGCGGCACAAACGTCAATCAGCTCTTTGGTCTTAGCAACATTTTCCTCAATGGGATAATGAGAACCATCAAACATAACGGAAGAGAAACCTGCCTCGATGCACTTGTAACAAGCTTCATAAGAGCCATGGTCCAAATGAAGAGCAACGGGAACCGTAATCTTCAACTCCTCCAGCATACCGTTTACCATTCCAACAACGGTCTTGTAGCCTGCCATGTACTTTCCTGCCCCCTCGGAAACGCCAAGAATCACAGGAGAGTTCAGCTCTTGAGCGGTCAAAAGGATCGCCTTGGTCCACTCCAGATTGTTGATGTTGAACTGTCCTACGGCATACTTACCGGCTTTTGCTTTGGTCAGCATTTCTTTTGCGGAAACTAACATATTTTTTATCTCCTTTAAAATAATTTATCTCTTGTATTATACACCAACTTAGGAAAAAAATCAAGTATTACGAAAAATATTTTGTCTTTTTTCCGAAAAATTAACAAAAAGTTTGTAGATATTTTGCCGCTAAAGTGTTATACTTGTCTCAAGATCAACATCCCGAATCTTATGTATCGGTCGGAGGTGCTTTTATGAACGAGAACACATCAAAAAAGGATATTTATTCCGACGAAGAAGACATGAAAAAAACACTCAAGGAGATCTATGAAGCTCTTTGCGAAAAAGGCTATGATCCGGCACGTCAAATCGCGGGATATATTTTGTCCGAGGATCCTGTATACATTACCGACTGGAAAAATGCCAGAGGCATGATCGGGCATATCAATCGAGATGATCTTTTGGTTTCTCTGATTAAAAATTACTTAGAAAACGATACCTAAGTATACATTTCACAAAAAATCCGCCGATGAATCGGCGGATTTTTTATCACTGTTTCTTATTTTTTTCTTTCATTCGTTTATCAAAGTATCCCGCCAAAAAGCGCTTGTTTTGAAAGCCCATAAAGTAGGAAAACCATGCTATAAGCAATGCAGGTACTACGATTAAGAAATACAGCCACCAAATATGGTGAAAGCGAGAAATGATTCCGTAATACATTCCTTCAACAAAAATAGAAATAGCCAACAAAATAGCGTGCATATTTCCCGCCCATTTCTCGGTTTGACTAAATGGTTGTGAAATGGCAAATAAAGCCGCAATCAGCAAATTCGGAATATTTGCAAGCAAGGATAACAACAGTCCTGTATGAGGACGGTATGGTTTCTTCCCGCAATCCACCGAAATGCGATCCTTTGCGCCGATTTCCCAAGTCATGGTGTAGATTAAGAACAGGTAAAAGATGATCGAAAATACACTGACCCCCACAATCAGCCAACTATTATGTGTAGCGGCAGTTGCTAAGGTCAATACCGCTCCAAAAATAGCAATGGCAAATTGATTGATAAACATTTTTATAATACTATATGAGTATTGACGCAAAAAAGCCTTCATTCGCCCTCCCACTGTCTTTGATGAAATCATTCGCTTATATTATAGGGGAGAAAATCAATTTTTTCAAGATATTGCTTTAAAAATTTACACTTTATCCACTAAATTATCACCGAATGTTATATAATATTAATAGATGGATACATTATGGAGGTTTTTATGCTCAATCATATTTCTCCGGACTCACTTCCCTCCCTCGTTCGCGAATTCGCTACATATAAGTCCGTAATTCAAAATTCATCCGAAAAGACCGTATCGGAATATATGTTGGATCTAAGAACCTTTTTCCGATATCTAAGAGCCAGGGAGCAAAAGATTGATCCGTGCTCCGACGCGTTCGAAGAGATTGACATTCACGATATAGATTTGGAATATATTAGAAATATTACTACGGAGGACATATACGACTTCTTGATGTATGCGGATCACATTCGCAAAAATATGTCTGCCGCAAAATCCAGGAAACTATCTTCCATTAAAGGTTTTTTCAAATATCTCACTGTGAAAAGAATGATGTTGGAAGAAAATCCCGCGGCAAACATCGAGTCTCCAAAACAAAAAAAGGCTTTACCAAAATTTCTATCCTTGGAAGAAAGCCTATCCTTGTTGGATGCCATAAAAAAAGATACAGAATCGAAAACGATCGTCCGTGACTATGCCATGATCACGCTGTTTCTAAATTGTGGCATGCGTGTATCCGAATTGGTTGGGATTGACCTTAATGATGTAGATCGTCAGTTCCGCTCGTTGACTGTTACGGGAAAAGGAAATAAGCAACGAATCGTTTATTTGAACGAAGCCTGTCGAGACGCTTTGCGGGATTATTTTGAAGAACGACTCAGTGAAAAGCACGTCAAATGCGCGTCTCCTGCTTTGTTTTTGAGCAGTCGAGATCAGCGAATCAGTGTTAAAACCGTACAATGGGTGGTATATAAATATTTAGAGCTTGCAGGCTTGGAATCTAAGCACTATTCGGTACATAAGCTTCGACATACTGCCGCCACACTCATGTACCAGACCGGACAGGTGGACGTTCGTGTTCTGAAGGATATTTTAGGACATGAGCAATTAAACACCACCCAGATCTACACCCATGTAAGCAATCGGAGCATGGAAGAAGCAATGGAAAAAAATCCGCTGGCAAAACAAGAGGAAATTCTTCGTAATACAGACGACGAGCATACATAAGCAAAAACGGTATATCCATGAGGATATACCGTTTTTGCTTTATTTGTAATCTTATAAGATAATGCAGATCAATCCGCCGCTTCCTTCATTAATAATCCGCTCAAGTGTTTCGGAAAGCTTGGTGCGGGATTCTTCCGGCATATGATCCAATTTCGTGTGCAATCCCTCATTTACAAGCTCATAAAGGCTCTTTCCAAGCACATTGGATTCCCAAATTTTACCCGGCTCTTCCTCAAATTCCTTTAGCATATAACGAACCAACTCTTCTGATTGCTGTTCGGTTCCCACAATTGGATTAATCTCGGTTTCAATGTTCGCGCGAATCATGTGGATGGATTGAGCGGAAGCACAGAGTCTTACACCGTAACCACCGGATTTCTTGACGATTTCAGGCTCCTCAAGATGGAGATCATCGATAGATGGCATAACGATTCCGTATCCCTTCTCTTCCGCCATTGCAAGGGCTTCGGCTACACGGTCGTACTGCGCTCGTTTTTGAGAAAGCTCTTTCAAAAGTGTGATTAAGCTATTCTCGTCTTGGATCTCAAATCCGCTTAATTCACTCAATACATTATAATATAATGCATCATCAAACTCCAATTGAACAGTTGCCTTTCCCGTTCCCATATTCATTTCAAGGATCTGATACGATTTCAAAAATTCATTACTCTCCAGATCCTCGAGTCCCCGTTTCAATTCTCCTGCCTTGCGAATCCGATCCGCACACGTACAAATCGAATTTCGAAGCGAACGCTTGATTTTATGATCGGATGGCAATGCCGAGATCCATCCCGGTGCATTGACGGCAATTTCGGAAATGGGAAACTCATGTAATACAAGCTCTAAAATATGTCCAATATCCTCGGCATCAAGATCAATACAACTGACCAATGCCACCGGAACACCATACTTTTCTTCCAACTCATACGCAAGATGGATGGCATCCTCTGAGGTTGGATTTGCCGAATTCAGAACAATGGCAAAGGGCTTACCGATACTCTTTAATTCTCTTACGATCCGTTCCTCAGCAGGCACATAGCTTTCTCTGGATATTTCACCAATGCTTCCGTCAGAGGTAATCAACATGCCAATAGTGGAATGCTCATTAATGACCTTTTCCGTTCCCATCTCAGCGGCTTCTACAAACGGCATGGGCTCCTCTTGCCACGGGGTGTGAACCATTCTGGGCTGACCATTTTCGATCGTACCCAGTGCCTCCGAAACAATATATCCCACACAGTCAATCATTTTTACCCGCAGTGTGGTATGATCGTCCATGCATACCGTAACTGCTTCATCCGGGACAAATTTCGGCTCTGTGGTCATAACGGTCTTTCCGGCGGCAGATTGGGGCATTTCATCCCGTGCGCGATCTCTGGAATATTCATCCCCGATATTCGGTAATACCAATGATTCCATAAACCGCTTGATAAAGGTTGACTTTCCCGTGCGAACAGGTCCTACCACTCCAATATAAATATCTCCGCCCGTTCTTTCGGCAATATCTTGATAAATCGAATGCTCAGCCATAAAATCCTCCCGATATATTTTTCACTAAAATATATGGGAGGATGTTTTTATTTAGAACATTTTTTTTGTTGAAGAAGTTGATAAAGAATGTTTTCTGCGCTGGATGGCATTAAATCATCTAATTTTTCTCCTTGAAGAATCCTATTTCGTACAACCGTTGAACTTACATTGATCAAATCCAATTTAGATTCAAGGAGAATCGTTTCAGCATTCGGATTATGAATTTTATTAAATTCCGCCATTTTCTTCTCATATGCAAGGTCGTTATCGTTGCGATATCCTTTTACAATCGCACAAGCGTTCAGCTTGAGTGCAAGCTCCCAAAGCATTCCCTCCGAGGATATGACCTCTACATTAGGAAAAGGTGCGACTGCCGCTCTGGCAATTTTTGTTCGTTCTTCCAAAGTAAACATATAGCTTTTGTCACGGTTGATCATGACCGCCAAATATACCTTATCATACTGCTTTAATGCTCGTTCTACCAAGTCCAAATGTCCATAGGTAATGGGATCAAAGCTTCCCGGAACAACCGCAATCGATATTTTTTCTTTGTTCATTACTTGCTCCTTCGCTCTAAAATAGTGATGACCGTTTTGCTGTATTTCGACTGTTTTTTTATCACAAATCGTTCCGCAAGGTCATGATTCTCACCAAAAATTTCATCATGATCACTTTCACAAACAATGATAGACATGGGCTTTAGCATATCGGCATTCAACATAGCTTGGATAACGGGACAATATAATCCCGAAGCATAGGGGGGATCCAAAAAAATAATATCAAATTTACTGCCTTGATTTTTGTAAATAAAATCCATACAATCCGACTGTTGGACGGTACACCAGGGGGTCAATTTCGTTTTTGAAAGGTTATCTTCTATAATTTGAACGGCAGCTTTCGAGCGATCCACCATGACCGCCGTGGAGGCTCCACGGCTGACTGCCTCCAGCCCCATTTGCCCGGAGCCAGAAAAAAGGTCCAAAACACTTCTTCCTTCCAAATCAAATTGAATCATGGAGAAAATCGCTTCCTTTACACGTTCAGCGGTGGGACGTGTTTCCTCCCCCTCCAATGTCTTCAATCGAATCCCCCTTGCTCTTCCCGTAATGATCCTCATCATAATCGTTTATTCCTCCGAGTGGTAATAGTGATATACATGATATGCGTCGCTTTTTGTAATCCCGTGAATCATAGAAAGCTCTTCCATGGATGCGCTTTTTATCGCTCCCAATGTTCCAAAAGCAACCAACAGTCGCTTTGCCTTAGAAGGACCAATTCCCTCAATCTTCTCCAAAGAGGATTTTTTCATAGTTGCTCGTTTTGCTTGTGTGGTTCTTCCAACAGTAAAACGATGAACCTCCTCTTGAATTTTGTAGATCAACCTGAAAATTGATTGATCTCGCCCAATATCAATTTCCTCATGCTCCGTACAAAGCGCTCTCGTCTTATGGTACTCGTCCTTCACCATACCAAACACCGGAACGAATATCTCTTCATCCTTTAACACCTCGGAAACCGCCGATACGTGTCCTTTTCCTCCGTCAATCAGCATCAAATCAGGATAAAAAGCAAAGGACCCATCCGTATCCTCTTTTAAATGTCGAATTCGTCTTCTGATGGCCTCCTTCATGGAAGCATAATCATCCGTTCCCATTGTAACCGTTTGAATTTTAAAGGTTCGATAGTCACTTTTTTGTGGTGTTCCGTTCTCAAAAACAACCATCCCTGCCGTGATGTGTTCAGAACCGATATTGGAAATATCATACGCCTCTATTCGTTGAGGAACGGTTTCCAAGCCTAAAGTTTGAGCCAACCGAACCAAAATCGATTCATCCTGTTCTTTAGTTTGTTTAAGTTGTTTAACCTTTTCCTGTGCGTTTCCAACGATCGTATCACAGAGATTACGAAATTGTCCTCGCTCCGGTCGCCTCAATTGAACCTTATGTGCCGACTGTGCTTCCAAAAATGCTTCAACAGAGGTGATATCATCTTCCTCCAACACAAAGGAATGCATGATATTTTTGGGAATGTCATTTCGCATTATATAATGTTCTACCAAAAACGCGGTCAAGCCATCACTTTCGGTCAAGGTATCCTTTGATAACAGGAAGTCTGCCTGATCAACCACAAGTCCATCACGAATATACCACGCACAGACACAGGAATACCCCTCTTCACCATAAAAGCCAAACAGATCCACATTGGTATCCGGTGCGGCAACCACACTCTGCTTTTGACTCAACTGTTTCAGAGCTTTAATCGTATCTCTGCATCTTGCGGCAGCCTCATATCGCTCTTCTTCTGCCAACTCCTCCATTTTTTGTTTTAAAGTTTCGATTGCCTGAGCAGTATGCCCTCTTAAAATATCGGAGGCGCAACAAATCAATCCGTTATATTCCTTCGTTGAAACCTTTCCTGTACAAACTCCACAGCATTGCTTCATTTCGTAGTAAATACAGGGGCGTTCCTTTCCAATCTCACGGGGGAAATTTCTCTTACAATTTGGAATTCCCAATGATTTATGGAGAATATTTAAAATCGAATACACTGTGGACGTCCCGGAAAATGGTCCAAAATACTTTGCCCGATCGGCAAGTCTGGTTCTTGTAAAAAGAATTTTTGGATATTGGCCCGAAGTTATCTTAATATAGGGATAAGACTTTGCATCCTTAAGTTTTATATTGTATTTAGGAGAATGCTGTTTGATCAATGTGTTTTCCAACGTTAGCGCTTCGATCTCGTTTTTGCAAAGCACATAATCAAAATCTTCCACCTTCGAAACCATTTGCTCGGTCTTATATGCTTTCCTGCTATTTTGAAAGTATTGTGATACACGATTTTTCAGTTTTTTAGATTTCCCCACATAGATCACTCGGTTTTTGCTGTCCCTCATAATATATACACCAGGAGTTGTGGGCAAACGATTTGCCTTTTGAAGAAGCCGACTTAATTTTTCCTCGTTTTTTTCCATACGTGTTTTCTCCAATACATGGTTTCATTTGAAATCGAACAAAAAGCGGGCTGTTGTTTAAAACAGCCCGAATCTTTATTCTGCGAAACCGGTTTGAACCAATGCCACCAAAACATCAATCGCCTCGGCATCATCCTGTCCATCAGCAATCAAAGTAACTGTCATTCCTTTGGCAATTCCCAAGGATAGAACCCCCAGCAAACTTTTCGCATTTACGCGGCGGTCGTCCTTTTCAATCCAAATCGAACTCTTAAACGTATTCGCCTTCTGGATAAAAAAGGTAGCGGGTCTTGCATGCAATCCTATATTATTTGTAATCGTAACATCTTGCTTTACCATAACATTGCTCCTGTTTTTTATAAATCGACTGCATATCGAAATTGACAGTACATCTTGTCATTACCATCCTTGATATATAATAGTATATCAAAAAAACAAGTTAAAATCAAGAGTTATATATTGGTAAAATTCAATAAACTTTGCGAGAAAAAAAGCAAAATCATTTTCATTTTGTACATATAACTGTCATTTTTCTTCTTTTTTACATTTATTTCGCTTCAACTTCCTCTATTTTGTCCACAGTTATGGCGACCGTAACCTTTTCTGTTTTCACGTTCACCGTTTTCCCTGCGGCAAGATAGGTTGTTCCATTCAACAAAAACGTTCCGTCAGAGGTATAAAGCCCTTCGCAGATCATTTTTCCTTCTGCGTCCACACGAGATTCCTCGGGATAGACAATCTCGACACGTTCACCATTTTCGTTGGTAACGTATTGGGACGAGACGGTACATTTTAATGCAATATTTTTCATGTCTTCGGAGGGGGCGATCAATGTTCCCAACAATTCCCCACTATCGCCAAAATAGACCTTATCCCCCACCAGCATATGATCAGGGGTGGTATAGCGAATATTTTCTATTGAAAACGAGATCGTATAATCTTTTTTATTTAAATTATTCTCTAAAAAATCCAATGTGTTATATCGAAAGAAGACGCCAACGATCACAAGCAAGACCATAAGAATAATGACAATATCGAGCGCCTTAATTCCTGGTCTGTTCTTACCCTTTTTTTGCTTCACTTGATTTTCTTCCATGATAGCTCCTTATTTTCATGTTAAACTTGATCAAGACTCCAGAGAGAGGTCAATACAATATCCTTCTCCCATGTAGTTAGGAAACACAAGACTCATTTTTTCGCCGACAGCGATTCGATATCCATTCACTCGATAACCGTCGCCTTCCCCATACTTTGCCGTTGCCGCAATCGTTACAAGAACATTACACTTATCGGGATGCTCAACAAGAACCCCCTCCAGTGTATTCTCATTTTTCTTTTGAATTGCTTCAAATTCGGTATACGGATTGTTGTAATCCGCAGCCTGTACGGTCCCAATATGATTTTTAGATACAGCATCTACTACTATATCATTTTTTTGTATTTCGTTCACATACTTCTTATCGACGCCGATAAATTCAATCGTATATTCAATTGTTGTTTCCTCCGAGGTAAAGAGATTCTTTACTGTAGAGAACGGAGCAAAAACATATAAAATCGCAGAAATAACGAACAGAACAATCAAAACCAAAAGCAAGTCAATCACATTAAAGCGACCCTTCTTTCTGTTTTTTGTTCTCATTGTCTTTTTCTTATCAGAAATACTCATAGATCAAAAATCCTTTCTGTATTCTTCCCGATTATTGCGCTTACAAAGTTATATCCAAGGTTGCGGTGTTTTTTTCCGTATTGCCCATATACTCAACGCGCCGAAGCTCGTCTTGACCAAGTCTCGTATGGGCACAGGATAATCCAACAATAAACCAAAAAGCAAAGAATATTCTGTAATTAAACCAAATAAAATCAAAGCACCCCATAACCAGAGCCGCTGCAATTGCGCAAATCGATGCAACGATCATTGATCGGTTCGTTTGATTCATACTATTTTTTGCGTGTTCCAAATTCATCTGGAAAAACAAAAACATGGCAAAAATCAACAAGATTACCCCACTGAAGCCTACACCGATCCAAACTTGAAGCCACAAGTTATGACTATGCTCTGCTGCTTCAATTCCCGCATAGGCAAACTGAGGATACACTGCTCTATATGCGCTGGAACCGTACCCGATCCCTCCTAAAAAGAACTCTGCAATCACCCGAAATGAGCCTTTCCAGGTATACAAGCGATACAAGGAAGAAGAGTCGCTTAGATTTCCGATGCTTGTAAATCTTTGCGTTACTGTTTCGGGAATGAAAAATGAAAGAAGCGGAACGAACAAAACTCCCAAAAGCAGATATCTCACAGTTTTTCTGCTATGCATTAGTGCAAAGATCAAGAATCCGATTAGCATGCCGATCCATGCCCCTCTTGACCAAGTAAAAATCGAACATAAAAGAATGCTCAATACAGAAAATCCATATAAAAACCTTTCTTTTATATTTTTTGACCGAGCAAAGAGCGCAAGCGCAAATGGAAAAACAAGAACGAGATAGGACGCCAATACATTTGGATTTTCAAAGAGTGAATCCGATCTTCCCTGAATATCCGAAAAATACACCGGATCCAACCACGCGCCCGCGTGAAAATTCTTAGTCACATACTGGAGAATTCCGCAAAGCGCCGTAATCGTTCCAGAAAAAACCATACACAGGGTACAGCGCTTTAACCACTGCTTGGTCCGCATCAGATTCACCGTTAAAAAATAACCGAAAAGCAAAACAAAGGTAATCAAAACCTCGTTGTAGCCGTTTTTACCTCCAGCCGAAACCGTGCTTGTGCTCAAAAGAACCAGTCCAAACGCCAAAATAGCCACATCTATCAATTCAAGTTTGAAAATTCTTTTCCCTCGAACGACTTTGATAACATAACTAATAGATGTTGCCAAAATTAACAATCCCAACGCAATACTGGGAGACGGCATAAAGTAAAAAAACGGAAGAAACAAAATCGCAACAACAATGCCAATCTCTGGTGTAAAAAACAGAAGCGCTACACCAATGACAAGGACAAATGCGAGTAAAATATGCAAAGGATGGACAAAAATGGTTAAAAGCCCCAAAAGCATTCCAGAGAGAACCATAATATTTGAGACCAATCGTCTATGATGCGGAGGAGCTTCCAGCGCTTCCTTTCGGAAGCCAAGCAGTTCAATAAAAATAAAGTGAGAAATTTTACTCTCCAGAATGGATCTTGCGATACTATTGCGAGACAGCATCATGGGAAGTCCGATAGAACAAGAAACCAAGCCACAAAAGCCAAAGCCAACAGTTTCTGTCTCCATGGTCGGAATAATCCACTTCAAAAAGAAGATCAATGTGGTATAAATTCCAAATGAAAGAAAAAAATTACCAAAACATTTGAGGGGTATCGTTAAAAATGACTTGCCGACTTTATTCAGTTTTTTAAGAAAAAAACTGGTTTCAAAGGACTTAGCTAAATATTCTCTGACTCTGTGAAATACTGCCGTTACGCGTTTGGCACCAATTATCTTTTTTTTGATTGCACATTGTTCAAATGCGCATTGTTCAGCGGTATACGAGGTAAAAATTTTCCCAAAGAATCCATTACACAAGGCATTATAAATTTTATCGGAAAGCTTATCCAAAAGAAAGAAAATTAAGCTAATCGAGGACGGGCGAAACACTTTGGAAACTGTACGCTCCTTTTTGTTTTCTTGACCGTCATTTTTTTGTTTTTTCAATCGACTCCCTCCTTTCAAACATTTCGAAGAGATCGGGACGCTGCTTGGCTGTCCGCTCTAACGCTTGTTCGTATCTCCACGTATCAATATTTTCATGATGACCCGAAATCAAGACATCCGGCACTTTCACTCCATGAAATTCATAAGGTCTCGTATATTGAGGATATTCCAAAAGACCGCTGGAAATACTTTCTTTTTCATAGCACTCCGGATCGGACAATACGCCGTCTACCAAACGAGCCACACTATCCACCACAATACAAGCAGGAATCTCCCCACCTGTCAATACATAGTCTCCAATGGAAATTTCCTCGTCGACAATTTCCTCTATAATGCGATGATCGACTCCTTCATAATGACCGCACAAAATAATCAGCTGGTCATAACGCGCAAACTCCTCCGCTTTTTTCTGATTAAAAACGGTTCCGGACGGAGACATAAAAATGACTCGCTTGCTTTTCGCTGTATCTCTTCTCTTTTCGCAGATTGCTTCATAGCAACGATAGATCGGCGGAGCCATCATCAGCATTCCCTTACCACCGCCGTAGGGTGTATCATCTACTCGACGATGCTTATCCTCGGAATAATCCCGAATGTTATACGTTGATACCTCAATAGCTCCGCTTTTTTGCGCTCTACCAATGATGCTTTCTCCCAACACATAATTTACAAGATCGGGAAACAGCGTCATAATATCAAAATACATAAGATCCTCCGAAATTAATCCAACATACCCTCTATCGGTGTAACAAAAATACCACAGTTAAGATCGATACGATCAACAAACTCAGGAACCGCGGGAATCATTCGCTCCCCCTTTGACGTATGGACCACATAAATATCCGAGGCTCCTCGATTGATCGTTTCAAGCAACGTTCCGTATTTCTCTTTGGTATTGGCATCGATAACATCCAGACCAATCAGATCCGCGACAAAGAACTCTCCTTCTTCCAACGCAAAATCTTCACGCAAAGCATATACCGTCTGTCCCTTCAAAGACAATGCCGTATCCATATCATTCACGTTTTCCCATACTGTAACCACAAACTGTTTGAAAATCGACGCCTTCAATACGCGATAAGGCTGATATTCTGTTCCAATTTTCACATACACCGTCTTTAATTCAGCCAGATCCTCGGGTGTGTTACACCACGACTCCAATTTAAGTCCGCCGTGACAACCATGGGTATTGACAATCTTCGCGCATTCAATATAAGGATTGATCTTCATATCAAAATCCTTTCCGTTGTTTTAGAAAAATATTCCATATTATTATATCACGTTTTTGTTTTTTTTTCAATACTTTTGCAAATTAAAAGAAAAAACTTTCAAATTCACACAAATAATTTACAATTCTAACTTGAATTATTTCAAAAAATATGGTATCATATTGTAGAAATTATTTTACGGAGGATTTTAACAAATGTTTGAAAGCATTTTTCCGCTTATTATGATCGGCGGTATGATCGCTGCCATGTACTTCTTTATGATCAGACCTCAGAAAAAGCAGGAGCGTCAGGTCAATGAAATGAGAAACAACCTGCAGGTTGGTGATGAAATTACCACAATCGGGGGCATTATTGGCAAGATCATCAGCATTAAGGAAGAGACCGTCATGATCGAAACCGGCCACGACAGAACTAAAATCAGAATTTTAAAAAGTGCTGTCCGCAACGTCGATGTCAAGGCAGAAGACGCTCAGGACTAATTGCGAATAGATTCCCGCTTTTGGGAATCTGCAAAACCGAAAGGTGTTGGTTGAATCCCCAAAAATACTGTAGCAGAGGTAAAAGTACCTCACGGCTATCAGTTAAGTTTTGGGAAGACAATTTTAAAGCACGGAGAGCAGTCTCCTCTTCTGTAAAAACGCATAAGAAAAGAGAGCCTGAATTCAGGCTCTCTTTTCTTATTTTGAAGTCATTTTTTCCTGCTTTACTTTATGATCAATGACGTGTCTGGATGCCAATTCATTTTTCACATCATCCAAAGAAATTCCCATCTCAATCATAAGAACCATTACGTGATAGACGAGATCGGCAATTTCATAGACGGTTTCCGCCTTGTCGTTTGCCTTTCCCGCAATAATGACCTCCGTAGATTCCTCACCAACCTTTTTCAAGATCTTATCAATTCCTTTTTCAAACAAATAGGTGGTATAAGAACCCTCTTTTTTCTCAATTTTTCTTCCCTCAATCACCTTCATCAGTGCGTCAAGGGAAAACTCTTCATGAAGATCACTTTCGTAAACGATTTCGTTAAAGCATGAATCGGTGCCAAGATGACAAGCGGGACCATCTTTATAAACCGTAACAGTCAAAGCATCATGGTCACAATCGGCAACAATACTTACAATATGCTGACGGTTTCCGGAAGTTTCTCCCTTTCTCCAAAGACACTGACGGGAACGAGACCAAAAGCAGGTAGTTCCCTCTTTGATGCTGATCTCAAGACTTTCCTTGTTCATGTAGGCAACCGTCAAAACCTTTTTGGAAACGGCGTCAATCACAACCGCGGGGATCAATCCCTTTTCATCAAATTTCAAATCTTCGATCTTTAACATAATACTCTCCTATTATAGTCTTACATGGATATTCTCTTTTGCAAGAGTCGCTTTCAAATCCTTGATATCTACCTCTCCAAAATGGAAGATCGATGCGGCAAGTCCCGCATCCACGTCGGGTAACTCATAAAACAGCTTCACAAAATCGTCAATAGAGCCTGCACCGCCTGATGCAATGACTGGAACACGGACAGATTGACATACCGCATCCAGCATTTCCAAATCGAATCCCTTCTTTACTCCATCGGTATCAATACTGTTAACTACGATCTCACCGGCACCGTTTTCTACTCCTCGCTTGATCCATTCAATGGCCTCTATTCCCGTATCTTCTCTCCCGCCTTTTCGGAAAACATGAAACTCTCCGTCCACACGCTTCACATCGACAGAAAGGACCACGCATTGATCCCCATATTTTTTCGCGGCTTGGTAAATCAAATCAGGATTGGAGATCGCACCGGAATTGACACTTACCTTGTCCGCACCGCATTTTAGAACACGGTCAAAATCCTCCAAGGAACGAATACCTCCTCCAACCGTCAAAGGAATAAACACCCGTTCAGCCGTTTGTCGAAGAATATCGGTAAATATGTTTCTTTCCTCATAAGATGCCGTGATGTCATAAAACACAAGCTCATCCGCACCACAGCTACTGTAAAACTCAGCCAAGGCAATGGGAGAGGAAACATCCTTTACATCCAAAAAATTAACGCCCTTCACAACCCGTCCGTTTTTCACGTCCAAGCACGGAATAATTCTTTTTGTTATCATACAATCTCCTTTGTCAATGCAATTGCCTCATCCAACTTGATCGCGCCGGTATAGATTGCTTTACCAAGAATGGCTCCAAACAAATTCATGCCTGCAAGAGCACGGATATCATCCATGGAAGATACACCTCCCGAAGCAATGACATTCAGAGAAAAACGATTGCTCAGTTCACGGTATAACTCTCGGTTCGTTCCTGCCATCATACCGTCCTTAGAAATATCCGTGCAGATAATCGTTTGTACACCGAGCTCCTGAATCGTCTGACAAAAATCAAAGCAAGAAAGCCCCGATACCTCCGTCCATCCCTTAATGGCTACCATACCATCCTTTATATCAATTCCAACAACAACATGATCAGGATAAAGCCGAACCGCTTCCTTCAAAAATTCGGGATCGTTAACTGCCGCAGTACCCAAAATCACTCGATCCACTCCGATATCCACGTATCTTTTGATCGTCTCAATGTCCCGAATCCCTCCACCAACCTCGACGGAGAGAGATGTAGAACGAACAATCTCGGAAATAATGCCAAAGTTTGCCGTATTTCCATCCTTGGCGCCATCCAAGTCAACCAGGTGCAAATATTCTGCCCCTTGTTCTTCAAAGTATTTGGCTACCTTGACAGGAGTATCACTATATACAGTTACCCGATTATAATCCCCTTTCATCAATCGAACAGCTTTTCCGTCGATCAAATCAATGGCGGGAAATATGTGCATCATATTTAAACCTCACAAAATGCCTTCAAAATTGCCAAGCCAACCGCTCCACTTTTTTCGGGATGAAATTGTGCGCCCCATACGTTTCCGTTTCGAACGGCAGCGGTCAACTCAGCGCTATATTCAGCCGTTGCAATCACATTTGGCTCACAATTTGTCGCATAGTAGGAATGCACGAAATAGACACAATCCCCCTCTTCAATATACTTAAAGAGGATATCTTTCTCTCCCTTCCAATGTAGGGGATTCCATCCAATATGCGGGATTTTTAATCCTTCATCGATCACATCCTTGATCGGACGAACCGAACCGGGAATCAATCCAAGTCCTTCATGCTCTCCGTATTCAAAGCTTTTTTCAAACAGCATCTGCATACCAAGACAAATACCAAGCAAGGGCTTCCCTTTTTTCGTCTCTTCCACAATCACTTGATCCAGCCCACTCTGGCTCAGTTTTTTTGCCGCATCGGAAAAAGCCCCCACCCCCGGCAAAACAATTCGATCGGAACAACGAATCGTCTCAGGGTCCGATGTCACAACAACCTCCACACCAATGGCATGAAAGGAGCTATTCAGAGAAAAAAGATTTCCCACACCGTAATCCACAATTGCGATCATACAAGCATCCCCTTTGTTGATGGAATCACATTTGCCTTTTCGGGGTTAATCCGAACGGCAGATGCCATTGCGTGAGCAAATGCCTTAAACGCTCCCTCAATGATATGATGCGCGTTCCGTCCCTCAAGCTGCTGAAAATGCAAGCAGATTCTGGCGTGACGCACAAACGCAGAGAAAAATTCCTCTACGAGCTCCGTATCGAACGTCCCAACCTTTTCAGTAGGAATTTGCAAACGATAAACGAGACAATCACGACCAGATACATCCAATGCGCAAAGAATCAACGCCTCATCCATAGGAAGGATCATGGAACCGTAACGTTCAATTCCCTTTCCGTCGCCCAGTGCCTTGGCAAATGCCTGACCAAGGCAAATTCCAATATCTTCCACACTATGGTGGTCATCAACATTTACGTCTCCTTTGCATATCACAGTCAGATCAAAACCTCCGTGTGACGAAAACAGGGTCAGCATATGATCCAAAAAACCGACTCCCGTTTGGATGTCCGCTTTACCGCACCCATCCAAATTCAAGGAAAGAACAATGTCAGTTTCAGATGTTTTTCTTATGATTTGTGCATTTCTCATGGATTACCTCTTTAAAATCGATTGAATTTTCTCGAGCAAACAATCCATCTGCTCCTTCGTCCCTACTGTAATACGATTGTATTCACAGATTGCGGGGTTATCAAAGTGACGAACAAGAATTCCTCTCTTTTTGAGTTCAAGATACAATTCCTTTCCGCCGACGTCAGGGCTCTTAGCAAAAATAAAATTCGCTTTCGAATCGGTGCACATGAATCCTAATTCCCTCAACCTTGTCTGTGTGTCATCACGTATTGTTGCGACAGTTCTGCAATTTCCCATATAATATTCGTTTTCATCCAAAGCAGCTTCACCCGCCAACAATGTCAAACGATTGACATTATAAGGATTGGTCGAATATTTAATTTTTTCCAGATCAGAGATCAACGCGGGATGACCGAAAGCAAATCCAAGCCTGGCGCCTGCCATAGAACGGGATTTGGAATAAGTACCAACTACCAATAAATTTTGATAACGTTCTATCAATCGAATCGCCGATTCCGCTCCGAAATCCACGTAAGCCTCATCCACCAATACCACATGATCCGGATTAGAGGAAACAATCTTCTCAATTTCATCCAAGGATAGAGCAAGTCCCGTTGGGGCATTGGGATTGGCAATCACAACACCTGCCGTGTTGCCAAGATAATCCTCTACTCGAATGGAGAAATCCTCCGCAAGGGGAATCATCTGATAGGAAATACCGTAAAGATCTGCATATACTTGATAAAATCCATACGAAATTTTTGGAAAACGGACAGGATGCTCGCTTTCATTAAAGAATGCCATAAAAGAAAAATTCAAGATATCATCCGACCCATTGGATAAAAACACACATTCTTTACTAACTCCGTAGAGGGTAGCAAGCTTTTCCTTTAAACGACCGCAAGTCGGATCAGGATAGAGATTCAACTGTGAAACTGCCGCTCTATCAATCGCCCGAAGCACTCCCTCGGACGGCGGGAACGGAGATTCGTTGGTATTCAACTTGATATATTGCATATCGGTTGGCTGTTCACCCGGAGTATAGGCATTCAGACCGATATACTTTGCATTCATAAAACGACTCATAGTTTCTCCAAATTATTCATCAAAACGAATCACTGCACTCTTTGCGTGTGCCCCAAGACCTTCCTGGTTAGCAAAAAAATGAATATCACGGCTGACCGCTCTCAGGGCATCTTCCGTATAATAAGTAAACTGTGTTTTCTTCACAAAATCATCTACCGAGAGCGGACTGGAAAATCGAGCAGTTCCACTGGTAGGAAGTGTGTGGTTCGGTCCCGCAAGGTAGTCCCCAAGAGCTTCTGGACAATACTTACCCATAAAGATGGAACCAGCATGCTTGATCTGATCCAAGTAACGGAAAGGATCATCCACACAGATTTCAAGATGCTCGGGAGCGATACTGTTTGCCACATCTACTGCTTGAGCAATGCTCTCGGTAATAATGATCTTTCCATTGTTATCAATGGAGGTTCTTGCGATCTCCTGACGGGTAAGCAGAGGGATCTGTCTCTCCAATTCTTGCGCGACACCTTGTGCAAGCCCTTCCGAATCGGTAACAAGGACCGCACTTGCCATTCGATCGTGTTCTGCCTGAGAAAGCAGATCCGCGGCAACGTAAATTGGATTACAGGTCCCATCAGCAATGACCAATATTTCACTGGGCCCCGCAATCATATCAATAGCAACCTTGCCAAACACCTGCTTCTTTGCCTCAGCAACAAACGCGTTTCCGGGACCAACAATTTTATCTACGGCAGGAATCGTTTCGGTTCCATAAGCCAAAGCGGCAATCGCTTGCGCTCCACCAACCTTAAAGACCTTTTTCACTCCACCGATTTTAGCCGCAGCCAAAATAACGGGATTGACCGATCCATCCTTCGAAGGAGGGGTTACCATCACGATTTCCTTGCATCCCGCGATCTTCGCCGGAATGCAGTTCATTAACACCGAGGACGGATATGCAGCCGTTCCACCGGGAACATATAGACCAACTTTTTCAATGGGAAGGATCTTCTGACCGATCACGACTCCTTCTTTATCGTTAATCATAAAGCTGTTGCGAACCTGTCTGGAATGAAACGAATGAATATTCTTCGCCGCTTTTTCTAAAATTTCGAGAAATTTAGGATCAACAGAAGCTACCGCCTCCTCGATTTCCTCATCCGATACCTGCAAGGAAGACAACACCGCTTTATCAAACTTCTCACAGTATTCATATAGAGCGGCATCCTTGCGCTCCTTCACTTGATTGATAATTTCCGTAACCGTAGACTCCACATGCTTTGTGCTACTGAGATCACGAGAAAAAATCTCGGAGCGATCAATTTCATTGTATCGAAATGTACGTATCATGTTTTCCTCCCGACTGATGCTTAGTTCTTGCTCTGCAAGATCCGATTGATCTCATTACAAATCGTTCTAATACTTTCATTTTTAAATTTGTAGCTTGCCTTATTGGCTACCAATCTTGCACTTATATTCACAATATCGCTCTTGGGTTCAAGATCGTTTTCCAACAAGGTTTTACCCGTCTCAACAATATCCACAATTACGTCCGACAACCCAAGAATCGGAGCGAGCTCGATTGATCCGTTCAGTTTAATAATGTCAATCTCTCTGCTCAAGGACGCATAATAATTCCTGGCGATATTGGGAAATTTCGTTGCCACTCTCAAGGTGTGATCTCGACGGTCGCAAAAATCCTTCTTTGCCGCGACCGCCATCCTGCATTTTCCCATTCCAAGGTCTGCCAGTTCATAAATATCGGGAGAATATTCGAGAAGGATATCCTTCCCCGCAATTCCAATGTCCGCAGCTCCCCGTTCTACGTAAATGACTACATCGGATGGCTTTACCCAAAAATAACGCACACCCTTTTCCTGGTTCTCAAAAATCAGTTTTCTGCTCTCCTTATGGATCGAAGGACATTCAAATCCAGCCTCTTCAAATACCCGATAGGCTTTTTCTCCCAATCTTCCTTTCGGAAGCGCAATATTAATCATTGGTTTCAAGGCTCTCTATGCCTCCCTTTGTGAGTTTAAACAATTTACGGCTGCGGAGACTGCGATCGATCCCCCTTGCAGTTATGACATTCGAATATTCCAAAGAAAGCTTCCTCTGCGCACGTAAAAGATCGTCAACGCAGGCATCCGCATCATATAGTAAGACCGCATCCACATCGTATAAGGAGGACTCTGCTTCAAAACGCTCCAAATGATCCAGATAAACGGCAAATCCAATCGCTCCGCATTTTTTTCCAAGACGATTCATCAAACGATCATACCGTCCGCCTGAAAGAACACTTTCAGGGATTCCGTTAATATAGCCCTTAAAGCTAATACCATCGTAGTAGTTATCATCGCTGACAATCGAGAAATCTAAATAGAGCTTCTCTGCCAATCCGTAGGTAGAAAGGATTTCACATAGCTCCTTCAAGTTTCCAACGGCTTTTTTCATTTTGTCACCGATCACCATACCATTCAGCACAGTCAGTGCATCCTTGATCGGAGCATATAACTCCGTAATTTGGCAAAGTTTCTCTTTTAAGAAAGAATCGGTTTGCGTTTGATCGCAAAGTGTTCGAATTGCATGAACATTTTTGCTTTCAAGCAAACGAACGAATTCCAAACGCTCGGAAGCATCCCAATCGGTTTGATCTAAAAGGCCGTCAATCATTCCTCTATGAGAAAGTCCAAGAACGTAATCATTGCTAATGGTCTCCAAGCTCTTCATGGCAAGCATAATCACTTCGCCTTCGCAATAACGATCTACCTCCCCAATGCATTCGAGCCCTGTCTGCATAATCTCACGGAAGCCATCGCTTTCTGAAGAAGTACGATAGACCGTTTCGTTATAGCAAAGCTTGTAGGTAATTCCGCTTTGATCGACAATATTCTTTATAATAGAAAGCGTTACGTCCGGCTTCAATGCCAACAGTTTGCCATTGGTATCCGTAAAGGTCAGAACGTTTTGACTGACCAAGAAATTTTTATTGTGCGCATAGAGGTCGTATTCTTCAAATTTACTAACTTTATACAGTGTATAGCCTGACTTCCGATAAAGCTCTCTTAACTTGTAAATTGCTTTTTCATTGTTGTTAAACACACCGTCCGAAAATATCATTTTGTCTCCTCCTTGATCTTTGCGAGCATATCCGCATATCCACCCGTTCCGTATAAATACGCGCGATTGACACGGCTGATTGTAGCCGTACTGGCTCCTGTCTCCTCCACAATTCGGTTATAGACCGATTGTTCGGAAAGCATTTTCACAACCAGCATACGTTGCGCAATATCCGCAAGTTCCTTTCGGGTCATGAGATCGTCCAAAAATCGACGGCATTCCTCTTCATTTTCAATGGATATCAATGCCTGCACCAACAAACGATATCCTTCATTTTCGATAAAATCCATAATTTCCCCTCGCAAATACTTTAATACTTTAACATGATAACACACTAAAGCCTCGTTGTCAATAGTTAATTTTAAATTTTATAAAAGAATCTGGTTATTGATCTGCAGTGAAAATTTCATTCCCAATCGTTCAGCTGCTTTCCTGCACATGATCATCCGATTCAAGAAAATTTCAAAATAATCCATGACGGCACTGTATTTGGTTTCAATCGACAATTTCAGGCAAATTTCTGTTTTGTCCTTTGAAATCGAAAGATTGGATTCAGTTACGGAATAATTTACTCTATCATGAATATCGAAAGTGGATACATCACGGTTTCTCACTCTGCTTCTTCTTACATCGGATTTATCCGACAAAATCAAGGCAGCGGCAATCGGGTGCACGGGAACGCCGGTTCCTTCATCGTGGTTTCCAATTGCCGATACAATGACAGCAATATCCGCAGGGTCCATTCCCATCCGATCCAAAATACGGAACGCCATAACACCACCGCTTTGCGAGTGATCCACACGATTCACCAAATTTCCGATATCGTGTAAATATGCCGCAATCTTTCCAAGCTCTATATCATGCTCTGAATATCCCATGGTCTTCAAAATATACTCTACCGTCGAAGCAACCCGCCCTACGTGTGCGAAGCTATGCTCCGTATATCCTAGCGAGATCAAAGATTCATCCGCTCGTCGAATATATTCACGCACATCTTCGCTCTTTTTAATCATTTCATAGGTTACCATTACATCCCTCCTAAAAAGTGCCGCAAAAAGACGTTTTGTGTCCTTCTGCGGCATACGAATGGAAAAACTCATCTTTGTTTATTTCCAAGCCATTTCCGTTTCAGCGCGAAAATCACTCTCTTTGGGAATCGGACCGCCTTTCGATACGGCATAAAGGTCCAAAAGAATACATATATTCGGTACCGCAAGGATGATAGCCTTCTTGGCTTTCCTTCCTTATATATTTCGCTCACGTAGCCAATGATCTGTTGTGGCAAAATTCCTTTTTCCAATACAAACTGATTGTCTCCACACATTGTATACGTTCCGTTTTTCTCAATTTTCATCACACGATGCAACACAAACTGACCGTTTGTTCTGCGATAGAATGCAATATCATGCTTTTTTAGCAGTAAGTCCGTGCTTCTTTTCAACACAACTGAGTCTTTTCCCTGAACCAACAAAGGAAGCATACTGGTTCCCTTGGGGACCAAACGAAATTCCCCGCCGCTGGACAGCACTTCTTCGATCAAATCAATAGCATCCGACAGATAAATTTCTTCGTTATTCAAGAATATTTGCTCCTCTTAAGACAGAAATAAATTTTTCAAAGTCAGTCTCAAGCACTGAACGCTCCACATCATATTCCAAAAGCATGGAATCCACAATCTGATCCCGATCCTTCCCAGCAACCAAGCCATCCCAAATCACTCTTCCCGTCTCATTCAATTTGATCATGCCATTAAAAATTTGACTTGCCTTTCCCAAAGCAATCACAACGCTCTCACCGGCAATCTCACGAACTACAAAACCTTCCCTTATCTTCATATCCGTTCCTCTTTTATTCTCTTAATTATCCACACTCATTCCCCGATAGGAAACCTCCGCAGCCTCTTCAGAAATATTGCACCCCAAAACGTAACACGGAACCTCCCGAAGCATCCGATCCAATAATGGAAGAAAAGCATCCAAGGTTTCCACGTCCGAGGGAGTCAAAACCTGATGAAACACACGAGTTACCGCTTCCTTAGGAGTGATTCGGGAAATCCGATTCGTAGTATCCCGTTCTAAAAAGCATAGAGCCTTTAAAGGAACCGAAGCATTTATATTATATCCTTCTTTACCACACCAGGGTGTGCCATACGCATACAAACGATCTTCGACAAATCTCATAATGGGCTTATCGCCGTTGATAATCCGAACACCCTCGCCAAACTTTTTTTGCCACAAGGATATATGCGTGGATTTTCCTGTTCCGCTTGCGGCGGCAAAGGCATATCCTTGTCCTTCATACTCAATCACTGCGCAATGCATCAAAAAAGCCTGAAACAATAACGGAAGCTGTTGACATATCTTTCGATACATACAAACGCTCTCCGCATAATCAGGTGTGGCATAACATTCCGAAACAGCAATTTCCTCTTGAATTTCTTGTTCTGTAACACTGACCACCAAGTCGGGAGTTTCCACGTAAGGAACGATATAGTCCCTGCAAAGATAACGAACATAATGGTATTGATTACAAATTCGGATCGATAAATTTGCCATTTCAATACAAAACATTCCTTCTCCCTCCTTTATCAAAAACGCTTATGAATGGCAAAACCATGCCACAAAGCGACATGGTTTTGTATTTATGCCACAACCGGGATCAAAACAGTTGAATATGATCATACACGTAGCGGTAGAGCTTACTCTTTAGATAATTTCTGTTGTTCACGATATAATCTCTTACCTGTTTCATATTGATAGGCTTGGAGTGCTTCATGGTACGAATGGTTCTCGCCATATCCATATCCGCATTGGCTTCCAAAGCATTGCACAAGAAGTCAACCGTCTCCTCAGATGCCATCTCAAAGCATTTCCAACCAGGTTCCGCATCTCTTTCCGCAAGATCGTATAAAAGCTTGTACGCTACTGCCGGCTTGAATTTATCTTCCATTTCCAAATAAGGATTATCGAACACGCGATCAGTCCACAGCTTACCCTCACTGGCAGCATAACAGGAAAGGTAACGATTCATACGCCCATTTACGATCTGGAAGCTCATCTTTTGAATCGGAATATTTCTTCCGCTTTGTGCGTTGTATAGGAAGAAATTGGGAGCGCTGTCTCTCTCAGACAAAAACATAAGGAGAAATTCGACCGCAAGAAGCAGACAGATAAACGAAACAACAATAAGCATCACCTTCAAGAAAGTAAAATTCTCCACCGAAAGCACACCAATCAAGAAAAGAACAAGCGCAAGCACTGCCGAGACGATCATTCCGCCTCCGAATATCATCTTCAACTTATTTTGACTCATACACACACCTCATCATACTGTTTTTCATTATTTTTTTGACACAAAACCGTCAAAATCGGTCCTTGCCCAATATATGAATTTATAATATACTTCATTATATCATAATCAAAATAAAATGTCAATTATTTTCCAAATTTTCAACCCAAGTATTTTTACTTTTTTGTCCAAAAAGTATCCATATTGTATTTTTTTATATTCATTGCTTAACATCAATCGTTTTTTTCAAAGAATTCTGATTGTAGACAAGCTATATTTCTCTAATGTGGATGATTTAACTACATCTCCACCGTTTGCGTTATACATAACAGTTTAGGATATTTGTTTTTTTCTTTTACATCCAAACCAAGAGAAAAACAAAAAATGGCAAAATTCTTTGCTAAATTCTGCCATTTTTCATACCATTTTTATTTTTCAAATGCTTCTCGCATACATTTCAGCTTGGCTTCCGCCGATTCACGATCATCCGCCACCACACTGAAATAGAACTTACATTTCGGTTCGGTTCCGCTGGGACGGACCGCAACCCAGCTTCCGTCTTTCAAAAGGAATCGAAGTACGTTTGATTTTGGAAAGCCCGCTTCTAACATACGCGCCGACGTATAGTCCTCCAAATCAGCAACCTCAACCTCGCCTGCCTTTTTAGGCGGATTGTTTCGAAGTCCATTTACCAAGGTCTTGATCTGATCAGCACCGTCCAAGCCACGGAAGGTGAAATTATCCAACGCATCCAGGAAGAATCCATGCTTGTCATATAGCTCATACAAAACATCCAGAAGCGTCTGTCCCTTTTCGTGATAAAACGCAGCTGCTTCGCAAAGCATCATCGATGCTTGAACCGCATCCTTATCTCGTACGCAATCACTGATCAGACAGCCATAGCTTTCTTCATAACCAAACACGAAGGTTTTGTCACCCGCGGTCTCGTGACCGTAGATTTTGTCTCCAATAAATTTAAAGCCCGTCAAGGTCTTTTCCACACTGACCCCGTAGCTTTCGCAAATACGGTCGCCAAGATCGGAGGTTACGATGGTATTAAACATGACACCGTTGGCAGGCAATGTCCCCTGCTCCTTGCGTTGAGAAAGTATGTATTCCAGCAACACGGCGGCAGACTGGTTTCCGGTCATACGTAGGTAAGCGCCAGCATGCTTTACGGCAACACCAAGTCTGTCGCAGTCGGGATCGGTGGTAATCACGATGTCTGCGTCGTATTTCTTGGCATATTCAAATGCCAATGCGTAAGCATCATCCATTTCGGGATTGGGATTTTTGGTCATAGAAAATTCCGTATCAGGCGCACATTGCTCCTCGACAGGAATCACATGATAGCCCAAACGATCCAAAACGGTTCTTACAGGCACATTGCCTGTACCATGTTGGGGAGAATACACAATCTTAATTCCGCTCTTATCCATTTCGGGATGAAGAACGATTTTCATTACCTCATTGTAATATGCTTCATCCACATCGGGACCAAGAATCTCAATATAGTCCCCCGCCTCCTCAGTACTTAAGGCTTTTACCGAAAGAAGATCCTCAATTTTTTCAATCTCAGCCACAACAAGGTCGTTCACGTGAGGAACAAGCTGACAGCCTCTTTCGTCGTAGAGCTTATATCCGTTATATTCGGGAGGATTATGTGATGCAGTGATCATAACGCCTCCAAATGCGTTTTTCAAACGCACCGCAAAGGAAAGCTCAGGTGTAGGTCGCAAGGAATCAAACAGATATGCCTTGATTCCGTTTGCGGCAAGAACCCCCGCCGTGTTCTGCGCAAATTCAACGCTAAAACGACGATTATCGTGTGCGATTACAACACCGCGCGCACACGCATCCTTTCCTGCCTTCTTTATGTATTCCGCATAACCCTGCGTAGTTTTTCTGATCATATATTGATTGATTCGATTGGTCCCTGCGCCAATCACGCCACGTAAGCCGCCTGTTCCGAATTCCAGGTCACAAAGAAAACGTTCTTTGATTTCTTGATCGTTTCCCTCTAACGATTCCAATTCGTGCGCAGTAGTTTCGTCAATATTAGCGCTATCACGCCAATGCTTATATTTTTCCAAATATTCCATCCATAAACCTCCAAAAAACTTTATACTTTACAATTATACACCAGCCGATCAAACATTTCAATGTACAAAATGTTAAAAATATAAAATCCTTCTATTTTTGTTCGACAAATTTTCTCATAATCTTTTTTGATAAAAGTTAAAAAAACACTTGACAAAGCATATAAAATGTGTTAAGATATTTATGTTTTAGCAAGGTAAAGCATTAAAGAGCTTTTCCTTTGAATTTATTTATGTGCCGCAATATGCGGCGGGAGGATCTATTATGAAAAAAATCTTAAGTCTGGCGTTGGTTGCCATCCTGTTCATCACGTGCGCATTCACCTTTGCTTCTTGCGCAAAGGACAAAGACACGTTGATCGTTGGTTACACGATTTATGAACCTATGAACTACGAAGATGAAAATGGAAAGCTGATTGGATTTGATACCGAACTGGCAGAGGCTGTTGCAAAGAAGCTGGATATGGAAATTAAATTCCAGAAGATCGAGTGGGATAACAAGTATCTGGAGCTTGATTCCGGTGCGGTTAACTGCCTGTGGAACGGATTTACCTCCAACTGTGCTGATGACGATGGCGTTCAGAGAAGTGCCAAGGTTGACTTCTCCTACGCATACATGAACAACGAGCAATGTGTTGTTGTTAAGAAAGCAAACGCTTCTACCCTGAATACCGCTGCCGCCCTTGCTAATAAGAAGGGTGCCGCTGAAAAGGGTTCTGCCGGTGAGGGTGTTGCCAAGGGCTTTATTACCGACACTGAAAAGAACTATGTTGGAAAGGATTCTCAGGCCGCTACCTTGACCGAGGTGATGGCTGGAACTGTTGATTTTGTTGTCATCGACAAGACCATGGCAAAGGCAATGGTTGGTAAGGGTGATTACACCGATCTGACCATGGTTGATGCTATCGAAATCGAGGCTGAGGTTTATTCGGTAGGCTTTAAGAAGGGCAGCGAGTTGACTGCCAAGGTAAACATGGCATTGAAGGAGCTGGCTGAGGACGGAACCATGATGGCTCTGGCTGAGAAGTACGGCCTGCAGAACTACGTAATTACCGATCTGAAGTAATTCAAAGAATAAAATAAAAGCAAACAGCATTGCTCCTATTATAGGGGCAATGCTGTTGTTTCGCATTTTACTCCAATTATTTTACTATATATTATTACGCGAAAAGGACGATATGGATTTATGAGTTTTTGGGAAGTCACCCTAATACTTTTAAAGGGCTTTGGTACGACCTGCACCTTGTTTGCACTTACCCTCTTATTTGCCCTGCCTCTTGGTCTGTTGATCTCTTTGGGAACTATGACCAAGTTCCGACCGATTCGATATTTGATGAAGGTTTTTGTTTGGATCATTCGCGGCATCCCGCTTATGCTTCAACTTTTTATCATTTATTTTGTTCCCGGAATGCTATTTGATGTCCGAATCCCCGACTTTTCTATCTTTTCTTTCGAGATTACAGGACGGTTTACGGCTGCTTTGATTGCGTTTGTTATCAACTATGCCTGCTACTTCAGCGAAATTTACCGCGGAGGAATTGAAAGTATTTCCCGTGGACAGTATGAAGCCGGTCAGGTTTTGGGAATGACACGCACACAAATCTTCTTTAAGGTCATTTTAAAACAAGTAATCAAACGCATTTTGCCTCCTATCTCCAATGAGGTAATCACCCTGGTAAAGGACACAGCCCTGGCACGTGTAATCAGTGTAGTAGAGATCATTGACCGTGCTCAGGAAATGGCGGCAACTGATGCCCTGCTATGGCCTCTTTTCTACACGGGAGCATTCTACCTTCTCTTCGTGGGTGCATTGACAATTCTGTTTAACTTCTTTGAAAAGAAACTGAATTATTTCAAATCATAAGGAAGATATTATGGCATTATTGAACGTAACGAATATTAAAAAAAGCTTCGGTAAAACCGAGGTACTAAAAGGAATCGATTTTTCCTTGGAAAAGGGACAGGTATTGTCTATTATCGGGTCTTCGGGAAGCGGAAAAACCACTCTGCTCCGTTGCTTAAATTTCTTGGAGACCCCCGACGTGGGAACCATCGCCATAAACGATCATATTATTTTTGATGCGGCACAACATAAGAACAATAAAGAAAGCGAAATTCGAAGCAACAGACTGCACTTTGGATTGGTATTTCAATCATTTAATTTGTTCCCTCAATATAACGTTTTAGATAATATTACACTTGCCCCCCAAATGCGTCTTAAAGAATTAAAGCTTGCCAAGAATGATAAAAAGGAAAAGATGGAGGAAATTACACTCCATGCCCGAGAATTACTAAAAAAGGTTGGACTAACGGAGAAAGCAACCGCTTATCCCTGTGAACTTTCCGGTGGACAGCAGCAACGTGTGGCAATCGCACGTGCGTTAGCGCTCTCCCCCGATGTCCTCTGCTTTGATGAACCGACCAGTGCCTTAGACCCCGAATTAACGGGGGAAGTGCTTCGCGTCATCAAGGATTTGAAATCCTCCGACTGCACCATGATCGTAGTGACACATGAAATGGAATTCGCAAAAAATGTATCTGACCATGTGATCTTTATGGCAAACGGTATCATCGAAGAGCAAGGATCTCCTGAAGAAGTGTTTGATCATCCGAAATCCCCCATAACACGTGCATTTTTAAACAAATCCCTGGAATCGTTTTAAATTTCATAAGGGCGGTTGCCAATCAGCAACCGCCCTTCCCTTTTACCTCATTTTAACTTCCGCAACCGCATTTCCCGTTGGGGAGATCTCCCTTTGAGGGAACATATCCGGGAGGACAAAATTCCGATGTGGGGAAAGCCATGCTTCGGAAAATCGCACAGGGATTGTCTTCCTCAGTCGTTACGCATTCCTTGTCAGGGACACAATATTCGGTTGCGTGAATCAAATATTGAGCAGGACGAACGATACGAACCACAGAGAAGATTCCAATTGAGACGGTAAGGAATCTTCCATCTGTGTCGTTCAATGTTCCGTTCAGCTGTGAGGATACTCCCTCAGGAATATCTCCACAGCAGCAACAACAACAGTTACAACCATCATCGGTGTCACGGACCTTTACGTTTAAGATCAAGGGATCCACCACCTCAACGATGGCAATGGGTACATTTTTGGTGGAGCAACAAAGTTCGGGGATCGAACAATAATCCGAGGCATCGGGATTACTCTTGAAAATGCTTACGTTACTCTCGCTTCCATACAAAATGACCCGCTTTTCTACAACGGCAATTCCGTCAAATTCTTGACTTCTACCTCCGCAAAGGCATGCCTCGAAAGTGATCTTGATATAGAATTTGATCGTTACCGCATAAAATCCACGATTAAATTTAACAGGATCAATTCCAATATAGGTCCATGCAATGCAAGCGTTCTTCGCACGGATATTGGTAGTGTGCTCTAAAAGCTCATTTCCAAAATCGGTCAATAATACTTTTACGTCTTCAAAACAGTCTCTGTCACGACAGGAATCGAGAACACGGTTGGTTTCAATACAAACCATTTCCCGATTCGAGCCTTGCTCAGAACGACCGCATGATAATCTGTTATCAGACATGTATATGCATCCTCCTGAATTTAGATCGAAGCATCAGCTTCTCTTCTTTAATAGGATATGACGGCAAACAAATTTTGACAATCATTGATTTTTAAAGATTTCATTAAAAATTTCGAAACATATTTTACTTTACCACTTGAAATATTTTCAAAAATGTATTAAAATATAGTATATATGATTTTTTGCGAGGAACTTATGAAAACAATAGGCTTTGACAACGATAAATATATTCGGTTGCAATCCGAAAAAATTCAGGAAAGAATATCCGGCTTTGGCGGAAAGCTCTACTTGGAATTTGGCGGGAAGCTATTTGACGATTATCATGCCTCTCGTGTTCTTCCCGGCTTTCAGCCCGACAGTAAAATTCGAATGCTTTTAAGCATGAAGGAAGATGCCGAAGTCATTATCGTAGTGTCCGCAACATCAATTGAACAGAATAAGATCCGAGGCGACCTGGGAATTTCCTATGATCTGGATACCCTTCGACTGATCGATACCTTTGCCAATATCGAAATGAGCGTAGGTGGTGTTGTCATAACACATTATGCACAACAACCCGCCGTAGATTCCTTTATTAAGAGATTGGAAAACTTGGGCATTAAGGTTTACCGTCATTATCCGATTGAGGGTTATCCCAACAACGTTCGCAAAATTGTCAGTGATGAAGGGTACGGAAAAAACGAATATATCGAAACATCCAAGCCCTTGGTCGTTGTAACCGCTCCCGGTCCCGGAAGTGGAAAAATGGCAACCTGTCTTTCTCAGCTCTACCACGATCACAAGAGAGGAATCAAGGCGGGATACGCAAAATTCGAGACATTTCCCGTATGGAACCTTCCTCTTAAGCACCCTGTAAATCTTGCATATGAAGCCGCTACGGTAGATCTGAACGATGTAAACATGATTGATCCCTTCCATTTGGAGGCGACAGGAATCACCACCGTCAATTATAATCGAGATGTGGAAATCTTTCCTGTTTTAAAGGCAATCTTTGAGAAAATTTACGGAGAATGCCCCTACAAATCTCCCACCGATATGGGTGTCAATATGGCAGGCTACTGTATTTTTGATAATGAAGCGGTTTCCAATGCCTCCAAAATGGAGATCGTACGCCGCTATTATGATACTTTGGTCCGCAAGAGAAACGGATTCGCCGATGCGGATGAGGTATTTAAAACAGAGTTAATCATGAATCAGGCGGGTGTTGATGTAGGCTTCCGTTCCGTTGTCAAAGCCGCGTGTGACAAATCCGAGGAAACAGGAACGCCCGCGGCTGCCATAGAACTCCCGGATGGTACCATTGTCACAGGAAAAACCACCAATCTGATGGGGTCAGCTGCTTCCGCTTTAATGAACGCGTTGAAAAAACTTGGCGGTATCAACGATGAGTTTTTACTGATCCCCCCTGTGGTAATTGAACCTTTACAGAAATTGAAAACCGAAAATCTTGGCAATCAAAACCCTCGTTTGCACGCAGATGAAATTTTAGTTGCGTTGGCAATTTCCGCTACAACCAATCCCATGGCTTCCTTGGCTATGGAACAGCTCCACAAGCTGAAGGGATGTCAAGCTCACATCAGTGTGATTGTTTCCGCCGTTGACAAAAATATCTATCGGAAACTGGGTATTGATCTTACCTGCGAGCCTGTATATGAAACAAAAAAATTATATCATAAATAAAAACGTATTGCATAAAAAGCTTCGGTTCCGACTACGGAATCGAAGCTTTTTTCAACCATTAATAAGCTGGGACACAGTAACAAATTCGTAACCTCTTGAAAGAAGATTGGGTATCATTTTTCGTAATGCCTGACATGTCGTATTACCGCCAGAAACATAATCGTGCATCAGTATAATATCTCCGCCCTTCGTCTCCTTCATCACGAGACGTTCAATTTGATACGATGGATTCATCGCCCAATCCATCGTATCGATGCTCCATAAAATAATATCATATCCCAAATTTTCCATGATTTCTGTCGCATCATTTGGATACATTCCCTCGGGAGGACGAAAAACAACGGGACGAACACCAATAGTTTTTGATAAAACATCCTCGCATTTTTGTATTTCCTTCTTGATTTCCTCATGATTCATGTGTCGAAGATTGGCATGGGAATAGGTATGGTTCCCTATTTCACAGCCAGATTCCGCAATTTTCCGCAGGGCATCCGGGTAATTCTCCGCATTTACACCAATGATAAAAAATGTGGCTGTAACATTGTATTCTTTTAGGATACTAAGGATTTCTCCTGTATATCTCGGATGAGGCCCATCATCAAAGGTTAAGGCAATTCGTTTATCACTGCATGAGCTTCTGCAATATACCCTACCATAATGGTCATTCTCCGTGGCATAAACAGATAGTCGCCCAAGCAAAATGCAACAAAGAAAAAAACAAATCAATTTTTTTCTCATCGCTCTTGTCCCGAATCTGCTGTTAATTCATCCAACGATCCAAAGCGATACCCTTGCTGCTTTAGCGTTTGAATCACACCCCCGAGGATTTCAGCATTTGTCTTTGACGTTGGATGCAACAAAATGACAGCTCCGTTGTGAATTCGACTCAAAATTTTCTCTTTCGCCTCCGCGGGTGAGGGTTGATGATTATTATCCCAATCCGCATAGGCAACACTCCAAAATATGGTCTTATATCCCAGCTCTGAGGCAAATCGCAAGGAACGCTCATCAAATTTACCTTCCGGCGGACGATAATATTTTGCCATAGTTTTCCCTGTTGCGTCATAATAAAGTGTTTCCAACGCATTCAATTCCTCGTTAAATTTCTCTATACGATCGACTTTTGTCATATCCTTATGGTGATTGGTGTGATTACAAACCAAATTACCATCCTCCGCCATGCGTCGAACCAAATCGGGATTTCTTTGAATCAGATTACCAAGAATAAAGAATGCACCATTGACCGCCTCTGATTTCATAATATCCAAAATTTTCTCTACATTTCCGTTCTCATAACCGGCATCGAATGTTAAATAAACTACCTTTTCCGTACAATCGTCACCATATTTATGATCGAGATAATAACCGTTATACTTTTCAACAATCCTCAATGACGAATCCGCAATCGGTTGCTTATGATCTTTATTTTTTGCGCAATACCAATTTAAAACTTTATTCTCCACCGCAAAAATAGTGGATTGCATACAAAGAGATAGAATTAAAATCAAAGCAAGACAGAAGCTTATTTTTCTAAACATGAAATCACCTCCTCTTTTTATTCTTTCTCATTTCTTTATTTCAAGCCATACAATTCTTACTTACGCTAACATCTCCTAACAAATAAAGAAATCCCCGGAAAATTTCAAATGAAATTTTTCGGGGATTTCTTATAAAACGGTTATGGAATTACAGACCGCGCTTTACGTAGTGCGTATGCAGAATTTCGTGAGCCTTGTGGCTGTTCGGCTCGCCGAGATATTCGTCATACAGCTTCTTTACAGCAGAGTTCTCGTGAGACTTTCTCAGATCGCAATTCTTGTCATCATTGTAAAGAACAGCGGCTCTTACTGCTCTGAGATCAGTAGTCATCTTGACAACCGCAGGCTGAATGGGCTGGCCACCTCCATTGACGCATCCGCCGGGACAAGCCATAATCTCAATAAACTGAACATCCAGCTCGCCTGCCTTCACGGCATCCAAAACCTTCTTGGCATTGGCAGTTCCGGAAGCAACGGCAACATTCAGAGTAATATCTCCAAGCTTGTAGGATGCGACCTTTACACCTTCTACACCACGGACTTCGTTAAAGTCAAGCTTTTCAAGAGGCTTGCCTTCAATGACTTCAGCGGCAGTACGAAGTGCTGCCTCCATAACGCCACCGGTTGCGCCAAAGATAGCGCCAGCACTACTTCCAATGGCAAAGGGCTCGTCAAATGCTTCATCCGACAAAGCTTTGAAATCAATTCCTGCCTTGCTGATCATTCTGCCAACCTCACGGGTGGTGATTGCGACGTCAACATCAGGTACGCTTGCGGCGGATTGACCGGGTCTGCCTACCTCAAACTTCTTTGCCGTACAAGGAATTGCGGAAACAAAGAAGATGTCCTCGGGCTTCCAGCCCATCTTCTCAGCATAGTAGGTCTTAGCAATCGCACCAAACATCTGCTGAGGAGACTTACATGTAGAAAGGTTCTCCGTGAATTCGGGATAATAGTGCTCACAGTACTTGATCCATCCGGGAGAGCAAGAGGTGATCATGGGAAGCGCGCCGCCGTTCTTTACTCTTCCGAGGAACTCAGTTGCTTCTTCCATAATGGTAAGGTCAGCCGTCAGGTTCATGTCGAAGACACCATCAAATCCTAGACGCTTCAACGCAGCTACCATCTTGCCCTCGCAATCGGTACCGGGCTCGTATCCGAAGCACTCACCGATCTGCGCACGAACGGAAGGAGCCGTACAAATGAGAACATGCTTGTTGGGATCAGCGATCGCATCCAAAACCTTATCCGTATCATCTCTCTCATAGAGAGCGCCAACAGGGCATGCAACGATACACTGTCCGCAGTTGATACAGCTGGTCTCACTCAGAGCCTTCTCGAAGATAGAACCGATATGGGTATCGAATCCTCTGTCGTTTGCTCCGATTACACCGATTCCCTGCACCTGCTTACAAGCAGCAACGCAACGGCGGCAAAGAATACACTTATTGTTGTCGCGAATGATGGGAGTAGAGTTGTCGATCTTGTACTCGTTCTTTACACCCGTAAACTTGGTCTCATCTACGCCGTATTCGTTACAGAGCTTTTGCAGCTCGCAGGTCGTGCTACGTACACAGGACAGACATTTACGGTCATGATTGGAAAGCAACAGCTCCAGATTTGTCTTTCTAGACTTGTTAATCTTGGGCGTATTGGTCAGAACAACCATTCCCTCGGTTACGGGATATACACAGGCAGTAACCAAACGGAAGGGTCTGCCTCCCTCGGATACTTCAACCAAACAGAGACGGCACGCACCAATCTCGTTGATATCCTTCAAATAGCAAAGGGTGGGGATATCTATGTTAGCCGCTCTCGCAGCCTCAAGAACCGTGGATCCCTTCGGAACGGCATAGTCTACGCCATTAATTTTAATATTGATAGTTTCCATATCCACTGTTCTCCTTTCTTATTCCTTATAAATTGCTTTGAACTTACAGCTATCCATACAAGCGCCACACTTGATACACTTAGCAGTATCGATGGTATGAGGCTGCTTAACCGTACCGGAGATTGCTCCAACAGGGCACTTTCTGGCACAAAGCGTACAACCCTTACACTTGTCGGAATCGATCTTATACTGCAACAGACTCTTACATACACCTGCAGGACACTTCTTGTCAACAATATGTGCAATATACTCATCTCTGAAGTATCGCAACGTGGACAGAACAGGGTTAGGAGCAGTCTGTCCAAGTCCGCACAGAGACGCACTCTTGATGTAGTTCGCAAGCTCTTCCATGCGATCCAGATCCTCCAGTTCGCCGTTGCCCGCAATAATTTTATCAAGGATCTCCAAAAGTCTCTTGGTTCCTACACGGCAAGGCGTACATTTACCGCAGGACTCATCCACGGTGAAGTCGAGGAAGAACCGCGCAAGGTCAACCATACAGGTATCCTCGTCCATAACGATCAGTCCACCGGATCCCATCATGGAGCCAATTGCGATCAGGTTGTCATAGTCAATGGGGGTATCGATCAGCGATGCGGGAATACATCCGCCGGAAGGTCCACCTGTCTGAGCAGCCTTAAACTTCTTTCCATTGGGAATACCGCCACCGATCTCTTCAATCACCTCTCGAAGAGTGGTTCCCATAGGAACCTCAACAAGACCCGTGTTGGTAATCTTACCGCCAAGTGCAAATACCTTGGTTCCCTTGGATTTCTCAGTTCCCATAGACTTGAACCAGTCTACACCCTTCAGAATGATCTGAGGAATGTTGGCATAGGTTTCAACGTTATTTAAAACGGTAGGCTGACCGAACAGACCCTTCACTGCGGGGAAAGGAGGACGGGGACGAGGCTCTCCTCTTTTACCCTCAATAGAGGTCATCAGAGCAGTTTCTTCTCCGCAAACAAATGCGCCTGCGCCAAAACGAAGCTGAATATCAAAATCAAACCCGGTTCCAAAAATATCCTTGCCCAACAAACCGTATTCACGAGCCTGCTTGATTGCAATTTCCAAACGGTTAATTGCAATAGGATACTCAGCGCGAACGTAAATGTAACCCTCATCAGCTCCGATTGCATATCCTGCAATCGCCATTGCCTCAAGCACAGCGTGGGGGTCTCCCTCCAGAATAGAACGGTCCATGAATGCACCGGGGTCACCCTCGTCGGCATTACAACCAATGTACTTCTGGACGTTACCACGGTTACCCGAAGCAAACTTCCACTTCAGACCGGTGGGGAATCCACCACCGCCTCTTCCGCGAAGACCGGAATCCAAAATGGTTTGGATAACGTCATCGGGGGTCATTTCGGTCAGAACCTTACCCAGCGCCTGGTATCCATCCATTGCAATGTACTCGTCAATATTCTCGGGGTTAATCACTCCGCAGTTGCGCAGTGCAACTCTCTTCTGCTTTTTGTAGAACACGGTCTCGGAAAGAGACGTGGCATGGTGTACATCCTGCTCGTTGGCTTCATGATAAACCAATCTCTCAACAGGACGCCCCTTCAAAAGGTGCTCCTGTACAATTTCGGGAACATCATCAACCGTTACACAGCTGTAGAAGGTTCCTTCGGGGTATACGATCATAACGGGGCCCAATGCACAAAGACCAAAGCATCCCGTAAGAACTACTTTGACTTCGTTTTCAAGACCTGCCGCGGCAAGCTCGTTGTTCATTGCTTCCTGAATCTTAAAGCTGTTGGAAGAACTACAACCGGTACCGCCGCAAATCAAAACATGTGATCTAATCATAGCTTTTTCCTTTCTGTTCGTTTCAATCCGTCGTTATTATGCACCGATGGTATATTCGGCAACAACCTGTCCGCCCTTCAAGTGCTTCTCAATAATCTGAGCAGCCTTTTCGGCATCTACCTTTACGTAAGTAACCTTGTCCTTACCATTTTCATAAATTTCCACAATAGGCTCATACTGGCAAAGTCCTACGCACCCCGTCTGGGTTACCGTAACCTTATCAGACAATCCCTGTGCATTCACGCCCTCTACAAATGCGTTCAAAACAGGTCTTGCACCTGCGGCGATACCACAGGTCGCCATACCAACCACCACGCGGGTAGCCGCTTCACCTTCGCGAATAACTACCTTGTTCTGCATCTTTTCTCTGATCGCAGCAAGTTCCGCCAAAGATTTCATAATAATTCCTCCATTTATTTTTCAATTTTTTTACAAGTAGATTATGCTAAATATTGCTCATCCAGATAATCCTTGATCCAAAATTGCACTTCGGTCTCGGCAAGAGAAATATCATTCCCCAGTACTCCACGCAATTCCCTTGTATCCAAGCGAACGGTCCGCTTCGGATTGACATCCCAAAATTCGAAATCAATCTCCGGACTTCCCGCGATCAAAATACAAATGGTAGACACGATATCCCCCATAGGCATACAGTCAATACTGTTGGTATTGAAGGTGGCCGTCAAGGATGTACCGCTTTTTCCTTTTTCTGTTGAAGAGGCAATGTTAAGTCCACCGCCCGTTTGCTCTGCGGCAAGCTTCAACAGAGGAAGCCCCAAGCCAACCTTTCTTGTCTTACGAGTGGTATAGAACGGATCGGTTACTTGTGCAACCGTCTCCTTATCCATACCGCATCCATCATCCTCAATCGAAAGAGTCAGCCATCCTTTTGCATCTGTATTTAGGGAAATTCGAACCAGTGTTGCACCTGCCACTACGGAGTTTTTGGCAACATCAAGGATATTGAGAGATAGTTCTTTCATTACTTGTATTTTTCGAGAATTCCCGCCATATCGGAAGCCTTCAATCTTCCGTACACCTCGTTATTGATGGTCAAAACGGGAGCAAGTCCGCATGCTCCGATGCATCTGGTAGCCTCCAAGGAGTACTTTCCATCAGGAGTGGTAGAGCCTGCGGGAAGACCGAGAATCTCGGTAATCTTGTCAAGGATCTCACCGCTTCCTTTTACATAGCAAGCAGTTCCCAGGCAAACGGCAATAGCAACCTCCCCCTTTGGGTTGAGAACAAACTGAGAATAAAAGGTAGCAACACCGTATACCTCTTCCATGGAAATTCCCATTCTCAGGGCGATCATGCGCTGAACCTCATAAGGCAGGTATCCGTAAATATCTTGCGCCTTTTGAAGAACCGGCATCAGTGCGCCGGGTGTGTCGCGGTACTCGTCAATCACAGCATAAAGCTGTTCTTCCTGAGCCTTTGTACCACGAAACATTACTGTAGTCAAATTCTTTTTCATGATAAAAAAACCTCCATACATATTTTAATTTATTTATTTTTAAATAAATCCTAAGTTAACGTCTCAAATCGTCTTAAATGCTCAAATAGCCGTTTTCTTACCAGCGAGGAACTATATGGTTCGTCATTCAAGAGAATCTGATTTTCTGCCTCGTTCATATTCCATAATTGATGCGCATCGGAACAAACCAGGACAGAATCTTCACCAATCGTCGAAAAGCAATGCCGATACGACGCGATCGATGCCTTGTCATGAAACTCAAAACAACCGAATCCGTATTCCAAGGGAATATCGCCAAGAATCGAAACAATTCCATTAGATTCTCGATCAATATGAGCGGGATGTACATGAGCACCAAAGCGCCTTGCTAAATCAAGCGCGTCCTGTATCCAAAGATCTGTAGCCGAGATCAGCAGCTTTCCCTCTCTCCCAATTTCGTTATCCAATCCATCCATAATGATCTGATTACCGAAAATATCCGCTCGGTTCTGAATGGAAGGAAGATGTTTTTCAATCTCCGCGTCAAATGCCATTGCTTGCGCTAATTCTTCAAACAAACAGACAAGATGGATATCCTCCGCGGTAGAAAGCTCCATCCCCGCTATAGGAATCACTCCGTTTCGCCGACATGCCTCAAAAAAAGCAGGACAATTCTTACAGGAATTATGGTCTGTTAAAGCAAGGATCTGCAATCCCTTTAAAGTTGCCATCCCCGCAATGTTATTCGGGGTCATATCGTCATCCGCACAAGGAGAAAGACAAGAATGGATATGAAGATCGTAGAAATAAGGTGTCATAATATGGACGCGATTGTGGAGCAAACCGAAAACGTATTCTGTCCGGATCCCAAAATATTCACTCCATTTTCAATTGCCTTAGCGATCACATCCTCCTCTGGATTCACTCCTTCGGAAAGAATAATGCATGAGGGGTCAGCCAGGGATGCCACCGCAACGATATTTACGTTAGACATAATGGTAACCCATGCTTGATCTGCCCGCAGGCGTCCCATAACCCAACTCAAAAGATCTCCGGCATAACCGCCTTTAATTTCTCGATCTCCATCGGGCATACAATAAATTCGAAATCCGTACTGATCAGCAAATTGACGTACAGTCATTGACGGTCCCCTCCATCCATATAATGCTCTTGTATCTCAAATCGATCACGGAGCTTAATTAAGCAATCTGTATGTTCCGCTTCCCCTTTTATGATGTCCTCTGCCAAGGCATGGCAATTGGGAGCTCCGCAGGAGCCACAATCCAAATGAGGAAGTTCTTGATAGATCTTTTCTATTTCTGACATTTTTGCAATGGCAGCCATACGATCACTATCCAATTTCGTAGCTACATCTCCCTCAACCATTTCGGTGAAAAACAGATCCTTTGGGATATCCTCTCCTGAGACATGGTTCCTGGAAATGGGAAGATACTTTCTGAGCGAGCGCAATCTTGCCTTGGCAATAAACGGATTTTCCACATTCAGCGTTCCGCCCACGCATCCTCCGTTACAAGCATTCAACTCCACGAATTCAAGATCATGTAGCGTTCCGTTTTCGATCTCATCCAACACATGGATGCAATTTTCGATGCCATCTGCCGCCAAATACTTGTCCGAAAGCAATGAGGTCGCTTCTCCGCCCGATCCTGCCCAATTCAAACCAATAATTCCCGTCTGAGACAAAGGCAACGGATCCGTAATTTCCTTTCGCTTCGCTCGAAGTTTAAAATAGAAATCATTGATCGCCAATGCGCCGTTGACGGCACTCCTTTTTACGCCAATCGGGTTCTTTACATAACTGACCTTAGCGGGGCAAGGAGAGATAAACAAAACACATATATCGTCATCCGTCAGTTCGGGATGGTCGCGCAAAGCTTCCCTTCTCGCCAATCGTGCCGCATATTCAATCGGCGGCAACAGGGGAAGAAGATTATCCTTTAAATAAGGAAATCTCAGTGCGATCAATCGAACAATGGCAGGACATGCTGAGCTGATCACCGGCAGCTCCAACCCTTCTTGTTTCATGTATTTTCTGGTATACTCGGTAACAAGTTCCGCAGCCTTCGATACCTCAAAAATCGCATCAAAGCCACACGCGATCAGTGCGGTCAGAATATAGTCCACGTCATCCAGTTCCTCAAACTGCCCAAACAATGCGGGCGCGGGAAGAGCGATCTTATATTTGTAACCCGAAAAATCATCGAACTTGTCGTATGTAGCCTTTTTTGCTTGATAGGGACACTGTCTAATACATTCGCCGCAGTCAATACAATTCGATTCCTTAATAATCGCATGTCCGTTGCGCACTCGAATGGCTTCCGTGGGACAGCGCTTGATGCAATTGGTACACCCCTTGCAACGCGAAATATCCAACGTAACCGAATGCTTGTACTCTGACATTGTCTGTTCCTTTCCGAGGGAAGGCGTTATACGTTGACAACCATGGTAACGGTTGTTCCCTTGCCTACCTCTGATTCTACTTTCATTTCATCGGTATATCGCTTCATGTTTGGAAGTCCCATACCTGCTCCAAAACCAAGGGAGCGAATATTGTCAGGTGCTGTGGAGTACCCTTCCTGCATGGCAAGATCGATATTGGGAATACCGGGGCCACGGTCTGCCAAAACAATTTGGATTCGGTCGCAAAATACATTGATATCCGCGGTTCCTCCATTGGCGTGGATCACCATGTTGATCTCACCCTCATACATAGCAACCGAAACTCTCCGAATAACCTCGGGAGAAAAGCCCATCTCACGAAGAAGCTTTTTAATCCGAACCGACGCTTCCCCTGCCGACGTAAAATTTTCGCCGTCAATATCAAAGTGAAAATTTACACTTTCAGACATTAGATGAAGTCACCTCCCGCCAATCCGTTCGCATACAACTTTCCGCACGCAACGTACATTCTTTCAGCAGATGCCATCACTACGATTCCTGCCTCATTCGCCAATCGAACCACCTCCTCGGGAGGCATCTTCCCACGGACGAACACAATGCATCGCATATCCATCATCTCCGCGGTTCTAACAACCTGCGGATTACACAAGCCGGTCAGTAAAACTGCCTGGTCCTTTACAAACGCAAGCACATCGCTCATCATATCACAACCGCAAGCCGAATGAACCGACCCGTCCAAATGGTCCTCTCCGCAAAGAATTTTCGCATTCAAAAGCTCTGCAATTTTACGAATCTGCATACAAGGTCTCCTTTATTTTCACACCAAAAATGCCGAGAGTTTTTGATTCCCGTTGGGGATTTTTCTCTCATCGGATAAAACACCCCATATTCCTATATATTATACTACAATTAATACAAAATGTCCATATCTTTTTCTATTTTTTTTTGCTATTTCTGTATTCTTTACAAAGCGGAACCAAAAAAGAACAGATCATTGAGTCAATGATCTGTTCTCAAGCATTCATTTAGCGTCATACCATGTATGTCCATGACTCGCTTCCACACTCATGGGGACCAAAAGATCCACTGCATTCTCCATGCAGGAAACAAGGATTTCTCTGACCTGTTCAGCACAATCCTTATGACACTCAACAAGCAATTCGTCGTGAACCTGAAGGATCATTTTTGCATCAACACCTAATTGTTTCAGCATTTTATCCACACGGATCATCGCAATTTTAATAATATCTGCCGCTGTTCCCTGAATCGGACTGTTCATAGCCACTCTTTCTCCAAAGTGTTGAACGTTTCTATTGGTGGAGGATAATTCCGGGATATACCTTCTTCTGCCAAAGATGGTCGTCACGTACCCGTTCTGCTTTGCCTCTTCCTGAACACGATCCAGATATACTCTGATCTGCGGAAATTGTTCAAAATAGCTCTGAATATATGCTTTTGCCTGTGCTCTGCTGATCGAGAGATCCTCTGATAAGGAAAATTCTCCGATTCCGTACATGATTCCGAAGTTTACCGCTTTCGCCTTTTTACGAAGCTCCGACGTGACCTGTTCGATCGAAACATCAAATACTCGTGCCGCGGTCATCGTATGAATATCTTCTCCCGATAAAAATGACGAAATCATCGCTTCATCATTGGCAACATGCGCAAGCAGACGAAGCTCAATCTGGGAATAGTCCGCATCAATCAAAACATATTCTTCGCTCTTCGGTATAAAAAATTGACGAAATTTTCTTCCAAGCTCAGTACGCACAGGAATATTTTGCAGATTGGGCTCGGAAGAGGACAATCTCCCCGTCGCCGTTCCCGTCTGATTCAGAACACTATGGACTCTTCCCTCATCATCCGCCGCTTTCAAAAGTCCGTCTGCATAAGTGGACTTTAATTTTGTCACCTGCCGATAATCCAAAATATCTTCGATGATGGGATGTTTGGGAATGAGCTTTTGGAGAGTCTCCGCATCGGTAGAATATCCTGTTTTCGTCTTCCTTGATTTTGGCAAGCCCATTTTTTCAAACAAGATTTCTCCCAACTGCTTCGGGGATCCGATGTTAAACTCCTGCCCCGCATAGCTGTAGATCCTCATTTTCAAACACTCTGCTGCCTCTGATAATTCTCTTCCATACGCTTCTATTCCTGCCGTATCAATACGGAAGCCGCAAAGCTCCATTTTACCCAACACAGGTGCCAACGGCAATTCGATTTCATATAGCAGCTTTTCAAAGCCAAGTTGTTCAATTTCTGTCTTTAATACACCGTATAATTGCCATACCCAAATCACTTCGGGCAACTCCTCCGATTTCGAGGAATTTAAATATCGGACACAAAGGTCCTCCATGGAATACGAGCTTCTACCGGAGTCTAAAACGTATGCCGCAAGCATACAATCGAATCGGCAAACAGGAAGTTCTGCCCCGAGTCCCCAAAAATGCTTGAACATCTTTTTGAAATCGAAACAGATAATAGGGTTTTCCTTCAAAAACTTCACAACTTCCTCCATCCGATCCCCATCGGAAAAGTTAGCCGTAAACAGACGGTTTCCGTCGAACATAGAGATTTCCGTATTGTTCAACGAGACAATACATTCGTCCTTCTTTAAATCGACAACAGAATTTGCGGTACAATAGCTGATTTCTTTTCCAACCGAATCCGTTGGAACTTCATTGGAATTAGAAATTCGATCCAATCCAAATTTTTTAATCAATCCTGTAAAATCCAATTCAAGAAAAAGTTTCCGAAGAGACAGTTCGTCAGGTCCATGATATTCATAGGTTTCTTTGGAACGATCAATGGGAGAATCCACACAAATTCTCGCAAGTTCCAAGGAAAGTTCTGCCATTTCCTTCCCCTCTGCCAATTTCTTTTTCGTCCCTTCGGAAAGCTTGGCGTTTTCTAAGCAGTCATAAAGGTCTTTTACCGTCCCATATTCCGAGATCAGTTTCAGCGCGGTTTTCTCTCCAATCCCCATTACACCGGGAATATTATCAGAGGAATCGCCCATCAACGCTTTTACCTCAACAAAGTGGTCGGGGGTAATACCGTATTCTGTTTGAAACACCTCGGGGGTGAACAGGATGGTATCCTTTGTTTTCACCAAAAGAACCGATACATGCTCGTCAATCAATTGAAGCGAATCGCGATCTCCCGTTAATATATAGACATCCAGCTCGTTGGAACCGAATGAGGCAGCAAGTGTGCCGAGAACATCATCCGCCTCGTATCCCTCACATGTAATCACCTTCATTCCCATGCTTGCCATACATTCCTTGGCATAAGGAAGCTGAACTGCCAACTCCTCGGGCATTCCTTTTCGATTGGCTTTATAGCCGTCATACATTTTATGCCGAAAGGTGGGAGCCTTCAGGTCAAAAGCTACCGCACAATAATCTGGCTTCAATTGCTCCAAATGGCGAGAAAGAATCGTGACCATGCCATACACCGCATTAGTATAAAGTCCGTTCTTATTTGTAAGCAAACGAATTCCGTAAAACGCGCGATTCAAAATACTATTCCCATCAACAACCAGCATTTTTTTTCTCATTGGATCAAACCTCCATCCAATACTCTTAAGAAATAGTATACCACCAAAAGCCTCTCCTTGTCAACAAAAAAGTGCCCTCCCCGAGAAAGCATCTGCATGACCGCAGATTTTCGGTCATATATTTTGATAAGAACAAAATAACACACAGAAAGGAATCGTCATGAACAGACTAAGACAATTTATTTGCAACGGATTATTGCTGACCGCAGTATCTGTTTTCATGCGTTCCGTGGGTGTAAGCTACAACGTCTATCTATCCAATAAAATCGGTGCCGTTGCCATGGGATTATTTACGCTGATCTCCACTGTATACGGCTTTGCCATTACATTGGCGACATCGGGAATCGGACTTGCCACCACGCGTCTTATCGCTCAAGCATTAGGAAAAGAAGATCGCAGGGAACGTTCCGAATCCGTCCGCTATACAGTACGAAAATGTATCGGGTATTCTCTCCTATTCAGCATCATCGCAACAATATCACTCTACGTACTCGCACCGGGCATAGGCAATTCCCTACTAAAGGATGAACGAACCGTTCGTCCTATGCAACTACTTGCACTTACGTTGGTGCCCATATCACTTTCTTCTGTGTTCGGTGGGTATTTCATTGCCGTTCGGCGGGTTTATAAGAATGCTCTAACTCAAATTGTCGGGCAAGGGGTAAAAATCTATGCCTCCGTCCTGCTTTTAAGCTCTGTTTACGGGAATAGTATCGAGAGTGCCTGCATTGCCGTGGCATTTAGCGGAATTTTGTCAGAAGGAATTTCTCTCGCGATACAAATCTTCCTTTACTTGCTGGAAAAGAAGAAAAAAAAATCAAAGGAACTATCACATTCTGAAAAAAAAGAAATTCAAAAAGAACTATGGAGCACAGCGCTTCCCGTAGCACTGAGCGCATATGTTAGATCGGGCTTAATCACCGTTGAGCATATGTTAATTCCGAGAGGCTTGGTCAAAAGCGGGGCTTCTCGTGACCTTTCTCTTGCTGCTTATGGAATCGTCCATAGCATGGTATTTCCGTTAGTCCTGTTTCCCTCTGCCCTTTCTTCCTCCTTTGCGGGTCTCTTGATACCGGAGGTAGCTCAGGCACAGGCAAGTCAAGACCATGAAAAAATCGAACGAATGATTCAAAAGGTATTTTCCTGTGTATTGACCTACGCCATAGGTACTGCCGGAATTCTCATGTGCCTTGCCTACCCCATGGCAGATGTCCTATACCCGAATACGGGTGCCGGAAAATATATTTTGATGGTCTCCCCCCTGATTCCGGTCATGTATTTGGATACTTCCACTGATGCTTTTCTAAAAGGAATGGGCGAGCAATTTTATTGTATGATCGTCAACATCGTCGATGCTTTTTTATCAGTCATTTTAGTTTGGTTTCTGCTTCCCAGAATGGGAATCGCGGGATATATCGTCACGGTGTATTTTACCGAGATCGTAAACGCGTCACTCAGCATTGCCAGATTGCTTTACGTTGCGAAAGTAAAGGTCCGATGGGTCTCCTGGCTTATCCGTCCACTTCTCTGCATCACCCTTTCCACCGCGTCTGTTACTTTTTTCCTACATAGCCTCGATATTGCCGTAACCTCCGCTCTCTGTTTGACCGTCCAAATTCTTTTTTGTATTGCAATTTATTTATTGCTCATTACGCTTTCTGTGAAAAAGCATGATTTTTCACTGTCTTTTCATTTCGGAAAAACAGGTACTCAATAAACCAGAAAATCCCGAACGGAATGTCGTTCGGGATTCTTGTTTTATAAAAAGAAACCCCCAAAGAAAAATCTTGGGGGTCTGGTGGAGACAACTGGAATCGAACCAGTGACCTCATGCATGTCAAGCATGCACTCTAACCAGCTGAGCTATGCCTCCGCAACGAGTAGTATTATATCACACTTTTTTTCAAAAAGCAAGTGTTTTTTTGAAAAATAGTTGA
>JAZSIF010000020.1:0-15821 GCA_045533675.1 Eubacteriales bacterium | reverse complement strand
CCGATTAAAGTGGTACGCGAGCTGGGTTCAGAACGTCGTGAGACAGTTCGGTCCCTATCTGTCGTGGGCGTTGGATATTTGAGAAGGGCTGACCTTAGTACGAGAGGACCGGGTCGGACGCACCTCCGGTGCACCAGTTGTTCTGCCAAGGGCATAGCTGGGTAGCCGCGTGCGGTTGCGATAAACGCTGAAGGCATCTAAGCGTGAAACGTGCTTCAAGATTAGATATCCCTCCTAGCTTGACTAGGTAAGGTCACTTGCAGACTACAAGTTTGATAGGTCGGAGGTGTACGCACAGTAATGTGTTTAGCTGACCGATACTAATAGACCGAGGGCTTGAACTTTCCAAGTTCAGCATACGTACAAATTTCTTGAGTTTCGCTTTCTCACTCACCTCAATCCTTTGTTCGGTTTTTTGTGGACATATCCGCTTGAAAGAACAGCATTTGCTGTTCTTTTTTTCTTTATGGAAACGGGAGAATCCATTCGTTTGACCATGTCACCTGAAAAGTCCGAGCTTCTCATGAGGATCCTTTTGGAGTATGAGACTGACAACAGTGTGCGCCATTGCGGCCATGCTTACACGGAAGCGGGTGAGCATACCCCCCGAGCGCCATCGGTATCACCGCATGAATGAGGGATGGGTTTGGTATTCTCATAAATATTTTGAGCCGATAGAGAAGCTGGAGGAGTTTTGCCGCTCCTTGGACGGAATTGATACGGTCTGTTCGTTCTTCCACAGTGCCGAGGAGCAGGAGGAATGCCGTAGGCGCTTGGAAGGGATGGGGCTTTATGCCGTTGCTTCCTCTCATCCTTGCAATTTGGAGATCTTTGATCCGTTGGCGGGTAAGGGCAGCGCGCTTTTGTATCTTGCCAAGCACTTGGGAGTTGATCCGACACAAACCATTGCCGTGGGAGATAGCCCCAATGACATTGACATGGTGACAAAGGCAGGACTTGGACTTGCCGTGGGAAACGCCTGCGAGGAGCTAAAATCGGTTGCCCACGCAGTCATCTGCTCCAATGAGGACCATGTGATGCCATACATTTTAAAAAATGTATTTTTCATAGAAAAAAGGCTTCTGTTTTCACAGAAGCCTTTTGCGGTTTTAAAATTAGTCGTTGGTATAGTTATCGAAGTAACCCTGAATGTGGACAATGGGAGTACCCTTGTCACCCGAGCCGGAGGTCAGGTCGCAGAGCGAACCGATCAGGTCGGTGAGACGGCGGGGAGTTGTTCCCTCGGACGCCATCTTTCCGAAAAGGTCGGAATCCTTCTGGGTGATCTTTTCTTTGATGGCAGCCTTCAGCTCATCACCCGACAGGTTGGCAAAATCGTTGTCAGCCAAATACTTGAGCTTCAGCTCGTTGGGCGTTCCCTCCAGTCCGTCGGTGTAGGCAGGGGAAACCACGGGGTCAGCCAGCTCCCAGATCTTGCCCACGGGATCCTTGATGGAACCGTCGCCGTAAACCATGACTTCCACCTTCTTGCCCGTAGCATCAAAGACCTTTTTCCGAATATCATAGACCAAGGAGACGCAATCTCTGGGGAAGAGCTTGACGGTGTCCTCGGTTGCCTTGTTGGATCCCAAGAGACCGTATTTTTCGTTATATCCGCTTCCGTTGACGGGAGCATTCAGGATCTCGTCCATGCCGTAAACGATCTCGGCACCTGCCGCCTTAAGAAGTCTCTTGGTTCTCTGACGGGTGTGAATGTCGCAGTTCAGCACGTTCTTGGTGTAGCTCAAAATCGCTCTGGGGTCGTTGGCAAAAATGATCTCCGCCTCGGCACCGCTCTCGCGGATGAGAGACTCGTAGTATTCTACGTAGTCCACGCCCGTAAAAGTGTGCTTCTTGTAGCCGAAGAGCTCACGGTAGGTCTTGGTGTCCAGCACGTCCTTGTAGGGGTCGATGTTCTTTTCGTCCAAATCGTCCAAACTAATCAGATGGTTACCTACCTCGTCGGAGGGGTAGGACAGCATGACGATGACCTTCTTTGCACCCTTAGCGATGCCGCGCAGACAGATGGCGAAGCGGTTGCGGCTCAGAATGGGGAAGATCACTCCTACGGTTTCACCGCCAAACTTTGCGCGAACGTCTGCGGCAATATCGTCAACCGTTGCGTAGTTCCCCTGCGCGCGGGCAACGATCGCCTCGGTCATTGCAATAATATCTCTGTCACGGATTTCATAGCCCTCGTCCTTGGCTGCCTCCAGTACGGAATCGGTGACAATGTCAACCAGATTATCTCCGTTGCGGATAATGGGAGCGCGGACGCCACGGGAAACGGTACCAACCATGCGGCTCATAATGATTTCTCCTTGTGTTTGGGATTATAGATTTTTTACTTATATAGTATATCACATTTTTTTTCGATTGTAAAGATAAATTTTTAACACAAGTCAAAATTTTATAAATTTTTTTCTTGGTGAAATTTCAAGTTTTTTGTTGCATGTGCGAAAAGGATGTGCTATAATATAGGAAATATTGCTTGAAATCACAGGAGGTTTTATCATGTCGAATTATAAAATCGAAACGAAGTGTGTGCAGGGAGGCTACACCCCCGGAAACGGTGAACCCAGACAGATCCCGATTATTCAGAGCACGACCTTTAAATATGCGTCCAGCGCCGATATGGGCAAGCTTTTTGACTTAGAGGCAAGCGGATATTTCTACACCCGTTTGCAGAATCCCACCAACGACAGCGTGGCGGCGAAGATTTGTGACATGGAGGGCGGAACGGCGGCAATGCTGACCTCTTCGGGTCAGGCGGCAAACTTCTTTGCCATCTTTAATATTGCGTCCTGCGGGGACCACGTGGTGGCATCCTCCACCATTTACGGCGGAACCTTTAATCTTTTCTCTGTAACTCTCAAGAGAATGGGAATTGACTTTACCTTTGTTTCTCCCGACTGTACCGATGAGGAACTGGCAGCGGCATTCCGTGAAAACACTAAGGCTGTATTCGGTGAGACCATCGCCAATCCCGCGTTGACCGTGCTCGATATCGAGCGATTTGCCAAAGCGGCGCATGCTCACGGCGTACCGCTGATTATCGACAATACCTTCGCTACCCCCGTAAATTGCCGTCCCTTTGAGTGGGGGGCCGACATTGTTACCCACTCTACGACCAAGTACATGGACGGACATGGCGCGGCTGTGGGCGGATGTATCGTGGATTCGGGTAAGTTTGATTGGACCAAGTACCCCGAAAAATTCCCGGGACTTTGCACGCCCGACGAGAGCTATCACGGCGTGACCTATACCGAGCGCTTCGGCTTGGAGGGGGCCTTTATTACCAAGGCAACGGCACAGCTCATGCGTGATTTCGGCGCCATTCAAGCTCCCCAAAACGCATTTCTTCTGAACCTTGGCTTGGAGAGCCTTCACGTAAGAATGCAGAGACATTGCGAGAACGGTCTGGCGGTTGCCAAATTCCTTAAATCGGATGACCGCATTTCTTGGGTCACATATCCGAGCCTTGAGGGAGATAAGTACTATGATCTCGCCAAGAAATATATGCCGAACGGTACCTGCGGCGTGGTAAGCTTCGGTGTCAAGGGTGGAAGAGAAATGGCGGAAAAATTCATGGGTAACTTGAAGATCGCCGCTATTGAGACTCACGTTGCCGACGCCAGAACCTGCTGCCTGCATCCCGCAAGCGCCACTCACCGACAGATGAACGAGGAAGAGCTGATTGCTTGCGGTATCTCGGGAGATCTGGTCCGTCTTTCCTGCGGAATTGAAAATGCCGACGACCTGATCGCCGACATCAAGCAGGCGCTTGACGCACTGAATTAAAGAGAAGAGGAGGGAACGGTATGCCCATTAAAATACCGAATCTGTTGCCTGCCACGCAGGTACTGCTGAATGAAAATATTTTTGTGATGACTGAGACCCGCGCTATGACGCAGGACATTCGTCCCTTGAAGATCCTGATGCTCAATCTGATGCCTCAAAAGATCGTCACCGAGACTCAGATCGCCCGTCTGATCGGAAACACTCCCCTGCAGGTGGAGCTGGAGCTTTTGCAGACGGCGACCCATAAATCCACCCATACCTCCGCCGAGCATATGCTGGCGTTCTACAAGACCTTTGACGAGGTCAAGAACAACAAGTACGATGGCATGATCATCACAGGTGCCCCTGTGGAGCAGATGGAGTTTGAAGAGGTGGACTATTGGGAGGAGCTTTGCGAGATCATGGAGTGGAGCAAGACCCACGTCACCAGTACCTTTCATATATGCTGGGGCGCGCAGGCGGGACTTTATTATCATTACGGGGTGAAGAAATATCCGCTGGAAAAGAAGATGTTCGGCGTGTTTGAGCATACGCTGGATCATAAGCGGTCGATTCTCTTTCGTGGCTTTGACGATACCTTCGTGGTGCCTCATTCCCGTCATACCGAATGTCGCCGCGAGGATATTGAAGCCGTCCCCGAGTTGAAGATTCTTTGCTCCTCCGAGGAAGCGGGCGTGTTTGTCTGTGCCACCGATAAGGGAAGGCAGATCTTTGTCACGGGTCACTCAGAATATGATGCGGACACCCTGAAAAACGAGTATTTTCGAGATAGAAACGCGGGACTTCCCATTGACGTTCCGAAAAATTATTTCCCGGGTGATGATGACACGAAGGAACCCATCGTCCGTTGGAGAAGCTGCGCCAATCTCCTGTATTCCAACTGGCTCAACTACTTCGTTTATCAGTCCACGCCTTATAACATTGAGGAAATCAAATAACGAAAAATACCGCTTCTGTTGTATGACAGAGGCGGTATTCCTATTTATAATTCGATGAGTTCCTTGGGACTTTTCGTAAAATTCCGTACTGAACCGTCAAGGTCAATGGCGACCATATCCTCAATGCGGCAACCGAAGCGTCCCTCCAAATAAATGCCGGGTTCTACCGTGACCACGTTGCCCCGTTTCAGGCGGGAATCCTCAGGGGCTTTTGGGGAGAGGGAGGGGGATTCATGTACCAGCATGCCTACACCGTGTCCGAGACTGTGTCCGAAATACGCTCCATATCCCGCCTGTTTAATGATCCCGCGGGCGGTGGAGTCCGCCTCATGGCAGGATACACCCTCGGCAATAAAGCTAAGTGCCGCTCGCTGAGCCGAAAGAACGGTGTTGTAAACCACCTTCATTTCCTCGGTGGCGGGTCCAATACAGACGGTTCGGGTCATATCCGAGCAATATCCGTCTACACGGGCGCCGAAATCCATGGTAAGAAATCCTCGCTCAAGAAGCTTGGGGCGGGGAACTCCGTGGGGCAGGGAGGAGGCGGAGCCCGATACGGCAATAGTAGAGAAGGCACATGCCTCCGCACCCCTGCGGCGCATGAAATATTCCAGCTCCAATGCGATCTCTTGCTCTGTTACGTTGGGAGAAATAAAGCTTAAAATATGGGAAAAGGCTTCGTCGGTGATCGCTTGCGCTCGCGCCATGCGGTCTAATTCGTCGGCAGTTTTTATGCTCCGAAGCGAGGTGAGGATCGCTGAGCCTCCCGAAATCAGAGTACACCCCTCAAGGGCTTCGCTGAATGATTGACACGCAGCACAGGAAAGAGAGGCATCCTCAATGGCAAGCGTCTTGATCCTTCGATCCGCAATCAAGCCTGCCAGTGTATTCCTCATGCTCTTGCCGCCCGTAATCGAAAGAGATGTAAATTCCTTGACTGTACTCTTTGCCGCTTCTATGTAGCGGGAGTCGGTCAGGAGAATGGCATCGTCGGGGGTAATGAGCAAATAGCCGTCGGAAAAATGAAAACCGGTTAGATACCGCTGATTGGTCTCGGAGGAAATCAAAATACCGTCTGCTCCCACGGTGGCGAGAGCATCTCTTAGTCGTTCGAGGTGTGTCATCTGATCGCCTCCTTGGCATTCTGCCACCTTGCCTTCATAAAAAGGGCATCCTCTGCCATGGTCCCCGCCGATTCGCAGATGATACGGGGGCATACACCCTCGCGCACGATCGCTTCGGCAAGGGGCTCGAAATGGGGACCGAATACCTGATCCTCAAAGGTCAGATGCTTTTTCTCACCCGCATTCGTGTATTCGATCTTTGAGAAGTGGCAGTGGAGATTGTAGGCATATTCGTCTCCGAGGACGTTGGCAATTCTGTCAAAGATCGCCCGATAGCTGTCTGCGTTGGGGAAGTAGTTGCCAAGATGGCGGGCGTTCAGATGACCGAAATCCACGACGGGATGATAGAGAGGAGATATCTTGCAAAGCGTCAGAACCTCGTCGAGCGTGCCCAGTTGATTGATCTTTCCCATGGTCTCAAGACCCATGCGAATGTCCGTTCCCCCGTTGACCTCTAAATTCTTTTCGAGGGTATCGGTGGCAAGCGCCATAGCTTCCTCGCGGGTAATCTTTGCCGCGCTTCCCGTGTGGATCACAATGGTGTCGGCATTCAGCGCCTCGGCGGCGGCAAGAGAACGGGAAATATAATCGATGCTTTTCAGTCTCTTTTCCTTGTCCACGCCCGACAGAGAAATGAAATACGGGGTGTGCAAGGACATGAGAATGCCGTGCTCCTTTGCCTTTTCGCCGATTTTTCGGAGAGTGGCTTCTCCCGCGGTAAGCCCGTTGCCTGCTTGATATTCGTAGGCATCCAAGCCACGGGCGGAAAGCCAGCCGGGGGCTTGAATGGTTGCTTTCATGCCCTCCTCGTAAAAGGATTCGCTGTTGCCTCCGGGACCGAAGGTGGGGTGATCGATTCTACGCATGATTCTTTTTCTCCTGTTTTTTTCTGTATCTCCGCAGGAAGGGCTTTTCGAGAAGTCGCTTGAAGCGGAAGAAAAGAGTGGTTTTGTCTTTAATTGGGGGGACAATAATGGAAATCATATCCAAGCGATGGACCGCCAACGTGTCGGTCAGAAGCTGGTCACCAAGACCTGCGGTGTGCTCGGGGGTGGTTTCCATCACTCGCATGGCGTCGAGAATGGATTGCGTTCCGGGCTTTCCACTGTCGGGATAGGCGGGAAGCCCCAAGGAGCGGTTGAAGAGCTCTACACGGGGCGGGTGGTTGTTGGAGATCAGCGCTGCTTTAATGCCGTTTGCCTCCAGGGAGGCAAACCAATCCTGAATTACCTGATCGGGCTCATCCACTTCGTAGGGAGCAAGGGTATTATCAATGTCGATGACTAAGGCGCGGATGCCGATGGAAGCGAGAAATTCGGGTGTTACCTCCCGAAAGGTAGGAAATACGTAATCGGGGGTCAATAAATAAGATAACGTATGGCGATGGTTTTTCATAGTACCGTCCTTTTTCCTCTTTAGGATACCAACATTGTATCATAGAATTCGTTATTTCGCAAGAGATTTAAAAAACTTTAAAAAATTTTCAAATAAACTATTGACAAACTAAAAAAGTTGTGATATTATATTAGGGCAGTTTTCTGAAACGCATATGCGAGTGTAGTTCAATGGTAGAATCCCAGCCTTCCAAGCTGGTCGCGTGGGTTCGATTCCCATCACTCGCTCCATACAAATGGCGCATTGAATGCGCCATTTGTTCAGTCTGTGCCTTTAGCTCAGTTGGATAGAGCAACTGCCTTCTAAGCAGTAGGTCAGGGGTTCGAATCCCTTAAGGCACGCCATACGGTGGGTGTAGCTAAGTTGGTCATAGCGCCAGGTTGTGGCCCTGGAGGCCGTGGGTTCGAATCCCATCACTCACCCCAGAAAAAGAAAGAACCGATGCAATCGCATCGGTTCTTTCTTTTTCTCGGCTGAATGCTCCGACGGGTGTGCGACGACAAGAAGAATGGCATGCAGCGAAACAAAACCGCACGTATGGGTTTTGAATCCCATCACTTTCCCCATAAAGATCTCGTACACGACTGTGTTCAGAAAATTTGCCTATTCCTTCTTCATTCTTCACTTTTTATAAAAAATTTCATCCGCGACATGGTGTGTGATATGAGAAAGTTATTCTTTCGTCAAAAATAGTTGAAAAAAGTAGAAAAGTATGGTATAATATCCTCAGCAATTTTATGAAAGAGGTTTTTATGTTAGATTCGATCGTTTCAAGTATCAATGACGCGCTGTACGGATACGTGTTGATCATTCTGCTGGTAGCGGCAGGGCTTTGGTTCACCATTCGAACAAAATTCTCTCAGTTCCGCCTGCTTGGCGAGCAATTTCGTTCGCTGAAGGGAAAGCCGAAAGACGGCAAGGGAGTTTCCTCCTTTCAGGCGCTGATGGTCTCCACCGCATCCCGTGTGGGTACGGGTAACATCATCGGCGTGTCTACCGCGCTTTGCCTTGGTGGCTTTGGCTCGGTCTTTTGGATGTGGGTAATTGCCCTCATTGGCGGGGCCAGCTCTTTGATCGAAAGCACATTGGCGCAGATCTTTAAGAAAAAAGGCGAGAACGGATGCTATGGAGGTCCCGCTTACTATATCGAGACAGCATTGCACAGCCGCACGCTTGGGATCGTGTTTGCCATCTTTTTGATCTTAACCTATGGCTTCGGATTCAATATGCTGGCATCCTATAATCTCCAGTCCACCTTTTCTACCTACGGCTTCTATGATACGGTATCGGTAAACGGAATCAACTTGATGCCTTGGATCATCGGTCTTGTACTCGCCCTTTTGGTGGGATATTGTCTCTTTGGCGGCGGCAAGAGAGTGGTCAAGGTTACGGGTGTACTGGTCCCCTTTATGGGCTTAGCTTACGTCTTGGTCGCATTGGTAATTGTTGCGTTGAACGTGACCAGTCTGCCGTCTGTTTTTGGAAGAATTTTTTCCGAGGCATTTGACTTCAAGGCGATCTTCGGAGGGTTTAGCGGCTCTTGTGTTATGTACGGAATCAAGAGAGGGCTTTTTTCCAACGAGGCAGGTGTGGGCTCAGCACCCAACGCGTCAGCCGCCGCTGAGGTGGATCACCCAATCCAGCAGGGACTGGTACAGATCCTTTCGGTGTTCCTTGATACCATTTTGGTCTGCTCCGCAACGGCATTTATGTGTATGTGTTCGGGTGTGGAACCCTCTGCCGAGCTGTCGGGTGCGCCTTACGTGCAAGCATCGCTGTCCGCGACTCTCGGTGCCGCGGGACCAATCTTTATTACTGCAGCCATGATCCTCTTTGCCTTTACGACACTGCTTGGCAATCTTTACTACGTGGATCAATGTCTTTTCTTCCTTTGCAAGCGGGAGCCTACCCGTGCCGTTCGTTATACAAGTTACGTGATCGCTTCTCTTGTGATCTTCGTGGGAGCGGGACTTTCCGCCGATCTGCTTTGGAATATCGCGGATGTTACCATGGGTGTCATGGCGCTGATCAATATTCCCGTGATCGTGATTCTCGGAAAGTATGCCTTCCGTGCCTTGAAGGATTATGAAAAGCAAAGAAAAGAGGGAAAATCTCCCGTGTTCTACGCCAAAAACATCGACCTTCCTTACGATACCGATTATTGGAAATAAGGATTTTTAAATTTGTCGCGATTCCGCATAATATTTGTGCGGAATCGCGGCTTTTTTTCGCAAAAATATCTTGAAAAAAATAAGGTTTTGCGATATAATTATATATTAGAGTATTATAACTATTTTTGTAGAAAGTTATTTCCGAAAGGAGAACTGCCGTGTATTTGAAATCGCTGGAGCTTCAAGGCTTCAAGTCCTTTCCCGATAAAACGAAGCTGACCTTTGAGGGAGGCGCTACGGTGATCGTCGGACCAAATGGAAGCGGAAAATCCAATATTTCCGATGCCATGCGTTGGGTACTGGGAGAGGTATCCTCTAAGAGCATTCGCGGAACCAAAATGGAGGACATTATCTTCGGAGGAGCCGACAACCGCCGCCCCATGGGCTATGCGGAGGTATCGGTTACCTTTGACAACTCGGGAATGCTCGGACGATTGGACTGCCCCTATGACGAGGTAACAGTCACCCGTCGGTACTACCGTTCGGGAGAGAGCGAATATTACATCAACCGCCGAGCCGTCCGTTTGCGCGACATCTATGAGATGTTTATGAACACGGGTGTGGGTCGTGACGGATATTCCATCATCGGACAGGGAAAGATCGCCGAGATCATTTCCAGAAAAAGTGATGAGAGAAGAAGCATTTTTGAGGATGCTTCGGGGATCGCCAAATACCGTCATAAAAAGAGCGAGACCGAACGCCGTCTGGCGGCGACCGAGGACAATATGACCCGTATCAACGACGTATTCGCCGAAGTGTCCGCTCAGGTGGAGCCCCTTGCCAAGGAGGCGGAAAAGGCAAAGAAGGCACTCGATCTTTTGGAGACAAAAAAGAGAGTGGACGTACAGCTTTGGCTTTACGATACCGAGAAGCTTCGCTCGGATCTGAACAAGTGTGAGGAAAACTTCCGTAACGCGGAATTTGATCTGCGCACCGCCGACGATTCAGTGCGTGCCCTGGAGGTGCAGAACGAAAAGCTTTTCGAGATCTCTCAGTCCAACCAGACCGAATCGGAAAATCTGCTTCGTGAAATTCGGATGCAGACCGAGATCAATCATACGCTGGATAGCGAATACAGAATCACCGAGACCAATGTTCAGCATACAAGCGAAATGATCGCCGCTGCCGAGGGGGCGAGAGAATCGGCAAACAAATCGGTGATTTCCGAGGGAAATTCCGCTCGTGAGCGCGCTTTGAGAATGTCCGCTTTGAAGCAGTCGTTAGAGGAAAGGGAGGCCGAGCGCGAGACGGCGCGGAAAGAGCAGAATGCAGCCGCCGAGGAAGCGAAACAGCTTGATTTTGACTTGGATCATGCTCTGTCGGATATTCGCGCGCTGGAAGCCGAGCTGGCAAGCGTAGGCGCACGCATTGCCATGATCGAAAACACCAAGAATACCGATTCCGATAAAAACAGTGCCGTTCTTCGTGAGATCGAAGGGTATGAACACCGATCCGAGGAGATGAAGGCACAGTGTGCCTCGGTCCGTGCCACCGTGGAGGACTATGAACGGACAAGCGCAGAGGCGGAGAAAGAAATCGAACGTCTTGGAAACGATTTGGCGGACCTTTACCGCCAACGTCACGAGGATAACGAGGAGCTGACCGCCTTGCGTCTGCGCCGTGATTCGGCTCAGCAGAGAATCGATACCTTTAAGACCATGGAACAGCAGTTTGAGGGCTACTCGGGGGCTGTTCGTTTCATCATGAAGAAATACGCCGAAAAAGCCATTACCGACCGATTTGGCGCTCCCTGCGGAAAAATTTACGGACCGCTCTCAACGGTTATCAATGTGGAGGATCGATACATTACCGCCATTGAGACCGCTCTCGGTCCCAATCTCCAACACATTGTGGTAGAGGATGAAGGTGTGGCAAAAGCTGCTATGTTCGCCCTGAAAAAGGCAGAAGCGGGCAGAGCTACCTTCTTCCCTTTGACCTCCATGCATGGGCAGACCATGACCCCCGAAATGAAGGAAGCAATGGGCTACGAGGGTTACGTTGCCGTTGCCGACGAATTGGTGGGCTCGGATCAAAAATTCTCACAGATCCTTTCGGGACTCTTGGGTAGAACCCTTGTTTTTGATACCGTCGATCATGCTACGGCAATGGCGAAGAGCCTTCATTACCGTGTGCGTGCTGTCACCCTGGATGGACAACAGATCAACGTAGGCGGTTCTTTTACGGGTGGCTCGGTTCGTCAAAATGGAAATATCCTCGGCAGAGCAGGTGAGATTAAGCGTCTGGAGGCAGATGTCGCCCAGATGGAAAAAAAGATCACTGCCGCATCCTCCGCTCTCAAAAGCTTAGGTGAGGAGATCACTGACAAGGAAGAGGAAAAGGATAATATCGAGCAGAAGATCAGTCTCATGAAGGTGATGAGAGACTCTGAGCAGGTCAGATTTGAACAGTTGAGCGCCAAGCTGGACGCCAACGAGGCACTGATCGAAAAGCTCCGCACGGACTATGACGACCTGCTTCGTGCCGGTGAGCGGTATGAAGAGGACCGCCGTGAGCTTTTGGCAAGACAGACCGCGCTTTCCGCGCAGATCAGCGAGATTGGAGCCGCGCGGACGGATATGGACGTGCGAAGAAACGATGCTCTCGATCGCAAGGCAGAAGCGGAAGCGAGGGTGACCGCTGTCATCATCGCTGTCAACGAACTTCGCAAGGATATGGAGACCGAGGAGAGACTGGCACTGGAAGCCGACCGGCGGATGGAATCCTTCCTCTCCGCAAGAGACGAGCAGGAGCGACGGATTGCCGAACTCAGAGAAAAGATCGCCGAGTACGAGCATGCTATGGCAGAGAATCGGGAAAGTTATCGAATCGGTTCTGAGATGCTGGACCAGCTCAATGAGAAGCGCTCCAAGGTAGAGGAGGGCAACGCCGAATTCCAGAAGAAGCTGGCGGACGTCAATGGGAAAATGAAGGAAAAGCTTCAGCAAAAGGAGCTGATCTTCAAGGAGTATACCCGCCACGAAAGCCGTCTCTCCAACCTTCGTACCGAGCAGGATAAGCTTTCCTCCCGCCTGTGGGATGAGCATGAGCTGACTCGTTCGGATGCGATGGCACTGGGGTATCCTATATTGGATGCCACGACCCGTGGGGAAGCGGCGGCAAAGCAGACCGAGTGCCGCAATAAGCTCAGAGTCCTTGGAAACGTGGACCTGGACGCGGTGAATAAATACAAAGAGGTCAAGACAAGATATGATTATATGGCGGGACAGATCAAGGACCTTGAGGCTGCCCGTGATGACCTGACGGGCATCATCCGTCAGTTGGAAGGAGAGATGGAGACTGCCTTTATTTCCTCCTTTAACCAGATCAACGAGAATTTCAATCGGGTGTTCGGAGAGCTTTTCGGCGGCGGTACCGCCGAGATTACCCTGTCCGATCCCGATAACGTGCTGGAAAGCGGTATCGAGATCAAGGCGGCGCCTCCCGGGAAGATCATCAAGAATCTGGTTCAGCTTTCGGGTGGGGAGCAGGCGTTTATCGCTATCGCCCTCTTCTTCGCGATTCTGCAGGTGAACCCAACGCCCTTCTGCATTCTCGACGAGATTGAGGCGGCACTGGACGAGGTGAACGTAGCCAGATTCTCGGAGTACATTAGGCGGTACGCCAGCGGAACGCAGTTTATTCTGATCACCCACCGCAGAGGTACCATGGAGGCGGCAAACCGTCTGTACGGCGTGACCATGCCCGAGCGTGGAATTTCCAAGGTGCTTGAGCTGGACGTCAACGATATTTCTAAGAAAAAGGGAGATGACTGGGATGGCATTTTTGGATAAATTAAAATCGGGTCTTTCCAAAACGAAGAACGCGATCTTCGGACAGATCGACGAGGTGCTGAAGGCCTTCGTCAGAGTGGATGAGGATCTGTTGGATGAACTGGAGGAACTGCTCATCATGTCCGACGTGGGTGTCAATGCTACCGAGGAGATTATGGAACAGCTTCGGGACGACGTAAAGGAAGGACGCTTAAAGGAAAAGGAGCAGGTCATCGATGCCTTGAAGAGAATCCTTGAGGGCATGATCGGAGAGGGAGAAGAGTTGAATCTCTCCACTACCCCCGCGGTGGTACTCGTGATCGGTGTCAACGGAGCGGGAAAGACCACTTCGATCGGTAAGATCTCCAACCGCCTGATCTCCAAGGGAAAAAAGGTGGTCGTAGCGGCGGCGGATACGTTCCGTGCGGCGGCAATTGACCAATTGGCAGTTTGGTGCGAGCGTTCGGGCGCGGAGCTGGTTCGCCAGAACGAGGGAAGCGACCCCGCGGCGGTGGTGTTTGATGCCATCAGCTATGCCAAGAGACGGCAGGCAGACTTGCTGATCATTGATACGGCGGGACGGTTGCATAACAAAAAGAACCTGATGAACGAGCTGGCAAAGATCAATCGTGTGATTGAGCGGGAGCTTCCCGATGCCGCGAGAGAAAATCTTTTGGTGTTGGATGCTACCACGGGGCAGAATGCGATTCTGCAAGCTAAGGAGTTTCGCAATGCTGCCGATATTACGGGGCTGATTCTCAATAAATTGGACGGAACCGCCAAGGGTGGTATTGTGATCTCCATTAAAAAGGAATTAGATATCCCCGTGAAATTTATCGGTGTGGGCGAGAAAATCGACGATATGCAGGAATTCGACAACGAGGAATTTGTCAAGGCGCTGTTTGAATAAGCCTCGATTGAATCCGTAGGGGGTGATTTGCGAATCGCCCGTAAAATAAAGGAGACCATGATGAAACTTGTATTGGCATCCCGTAACAAGCACAAGATCGAGGAGTGGCAAGCCACCCTCGGCAAATACGTGGACGGCGTGGAAATTCTGTCGCTCGACGAGGTGGGCATCTTCGGGGAGATTGAGGAGAATGGCGAGACCTTCGAGGAAAATGCCTTCATTAAGGCACGGGCGGCGGCAAAAAGCGGATATTTGAGTGTCGGAGAGGATTCGGGGCTTTCGGTGAAGGCGCTGGGAGGCGAACCGGGGGTGTATTCTGCCCGCTATGCGGGAGAACACGGAAACGACCGTGCAAACAACGAGCTTCTTCTCAAAAAACTGGAGAATAAATCCGACCGATCGGCAAGCTTTGTCTGTACCATTGCTCTCGTTGATCCCCATGATCCCGACGGAGATCGCTGCTTCCGAGGAGAGACAGAAGGAGTCATTTTGGAGGAATATCGGGGAGAGGGTGGCTTTGGCTATGACCCGCTCTTCCTCTATGAGCCTACGGGCAAGACCTTTTCGGAAATGAGCGGAGATGAGAAGAATGCCATCTCTCACCGAGGACGTGCCATTGAGCTGTTGGCAGAAAGACTGCGTCAATTAAAGGAAATAAAATAAAAAGAGAATCGCATGAGAAGCGAGATAAAGAGGAATTCTATGATTACATCCAAACAAAGAGCCTATCTTCGGGGACTTGCCAACGGCATTCCCACCATTATGCAGATCGGAAAGGGCGGGATCGGAGAGAATCTGATCAAGACCGTTTCCGATGCCCTTGAGGCAAGAGAGCTGATCAAGCTCGGTGTCCTTGAAAATAGTATGGAGTCCCCCAGAGAGGTGGCGGACGCTCTTTCTGCGGCTACCGACTCTGATGTGGTCGGCGTGGTCGGAAGAAAGATTATTCTGTACCGCGAATCGGTCAATCACAAAAGAATTGAGCTATGACAGGCATGAATGGAATGGATATGCTGCGAGTGGGTATTTACGGGGGCACCTTTGCGCCCGTTCACAACGGACACGTGGCGGCAGCGAAAGCTTTTATGGAGCAGATGAAGTTAGACTATCTCTTCATCATTCCCACCTACCTGCCCCCCCACAAGCAGATCGAACGATCGGACGACCCTATGTTCCGACTGAAGATGTGCGAGCTTGCGTTTGAGGGTGTGGACGGCATCGTTATCTCTGACTCGGAGATTCGCCGAGGAGGAAAGAGCTATACCTACGATACCCTGAAGGAGCTGCAACGGGAGAATACCCGTCTGTTTCTGCTGTGTGGCACCGATATGGTGCTGACCTTTGATCAGTGGTATCGCTTTGAGGATATCCTCAAAATGTGCTACCCCGTGTACGTGCGCCGTGAGAACGACGCGCTGCTTGGAAACCGTGTGGTGGCGAAGATCACCGAATATTATCAGAAATACGGCGTTATGTTCCGACGGATCGTGACCGATCCCATCCCGCTGTCCTCCACCGAGATTCGACGGGCTGTTAAGGAGGGAAGAGACATTTCTTCCATGGTTCCCGCCGGGGTGGAGAAATTCATTCGAGAGCATGGACTATATACGGACGAGGTGGAAGCATGATTACTGAAGCGATGCTGGAAGGTCTCAGAGAAAGCCTTGCGGGGAAGATGTCGGGAAAGCGATATCGCCATACCGTGGAGGTCG
>JAZSIF010000050.1:0-12238 GCA_045533675.1 Eubacteriales bacterium | reverse complement strand
GATCTTGGGGGCGGGGGCGCATCGTGTTTTCTTAACTTAATGACATTGGTGAAATGGGACCCCCACCGTCGCCTCGCGCAAATTTGCTCGCAAATAACTCCCTTTGCGGGGAGGCTTTTCGACGCGCATCCGTCTTGCTTGCTTATCCGCTGCGGATATCTATATAAGCCTTCTCCTGTGGGAGAAGGGGGACCGCGGTAGCGGTGGATGAGGAGTTATCTGCAAGCAAATCAGATCGCGGAGCGTGCTTGCGCGCGGGCGGTGGTGGGGCTCCCGCTTAGCCGCTCCTTTGCCAAAGCTGACGCCTTTGCAGAAAACAACACCGCGCAAACCCATGCGTTTCAAGGGCAAATACATTGCCAAAAAAGAAAAATTGACGAAAATCTTGCTATTTGTGCCACGAAATTGTCGCTTGGTGCAAAGGGTCTTGCACTTTTTTTCTCTTTGTGTATAATGTAAACAGGATAAAATCCAAAAAAATTTTAAACAAGGAGATTTTTCAAAATGAAAAACAACAAGGGCTTTTCGCTCGTCGAACTGATCGTAGTAATCGCAATTATGGCAATTCTCGCCGCAGTTGCAATTCCCACCTTCGCAACCTTTATCAACAAGGCAAACGTTGCTTCTGATGAGCAGTATGTAGCAGATCTCGAATATGCTGTCGATCTTGCCAACACAATTTTTGACGAAGAAGCAACACTGACTAAGATTACCGCTACTAATGGTACTATTTCCGCTGTAGAGTATACAGTCGGTGATGTCAAGGTAACCATCGATACCTCTACTAAGGCGGCAACTGCTGCAGCTGTTGATGGCAAGACTGTTACCGAAGCAAAGATTGATAAGGTAGAAGATGCTGCTGCTGATGTTCTTGCTACCATGGACTGGACTTATAGCTTTAAGTCTGCAAAGTATGCTTCCGGCTATCCTGTAGTTGAGGGTACCAACTAATCATCTATTAAACTACATCCCCCCGAGAATCCATACATATAGTATCTCGGATTCCCACGGAAACAGTAAAAACCCGACGGGACTCCCGTTTGGGTTTTTACTGCGTTTATACCCATTTGAAAAATATTGCTTGAAATAACACAAACAAGCTATTTTTACATTTTATATTTATTTTTAAGGAGAAATTTATCATGAAAAACAACAACAAAGGTTTTTCGCTGGTTGAGCTGATCGTAGTAATCGCGATCATGGCAATACTGGCAGCTATTGCAATCCCGACCTTCGCGCACTTCATCACAAAGGCAAACGAAGCTTCGGACGCAGAACTTCTGCACAACATTAACTACATTTTCAACGCTTCTTGCGTAGAAAATGGCGTTGACATTAAGGACGTTACCGCTGCAGAGTGGGACAAGACCAATAAGCGCGTTATCAACGTTAAGGTGAACGGCACTGACAATGACGATATCGAAGCCTCTTTTGCAACCCATTTCGACTTGACCGAGGAAGAGTTTAAGCTGATTGAGAACATCGTGTTTGATGCTGAAAAGCATGAGTTTGTAGCCGCTGATGGTGATACTATTTCAGTTGTATATAACGGTGTTACCATTACGCTGTCTAGTACTGATATTCAAAAAATCAAAGATAGTGCTTTTGCACAAATTGGTACTGATAATCTGTTGACAATGGTTGACATGGCTTCTGACATGATTTCTTCGGCTTCAGAGGGCTCCACTCTTCATAATTTGGCTTATAGTGATGAAGCTATTGCGTTTCTCTGTGAAAGATTGGGTGTCAGTAACGAACAAGAAATTGGCGACATCTTGATGGCACAGTACCCTCAAGGCGATATGAGCGATGATGAATATAATGCTTTTTTGGATGAGAAGTACAATGAAATGATAGCGAATAACGCAGTGCTTTATGCTGCACAAAAAACAGAAGTAGCAAGCGAGGGCATTTGGGATGTGTTAAACGCTACCAATGTGAAGGACACCATTAAGGCGAATGAGAATGCCGAAGAGCAACTTGCGCAGTCTGCAATGGCATTCGCAATGTATAGCGCTTACACTAAAACAGACTCAATAGAGAATGTGAGTCTTACTGAGGTATATGCTACTTTGGACTCTGCTGACTTTAAGGAATACTTGACTACTCCTCAAGCTAAGAAAGACCTTGATGGTTATCTGGCTTCTATGAATGTAGTGAATGATGGAGTTTCCAGTGGCTCTGGTGCCGCTCAAAATGTATTGCTTAATGGCTTTAGTGATGAGGAACTTGCTGATCTTATGAAGCAGGTTGTTGGAAACTAAATATGCATTGATAATGCAAAGACTCTCTATATAGGCGTGGAAAGGAGGTTTTATAGTTTTGACGAAGACAACATATGCTTGGAGATATGTATGCTTGACGATTATCTTGACCGTTCTGATACTGCCTCTCCTGAAATTCCCAGCTTTTGCAGACACAACCCTCTCTGTACTGGATGAACAAATTACTGTGACTGGTACATTCACGCAAGGTTCATCTTGGGGCACTAAGTACGATGAGGGAAGTATTTCTGTAACGAATAATGTCGTCACTGCGACAGCAACTGGGAAGCGTTCTTCAAATACTACAACTGTAACGATTACCAATAATATGGATGCTACTGCAATAATTGAATTTGATTATTCATTTAGCAATTTTGAGAGCATAAGTGAAACCTCTAGTTCAGGAACAAAATCGGTAGATTTGAATGCGGGAGAATCTTATACCATATCGTTTTCTTGTAAGTCCGCTTGGACAGATCAGACAGCCCAATTAATACTATCGAATTTCACCTATACCGTAGCACCTGATGCGGCTAATGTGACATTTAATTACACAAATGGTTCTGTTACAGTGGCGGGAGCAACTGTTCCGAGCGGAAATACGGTTGGTGTTTCCACTACTAATGGCGCTGTGCTGGTTGCAACACCAAATAGTGGATATACTTTTCTCGGTTGGGTGAATGCGAGCACGCATGAACTATTGTCTACATCCGCAAGCTATACGCTAACTACTGCCCGGGACATGACTATATCCGCAGCGTTTATATCTCCCTCGTCCGTAGCTTGGTTTTCTGTAGGTAACTACTACTTTAATGATTTGAACGATGCCGCGTCGTTTGCAGCAACTGCTTCGTCAAAAAAAGTGGTTCTCATAGCAAATGGTACTCTTCCTGCAGGAGAGTATACTATTCCGTCCGGCGTAACCCTTTTGATCCCTTGCGATAGTGCAAACACAGTATACACCACTAACCCCGGTAATGCTGGAGATAGCACATATTCGTCTCCTTCAGTATATCGTAAACTGAATATGGCTACAAACTCTAAAATAGTAGTCGATGGTGCTATTTGTGTTGCAGGTAAGCATGGAACGAAAAACCCGAACGGAGGGCCGAGTGGTCCTTTGGGTTATATTGATATGTCAACGGGAAGTAATATCACCGTCAATGGCGGTGCGAATTTGTATGCATGGGGATATATCATCGGAAATGGTACAGTTGATGTTTTGGCAGAAGGTACTGTATATGAGGATTTTGAGATACGCGACTGGCGCGGAGGTTCAATTTCCTTAAGTATGTTGGAAAACGATCAAAAAGTATTTTTATTTTCTCAGTATTATATTCAAAACGTTGAAGTTCCAATGACTTTGTATGCAGGTGCCAAAGAAATACTGAGTTCTTCGGTGACAGTGACTCTGGTAGGCGTTCAAACTCTGTCCCCAACCTTTATCGGCGGATCTGATGAGGGCTTTGTTAGATTGACCTCGGGGTATATTACCAGGCAATATGAACCAAGCTCCGATCGAATGATTTATGACATACAGGGTAATGCATCGTTTAGCAATCTGCAAATAAATCTAAAGTTGAGCTTATTTGGTACAAAAAGAATAAACTCTAGTGATTATGTACTTCCGCTGAATGGCAATATGACATTTAACATAAAGAGTGATAGTAATATTACTGTGTCTCAGGATTTGGCGATGTTGCCCGGAAGTATCGTTTATGTTGAAAATGGAGCCAATGTTACATTGAACTCCGGCAAGAGTATCTATATATATGATTCGGACAGTTGGGGTGGCTATTGTAGCTCAACTAATGTAAAGTTTGTTGCGGCTAATTATTCGCCTACTCGAACATATACGCGCACTGAAAAGGACTTGATTGATGCTCAACTTATTGTTGATGGCAATTTTGATGCGTCAAAGGGAGGCTTGTATACAACTGAAGGTGATGTAGCGATTTCAACCACTGGCGGGGGTGTTGTTACTATGTCCTCTCAAACTGCAACAAACACTTATCAAGTGACGCAAAATGGTAGCGATAGTTATGCTGCTGTTGCTATCCCGGTGGTATCTCCTAAGCTGAAAAACACTGATGGCACTTACCTCGAAACTGCCAAGGGTGGCAATAATACCTACACCTACACCAACGGCAGGTGGGTATGCACTAACCATGCTTATGGAGAGCCAATAACCACCAACCCTACTTGCTCACAGGCAGGTTCTAAGGTAAGTACGTGTTCCACGTGTGGACATACTGAAACTTCAACTATTGAAAAGGTTGATCATGAAAGCGGTGAAAATACCGGTGTAGTAACTCCTCCGACTTGTACGGAGAAGGGGTATACAACCTTTACATGTATTCATTGCCAGGAAACATATACCAAAGATGAAGTAGCAGCATTGAGTCACGACATGAAGCAGACCGCTGCAAAGGTTGAGCCCAAATGCGGAGTAGCCGGTAAGGAAGCCGTATACACTTGTTCACGCGGCTGCGGACATACTACGGGCGGTGAAGAAATCGCTGCGCTGGAGCACGATATGCAGCTGACTGCGGAAGAGGTTGCTCCTAAGTGCGGAGTAGCCGGCAAGGAAGCCGTATACACTTGTGCAAACGGCTGCGGACACACCACGGGCGGTGAAGAAATCGCTGCGCTGGAGCACGATTACAATACCTCCGAGTATGTGGAGTATGATGATAAGCAACACGGATATGCATGCAAAAACTGTGGTGCTATAAATCAGGAGAGTTTGGAGGATCACACATATGTAGGTACTGAGTGTACAGCTTGTAAGCATGGATGCGAGCACTCCAGTGTGCAGGAAGTCAATTCTGAAACGGCTACTTGTACCGAAGATGGTTGGATTCTGCATTACAAGTGCACGAACTGCGGTAAGCTCTTCGCCGATTTGAATAGAACCGAACTTCCCGAGAATTGGAAAACTCCTGCGCTTGGTCATGTTTGGGGCGAAATCACTTACACATGGAATGATGATCACACAAGCTGCACTGCGACCAGAACCTGTAGCCGAGGCTGCAGCGAATCTGAGACCGTAGAAAATATTACTTTCCAAACCACTCCTGCAACTTGCGGTGTTGACGGTTATACCGTATATACCGCGGTCTTTACCGAAGAATGGGTAACTGCAAAGACGCAAACTCAAACAGTTGTAGATGAAAATTCGGCAACGGGTGAGCACAGCTACGCATACGAGCAGGTCGGTGATAACCAACATAAGCAGGTATGCTCCGTTTGCGGTGATGAAACAAATCCTGTAACATGCTCTGACGTAGGAAACGATGAGAATCACGTGTGCGATTTTTGCGGACGCGCAGGGGTAACCTCTTGTCAGGCGGATGTAACCCAATGGGGTGGAGATACAGAATATCACTGGCGCAATTGCCTTGACTGCGGCGAATGCTGCACAGAAAAGGTTGAGCATACTTTGGAGTGGAGCAATGATGCATCATTGCACTGGAAACAGTGTACCGAATGCGCTTACTATGAGATCGAACCCGAGGAGTGCTTGTATAACCAAAAAGTAGAGGATGACAAGTACTTGGCAAGCTCTGCAACGTGTACCGCAAATGCTACGTATTACTACAGTTGTTCTTGCGGTGCAAAGGGAACACAAACTTTTGAGAGCGAGAATGAGAGCGGAAAAGCTCTCGGACACGACTGGGGCGAGGTTGTGTATAAGTGGAATGATGATTACACAAGCTGCACCGCCACGCGCACCTGTCAGCGCGAGGGCTGCGGTGGTGAAAGTGGCCCTGCTACAGAAACTGTGACTGCGACGGTCACATCCGAGCAGACCAAGGCTCCTACTTGTACCGAAGCCGGCAAGATGACTTATACCGCAACCTTCACCGAGGAATGGGCAAAGGTTCAGACCAAGGAAGTTACGATTGAAAAGCTTGGGCATGATTACAAATCCGTTGTCACCGCTCCGACCTGTACGGCAGGAGGGTATACGACGTATACTTGCCAGCGCGAGGGATGCGAGGATTCTTATGTTGATGATCGGACCGAAGCGCGTGGGCACGTTTTCGTTGATGCGGACGGTCGTTCTGATACAAAAGTAACCGCGCCTACTTGTGAGGCTGAAGGATACACGACTTACACCTGTCTGGTAGCAGGCTGTGGAGCGACCAAAAATGACGATTATGTTTCTGCACAGAATCACAACTACGTCAAGGTTGACGCTGTTGCGCCCACCTGTACTGCAACGGGCTTGACCGAAGGCTCCCGGTGTAATAGAGAAGGCTGCGGTAAATGGCAAACGGAGCAGAAGATCGTGCCTGCGCTCGGACACAAGAATGGTGAGGCTGTTGTGGAGAACAACGTAGCTCCTACTTGTACTGAAGACGGTCATTACGACAGCGTCATTTACTGCACCGTTTGCGAGGCTGAGGTCAGCCGCGAGACGATCACGGTAGATGCGCTTGGGCATACCGACGGCGAGGCTGCAAAAGAAAACAGCGTTGCCCCCACCTGTACCGAGGACGGTTCGTACGAGAGCGTGACCAAATGCTCCGTTTGCGGCGAGGAAACCAGCCGCGAGACGGTGACGGTGGAGAAGCTGGGGCATACTGAGGTAGTTGACGCAGCGGTTGCGGCAACTTGTAAAGCTACCGGTCTGACCGAAGGGAAGCATTGTTCTGTATGTAACGAGGTTCTCGTTGCGCAGACAGAAACTGCGATTGATTCCGATAACCATGAGGGCACGCTTGTTTGGGTTTCGGTTGATGCTGATTACCATTCTCAGAAATATAGTTGCTGTGGCACGGTGACTGTGGAGCAAGAAGGTCACAATTGGGGCGATGATATTATTTGCGATATATGCAACTTTGGTTGTGCTCATGATTACACAACCAAAGTAACTGCACCGACTTGTACAGATAAGGGTTATACTACGTATACCTGCTCTCACTGCGGTCACAACTATCAAGGTGATGAAACTGCTGCTTTGGGACACACCGAGGTGATTGATGAAGCTGTTGAGGCTACTTGTACGGCGACCGGCTTGACCGAGGGTAAGCATTGTTCCGCTTGCGGAGATGTGCTTGTTGCGCAGGAAGAGGTTGCCGCTCTTGGACACACCGAGGTGATCGATGCCGCTAAGGCACCCACCTGTACCGAGACCGGCTTGACTGAGGGAAAGCATTGCTCCGTATGCAGTGAAGTGCTTGTTGCGCAGACTGTGGTGTCTGCTAAGGGACACACTGAGGTGATTGACAAGGGCTATGCTGCGACATGTACCGAGACCGGCTTGTCCGATGAGAAACATTGCTCAGTGTGCGGTGAAACGCTTGTTGCGCAAGAGGAAATCCCGGCACTTGGACACTCTGAAGTTACCGATGATGCCAAAGCGCCCACTTGTACCGAAACCGGTTTGACCGAAGGCAAGCACTGCTCTGTATGTGATGAGGAGCTTGTTGCGCAGGAAGTCGTTGCTGCACTTGGTCACACCGAGGAGGTGGTTTATGCCGAGGCAAAAGAAGCTACCTGCACCGAAACCGGCTTGACCGTGGGCAAGAAGTGCAGCGTTTGCGGTGTTGTGACTGTCACGCAGCAGATCATTCCCGCCAAGGGTCACGATTATACATACGTTGTAACGACCAAGGCGACTTGCGCGAATGCGGGTGAGGAAACCGGAACTTGCACGCGTTGCAGCGATAAGACGACCAAGGTTATCCCCGCAACCAACAAGCACGATTATTCCGTGATTGATTGTGATAAGCAATACAAGTGGAAGAAGTGCTCGGCTTGCGATGCGACCAACGAAAAGGCACCCCGTACGTTCAGAATTGTATTCCAGGGCGGTACGGGAGGCGACGATATCGTTCTGCCCGGTGTATACTTCTATGGATACGACGAGACCTTTATCGTTCCCCAATTTACTTCCAACTTCTTTACCTATGCGTACGATTGGAAGGTAGATGGGCAGGCACTTGAGCCCGGAGCCACCATGAAGGTAAGCGATCTGGATTCGTTGATTAAGACTGATCCTGCAGCAAATAATTGGGATACCATTTACGTAGAAGGTGGCTATCATGTCAGCGGTCTGGATCCCAATGCGATCATGATGAGTATGCAATACCAGAACAATACAGACTCCGAGGACGATATTTTCCTGACCTTGTCTGTCTTTGTTCGTGTAGAGCCCGGCATGAGTCATACGTTTGAGCAGGTTGATGCAACGGAAGAAAACTGCCTTGATATCAAGCGCGAACAGGTTGGCAATCTTGACATGTATCATTATCAGATTCCGTTGACTGCTGCGCAAATGAATGATCAGAGCCTGCAAATCAAGATTTCTTACAAGGAAGGTGGCAACACTGTATGGGAAAAGACCATCGGTGTACACCTGACGGCATATTCGAATGCATTGAATCAGATGATCGAGGGTGGATACTCCGGTCAGGCTGCGCAGACGCTGATCAATGCCACTATGGCATACGGTGCTGTACTCCAGACGATGGGCAGTGATAATGCAGACAGTCTGACTGCATTTGACCCGAACTGGAAAGACAAAGCAGAGGATGTTGAAGTGCTCGGTACGATTGCAACCGCACCCGAATATTCCGGAACAGCGGACTATCTGACCGACGCAGAGGGTAATAAGATTCCGATTGCCAGAATTTCCGGTGCAAGCGTTAAAATGAGCCAGACTTACGCACTGCTTTACGGCTTTGAGCTCAATCTTCCCGATGGTGCACAGCGCACTGACTTCCGTCTGATTTTGACGGACGAAGAGAATGCTCTTGACAGAACGAAACCGTGGGATGGCAAGACCGGCACGAGTTATGATAAGACTTCCAAAGTGCCTGTGCCCGCAGAAGACAATACAACAAAGGAATATGACGTATTCGAGATTGAAGACGTACCTGCCAGCGAGATGGCTGTGAGATATGCAACGATATACGTAAAGTATACCACTGTTGGGGAAAACGGTGAAACCGTAGAGCATCACGCATATTCGCAGACGGTCAAGTATGGCGTCGTCACGTATCTGAACGGTCAGATTGATGAAATGCTCGAGAAGGTCGAGTTCACCGAAGAGGATCTGAAGAAACTGTATCTGTGGGACAATCTGCGTACCGTTGCAATGTTCGCTGAGAACGGTAAGAAGAATTAACAAGCGTTTATCATCTGATTACGCAGCCTGTCAAGGCAACAAAAGGGGCTGTTGCCCGTCAACAGCCCCGATTAGTGAAGAGGAATATTATGAGAAATAACAAAGGTTTTTCTTTAGTTGAACTGATTGTGGTAATTGCTATCATGGCTATCCTGGCAGCAGTTGCCGTGGTGAGCTTCAGCATATATATCGAAAAGGCCCATGAATCCAACGACAGTCAATATCTGTCTAACGTAACGTATTTTGCTACGCTTTCCGCGACAGAGCATCAGTACGAGCTGGTTCGTATAGAGGTTTCGCAAATTGTTGACGGTCCCGAGGATATCAAGCTTTGGATCAAGGACCGCAGCACCGGAGAAGTCAAAAGATACACTTACGACGATCCTGAATACCGCGCCATCATTGAAGAGATTTACAATGCAGTAGGCAATTGGGAGTTCTATAACCAAATAACCAATGAGGAAGTTACCGAGGAAGAGGACGAAGAGAATGACGGCCCTCCGTTGCCGGACGGGTGTTCTCACAGCAACACAAAAACCCAAGTCATAAAAGAGCCGACGTGTGAAAAGACAGGGTTGAAAAGAACAAAATGTGAGGACTGCAAGCATGTGATCGAAGAAAACATCCTCGACGCACTGGGTCACAACTACAGCGAGCATAATGCCGGCAGCGGCTTTGTGGTCAAGTACTGTGACAGATGCGGTGGTTATGAGGTCTCCGGACCCAACAACGTGCCGCTGGTGCCCATGGGTTAATCGATGAAAAGAATTGGTGCAGCATTGCTGCTGTGTGCGCTTTTCCTTTGCGCATGTCAGTCAAAAGTGAATCACGAGCAGGAAAGTACGCAGCACGAGCACGTGCCGGACGGTGCTGACTGCCAACATGTGCAATATTGTGCGGATTGCGGTGAGCAACTGGCAGAGACGGGAGAACATGATTATCCCGATACACCGGATGCGCAGCAGAATGGATACTCGTACTATGAATGCCGCGTTTGCGGACACGTAAATATTATCAATCAGGACGGCATGCCGGTCGTTCCGGTAGGATGAGGTAGATTATGAGAAGTTTTCGATATATTTTGATGGTTTTCGCATTGTTATGTGCATTTACCTTGACTGTATGCGCTGACGACGACTGGTACGTTGGCGACTGGGACGATTTCGAAGATCCTCCGCAGAACGAAGAAAATGATCCAGCAACCGACGCAACCGACCCTGCAGGGTCGGAGTCGGGTGAGGGGACGACCGAAGGGGCAACCGATGGCACGTCCGAGGGGACGACTCCCGAGGAGTCGGTCAGCGAGGATGCGACCACCGAGCCGGGTGAGCAGACCACCGATCCCATGGAGCAGCAGACAACGGAGATGACGACCGAGCAGCCCTCGGAGAGCGAGACGCAGTCCACAGAGCCTGCGGGCGGCTTGCCGATGCCCGCGATCATTGCGGGACTTGCAGTGCTTGGCGTTGCTTGCCTTGCGCTGGTCGTGTTCTTGGTCATCAAGTATTTCCGCGCACAGAAACAAGACTAAAAATTGACAAACGCCTCCGATCAAACGGGGGCGTTTGCTTTTATATTTGAAGGCTGATTACAGCTTGTGTTGCCATTCGCCTTATGGTTTTCGCAGCGGTTCGTGTTTTCGCTCTTGACACAGTTCACGCTACGGTATGGTTATCATTTGCGTTGCAATCTTGCCCGGCATGCATTGCCGCGCCTTTTATGCGCGTTTGCGCTTACTTATCGAACGCGGGGTTATATGCGTAATAATTCTTGCTGTCCAAGCGCTCGCGCGTCTTATTGAGTGCTTCTGCGAAGCGCTGGTAGTGCACAAGCTCGCGCTGGCGTAAGAAGCGGATGGCATCCTTGACGTCGGGGTCGTCGGCAAGGCGCAGAATGTTGTCGTAGGTCACGCGCGCCTTTTGCTCTGTTACTATCACGTATTCGCAATGTTTTTGGTCTTTCAAAAAACGCGAAAAATCCTTATGTTTCAAGGGTTTCGGTACTTTTGAAGTTGCTGATTTTTCAGAAATTCCAGTGAATTTCGATGGGTACGTTTCGTGTCCCCGGAATGCGCTTTCCGACCATAATTTTGTCGATCAAAATCTCCACCATTTCGCGTGTCAGATGTTCTACTGTGACGTATTTTTCAATCAGCTCACGGCGGTTGTCGCCCACGGCGATTTTGACCTCGATCTCGGCAATTTGCTTTTGACATTCGAGTACCTGCGCTTCCAGTCGCTCCTTTTGCGAGGTGAACTCTTTCGACAGTTCTATGAAGTCCGCTTCGCAAATCAGCCCCTTGACCTTGTCAAGATAGAGATCACGCACGCCTTTGGAAAATTGATTGATCTTGCCTTGATAGGTCGAAATTTCGGCTTCAATTTCTTGCTTTTGCTCTAAAAGATCGGCGTTAAATTGCACCTTGCGTTCCAACTCGTCCATGTCAAGATATTCTGCATTGATCCGTCGAAGCTCCGCAATGACCATTCGTTCAAGCCTATCCACCGAAATAAACGCACCCTCGCAAGCTCCCTTGGCGTAGTGTCGGCTGGGGCATTGCAGGAAATGTCTGCCACCCGATTTTGATGAGCGCATCACGTATCCGCAGGACGCGCACCGCACCTTCTTGGCAAAAAGACCGATCGTTCCGACTTTAAACGGCTTTGCTCTCTCGGCAATCATCTTTTGCCCTCTTTCCCACAGGGCGCGGTCAATGATTGGCTCGTGTGTGCCTTCCACCCGAAACCATTGCTCCTTGGGGCGTGGGCGGTTGATTGAAGTCTTGTATGAAATGCTCTCATACTTGCCTTGCACCAGGTTGCCGATGTAGGTCTCG
>JAZSIF010000013.1:0-8753 GCA_045533675.1 Eubacteriales bacterium | reverse complement strand
GCAAATAAATAGAGCCCCTTTAGGGGCATGCCTGTGAAAGTCGCGCGGTTGGCAGACTTTTCGACGAGCCTATAGGCTCAGCCTGTGACATGCCCCAGGGGGGCTTGTGCAAACCACCGGCGCGGCCGGTGGTTATGATTCGATAAGATGACATGAAAATGCCAAGATAAGCCAGCGCATTTTCCGGATCCATGTCAAGCACTTTTTCGCAATACTCGTCAGCTTCCTGCCATTTGCCGTCCTCAAGGAATATATAGGCTCTCTTCAAAAGCGGGGTGATGTTTGTGTTTGCTGCAATAGTCTCTTGTACAACAGTCTTTTGCACAACAGTCTGCGGCTCAGGCTCATCCTTTTTGATGACCTTTTTGATACCGCGGACGATATCGTTGATAAAGCCAATTTTTGCCATATCCTGCGCCTGCAGGTGCGCAAACTCTTCGGGGAGCTCGTAAGCGTCCATGTCGCGATAGCAGGGGATCAGTAACTTGGAGCGGTCTTTCTTGATGATTTTCAAAAATCTTGACCACTCGTTCTTGACCCAAACTGCGTTGAAGTATTCAGGCTTTGTACTGATGACCAGCATAACCTTTGCCCAATTGAGCGCCGCGAAGATAATAGGCTCGTACGCAGAGCCGAGCTTGCCTTCAAGCGTAACTGCCGCATAGAATACCTTGAATCCCTCTTGCGTGAGCTGGTAGTAGATATCGTTCGCAATCACGCTGTCCTGCGTTCTTTTTCCGTTTGCATCCGTCTCTTTGTAACAGATGAACACGTCGTAGGTTTCTTCTTTTTGCGCAAGGGCGAGAATCTCTTTTTGGATTCTGTCGATCTCCTTAGCCTGCTCCTCGTAAAGAATACGCTGACTCACGTCGGCATGTTCCATTGCCGATTTGTAATCGTCGTCGGCAATGATAGAATCATAGGAGGCTCTGTGGCAGGTGGGAATTTTCTTATAGGTCTTGGGGTCGTCCACGTATTCAATGCCGTACTTGCAGAGGATTAAGCCCCAGTACGCATCGGATTGCGTGGAATCAGCCTGAATGATGCGCTCATAGAGTTTTTCTGCCTTATCAAACTCGCTTTTGATACGCAAGGTGTTTGCGCGATTGAACAAGTTTTGCAGATTATCATCCATAGCCTTGGGTACCGTCTGCTTGGTACCGCAGTATTCGCATTCTGCGATGGTAACGCCCTCGGCTATTTCAAGGTCGCCACCGCACATTTTGCATTTGATTAATGCCATATTCTTACCGTAACCTTCCTCGGTATTTTGGTCAAATGATGTCAAAAACGTCGACTGATAATAAATATCCATTCTAAGTCCTTATAACACTTTTGACAAAATATGTCACTACTATTAATATACAAATATAATAAGGTAGAATTGTTTAAAATGACAAACGCCCCCGAGCAATCGGGGGCGTTCTGTTCGTCATAATAACGCTGCTTTACGCAAAACAAAACAAATAGTTACAAAAACAACGAAAAATAGACTAATATTAAGGGAAGCGCGACGGAATGCGGCAAAATTCCGTTCGCCTGCGCGCAAAAAACAGAGAAGAGAGCATCCGAAAACGTTTTTGGGGTGCTCTTTTTCTTCATTAATTATATAAGAATTATATATACGTCATCACGGTATCCCGTTGCGTTTTTTTGCCCGACGGATCACACAAAAACGATCAAAATCCGAAATGATTGCGGAATGTGTGAATTGCCCGCGATAATTTGGTAAAATATAAGAAAAAAGCATGTGCGGAGGGAAAAAACGTGGAAAAAAGCATACCGAATTATGAGCAGGTGCAAGCATTTGCGGCATATCTGAGAGAGAATGAAAAAAGCGCGGCAACCGTGGAGAAATACGTGCGCGACGTGGGCGCGTTTTGCGCGTTTGCGGGGGATCGTGTGCCGGACAAGCAGCTTGTGCTTGACTACAAGGCGCATCTTGGCAAGCATTACGCGGTAGCGAGCGCAAATTCCATGCTTGCCGCGCTCAATGCGTTTTTGCATTTTTGCGGGGCAGGTGAGCTTGCGGTCAAACGCTTTGTCGTGCAAAGGCAAATCTTTTGCGAGGAGCAAAAGGAGCTGACGCGCGAGGAGTATTACCGCCTGGTTGCCGCTGCAAGTAAACGCCGCGACGAGCGGCTTTGCCTGATTTTGCAGACCATCTGCGGCACGGGCATACGCGTCAGCGAGCTGCAATATATCACGGTTGAGGCGGTGCAAAGGGGAGAGGCAATAGTGAATTGCAAGGGCAAAAACCGACGCATTTTGTTGGTTGCGGCACTGCGGAAAAAGCTTGCGCGGTATGCAAAAGCGCAGAAAATTTGCGCGGGGAGCATTTTTCTGACAAGGAGCGGCAAGCCGATCAGCCGAAACGCCGTGTGGCGTTTGATGAAAGCCTTGTGCAGGCAAGCAAACGTGCAGCCAAGCAAGGTGTTCCCACACAATCTGCGGCATTTGTTTGCACGCATCTTTTACAGCATGGAGAAGGACATTGCCAAGCTTGCGGACATTCTGGGGCACGCAAGCATTGATACCACGCGCATCTATATCGTCACAACCGGCAAAGAACACCTGCAAAAGATGCAAAAAATGCACCTGATCCTATAAAAAACGCAGATGTGAAAATAAAAAACCGATGCACAGCGCATCGGAATGAGTGACATAATGGGAGTTATGTTGCAGAGCCAAGTACATACTCTTGCTTTTGTGTGTCTTTTGCCTAAATGATGTGAAAAAAATAACATGACAAAAGCCTTTCGCAGCGGTACAAAAAAAGCCGTTGCGAAAGGTTGTTTTGTCATGCTCATTTATTGTCTGTTCATGTATAAAAATGTGCGTTTTGTGCAAGTACTATTGACTTTCTTTTTCCGCCAATGCTATAATAAGGCACACTCAAGGGCAAAATGGGATCGTTATGCAACATAACTCCCATTATGTGACTGAGAAAAACAAAATTATTTTTTAAAGGAGATTTTTCAAAATGAAAAACAACAAGGGCTTTTCGCTCGTCGAACTCATTGTAGTCATTGCCATCATGGCAATCCTCGCAGCAGTTGCAATTCCTACTTTTGCAACCTTTATCAACAAGGCAAACGTTGCTTCTGATGAGCAGTTTGTGAATGATGTGAAGTATGCAGCTGAACTGGCTAACACCATTTTTGGCGAAGATGTAACCGATGTAGAAGTTACTTTGGTAGCTGGCGGTGTTGTTGATACTGTTACTTACAAAGTCGGTGAAGTTGACGTAACCATCAACGTGAAGATCGATGGTGAGGAAGAAAAAGTTGTATGCACTGACGATAAGATCAAGGCAGCAGCAGATGATGTCATCAAGGCTATGGACTGGACTTACACCTTTAAGTCTGAAAAGGAAGCTGGTACTTGGACTTACAGCACTACCGATAAGGCTTGGAGCTTTGGCGCATAATTAATCACTAATTATTAACCTACATCCCCCGAGAATCCATACATAGCGTATCTCGGATTCCCACGGAAACAGTAAAAAACCCGACGGGATTCCCGTTTGGGTTTTTACTGCGTTTATACCCATTTGAAAAATATTGCTTGAAATAACACAAACAAGCTATTTTTACATTTTATATTTATTTTTTAAGGAGAAATTTATCATGAAAAACAACAACAAAGGTTTTTCGCTGGTTGAGCTCATAGTCGTAATCGCGATCATGGCAATACTGGCAGCTGTAGCCGTCGTTGGCTTCAGCATGTATATCCCTAAGGCGCAGCAGGCGTCTGATAAGCAGATGGTTGGCGATATTGAATACGCATTGGAACTGCACGCACAGAGCACCCCCAATGATGTAACCGCGGGTTATGTTATCCTGACCCCCACCGGTGCACAGGCTACTGAAGGCTTTGTAACCGATGTTCTGATTGCTACCTACGGTGAAGATTGGGCAAGTGAACTCAAACTTGCGTATGGCGAGTGGACTGACGATGGGTTGTTGGCTGTTGTGGCAGAAATGGATGCCGATGCGCTCGAGAACGTGGCTAATTCTACCTTCTTGACTACTGCTACCCCCGATGGCATGATGAATACTGTAACAAACTTGACGGGTATTGTTGGTGATGTTATCCAGGGTTCTGATGCTAGCGCGATTGATGAACGTTTGGCTACTCTGTTCGGTGACGACAATACCTTGGTTACTACTATGCAAGGCCTTAATTTGACGCCCGGTACTGAAGAGTACTCGACTGCGCTTTCCAATCTGTTGGTGGGTCAGTTTGCTGGCATGATGGCTGAGAGCTCGGATAGTCCCATGACATATTTGTGTGCGACTTACGCGAATGTGTATGCTTATTCTGTCAATAATCCTGATGATGAGGATGCTAAAGAAGCATTGGCTTCCATGGATGATTATCTGCAAAACTTGAGTTACGATGTTCTTTCGGGATGGGAAGATGCAGAGGACGTTGATACGGCTTTAGAAGATTTGGATGGCTATGCGGAATATCAGGCATATGTGAGTGCCAATGGTGATGAATCGAACCGCGATGCAGCAGCATTTGTGGAGATGATGGACGCTGTAAGCGCTGTATCCGGTACCTATACTGATAAGGATTCTTTAACAAACAAACAACTCTACGCTTCTGATTCTGTTGCAGCACAGATCAATAATTATGCAAATGCAGTAAAAGTAGCAGCTAGCGGCATTGACCTTTCTGCTCTTGCAGATGTCCCGGAAGGCTCTATTGTAATATTTATCACTGCGGATGGTGTTGTTTCTGCTATCCCGGACACCCAGGCATAAAAGAGCGAGTCGAATGACTCCAAAAGAGAAAGTAATAATATTTTAATGGGGGTGAAAAGCATAATGCGTTTTCGTAATAATCTAAAGTTTTTTTTCGCTGTATGTGCCATTATTGCTTTGCTTGCACTGACCATTACTTACTCGTTAGCGGCCACAACTGTTACTGTGTTGGACGGTCGAGTTTCTATTGAAGATACCGCGACGAATATGAGTGAGTCCGGTGGTACTGTAACAGTAAAAGCAAAAGGTGGATTGTTAAGTCAGACTACGAACACAATCACGATTAAAAATAATAGCGGTTCTACTGCAACTATATCCTTTGATTATTCTGCATCAAATTATTCAAGCTTTAGTGAGTCATCTGCAAGCGGAACTCGTTCTGCTGTGCTTGATGCTGGAGCAACTATTACGATGTCAATCAAAGGAAAACGGGCTCTTTCCAGCAATACAGCTACCCTAACACTTGAAAATTTTCAGTTAGCGGTAGCAGCTGAATCGTCTAATGTTACCATTCAGTATGACAGTTCATTGGGTAGCGTTACAGCAGGCGGTGTGGCTGTTAATAATGGTACCACACAGGAGGCATCTTTGATAGATGGACTTGCTTTGGTGGCTTCCCCGGCAGATAGCACGACCACAAAGTTTTTGGGGTGGATTAACACAGCTGATAATTCTGTGTTATCAACTGCAGCAAGCTATACCCTCACGCCTACTGCTGATGTGACTATCAAGGCTGTATTTGCTAAAGATGGCGGAACCCCATGGTTTGGAGTTGGCGGCACCGCACAAAAGAGCTATTCGTGTGGGCTTTTGGGTCTAAGTAAAGGATACTATTATACTGCCGGAGTATCCTATCTGTTTGACGATTTGAATCAAGCTGCTACATTTGCTGCCGGTAATGCAGCCAAATGCGTGGTACTGATGAACAATGCAACTCTACCTGCGGGAACGTATACAATTCCCGCAGGTGTAACCCTGTTGATTCCTTTTGATAATGTAATTTCATTGTATACAGATAACCCGGAATTTGTTACAGGCTATACTAAACCGACACCTTTCCGCACGTTAACTATGCAAGAAGGAGCTAATCTGATTGTTAACGGGGCGATGTCTCTTTCTGCTAAGCATGCTATCTCTCAAGGCGGTAATGCTAATGCAGCGTCTCCTACCGGAAACTGTAGTTTTGTAAATATGGAGTCCGGTAGTAATATTACAGTGAATAACGGCGGTAAATTATACGCTTGGGGATATATTATCGGTGCTGGCACAGTTGTCGCCAATAGCGGTGCTGAAGTGTATGAATACTTCCAATTTATGGATGGTCGCGGCGGCACTCAGTTGACTGAATCTAAATTGAAAGAGCATCGAGTGTTTCCTTTTGCACAATATTATGTGCAAAATATTGAGGTGCCGTTGACTTTACATGCGGGAGCGAAGGAGCGTTGTTTTCTTTCTTTGAGTATGTCGGGACAGAATTTTATTTCCTTGGTCGATTTTATTGGCTCCTCAGGTTGTATGTTCAATATGACAGGAACTTCTACTTTGGTCAAGGACTATGATGAGACTGCCGACAGATTAATTCTTACTATTAATGGTAGCGATCAGAATAGTGGACTGAAAATAGCTGCGATTAACTTAAAAGTTGGCTCGGTTTCAATAAACTCCAATGATTATGTTCTTAATATTAATAGCAATATTACTGTAAACATGGATTCCGGAAAGCTTATAGTTGATTCAAGCCAAGACGTTGCGTTTTTGCCGGGTGTAGAGGTGTACTTGTCGAGCAATGCAACTGCCGAACTTAATAGTAACTTATACATCTATGATGTTGATCAGTGGGGCACATACTGTGGCGCGGCAAATAAAGCGGTTATTCCAATTACATATGCTCCCGGACGTCTTCCCGACGTTCAACGAACAGCGGATGATTTAACTGATGCAAAAGTCCAGATTGATGGAACTGTAGTAATAACTAATACCGGTTGTATATATACAACCGAAGGTGGAGCAAATGTTTGTGGTTCTGCTGGGGGTACTATAATCATTCAGAATGTTAAAGGAAATGCTAAAACATATCAAATGATTCAGAACACGACGCCCGCGAACAGCGAGTACATTGAAATGCCCATTACCGTAGCTAAACTGAAACACGGCGACGGTACTTATCTCGAAACTGCCAATGGTGGAAATAATACCTACACCTATACCAACGGCAGGTGGGTATGCACAAACCATACGATTAGCGAAGAAACGATAGCACCTACTTGTACAGAACCCGGTTATACCAAACAAACATGTACGGTTTGCGGCGTCGTCACTCAAACAAATGAAGTATCTGCAACAGGGCACTCCTACGGTGAACCCGAGTATGTATGGGCTGAAGATTATTCATCGTGCACAGCAACACGTAGTTGCGAGTGTGGAGATGAGGAAGAATCTGTGGCTACCATAGCGCAGGAATCGAATGTTGCTACAGGGAATACTTGCGACGACGGTGGCACTATTACGTATACCGCTACGTTCAGTGCTGATTGGGCAGAACCCCAGACAAAAACGGAAACTGTTGACTCCTTCGATCACATTGAAGTGATTGATGCTGCAGTCGCTCCCACTTGTACTAAGGCGGGTTTGACCGAAGGCTCTCACTGCTCCAGATGTAATGAGATTCTCGTAGAGCAGGAAGACGTTGCTAAGCTTGGCCACACTACCGTGGTGGATGAAGCCGTTGCGCCCAGTTGCGAGGGCACCGGCTTGACTGAAGGTAAGCACTGCTCCAGATGTAACGAAGTACTTGTTGCACAGGAAAACATAGATGCACTTGGTCATACCGAGGTCATTGATGCAGCGGTTGCTCCCGATTGTGTAAATACCGGTAAGACCGAAGGTAAGCATTGCTCTGTATGCGGCAAGGTTCTTGTAGCACAAACAGATGTAGATGCACTTGGTCACACCGAAGTCATTGATGCAGCGGTTGCTGCTACTTGTACCGCAACAGGTAAGACCGAAGGTAAGCACTGCTCGGTATGTAACGAGGTTCTGGTTGCACAGAATAACATAGCTGCACTTGGTCATACCGAGGTCATTGATGCAGCGGTTGCACCGACTTGTACCGAAACAGGTTTGACCGAAGGTAAGCATTGCTCGGTATGTGACAAAGTGCTGGTCGAACAAGCTTCTGTTGCCGCAACGGGGCATACCCCGGTGATTGATGCCTCCGTGGCTCCCACTTGCACTGAAACCGGTCTTACGCAGGGCTTGCACTGCTCTGTATGTAACGAAGTTCTCGTGAAGCAGAATGTTGTAGACGCACTTGGTCATACCGAGGTCATTGATAAAGCGGTTGCACCTGATTGCACAAATACCGGTCTGACAGAAGGTAAGCATTGCTCTGCATGTGGCGAGGTTCTTGTCGCACAGGAAGTTGTTGATGCACTTGGTCATACCGAAGTCATTGATGCAGCGGTTGCTGCTAATTGTACCGCAACCGGTCTGACCGAAGGCAAGCATTGTTTTGTATGCGGTGAAGTACTCGTTGCGCAGGAAGTTGTTGACGCACTTGGTCATACCGAGGTCATTGATGCAGCAGTTGCACCTGATTGCACAAATACCGGTAAGACCGAAGGCAAGCATTGCGACGTGTGTGGCGAGGTTCTCGTAGCACAGACGGTTGTGGATGCACTTGGTCATACCGAGGTAGTAGATGAGGCAGTTGCACCTGATTGCACAAATACCGGTCTGACCGAAGGGAAGCATTGCTCGGTATGTGGCGAGGTTCTCGTAGCACAGACGGTAGTCGCTGCACTTGGTCATACCGAAGTGATTGATGCAGCAGTTGCACCTGATTGCACAAATACCGGTCTGACCGAAGGTAAGCATTGCTCCGTATGTAACGAAGTACTCGTTGCACAGGACATTGTTAATGCACTTGGTCATACCGAGGTAGTAGATGAGGCAGTTGCACCTGATTGCACAAATACCGGT
>JAZSIF010000048.1:0-15491 GCA_045533675.1 Eubacteriales bacterium | reverse complement strand
AAGGAGGAATCTATATGAAACTTTTGATCGTAGGGTCACGGAGCATCAGAGAATTTGATTTGGAGGGATATGTGCCACCCGAGACCGAGATGATTATTTCGGGCGGCGCGGAGGGAGTGGACACCCTTGCCGAGCAATACGCGGACCGCCGACGAATCTCCAAAATGATCCTCCGTCCTCAATATGAAAAATACGGGCGAGGCGCGCCCCTCAAACGAAACGACGCCATGGTGGACGAATGTGATCGGGTCCTTGTGATTTGGGACGGGGTCTCCAAGGGAACCCATCACACCATAGAATATGCCAAAAGGAAACAGAAACCCATTGAGGTCATCTGTATAAAAACGCCGTAGGAATCCTACGGCGTTTTTCCATGGGGTGGGGAGGGAATCTGCTGGACAATCCCCTCTAAAAAGCCTCGCATTTCTTCACGGCTTTCGATTTCCTGAATGCTCTTCATCAATGCCCGCTTGCCCTCATCATCTAAAGAAAAGAAGAATTTTAGGGCACGGGGATTGTTCATCAGCTCAAATCCAAAGCCGAACGGATATTCCATACATTCACTCGGCTCTCGGTTGTTGCGTCGTTTCATTTGTTTGGTTCTCCTTCTTTATGCAGGCTACTAACAGTATGCCACAAATCCACAAAATTTATAAGCGGGTCGAAAAAATGATTTTTGAAGAAAAAGTCCTTGATTTATCTCTGAATTTATTGTATAATGATTGTGTATGACATAATGATCCCGATGGATTTGAAAGGAGATTGACATGAGCAGAGTGTCGAAGTACAATTATTATCTGGACATTGCCCAAACGGTGGCGGAACGTTGCACCTGTCTGCGCAAGAAGTTCGGCGCCATTATCGTCAAGGACGATGTCATTGTTTCTACGGGCTACAACGGAGCGCCCAGAGGACGGAAGAACTGCAGTGATCTGGATTATTGTATGCGGGACAAGCTCAATATCCCCAGAGGGGAGCGGTACGAGCTTTGCCGTTCGGTCCATGCCGAGGCAAATGCCATTATTGCCGCCGCCCGCGAGCGTATGCTGGGGGCGACTCTTTACATGGTCTGTGTGGATCCTAAAGACAATTCGTTGGTCAGCGGAACCTCCAGCTGCATGATGTGCAAGAGACTCATCATCAATGCGGGAATCTCTACCGTGGTGGTTCGGGACACGAAGGATGAGTACCGAGTCATCGACGTGGAGAGCTGGATTGAGGATGACGACTCTCTGAGCGGAATTTTCGGATATTGACAGTATGACGGATTGGAGCATTCTCCTTTTGGAGGAGTCCCATTTGGAGGGAGCCGCAGAGCTGGAGCGTCTATCCTTTTCCGAGCCTTGGTCAAGGGAGTCGCTTTCCCTTTTGGTACGGGAGGGGGGCTTTGGTGTGGTCGCCCTTGCGGATGGGCAGGTGGTTGCTTACGGAGGGATGACCTACGTTCTGGACGAGGGCAGTGTCACGAATATTGCCACTCACCCGCGATACCGCCGTCAAGGACTCGGAAGGGCGGTCGCCGAGCGGATGCTGGACGAAGCGGCTCGCCGCGGGCTATGCTCGGTGTTTTTAGAGGTGCGTGAATCGAATACCGCCGCCCGCGCTCTTTACGAGGGGCTTGGCTTCCGTGCGTGCGGGATTCGCAAGAATTTTTACCGAAAGCCGACGGAATCCGCGCTTCAGATGGTTTGGCGCAGGCAGGATTCCGACGGAGGAAAGAAGGATAGAGAATGATTGTTTTGGGAATTGAAAGCTCCTGTGACGAGACCTCCGCGGCAGTGGTCCGCATGGAGGAGGGACGGCGGGAGATCCTTTCCAATATCGTGGCGTCGCAGATCGAGGTGCACCGTCTTTATGGCGGAGTAGTACCCGAGATCGCCAGCCGCGCGCATATTGAGGCGATCAGCGGGATCACCTATGAGGCGCTGGAAAAGGCGGGCGTGACCCTTCGTGACGTGGAGTGCGTGGCGGTGACCTCACACCCGGGGCTGATCGGCGCGCTGCTGGTGGGAGTGAATTTTGCAAAATCCTTGGCGTTTTCTCACAAAATTCCTCTGGTAGCGGTCAATCACGTGAAGGCGCACGTGGCGGCGGCATATTTGGAATATCCTACTCTGGAGCCGCCCTTTACGGCACTGGTGGTATCGGGCGGACATACCTCCTTCTACCGCGTGAGTACCTATACGGATTTTTGTGAGATCGGCGGCACGAGAGACGATGCGGCGGGAGAAGCCTTCGATAAGATCGGACGAGTCATCGGAATGCCCTATCCGGGGGGAGCCGCCATGGACCGTTTGGCTTACGAGGGGGACCCGAACGCCTTAAAGCTTCCGTCGCCTGCCTTGGCGGGAGACAGCTTGGATTTCTCCTTTAGCGGACTCAAAACGGCGACCCTCAATTATATCAATTCGGAACGGCAGAAGGGGGCGGAGCCTTCTCATGCCGATATTGCCGCGTCCTACACCAAGGTCATCGTGGATGCCATTGTGAAAAAGACCGACGAGGCGCTTAAGAGGAGTGAGTCGAATCGGTTGGTTTTGGCGGGAGGCGTTGCGGCGAATTCTCATATCCGCAAGGGCTTGGAGCGGCTGTGCGCCAAGCGTCAAGTAGAGTTTTGCAGACCGTCCCTCTCCCTTTGCTCAGACAATGCGGCAATGGTGGCGGCGGCGGGATACTTTGAATACATGGCAGGAAATTTTGCCGATACTTCGTTGAACGCTTCGGCGTTGGACGATTGACGGGAGGAAGAGAATGAGTGAGAAAAATAAGTCCTTAGAGGCATTGCGTAAGGAAATTGACGGGCGGGACAGCTTTCGTCCAACGGTGTCTCCTGCGGTCATCAAGCGTCTTCCTCGGTATTTTCGCTATCTGAGAGAGCTGATCCGCATGGGAAAGAGCCGTGTCAGCTCGTCGGAGCTGTCCTCTATGATGAATGTGACCGCTTCTCAGATCCGACAGGACCTGAACTGCTTCGGCGGCTTCGGTCAGCAGGGATACGGCTATAACGTAAACTATTTGTATACGAAAATCTGCGAGCTTCTCGGTGTGGGCTACGGCTTCCGCGCGGCGGTCATCGGGGCGGGAAACTTAGGCAGTGCCTTAGTGCGCAGCGATATGTTTGAAAAACGAGGTGTGGACGTGGTTGCCATGTTCGACACCGATCAGACGATCATCGGAAAGCGGATTGGCGAGGCGACCGTGTATTCCATGGACGTGTTGGAGGAAAAGATCCATGAGTTTCGGGTGGATATTGTGATTCTCACCTTGCCCAAGCAATATGCGGTAGACGCGGCAGGACGGTTGGCGCATACGGGAGTGAGCGGAATTTGGAATTTTACGGGAAAGGAATTGGAGCTGGGAGATTGTGATATCGTTGTGGAGAATGTCCACATTGGTGACTCCTTGATGACCCTTTGCTATGAGGTCGCCAAGAGCATGAGCGAAAAGCGCGCCGACGGTGAATAAGAATGGCGAAATACACAAAAATTTCGATTGGCTATTCGAACGGCGACCTGCCCGAGAATTTCTCCAATCTTTTGAAGAATGCGGACGAGGGGGATCTGAGGGTCCTTGCTGCCGTTTTGATGCTCTCTCTGCGGGAATCGGTGTCTCTGGATCCCAAAGGGCTTCCCGAGACCTTGGGAATGGAAAAAGCGGACGTAGACGCGTCCTTGAAATTTTGGCGTGGCGCGGGGATTCTGAAAAACGAATCCGCAAAGAGCGCCGAGCCCGCCGCCTCTTCCAAGAAGACCGCACAGAACACATCCCATCGGGGTGGTGCCGTGGAGCGAAGCGGCTCTCTTGGAGAATATACCAGCGCGGAGCTTGCCACGCTGATGGAACAGCGGCGGGTTTCGGCGGAGCTTGTGGATGAGGCACAGAGAATCTACGGCAAGATCTTTCGCGCGTATGATACGGGAATCCTTGTGGGCATTGTGGATCAGCTCGGCTTCGACGAGGAAGCGGTATTGGCGATCCTTGCCTATTCGGTCCGTCGGGGGAAAAAGACCCTTCGGTATGCCGAGCGTGTGGCAATGGCGTTTTACGACGAGGGAATTACCGACACGGGGGCGGTGCTGGAACGGATTCACCGCATGGAGCAGGCGTCGGAAACGGTGGAGAAGATCAAGTCTCTCTTCGGCATCGGCTCCCGTGAGCTGACGACAACCGAAAAGAAGCTGTTCGGGGTATGGACCGAGCAATTCTGCTATGATATCGACGTCATTCGTTTGGCGTATGATATTACGGTGGACACCATCCAGAAGCCTGTTCCCAAATATGCGGGAAGTATTTTGGAAAGCTGGCACAAGGAGGGGCTTCGGACTGAGGACGAGGTGCTTCGCTACATAGAGGCGCAAAAGGCGCAAAAGAAGACAGCGGAAGCGTCCGAGCATACCCCAAAGAGCTACGATCTGGATGAATTCTTTGAGGCGGCGCTCCAGCGCGGCTTAAAGGATTTGTCGTAAGGCGGAGGTGCGATATGAGTTATAATCGAGAGGATTACGTAAGGATCAAGGCGGAATTTTCGCAAAAAGCGTTTGCGGCACATAGACGGGCACGGGAGAGACAGACCGAGCTTTACGAACGGATTCCCGAGGTTTGGGAGATCGATCGGCTTCTCTCCAAAACAGGCATGGAGATCATGGCGGTGATTACCGAGGGCAAGGATGTGGAAAAAAGGATCGCCGATATTCGTGAAAAGAACGATCTGCTTCAAAAAGAGCGGGGCGAGATTTTGCGAAAGAACGGCTACCCCGAGAATTATTCCGACGTACAGTATGAATGCGAGGCGTGCGGAGACACAGGCTTTCTCGAAACAAGGATGTGTGATTGCATGAAGCGCGCGCTGATCTTAGCGGGATATGAGTCCTCAGGCATTGGAGAGCTGATCAAGACCCAATCCTTTGATAATTTTTCCCTGGAGTATTATCGGGGCGATGGCGGAAACTACGAGGGCGTTCGGTACGCGTTTCAGAATCTTCGGGCATTTGCCGAGAGCTTTGAAAAGGATACCTACAGAAACCATCTGCTGATTGGCGGCACGGGGCTTGGCAAGACCCACCTTTCCACCTCGGTGGCAAAGAAGGTCATTGAACGGGGCTTTGACGTGCTGTACGTGACCGCGACGGGTCTGCTTGCGGATTTTGAAGCCAAGCGCTTTGGAAACGGAGCCGCTCTCAAGCATGAGATCGAGCGGTATTCGGATGCGGAACTTTTAATTATTGACGATTTGGGAACCGAGATCGTAAACCAGTTTACGCTTTCCTGCGTTTACGACGTGATCAATGAGCGGATCAACCGAAGAAGATCTACCATCATCAACACAAACCTTTCCAAAAAGGATCTGGAGACTCGCTACAATGAGCGGATCTCAAGCCGACTGTTTGGAGAATACATTCCGTTTATGTTCTGCGGCAAGGACGTAAGACAGCAGAAAATTTTAAAGAAGTAATCGGGTAAGCAGATGTGTTTGTCAAAACATATCTGCTTATTTGTTTAATGAATTGTCAATAAATTGTATGTTAAACGGTATGTTTTGAGAATGCGATGTGTCGAAAAATACAATTACAAAAATATCTGTGTCTAACTTGGTTGATTTTCTTAAATGTTGTAAAAAACGGCGCATCACCGTTATTTTAAATTCTTTAAATAAAGGTGTATATGTTCTTATTTGTAAAATAAATCGACACATAAATCTCATTGGAAAACGACGGAATTAAAGCAAAAAAGAATAAAATTGAATAAACCTATTGAAAAAAGGGGGAAAATGCGATATAATATTTTGAAATGAATCTCAAGACAAAGGAAAATAACATGATCGAATTTCAACATGTGTCATATGCCGCGGGCGATAAAAAAATATTAAAGGATATCAATTTGACCATGGATGACCGTTTTGTGGCGGTTACGGGTCCCAACGGAAGCGGAAAATCCACGCTCGCGAAATTGATCGCGGGAATTATTGTCCCCACCGAGGGGAGGATTCTCGTGGATGGCGCGGATATTACAGATTGGTCCATTACCGAGCGCGCGAAAAATGGGATTAGCTTTGCGTTTCAACAGCCCGTTCGGTTCAAGGGGATTACGGTAAGGGATCTGATTTCCCTGGCCGCGGGGAAAAACACCAGCGTGGCGGATGCTTGCGCCTATTTGTCCGAGGTTGGACTTTGCGCCAAGGATTATATCGGACGGGAAGTGGACGGCTCGCTTTCAGGCGGCGAACTTAAGAGAATCGAGATCGCCATGATCAATGCCAGAGGCACAAGGCTGTCGGTGTTTGACGAGCCTGAGGCGGGGATCGACCTGTGGAGCTTCAATAATCTGATTAAGGTATTCGAAAACATGCACGAACGTACCCACGGTATGATCCTGATTATCTCCCATCAGGAGCGGATCTTGAATATCGCTGATAAGATTTTGGTGCTCTCGGATGGAAATGTGGTTGAGTACGGCGACAAGGAAACGGTATTCCCGAAATTGATGGACGTTCATGCGGGATGTCGCTTCACAAAAAATTCGTAAGGAGGATCGTATGGATAAGATTCAAGCCAATTTGCTGGAGCAGGTTGCGGGACTTCACGAGGTTCCCGAAGGTGCCTATTCCTTGCGTATCAACGGAAAGCTTCACGGCAAAAACTCCTCCGAAAATATTCAAATTGTCGCAAAAGAGGACAAGCCGGGTATTGATATTTACATCAAGCCCGGAACGAAGAATGAGAGTTTGCACATTCCCGTGATTTTGTCTCAGACGGGACTCAAGGAGCTGGTCTATAATGATTTTCATGTCGGCGAGGATTGTGATGTGACCATTGTGGCGGGCTGCGGCATTCATAACGGGGGCACTGAGGACTCTGAACATAGTGGCGTCCACGCCTTCTATCTGGCGAAAAATGCAAATGTAAAATACGTAGAAAAGCATTACGGACAGGGTGACGGAAACGGCAGAAATATTATGAATCCGCATACCTATGCCGAATTGCAGGAAAACTCAAGACTTGAAATGGAGACGGTTCAGATCAAAGGAGTAGACTCCACTAAGAGAAGCACCAAAGCGGTACTGATGAAAAATGCAACTCTTGTGGTTAGTGAAAAAATCATGACTCACGGCGAGCAGTACGCGGAGACTGAGTTTGAGGTGGAGCTGAATGGAGAACGCTCCGGGGCACACGTGGTTTCCAGATCCGTGGCGAGGGATCGTTCCTCTCAAAAGTTCATTTCCCGTATCAAGGGAAATGCCGAGTGCTCGGGACACACGGAATGCGATGCCATTATTATGGATGACGCAACGGTGTCCGCGATTCCCGAGATTTTGGCGGTTCATCCCGATGCCTCCTTGATTCATGAGGCGGCGATCGGAAAAATCGCGGGAGAACAGCTGATCAAGCTGATGACGCTTGGATTGACCGAAAAAGAAGCGGAAGAAGAAATTGTCAATGGATTCTTGCGGTAAAACCAATTAAGATATCGATTTCAAGGAAGGGCAAAGCGTGTGACAAATCACGCTGGTTGCCCTTCTTTTTTGTTTTTCTAAAAATGTAAAAAAATGGGAATTGTTAATATAAAATAAAGTAAAATTGCGGGAAAGCTTAAAAATGCCAAAAAAGAGAGGAAAATATTTTTATTGCGCGCGGTTAATGATGTAGAAAAAAACGATTGAAATTTGTGCAATAATAACAAAAAGTTTGGGTTATCCCTGCGGATGGATTCTTGTGAGAGCACAAATTGATTGTAATTTGATGTTACCACTCTTGCCTTGTGATTGAGAAGCGAAAGGAATGGAAGGTAAACTGCACAAAAATGACGAATGAATTTAACTTTTTTGAGAGTTTTTGGTAAATTTGATTTACTCGCCAAAAGAAAGCGTTGGGCGAGTTGTCAAAACGCTGATTTTATAAAAAAACACAACGAAAAAATGAGCGCCGCGGCGTTTGCCATGCCGTCAAACGGGCGAAAACTTTGCTTGACTTTTTGGGTGGATTATGATAATATAAGGTTACGATTTTGTGATTGTCTTCGGGATTGGTCTGCCCGAGGCGGTCTGAGCAGTGCGATTCAAACCGGCGCGCTGCCTTTGACGTATAACTTTGGTGTTGCCTTCCGCCTTTGTGCTTGCATGGGCGATTGGGCGAAAGTTCTGTGCCCGGCGGCAAGCTTCGCGGGCGTCATTGACCCGCAAACAAGGGAAGTACGGAAAAGAACGATGGTGAGTTCTGATGGCAACGTCAGAGCGCCAAAGGGTGTGTGCCCTTTGAAATTTCACAGGAGGAAAGTGATTGTAATGAAAAAGACGAGATTTTGCAGACTGATCGCCTTTTTGTTGGCAGTGATGCTGCTGATAGGCGTCAACGCCGTCACGGTCGGTGCTTCGTCGGCATCGGACTCTTCGACGTCGTTGGATAAGATCCGAGAGAAGATGAGTGCCATCTCCTACAAGGATTATCAGATCAACAATGGCAGCGTTGAGGTTGCTACGGGGCAAGACGTGGTAATTTCGGCTCTGGACAATTGTTACTTCAATCCCAATGCGGGCGGAAAGGAGCTTGGCGATCCTGTTGGGGCTTCGTCTCAGCTTGATCCGATGTGGGCTCATTTTGAGAAAGCGGAGGGCGTGGATGGCTTGTACGTTCCCAGCCGCGGAAAGGTAACCTGGGTGACCGACAGGTTTGCCGGTAATGTTGATAGCGAAGGCGCGTTCCTCGCAAAGAAGTACACCTTGGAGATTGTTTACTACTCTTCCATGGATGTCGATGCGTTCGGCAACCGCGTGGAAAGAAGTAAGGCTACTTCCATTGAAAGAGTTTTTAAGATCAACGGTGAGGCGCCGTTTGCGGAAGCACGCTATATGACCGTTCCGAAGACCTATGACAACCTCGACGTTTACGGTTGGATGGAAATCACCGACAAGATGGACGTTGATAAGATGATCGCGGAAGCGATCGCTGCGGGTCTGGAAGCGGAACGCTATTATAATGAGTCCACGAAGCGCGACTACATTCGATACAAAATGCCCGAATATTGGAACAGCACCAATTCCGCCTTTGTGACCAATCGGAATGAGGAGGATGCTACGGAAGATCCCGTTCGTTTCTTTATTGCGGACATTGACGGAAATGAGATTCGCTCCACCTCGGAGGCGGTTCCCACCTGGGCTACGTACGAGTTTAAAGATTCCAACGGCTTCTATCAAACTCCCTTTGAGTTTGTGATTGAACCCGATGAGAATGGAAATGTTGCGTTTACGCTGGAAGCTGTCAACGAAAGCTTTATTATCAGCGAGATTCGTTTCCTGTGTCCTGAACCCGCTCAGAGCTATGAAACCTATCGCCAGGGCATCGTGGATGCAAAGGGATATCGTGTGGGAAGCGGAACGATCAGGGTGGAGTCGGAATACTTTACGAGAACTTCCTCTCAGACGATTTATCCGATTTCGGATACCACCAGCGCGGCAACCTCTCCCATCTCCACCGACGCGGCGCTTCTGAACACGCTGGGCGGTGACAAGTGGCAGACACCCGGACAGTGGATCGAATATCGTTTCTCTGTGGATGAAAGCGGCTTCTATCAGTTGGTTCCTCGCTTCAAGCAGGCGATTCTCGACGGTATGTACGTATCGAGAATTCTCTATCTTTACAGCGATGGCGCTCTTGCCCAGGGGCAGCCCGGTTACTATGACGGAATTCCTTTTGAGGAAGCGTCCAGACTGAACTTCAACTACTCCTCCGATTGGCAGGCTGAACCGCTGAACGACGGTACGACGGAGTTTGAGTTCTACTTTGAAAAGGGTGTGGTGTATACCATGCGCCTTGAGGTTTCCTTGGGTACTATGGGAGATGTTGTCAATACCGTTCAGGCATCTCTGGAATCCATCAACGCTGACTACTTGAATATATTGAAGCTGACCGGCTCCAACCCCGACGAATATCGTGATTATAAATTCCGTCAGGTTATGCCTGAGACGGTGTACGATCTGTTGGAGCAGGCAGAGATTCTTCAGGGCGTGGTTGACGACCTGGAAAATAAGGCTGGTGTGACCAGCTCCATGGTGGCAACGCTGGAAAAGGTGATCCGCTTGTTGGATGCCATGGGAAGTAACGATGATGACATTGCGAAGAATTTGGAGCAGCTCAAGACCTACATTGGTTCCTTGGGTACATGGATTTCCGATGCGAAGACGCAGCCTCTTTTGGTTGACTTCGTTTCGGTACAGCCTACGGGAGAAGAGCTTCCTCAGGCTTCCGCCGGATTCTGGGCATCTCTTTGGCACGAAATTGTAAGCTTTGTAAAGAGCTTCTTCCGAAACTACGACCGTATGGGCGCTATGACCGAGACTCGCGGCGACGCTGACGAGGTCGTTGAGGTATGGCTGGCATACGGACGTGACCAGACGCAGGTTATCCGCGGACTGATTAACAATGATTTTACTCCTCGGTACGGAGATCCCGTTAACCTGAAGCTGGTTGCCGGAGGAACGCTTTTGCCCTCCATTCTTTCGGGTATGGGACCGGATGTCTATATCGGACTTGCACAGGGCGATGTTATCAACTACGCAATCCGTGGCGCATTGCTTCCTATTGAGAATATGGAAGACTCGAATCCGAATGATTCCATTCAGAATGATTACGAGACGGTAGTCGGTGATTTCAATGAAGCCGCGATGATCGTTATGCAGATTCGATGCGCGGGTGAAAAAGGAAACACCGAAGAGCATAAGGATTGCGGAAGCGGTGTGCTTCACTGCTACGGACTGCCCGAGACACAGGGCTTCTCCATGATGTTCGTTCGTGAGGATATTTTGGCGGATCTGGGAATCGATATTCCCGAGACCTGGGATGACATTAAGGAAGCAATTCCCGTGCTTCAAGCAAACAACATGCAGATCGGTATGCAGAATGATGCGAAGATTTTCCTCTATCAGCAGGGCGGCGAGCTCTTTGCGGATGAGGGCATGAGAGTCAACCTCGACTCCAATCTGGCGCTGGAATCCTTCAATACCATGTGTGATATGTTCACCATGTACTCCTTCCCCTACAAGTATGACTTTGCAAACCGCTTCAGAACCGGTGAGATGCCGATTGGTTTTGCTGCCTATACCACTACGTACAACCAGCTGAAGGTATTCGCAACCGAAATTGAAGGTTTGTGGGGCTTCTACCCCATGCCCGGCTATTATAATGAAGAAACCGACAAGATCAACCAAATGTCCGTATCTTCCTGCTCCGCTATTGTTATGATTACGGGATGCGAGAACAAGAAGAGCGCTTGGAACTTTATGAGCTGGCACGCAGGCGCGGATTGTCAGGTTGACTACTCCAACGAAATGGTAGCGATCCTTGGTCCTTCGGCAAAGCACTCGACCGCAAACGAAGCGGCTCTTGAGAGTATGCCTTGGACTCGTGACGAGCTGACGCAGCTGAGAAAGCAGTTTGACCAGCTGGCATCGATTCCCAACTATCCCGGTAACTACATTATTGACCGTTATATCAACTTTGCGTTCCTTGAGGCCTACAATGAGAAAGCGGACCCCACGGTTTCGTTGCAAAGCTACATTAGTATTATCAATAAGGAAATTACCCGTAAACGCGCAGAGTTCGGTTTGGAGACGCTGAATCCCGGACAGACTCTGGCTCAGAAGCGTATGGAAGAAGCGGAAGCTCTCTTGAATGAAGCGAAGCAGGCTTCCAATTACAGCAACGCGTATGCGCACACTGTCGACAATGCCCTCAGGCTGATTGCGGGATATGAGACAGAGGACTATGCGTCTATTCAAGCGGTTGTCGGCGCGCTGAACAAATTGAATGCCGATTTGTTCCGAGCATCTGTTGCTAAATTGGAAGAGGCAGCATATTGGCTGACCGAATACGAAAAGTCGAAGTAATTTCTGCTGACTGTTAAAATATGAATGAAGGAGAGAAGAAATATGTCCCCAAAAACGGCAAAAAAGAAAGCTGTGGCGCGTAAGGATATGAGCCGTGCGCAGTGGACATGGAAGGAAATGAAGCGAAATAAGGTTGCCTACTTCATGGTAGCACCCTATATGCTGATTTTCTCCTGCTTTACGGTCTTGCCCGTGTTGCTTTCCATTGTTATCAGCTTTACGGATTTTAACCTGCTTCAGATGCCGAATATCGTCTGGTTGGACAACTACATCCGCTTGTTCCTTGATGACGACATTTTCCTCATTGCGGTTAAGAACACATTTATTTTCGCGGTGATCGTTGGACCGGTATCTTATCTGATGTCCTTGATGATCGCATGGTTTATCAATGAGCTTTCCCCTAAGATCAGAGCGATTGTTACCCTGATCTTCTACGCGCCCTCCATTTCGGGTCAGGTTTACCTGGTATGGGGTACGCTGTTCTCCAGTGACTCCTACGGATGGGCAAACGCGGTGCTGATGGAGCTGGGACTGATATCATCGGAAATCGCCTGGTTCCAAGACGCCAATTACGTCATGCCGCTATGTATCATCGTTGCGCTGTGGACCTCGCTTGGTACCGCGTTCCTGTCCTTTATCGCGGGCTTGCAGGGCATTGACAAGGCGCAGTACGAGGCGGGCGCCGTGGACGGTATCCGAAACAGATGGCAGGAGCTTTGGTACATTACTCTGCCGAACATGAAGCCTCAGCTGATGTTCGGTGCGGTCATGGCGATCACATCCTCCTTCGGCTTTGGCGGAGTTGTTACCGCGCTTTGCGGATTCCCCTCGGTCGATTATGCGGCACATACCATTGTGCACCATCTGGAGGACTATGGTTCGCAACGTTTTGAGATCGGTTATTCCTCGACCATCGCGGTGATTCTGTTTGTCGTGATGATCGGTGCCAATGCTCTGGTCAAAAAAGTTCTTTCAAAGGTAGGATCGTGATATGGCAAAGAAGTTAAGAACAAGAAAACACAAAGTCGTACTCGCACGATCCAGAGGAGGAGACGCAGGTATTACCTTTATTTTAGTCCTTCTCGGCGCCTTTATGTTCATCCCCATGTATTACGTGGTGATCCAGGCGCTCAAGCCTCTTGACGAGCTTTGGATGTTCCCCCCCAGATTTTACGTTTCCGCCCCCACGGGCAAAAACTTCAAGGACCTGTTTACCTTGATGAGTGGAAACCTGGTTCCTTTCTCGCGCTACATCTTTAATACGGTATTTACCTCTATTGTCGGTGTAATTGGAAACCTGTTTTTCTCCTCTTTGGCGGCTTACGCTATGGCGAAGATCAAGTTCCCCGGCGGTCAGGGAATGTTTAAGCTGGTCAGAACCTCTCTGATGTTCCACCAGACCGTAACCGCTGTCTGTTGCTTCATTTTGATGAGCGCATTCCAGATGATCGATACATATTGGGCGATCGTGGTTCCCGCGTGGGCAACTTCCTTGGGACTTTACCTGATGAAGCAGTTTATGGAAACCAGCGTAACCGACGCGGTACTGGAAAGCTCCCGATTGGACGGTGCCAGCGAGCTGAGAACCTTCTGGATCATTGCGATGCCCATGGTTAAGCCCGCGTGGCTGACCCTGATTATTTATTCCTTCCAGGATCTCTGGAACAAGGGAGCCTCCATCTATATCCATTCGGAGCAGCTGAAGTCCCTGAACTACGCAATTCAGCAGATCACCGCGGGCGGTATCAAGCGTGCCGGCGCGTCTGCCGCGGCAACCGTTGTTATGATGCTGGTGCCGATTCTCGTATTCGTTGTTTCTCAGTCCAATATTATTGAGACCATGGGATCCAGCGGAATGAAAGACTAACTTACAGGAGGAGAAACATGAAAAGAATCATAGCAATCGTTTCCGCATTGTTGATGTTGGTTCTGGCTCTGGCTCTTCCTGTCGGTGCAAGTACGCCTTATCAAACCTATACCTACTCAATTTCGGGAACGGCTCTGCATTCTCCCGACGCATACATGCCCGCGCCTAATGGAATCATTAACGCGGAGAAGATGGGGCTGACCGGGGAGACGGGTATCAATTTCCTGGCTCAGTATTATCCCGTTTTAGCGGATCTCTGTAATCAGCGTGAGGCCGCGAGAGCGGATCTGGCAAAGGCAGAGAAGGAATACGCGGAGGCAGAAGCAGCCGGAAGCACCAATGCTGCCGCGTTAAAGGCAGTAAGAGACGCGGCGCAGAAGGTCTGCGAAGGCTTGGACAAGAATGTCGAGCAATTCCTCAAGTGCCAGGGCTCCTATGTCCCCACGTCCGGTGTGAGGTGGAAAAATCTTGGCGATATTTGTGGACCTTGCGATATCGAGACCGATAAGGAACAAAACATTTACATTGCGGATACCCTAAACAACAGAATCGTGGTTCTTGACCGTTATTATAAGGTAAAGATGATTCTGAACAGCTTCTTGAATGAACAGGGAATCCAGGATAGCTTCAATAACCCTCAGGGTGTATATATTACCTCAGACCGACGTGTCGGTGACGACTGGGTCGAGGGACGCATCTACGTATGTGACACCGATGGCGGACGAATTGTAACCTTTGATTTGGATGGAAATTTCCAAAGTGTGATCGGAGAACCCGACTCAGAGCTTTTTACCTCTTCTGATTACAAGCCCATTGCTTTGGCAGTCGATAACTACAACCGTCTCTACGTGATTTCTTCCTTGACCTATGAGGGAATTATCGTTATGACCGAGGACGGAGAGTTTACGGGATACGTGGGAGCACAGAAGGTTGCGATCTCCGCATGGGAACAGATCTGGAGAAGATTCCAGTCCAAGGAGCAGAGAAAGCTGCAAAAGACCTTCGTTTCTACCGAGTTTAATAACATTACCCTGACGGGCGACTTCATCTATGCGACGACCTCGAACATTGATGAAGCAAACGTGACCGCTGCCATTACGGCGAAGGATAAGACGGGTGATTATTCGCCTGTCAAGATGCTGAATGCGGCGGGCGAGGAGATCATGAGAAGAAACGGATTTTATCCGCCTTCCGGTGAAGTGGATTTCAAAAAAATGAGTCCCACGGATGAAAGCATCAGCGGTGCTTCCCGCATCGTTGACGTTGCGGTGGGACCCGAAAAGACCTGGTCCATCATTGACCAAAAGCGAAGCAAGGTGTTTACCTATGACTTTGACGGAAATCTCCTCTTCGCGTTTGGTGATGTGGGACGTCAGCTGGGTAACATTACACAGCAGGAAAGCTTGGCTGCCATCACCTATCAAGACGGCAAGATGCTCCTTCTTGAAAAGGCGAACAACGGTTCCAGCTTCACGGTCTATAACCGTACCCGATACGGTGATATCCTGATCCAGGCACTGGCAGACCAGAATGCCAGACGGAGCGACCAGGCGATTTACAACTGGAGAGAGATTCTGAAGAGAAACTCCAACTTTGACTCGGCTTACGTAGGTATCGGTCAGGCCATGTACCGTGACGGTAATCACGAAGACTCCCTGTCCTACTTTGAGTCGGCCTACGATACCATGAACTGGTCCAACTCCTACAAGGAGATTCGTACCCAGTGGATGGCGGATTACTTCCTCATCC
>JAZSIF010000016.1:0-18236 GCA_045533675.1 Eubacteriales bacterium | reverse complement strand
AGGTTGACGGTAGTATCGGTCTCGCCGAAGTACTGTCTTCTCTCGGAGTGACCGATGATAACGTACTCCACGCCGATCGCCTTGAGCATATCGGCGGAAACCTCTCCGGTATATGCGCCCTTTGCCTCGTAGTGTACGTTCGCGGGACCGATCTTGATGTTGGAGCCCTCTGCAGCCTTCATGGCAGCGTCGATGGTTACGTAGGGAGCGCAGAAAATAATGTCGCAATTGTCCTTTCCTGCGACCATGGGCTTGATCTCGTTGATAAATGCAGTTGCCTCAGCAGGAGTAAAATTCATCTTCCAGTTGCCCGCGATGACGGTTCTTCTCTTTGCAGGATTCATGATAAATACCTCGTTTTCTTTTATGTTTTTCACAGTGACACCGCCAAAGCGGGAATTCCTTGGCGGTGTCGATTTTCAAAATTTCAAAAATTACTTGTCAAGCAAGCAGGAGATACCGGGAAGGTTCTTGCCCTCGAGGAACTCAAGGGATGCGCCGCCACCGGTAGAGATGTGGGTCATCTTGTCTGCATAGCCAAGCTTCTCAACAGCCGCAGCGGAGTCACCGCCGCCGATGATAGAGATCGCGCCGCTCTCGGCAACTGCCTTTGCCACCGACTCAGTACCCGAAGCGAAGTTCTTCCACTCGGAAACACCCATGGGTCCGTTCCAAACCACGGTGCCTGCGCCCTTGATAGCATCAGCAAACAGCTTCTCGGATGTGGGACCGATATCCAGACCCATCCAGCCTGCGGAAATGGCATCGGAGTTCACCAACATATTCTCGGTATTCTCGTCGTATTCCTTACCAACACGGTTGTCAACGGGAAGCAGGAACTTCACGCCCTTCTCTGCCGCCTTCGCAACCATCTCGTTTGCCAGATCAACCTTATCCTCCTCGCAGAGAGAGGTTCCCACGTCGTAACCTGCCGCCTTGAAGAAGGTGTACGCCATACCGCCGCCGATGATCAGCGTATCAACCTTTTCAAGAAGGTTGTTGATCACACCGATCTTATCGGAAACCTTCGCGCCGCCCAAAATCGCAACGAAGGGACGCGCGGGATCAGCCAAAGCCTTACCCATCACGGAGATCTCCTTCTGGATCAGGTAGCCGCAAACAGCGGGCAGATAATCAGCCACACCCGCGGTGGAAGCGTGAGCGCGGTGAGCGGCGCCAAACGCGTCGTTTACGAACAAGTCCGCCATGGAAGCCAGCTCCTTGGCAAAATCAGCACCGTTCTTGGTCTCTCTCGCGTCAAAGCGAACGTTCTCCAGAAGAACAGCCTCGCCTGCTTTCAAAGCGGCGATCTTTGCCTTTGCGTCCTCTCCGATGATGTCCTCGGCAAAGGTTACCTTGTCACCCAGCAGCTCGTTGAGACGAACGGCAACAGGGGCGAGGGTCAGGGTCTTTTTGTCATCGAGAGCCTTCTTGAGAAGCTTCTCGGTAGCGGCTGCCTGCTCCTCTGCGGGAAGTGCCTCTACCTTCTTCTTTTCCTTCTTGGTCAGACCGAAGCCCTCGGTAAAGATGCTGTGGGGCTTGCCCATATGAGAGCAAAGAATTACCTTTGCGCCCTTGTCCAACAGATACTTGATTGTGGGAAGCGCGCCGACGATTCTCTTGTCGGAGGTAATTACGCCATCCTTAAGCGGAACGTTGAAGTCGCAACGGACAAGAACTCGCTTGCCTGCTACGTCAATGTCTTCAATTGTTTTCTTGTTGTAGGTCATTGTTATATCCACCTTTCAAAATTTTTCAAAGTTTACCATATAATACTATACCACAATTTTTTTGGAATATCAAGAGTTATTTGTTAAAAAATTATCTTTTTTCTTATTTTTTCCTAGTGTGTCCTTGTTTTTTTCCAAGCATTCATGGATCGTTCACAAATATGTGATATACTGTCAGCAATGTAACGAATGGAAAGGTGCTCTATGGAAACAACCATTCTCAATCAAATTTTTGACGAAGAGCGAGCTCTCTATGCCCTTCAAAACGCCCGCATCACGGGCTGTACCTTTGAGGGAGAGGCTGACGGAGAATCGGCACTCAAGGAAAGCCGCCACGTAAAGCTACACAATTGTAAATTTGCCCTGCGCTACCCTCTTTGGCACGCAGAGGATTTTCTGCTGTCGGACTGCCATATGACCGACACCGCCCGCGCCCCTATGTGGTACACCTCTATGGGAACCCTCCGTCACTGCCGCATCGATGCGCCCAAGTTTCTCAGAGAAAGCGCCGATACCCTCATGGAGGGATCGGTGATTCATTCGGGCGAATGCGGCTGGCGATGCCGAGGGCTGAATATCCGCGCATCTATGATCGAGTCGGACTACCTTTTGTTCGAGAGCCGAGATATTGAGATCTCCCGTCTCAAAATGAAAGGAAAATATTCCTTTCAGTACGTAGAAAATGCCCTCATCGAGGACAGCGCCTTAGATACCAAGGATGCCTTTTGGCATTCGAAAAACGTCACCGTGCGAGGATGTAAGATTCAAAGCGAATACCTTGGCTGGTATTCCGACGGGCTGACTCTCATAGATTGTCATATCATCGGTACTCAGCCCCTTTGCTACTGCAACAACCTGCGTCTTGTAGACTGTACCATGGAAAAAACCGACCTGGCGTTTGAATATTCCGACGTTGTTGCCGACATTCACGGCTCGATCGAATCGGTCAAAAATCCCCGCTCGGGAATCATCCGCGCGGATGCCATCGGAGAAATCATACGTGAGAACTCAGTAATGGAAGCCGACTGTCACATCGAAATCAAAGGAGAATAATCATGCAACAAAGCACCGATGTTGCCGCCTATATATGGCCCGCCTATACGGGAAAGGAGCCCCGTTCCCGCATGTTTTGGCCCGAGGGCAGCTATCTGCTTCCCGACGACTTACACGGCTACGGTTATCTAGATGCGGTTAAACATACATTTATAGGAAACGAGGAATAGCGCTTTGCTGTATTGGTTAATTCCCACGATCGTTCTGGGCTTGGCTCTTGTATTCTCACTGAGTGCGATGCTGGTATGCTTTTTTACCATTTTTTATTCTTCAAAAAAAAATCAAAAGCGCAAAGCCAACTCCCCGATCCCGAGTAGCAAGATCTATGATCCCCACCGCACGCGATTGATCTCATGGATTAAGGAGGTTCAGTCCCTTCCTCACACCGACCATTCCATCACGTCCTTTGACGGTCTCAAATTGATGGGAGCCTACTATGAATTCAAAAAAGGCGCTCCCGTGGAGATCCTCTTTCACGGATATAAGGGCAATTCCCTTCGTGATATGAGCGGCGGAGTCATCCGCTGTCGGGAGCTGGGTCATAATGCCTTTTTGGTTGATCATCGGGCAAGCGGGCGAAGCGAGGGACGAATCATTACCTTTGGTGCCAAGGAAAGCCTTGATTGCGTGGCGTGGGCAAACTATTTTGTAAAAGAGATTGACCCCCATGCCAAAATCATTCTGACGGGGTTATCCATGGGTGCGGCAACCGTCCTGACGGCGGCATCCATGCCCCTGCCAAAAAACGTGGAGGGCATCCTTGCCGATTGCGGATTCACATCCACCCGAGAGATCGTAAAAAAGGTGATGCGGGAGGACATGAAGCTGCCCGCGGGACTCCTTTATCCCTTTGCCCGTCTCTCTGCCATGCTATTCGGCGGCTTTGACCCCGACAAGACCTCGCCCATTGAATCCATGAAACACTGTTCTCTTCCCGTGATCTTCTTCCACGGAGACACCGACGATTTCGTACCTTGCTCCATGAGCGAACGAAACTACGAGGCGTGTACCTCCGAAAAGAAACGCATGGTCATTACCCCCGCGGCAGGTCACGGACTCTGCTTCCCTGTGGACATGGAAGCCTATATCCAAGCGATGCGAGAATTTTTTGAGGAATAACCTACAATAGAAAAGCCTTCTCCCGCGGGAGAAGGCTTTTTTATTTTATTTTCCCACTCTCAATGCGGCAATGCGGTCCTTGTCGGGGGTCACGTATGCCGTCCAGTTGGTATGGTAGATCACAAAGCCGGGTTTTGCGCCCGCAGGCTTTTTGACGTGCTTGGCAAGCAGATAATCCACCGCGATGTTGGTCCCCTCTGCCTTGGAGTAGAGCGCGGCGATCTCTGCCGCCGTGGTGAAATCCAAATCGGTAGGCTCTTTCCCCTCTGTACGGAGCAACACGTGAGAGCCGGGGGTATTCTTGGCATGGAACCAATAGTCCTGCTTCTCTGCCAGCTTATGGGTAATATACTCGTTCTGCACGTTATTTTTCCCGCAAAGCACCTGCATTCCGTCGGGAGTGCGGAACTGCATCACCGTAGGCTTGTGCATCTTCGGTACGCTGTAATTCTTCATGCGGGACGCATAGCCCGAGCGATAAAGCTCATCTCGAATTTCCATCAGATCGGCTGGTCCCTCCGCCCGTGTCAACGCCTCGAATACGGTATAGAGATAGGAAAGCTCGTTCTCACCGAGCTCGATCTGCCGTGCCAGCTCCACCTTGGCGGTCTTTGCCTTGTTATAGCGCTTGTAATAGCGCTGGGCGTTCGCCGAGGGAGACAGTCGGTTGTCAAGTGTCACCTCGATCTGTGGAAAACTTCCGTCCTCCCGCATATTTTCGTAGTCATCAAAGACCGCTCTCGTGTCCCCTCGGGACAGTCGGTAAAGATTGGCGGTGATCAGATCGCCGTATTTTTTATATTCCACTCCCTTTTCACATTCCAAAAGCTCCCCGCGCTGAAGCTCCAGCTTCTTACGGATACGGCTCTCGGCATTGGTCAAGAGACGCAGAATATCCTGCGCCCGCTGATGCACCCGCTGCTCCTTGTCTCTCGTCTCAAAGTAGGTATCAAAGAGCTCTCCCGCTCCCTTCATGGGGCGGCACTCGGCATTTTCGTATTGCGAAAGGGGCATAAAGGAGTATTCCACGGGCTTCCCTTCCGATAGCACCAAGGAGGGCTCAAAGCTCTCGCTTCGGATCCGCTCGGTCACAGCGAGAAATTCCCGCCACAGATCGTCGCGGAAGCAGTATTTGAGAGGAGTATCGGTATGTCCCGTGGCACGGAATACCATCTCTCTTGCCACCACGGGAGCGATTCCCATAAAGCTGTTTACAAGGAACTTGTCGCCTCCCCGCTCCTCGGGGAACGCTCGAAAGAGAGTGAAAAAACGTTCCTCGGTCACACTCAGCGGGTCATCTTTATTCTGCGCGGGCGGCAGAGTATAAACCATACCCGGCAGGAGTTGGCGGACGCTGTCCAAGGAGAAATCCGTGGTGCGAAGCGCTGTAATGATCTTCTTTTGCCCATCGGCAAAGATCAGATTGCTGTACTTTCCCATCAGCTCGGCGATGAGATAGCGGCGGCATTCAAAGCCCATCTCGTCTCGGGTATCAAATCCGAGAAACGCCACGCGATCAAAGGGCGCTTGCTCGATCTCCGCCAGCTTCGCGCCTTGCAGATATTTTCTGAGCAGCATGCAGAACATGGGGGGATTTTGGGGATTCTCCTTAGGGACCTCGGTAAATCCGATTCGGGGATTTCCCGAGCCCGCATTGATAAGCAACCGCTTCCCTCCCTCAAAGCTCCGCATCTGCAAAAGAATCTCGTCCCGTTCGGGCTGATAAACCTTTTCGATTCTTGCCCCCAGGGCGACCTTTTTCAGCTCGCTAAGGGTACAGGCAAGCATTCCCGCGTCAAATGCCATAGGATTTAGGAAAACATGACGTGATCCACGTCATCGAGGGAATTGAATACAAACGTTGGCTCATAACCGAGGTGGGTCAGCTTCGAGAGATAAAAGGGGCCGGTATGGGATACGTTGTTGGTGTAAAAGAGCACCTTCTTACCGCTTTTGCGCAGATTTTTAATAAAACGGATGGCTAATTCAAAGGGAATACCGCCAAGGTAAATGGTGCCGTCCATATCAAAAATATAAAGCTTTTTCTCAGAAAGAGTGGCTACGTTGGGATTTTCAAAGTTCACGCTTGTCAATTTCCTTTCTTTTCTTACGGATTCTACTGAAATATTATAACACACCGTTGATTTTTTTGCAAGGACATGTTATAATATAGGCGAAAGATTTTTCATCCCCGAAAAAGGAGGGTTTCTTTATGAGAACCGTCATCGGTATTGATGTGGGAGGAAGCACCACGAAGATCGTAGGCTTCCAAACCGAAAACAACCAAAAAAAGCTGATCGATCCTCTGTTTGTCAGAGCCACCGACGCCATCACCTCGGTATACGGCGCTTTTGGCAAATTCACCATGCAAAATAACCTGAGCCTTTCCGACATCGACTGTGTGCTGATGACGGGGGTTGGCTCCTCCTTCATGGATAAACCCATCTATGGACTGAACTGCCGTAAGGTCTCGGAATTTGAGTGCGTGGGTCTTGGCGGACTCTATCTGTCGGGGCTTAACGATGCTGTCGTGGTCAGTATGGGAACGGGAACGGCACTCATTCACGCCACCAAAAAGAACGGGATCGCTAAGGCGGAATACTTAGGCGGTACGGGTGTGGGGGGAGGAACCCTCATCGGTCTTTCCCATCAGATGCTGGGAGTAGATACGGTCGATCACTTAGAGCAGCTTGCCGAGGAGGGCGATCTCTCTAAGGTTGATTTACGGATCGGTGACATTTCGGGAGACGAAAGCTTCCAAATCAATAAGGAGATCACCGCCTCGAATTTCGGAAAGCTTTCCGACCTTGCCAACAAGCACGATATCGCCTTAGGCATCTCCAACATGGTCGCCGAGACCATTGCCATGCTGGCAGTCTTTGCCGCCCGTAGTTTTGGCATTAAGGACGTGGTGTTGACGGGAAATCTGACCTGTCTGCCCTCTATCACAAAGGTCTTTGAGGGTCTGGAAAGTAACTTCGGCGTGCGCTTCCTTATTCCCCAAAACGCGCAGTTCGCCACCGTCATCGGCGCCGCGCTGTGCGATGAGAAAAATTAAGATACGACGTTTGGCGGCTTCCCTTTGGCGGTAAGGGTATTTTATGAGCCCCGAAAAGCAATCGATTCGTATTATCATGAATTTTAAAAAAGGAACCGTTTCGGTGTAATCGGTTCCTTTTTGTTATGATACAAAATCTATGGATATGTTTTCACCGCTCATTCCGGACTTTAGATTTTGTTACCTATTCAGTTTGTGACGTACAATGATTATACCGATAACCCCGCTCTGTCAACAAAATGAAAACAAATATTTTTCACACAAAGGAATTGACAATCCTTCCGTCGAGTGATATAATAAGATGATATATTATTTTCAGAAAGGCAAGGCATCAAACCATGCAATGGACTTCTTTAAACGAGCTGCGTGAAAAGTATCTTTCCTTCTTCGAGTCGAAGGGACATCTTCGTCTCCCCTCTTTTCCGCTGGTTCCCATCAATGACAAATCTCTGCTCCTGATCAACTCAGGCATGGCACCCATGAAGAAATACTTCACGGGCGAGGAAATTCCTCCCCGCAATCGTGTCACCACCTGTCAGAAGTGTATCCGTACCCCCGACCTGGATCGTGTGGGTCATACCGCCCGTCACGGCACCTACTTTGAGATGCTCGGTAACTTCTCCTTTGGCGACTACTTCAAGGAGGACGCCATTCCGTGGGCATGGGAATTCTTAACCGAGTGGCTCCGTATCCCCGGTGAGCTTCTCTGGCCCTCCATCTACGAGAACGACGAGGAAGCCTTTGAGATCTGGAACAAGAAGATCGGCGTTCCCGCTGAGCGCATCGTCCGTCTGGGAAAGGCTGACAACTTCTGGGAGCACGGCTCGGGTCCCTGCGGTCCCTGCTCCGAGATCTACTTTGACCGTGGCGAGAAGTACGGCTGCGGCTCTCCCGACTGCAAGCCCGGTTGCGACTGCGACCGCTTCATGGAGATCTGGAACAACGTATTCTCCCAGTTCAACAATGACGGCAACGGCAACTATACCGAGCTTGCGCAGAAGAACATTGATACGGGCATGGGCTTGGAGCGCTTGGCTTGCGTCATGCAGGGCGTGGACAACCTCTTTGAGGTCGACACTGTCCGCAAAATTTTGAACACCGTTTGCTCCATTGCGGGCAAGGAATACGGGGTCAATGCCAAGGACGACATTTCCATCCGTGTGGTAACCGACCATATTCGAAGCGCCACCTTTATGATCTGCGACGGCGTCATTCCCTCCAATGAGGGACGGGGCTACGTGCTCCGCAGAATCCTGCGCCGCGCCTGCCGCTTTGGAAAGCTGCTCGGCATCAACCGTGCCTTCCTCTGCGAGCTTTGCGAGGTTGTGATTGGTGAAAACATCGGCGCATACCCCGAGCTGGGTGAAAAGAAGGCATATATCTTAAAGGTCATCGCCACCGAGGAAGAGCGCTTTGACGCCACCATCGACGCGGGTCTTTCCATTCTTTCCGGCATCATCAAGAGTGCCGAGGACGAGGCTCGGACCATGATCTCGGGCGAGGACGTATTCCGTCTCTACGATACCTACGGCTTTCCTCTTGACATCACCCGTGAGATCGTGGAGGAAAAGGGCTTGACCATTGACGAGGACACCTTTACGGCTCTCATGAAGGAGCAAAAGGACCGTGCCCGTGCCGCGCGAGGAAACATCGGCGGCTGGGACGAGGGCTCCAAGCAGATGCTCTCTGCGCTTCCCAAGACCGAATTCTGCGGCTACGAGCTACTCTCTGCCGAGGCGAAGGTCCTTGCCATTCTCAATGAAAACAACGAGTCCGTCGAGGAACTTTCCGAGGGGGACTTTACCCTAGTGCTCGACCGTACTCCCTTCTACGGGGAGGGTGGCGGTCAGGTCGGTGACGTAGGTGTCCTGACCTCCGAGGGCGCATCGATCCAAGTAACCGATACAAAGAAGACCGACGGTGTATATCTCCATATTTGTACCCTCGTCAGCGGCTCCTTGAAGGTAGGTGACACCCTCACCGCTGCCGTAGAGGAATCCGACCGCCGCGCGACCATGCGTTGCCACTCGGCTTGCCACCTGCTTCAAGCGGCACTTCGTCAAGTGCTTGGCAATCACGTAGAGCAGGCAGGCTCCTACGTGAACCGTGACCACGTTCGCTTTGACTTCACCCACTTTGCCGCTCTGACGGCAGAGGAAATCGCCAAGGTCGAGGCGATTGTCAATGCCCACGTTTTGGCAGGCGAGCCAATCACCATGACCGAAATGCCCATTGAAGAGGCAAAGAAGCTTGGTGCTATGGCACTTTTCGGAGAAAAGTACGGAAAGATCGTTCGTGTGGTTCGCATGGGCGAGTTCTCCACCGAATTCTGCGGTGGTACCCACCTTTCCAACACCGCCTCTATTGGTCTGTTTAAGATTACCTCCGAGGCATCTGTCGCCGCGGGTGTTCGACGTATTGAAGCGGCAACGGGCAGTGCCGTTCTCGACATTCTCGCTTCTCAGCAGAGGTTGATCAACGACACCGCAGCCGAGCTCAAGGCGCAGAACCCCTCCGATCTCCGCAAGCGTGCCGCTCAGCTTCAAGGCGAGCTTCACACCATGAAGAAGGAGATCGAATCCCTCAATGCCAAGCTGGCCTCCACCAAGCTTTCCGCCATCGTGGATTCCGCGATCGAGATCGGCTCGGTTCGTTTGATGACCGCAGCCCTCAACGATATGCAGCCCGACGCGGCAAGAAGCCTTGCCGACGAGATCAAGGCAACCTACCCCAATGCCGTTGCCGTTCTGGCATTGGCTACCCCCGAGAGACTGAACTTCCTGGCGGTTGCGGGTAAAGATGCCGTCTCGGCAGGCGCGCACGCGGGCAAGCTGGTCGGCGCCGTTGCCGCTGTAACCGGTGGCAAGGGTGGCGGACGCCCCGACAACGCTATGGCAGGCGGCGCGGATCGCTCGAAAATTGACGCGGCGCTCGCCTCTGCCGCAGAGACCCTCAAGGGTATGCTCAGATAACACGATAACCCATAGAAAAAGCCGAAGAATTCTTGAAATTCTTCGGCTTTTTCATTGACTTTTTTACCGCAATGTGCTACAATTGGCAAGAAAGCGAGGTGTCCCTTATGAAAATCGGTTCACGGGCAAGGAATGCCGTTCTCATTGGTTCTCTTTGCTCGGTTTCTTATCTTGCCGTCTATATCGCGAGAAATATTTTGGGAGTAGTCACACCACAAATGATCGAGGCGGGCTACACCGAAGCATATATCGGTTCGATCTCCTCTCTCTATTTTATCTGTTATGCTGTTGGGCAGTTAATCAATGGTTTTATTGGAGACCGAATTCGAGCGAAGTGGATGATCTGTCTCGGTCTTTTGGGTGCGGGATGCACCAATCTTTTGTTCTCTCTGATTCCTCCCTCTCATCCCACGCTGGCAATGCTGGCGTATGCCATGACGGGCTTTTCCCTTTCTATGATCTACGCGCCCATTATGAAGGTCGTTTCGGAAAACACCGATCCCATACATGCCACTCGTTGTACCCTCGGATTTACCTTTGCTTCCTTTTTTGCCACCCCGTCGGCAGGGATTCTTGCTACATTCCTCGCTTGGCAGTCGGTCTTCTCGGTCAGCAGTGTGATGCTCTTTATGATGGCAATCATCGGATTTATCTGCTTTACCGTAATGGAAAAGAAAAAGGTGGTCCAATATAACCTATTCCCCCCTCAAGAAAAGGGATCGGGCAATATCAAGCTCTTGCTCAGCCGTCATATTGTGAAATTTTCGGTGATTTCTGTTTTGACGGGCGTGGTACGAACCTCGGTGATCTTTTGGCTCCCCACCTATTTATCCCAACACCTTGATTTTTCGGCAATCGAATCGGCAAGCATTTTTACGGCAACTTCCTTCATCATATCCCTTACCACCTTTATTGTCATCTTTATTTATGAGCGCTTGGGTCACGACATGAACAAGACCATTCTTATTATGTTCTCCTCTGCCGCGCTTTTCTTCTCCCTGACCTTTTTCGTCGGCACCCCTGTTGCCAACATTATTTTTTTGGTTCTCGCCATTATGTCGTCAAACGGTGCGGCAACGATGCTCTTCAGCCGCTATCTTCCCTCGCTTCGGGATACGGGCATGGTCGCTACAGTAACGGGCTACATCGATTTTGTCAGCTATATGGCTGCCGCCGCCGCAAATGTAATCTTTGCCAACGCCGCCACCTCTATCGGATGGAGTGGGCTGATTCTCGTCTGGCTCGGTCTGATGCTCGTCGGTGTCATCATTGCCTTGCCCTATGATCAATGGAAAAAAAGAAATAATCTTATTTGAATGAAACAAATACGGTACACAAGCAAAAAAGGATTGCCAAGGGCAATCCTTTTTTGTTTGTTTGAATTAGTCTGCAGTCAGACCCGAACGCTCGATACCCTGTACCAGGTACTTCTGGAAGAAGAGGTAAACCACAACCAGAGGAGCGATAACCATCAATCCTGCCGTATGCGTGATCGCACTCTTATATCCGGGTGTGATCATATTCGACAGCGCCTTAAGGTCGCCTTCCGCGCTACCCATCAAGTCCTTCAACAGGTGTATTTCCTTACCGGCGCCAACACTAAAGAGCTGTGTATAGAACTTGTCTGTCCACTGCCATGAGAAGGCGAACAGGAACACTGTGATCAGCATCGGCACGGACAGCGGCAGAATAATCGTGAAGAAGGTCTTCATAATACCCGAGCCGTCTATGTATGCCGATTCCTCCAATTCATTGGGAACGCCCGAGAAGAACTGACGAAGCATAAAGATATACAAGCCGTTCTTAAAGGCAAGTCCGAAGATCGAAAGAATGATCAATGGCCAATTGGTGCCCAATAAGGATACACCGCTGCCTTCCGCAAACACCGTCCAACTGTCGGGAATGATGTCAATGGAAGCCAAGAAATCATTGGTATAGGAGAAGCCAAACAGATTGATTCCTCCGCCGTTCAAAAATTGGAAAATTCCCAACACGTCGAAATTTGAGAAATTCCACTGCATGGAATACTGCAAGGTTTTGTGCGGGATGATCAGAGAAAGAATCACCGCAATAAACACAAGCTTATTTCCCTTGAACTTAAACTTTGCCAAACCGTATGCGATAAAGCAACAGACAAAGGTTTGGAGCAATGCCACGGTCACGGACAGCGTCAAGGTATTAAAGAATGCTTTGAAATAGTGTAGCTCGTGCCAAACCGCCTTGTACATATCAAAGGAAATGTTCTTCGGGACGATCTGCACCGTAACGTCAATAAAATCATCCGGAGCCATGATCGACTCGGGCAGCCATTGCAGATACGGCTTCAGAATCTGAAACGCGATACCGACCAAGAGAATCAGACGGAATGCGATCCAAACGATCTTCTTTAAGAAGAAGAGAGACGTCAGCTTGGATTTCAGCTTGACTTTCAGAGGCGTACGTTCGAATTCAACCGCAGGTGGCTTTCGAAATTTCGCTTTTTTTACATGTTCTGCGTTCATTACGACCTCCTTAATCTCTTCTCTGATAGAATACAAATGCGGACATGATTCCGGCTACGATCGCAATGATCAGTACCACGACAATGAAGTACAACCAAGACATCGCCGTAACGATTCCCTCACCATGGTTCGTCAGCATACCGTCTATAAACTTCATGACCACATTTTCTTCTCGTGTAAACGAGTCGATAACCGTATAGATTCCGTTTACCAAAATCATAGGGCTGATCATGGGAAGTGTAATTTTCCAGAAGGTCTCCCATGCGGTTGCTCCGTCAATCTGCACCGACTCATAGATTGCGGGAGAGATCGACTGCAAGCCTGCCAGGAAGATCAGCATCTGTACGCCGGAGCGGTTGATGATCTCGGTGATGTTGGAGACAACCTGGACAACGTAATCAACCAAGCCTTGTCCCACAGCCATGTTGGACATCATATTTTCCACAACCATAGAAAGGCTGTCGTCGGTTGCCCGTCCTGTTCCGTCGTCCAATCCCGCACTTCCTCCGAGCATATCCTGTGTCGACATAACAGCAGACTCAAAGATACCCGTCGCCAAAATAACGGGCACGAAGAAGATGGCACGGAACACGGCGCGTCCCGCCATTTTCTGATTCAAAAGCACTGCCATGAACAACGAAAAGATCAGAATCATGGGAATATCGAAGATCATGTCAGATAATCCGCTGAGCAATGCCTGAATAAAGGAACCTTCACTGGATACGGCTTTTCCAAACAAGGCATCTCCGTAGTTCGCCCAACCAACAGAAACCAGCTTACGTCCCTCATCGCCCTGAGCACCCTCCATATAGCTAAAGCTGATTCTCAGCGAGTCAATCAAAATGGGGAGATAGATCAGAACGAAGCCGATGACGAAGGGGAGGACGAAGATCCATCCCCCTCTGGCCTTACGCTTGTCAAGAGAGGCTATTTTCTTTTTCTTTGACATCTGTTTCATATTCACTTGAGTTGTTGTCATATATTAACCTCCCTTCACGAATTTGTTCCACTGCTCAGTACGACGTAGCCGTATGCATCAATGGTATAGGTTTTCATTTCGCCATTTACGGAAACCGTAACATTTACAGCATAATCATTGAAATTCAACAAGAAATCCGCACCGTTTTCGTAGGTTTCCCGAACGATCTGGTTGGCATCGGATACATAGCGATTCTTGTCGCCATTCACTGTACCCGCTGTACCGTTGTTTCCGGTGTTATTGGAACTGTCTTCTGCCTTAACCTCATAGCTGAATTCGGGAACAGAAATGGCTTCCATACGAAGCTCAGACTCTGCCTCCTCCAGGATCTTATCAATCTCCGCGTATACAAGAGTCTCGATCCCGGTCAGCATTGCCTCGCGAACCTTTGCGGGCGCGTAATCTGCTGTCAAGGTTTCAAGGGTGTTTCCAAATTCCTCGGTGAGCATTGCCAAGAGGTCATCGACCACCTCCTGCTTGAAGGAGCTGTTCATTAGCACTTCCTTGGTTTTCTCGCTCCTTGCTTCGTTTCCTGCCTTCAGCACTTCGTTCGAAAGGTCCATGGCAAGAACGATATCTGCGTACAGCTCCTCAACAAAAGCAATAATTGCCGCTTCCTTCTGGCTGTCGCTCTTATCGGACTTCAGAATGTCGATCAGCTGTGCCTTATCATCGGCATCGTCTACGAGCTGCGCATCGAATTTTGCCTGAATTGCGTTCATATGCTGCTGAATGGAACCGTCTCCGGTAGCCTTCAAGGAATCAAGCACCATGGAGGTTCCCTTCAGGATCGCCATTCTTGCCACAAATTCCGACTTTCTCTGCGCTTCCTTCTCGACGGACTCGCGAGAAGCTTCTGCCTTTAACATTGCTTCCAGCTCTGCCATCGCATCCCGCTCCAGCTCATCCAGATCGGGCACACGGTAACCGGAAATAAACTGATGATCTACAATGGTACTGGTCTGAACGTTTTTCAGAACCGCGTTGAGCTCGGTATACATGGATACGATATCGTCATGCCAAATCTGATACTGTACCGAGAAGTTTTCGCTCAGTCTCTCATCATTTTTCAGGAATTCCGTGTTATCATATGCAATGATAAACTGCAATGCCGCTCCGCTTTCAATGCTCTTCAGCATTGCGTATTCCATATTACCCTCCATGTTAACAGGGGTTCCTGCCAAATGGACGTATCCGTGAAGCACCATACCAAGGAACGGAACCGTAGCGTAAGCATCCTTGAATCGGCTGGAATCCAACGCAATATCGGTAATATGATCTACATACTGCCACGTGTACGCATTTGCGGCTTCGGTCATGACCTGCATGCCCGTATTTTTCATAGCCTGCAACGCTTCGATGGTAAATTGCTTGTTTTCCTCTCGGTTATAAGGCTCGGTCTCATCAAAATCAGAGTTCAGATAAGAACCGAGGGAATTTACCGAAATTCCGATAGGCTCATACTCCTCATACTGAGGCAAAAGCTTCTCGTAGAAGTGACTGAAGTATGCGGGAGACAGCGCAATCTCAAAGGTACTGACCGTAGCATGCTTCGTGGCACTGTACAGACGCTTGGTGGTATAGCGGTTCTCAACCGTTTTTACGGCATGATCGCCAAGATCCAAGCCGTCAAACCAAGAATCGTTTGCGGCAAAGGCAAAGTCAAAGTTCGGGAAAATTCCGTATTTGTTATCCTTTGCATCCGCCAACAATTCCTCAAAATCGGCATCATCCTCCACGGTGCCTTCCCATTTTAGCTTGTAAGGAACCGAAGGCTCACTCAAGCCTCCCTTGGTGTATCCATTCAAAATGAACTGAAGATTTGTGATACCCTGCTCTGCCAACTCTCCACGGATGGTCATAATATCCGCAAAGCTGGTCAAGGCAGACATCATATTGATCGGGATCGACAACACCTTCTTCGTGGTGATCATTGAACCCAGGGTCTCGATATAGAGAGGAATGTTCTCCATATCCACCTGCTCCGCTGTCAGTCTGCTGAGCACACCCTTCGCCTCAAGATATTCACGATATGCTTTTGCCATTCCCACGTAGGAACAAGCATACAGCTGATTTGCGGGGACACTCGCTGCCAAAAGTCCGGCATGGCGATCCGCATCGGTCAACATAATGTAACGAACACGGAAGCTACCGGTAAATTTCTTAGCGGAAACTACTTCCCAGTTGGAGGAAGCAGCCGTTGATCCCGTTAACTGGAAGGAATCCTTGGGTCTGGGTTGAACGATCATACTTACACCGTTCAATTGTCCGGCATTTTCACCGGAGAGCGTTCGGCTAAAGTTTCTCAGAGACATCATGGATTCGCCCTCTTCGACAATTGCCAAGAAGCCGCGATCCTGTCCGTTTTTCTGTGTCTCATACAAACCAAATACGGGATAGCGAACGATTTCCTCGTAGTTACCTGTGATCTTTTGGTATGCGTAGTCCGCACCGTAGATCGCTGCCTCCAGCGATACCGTGTTTCCTTGATCCATCAGTTCTCTGAAGGAGAAGAGCGTTCCGGCTCCGTCTGGGAAGAAGGAATATCCGTTGTCGGTCAGACCAACTCCCATGTAAGGAAGGATCCTCAGGCTTTCCATGACGTAGCGCTTTTCGTCGAAACGAATACCGTTTGCGGGAAGTCTTACGGAAAGACCATACGCATCAATGGTGTATTCCAACGCCAGCTTTACAACGGGATTGATCGTATCCTCGGTGACATAGCCCATGGACAAATAAATATCATCCATATCCTCAAAGGTAAAATTGGGACAATATTCGGTAATGAGCTGTGCGATCTTCCTTCTGGTAGCACCGGTAACCGCACTGGGATCCTGAGGCAGGGTGTAGAAGTTCCCCTCCCAGTTTGTACGCACTCCCCATTTTGCGATCTCGGCAGTTCTGAAAGGTGAACCGAGCTCTCCGTAAAATTCATCGGGATCAATCAAGGTATACTCGCCGAAGAACTGGTTCTTTTCTCTGGCCGTCAGATCAGACTTCTCTATAAAGGGACGGATCTTCTCATCGAAAATTTCTTGAGGAATACGCTCGGGAACCAAAAGTTTGGTCTCCTCGATACCAATCGAGTATTCTACTCTCAAGCCGCCTCTTATATCCTTCACCTTGATCTGTCTTCTCGATGCCGCATACTTGTAGCTGTCCATCTCATAAATGTCATTGGTCTGGATGTCCTTCATCTCTACAACAAGCTGCGACATAATCAAGTCACCTTCACCACTGGACTTTTCCAGTCGGTCCGGCTGCTTATTCTTACCGCTTACTTTCAAGGAAGCAATATTGTAGGGATTGGTAAACAGCTTTTCACCCGTATTGACATTCAACACGGCAACCTCACCGCTGTATGCGTCTACGTACAACTCGTACGTTCCGTTACCGTAGCGATAATCCATTGCCTCCAGCTTATCCTCTGGCTCTTCAAATTTCTCATCGAAGTAATCGAGGGAGTAATCATCCCGGAACGTGTCGTTCTCATAGGGTTTGGTTTCGATTCCCTCCGCGCCTACGATCGTCGCGAACGCGCCTGCCAACATCAGAACAGCCAGGAGAGTAGATATTATTTTTTTGATTTTCACGTTATCAACCTCCTATCCATTATGTTCGGAACTGCACTTCGGTGACGATATTGGTCACAAAGTTAACCATGTCGGTCAGCAGTACGGTAAACAGGAATACGATAAAGATAATGACCACCATTCCGAGAATGGTACACAAGGTAATAATAAAGTTCTTACCCATGCTGTAATCGTGGGTCACCATAATTCCGAAGAAGAGCAAGAAGCCTGCCCAAATAAAGGCAACGGTATTGATCAAGCTCAGAATATCTGCCTCGGTAAGCAGAACAAAGTTCGACGCAATCGTGGTGGGAATCATGATCAGTGCCAAAGGAAGCAATGCGTAGGTACTTGCAATGTAAATGTCCTTAAAGTTTCCTTCTCCGTCAAACAACGTGGTCAAGCACCAGTTGGCGAGCACCCACAAAGCAAACGGAATTAAAACGCTGAGAATGATGGAGAACAAGCCGGCATACTCACCCTGAGGATTCATAATGTATCCCTGACCGATGGCCTGATAGTAGAATGCCGCAATGACAATCGCGAGAATTGTCGTACCCGCTCTGACCGAACCTCTCTTCTCATGCTTCAGATCCCAGAAGCCGTCAAAGGGATGGAAGATCACGTGGAATACGTAAATCAATTCCTGACCGTACGTACGTTTTCCCTTGGTCACCGATACTCGCTTGTTGACCTTTTTCGCATATCCAAAGAATTTGCTGCAGCCGAAGCAGAGCGCCACAATCACAATCGGAATCAGCCAAATAAACTTAGTGATCCATTCCTTTCTGACCTCTTGATATGCCTTGGAATAGTTTTCGGTATCGTAGGCTGCGGTGAACATCTCCATCGCTTCCTCATACTTACCGTCCTGCGCCATCGCGCGACCGATTCCGACGTAAGCGGCATCAAAGTTGGAGTTTCTCTTCAGTATCTCCATCCAGTCTTCAACCGCCTTGTCGTACTGACGGTTATTCTGATTGGACAATGCCTGCGCGAGGATATCGCCGTATTCGGTTCTTTCGTAGATGGTTATGTTATCGTTGGTTTTATCGAGTATCAGTAATCTGTCACCCTGATATGCGATAGCCTCGATATTGGAGAGGTTACCGAGCATATTACCCATATTACCGAACGCAAAGAGGAGATTACCGTCGAAATCGTAAGTAAATATTTTACATCTCTTCTCGTCGATGATCGACCAGGTGTTTGCCGGGCCAAGGGCAACGTCGATTATGGTAGACGGTCCTTG
>JAZSIF010000012.1:0-19432 GCA_045533675.1 Eubacteriales bacterium | reverse complement strand
CTCCATGCGGCGGATAACCTCTACCTCGTCTACCGACTCCACACGCATTCCGAGATAGTCCTCAAAGAAGTTGGGGTCGATCTGAGAGCCTGCGATACCCATGCAAAGAGAGCCAATCTGCAAATAGGACTTTCCTCTCATGGTTGCGGCGGCAACAGCGGCACGACCAAAGCGCAGCAGCTTTTCCTGTACGTCCGCGGGGATCTCGGTCTCGTCACAGTTCTGTACGTCGTGTCCGTAGATACCGAAAGCAGGCAATCCCTTCTGCGCATGAGCGGCGAGAACCGCCGCCAGATAAACGGCACCGGGACGCTCGGTTCCGTTAAAGCCCCAAACTCCCTTGATGGTATCGGGGTCCATATCCATGGTCTCGGAGCCGTAGCACCAGCAGGGAGTCACGGCCAGGGTGATGGCAACGCCCTCTCTTCTGAATTTCTCGGCGCAAGCCGCTGTCTCGGCAACTCTGCCGATGGTGGTGTCTGCAATGACCACGCGCACGGGAGTTCCGTCCGCATAACGAAGATTCTTGCGGAACAGCTCCGCTGCGCTCTTTGCCATGTTCATGGTCTGCTCTTCGAGAGACTCACGAACCTTGAGGGCTCCTCTTCTTCCGTCAATGGTGGGACGGATACCGATTGCGGGGTATTCGCCTACGTAACGATTGCTCATACACTTTCTCCTTTTCTTATTTAAAATTAAAATAGGTCTTGACTTTACTTCTATTTTATCATATAATAAAAAAAAATCCATTGATTTTTGTATGCGAAAATATGGAGAAATGTATCTATGCAATTGATTCAAAATAAAAAATTAACGTATGCGGAACAAAGAGTCCGTCTGGAAATCGCCGAGATCAGTTATGGACTTTTAGACTCGGAGTGGAAGCATGAGGATCTGCGCGCCGCGTTCACCCGCGTGTACGTTCCTTTAGAGGGCGAGGGATTTATTCAGGTCAATGGAGAGACGATCCGTCTCTGTCCGGGCAATATTTACGTGATCCCCTCGGAGCTGAGCTTTTCCTGCTTTTGTCCCGAAAAGCTCAATAAGATCTATATTCACCTGACGCTGACCCGTCCCGACGGTGTTGACGTTTTTGCGGGCATTCCCTCCTGTGTGATCCTCGAAAATTGCTCCAACCGCGCCAAAGAAATCGAAAGGCTCTATGATGGAAACGATATTCGCGCCGTCCTGCTCCTCAAGCTTCTGCTCTACGAAATTCTTGAGGAGGCTCTTCACTCCACCATCTCCCTTAACAACGAACCCATCAAGAGCTACTCGGAATATACCAAGAAGGCTCTTTCCTATATCGACACCCACTTGAGCGCCACTATGACCATCAACCAAATCTCCGCAGAACTTTTCGTGTCCAAGCTGGTGCTTCAAAAGCATTTCAAGAATGATCTTGGGAAGCCTATGGGAAAATACATTGACCAGTGTCTCATGGCAAGAGCGGAGCTTGAGCTTCTTAACCGTTCCCTGACCATTAAGGACATCAGCGAAAAGCTTGGCTTCTGCGACCAGTTTTATTTTTCAAGAAAATTTTCGGAATACCATGGCTTCAGCCCCAAGAAATTCAGACAGCTACATAATATCTAAAAAAAATCCGTCGGTGGCGTGCAAAGCTTCGCAGTCCGACGGATTTCTTCCTTAGAGAAAAATATTCAGTTACACGGTACACAAGGACGAGGAGTCTTTGTCAAACCTTAGAAATAATTTGTATAAAAGTTTTTGCGGAGCTTTTTTCTAAAAAGCGACAAAGCGTCCTTCCGCGTCCTTCTGCGTCCTTTCGCGTCCTTACGCGTTGTGGATGCCAAGAGCGGCATCGGAATTTTCCGCGTCAAGCGCGTACTTCTTTGCCTTTCTGTACTCAAAGAACTTCAGAGCCACCTGCTCGAAGAGAGCATAGGACAGAACGTCCTCCTCCTGTTCCATATAAGGCTTGATTTTCTCACGAAGGTTGTCAAGCTCGGGAGCCAGCTTGTCGGCAGGGCGGCAGGTGATCCGCTCGGTGTCGCCGATGATCTTCTTGGCGAAGTCCTCGTCGATCTCCACGGGAGTCTTTCCGTACTGACCCTGAACCAAGCCCTTGAATTCCTTGGTCACCATCTTATAGCGCTCGCCGCCGATGATGTTGAATACCGCCTGTGTACCCACGATCTGCGAAGAGGGTGTAACCAAAGGAGCATATCCCGAATCGGCTCTGACTCTCGGAACCTCCTCCAACACGTCAATCAGCTTATCCGACTTCCCTGCCTGCTTCAACTGGGAGACAAGGTTCGACAGCATTCCGCCGGGAACCTGATAAATCAGGGCATTGACATCCACCTTCAAAATCTTGGGGTCGAGCTGACCGCTTGCCAAATACTTCTCACGCATGGGTGCGAAATACTTGGTGATCTCGTCCAGCTTTGCGAGATCGATACCCGTATCGTACTCGGTTCCCGCAAGGGTTGCCACCAATGACTCCGTAGGAGGCTGAGAGGTACCCATTGCCATGGGAGAAATTGCCGTATCCACCACGTCCACGCCCGCCTCGATGGCTTTGAGAAGGGTCATAGAAGCAAGACCTGAGGTGTAGTGGGTGTGAAGCTGAATCGGAACCTTGACGGTCTCCTTCAACGCTTTTACAAGCTCATATGCGTCGTAGGGCTTGAGCAGTCCCGACATATCCTTGATACAGATCGAATGGGCACCCATATCCTCCAGGGTCTTTGCGTACTTCGTAAAATACTCGGTGGTGTAGATCTTGTTCTCGGGATCGGTCGTGTAGCAGATCGCCGCCTGAACGTGACCCTGCTCCTTCATCGTCGCCTTGATCGCCGTCTCCAGGTTTCGAGGATCGTTTAAAGCGTCAAAAATACGGAGAATATCAATTCCGTTTGCGATAGACTTCTGCACGAAATACTCTACCACATCGTCGGAGTAGTGACGGTAGCCGAGAATATTCTGTCCGCGGAAAAGCATCTGCAGCTTGGTATTCTTGACCTCGGCACGAATCTTGCGAAGTCTCTCCCAGGGATCCTCATTGAGGAAGCGCAGACAGGAGTCAAAGGTAGCGCCGCCCCATGCCTCGAGGGAGTGATAGCCAATCTTGTCCAGCTTCCCGAGAATGGGAAGCATTTCTTCGGTTGTCATTCTCGTGGCGATCAGCGACTGGTGCGAATCGCGGAGAACGGTTTCTGTAATTTTAACTGCCATTTTCGTTTTCTCCTAACATGAATTACCAGTTCCAAGAGAGGAACACGCCCGCGGCAACGGCAGAACCGATGACACCGGCAACGTTGGGTCCCATTGCGTGCATCAAAAGGAAGTTGGAGGGGTCCTCCGCCTGTCCGACCTTCTGGGAAACACGTGCCGCCATAGGAACAGCAGATACACCCGCGGAACCAATGAGGGGATTGATCTTTCCACCCGAGAGCCAGTTCATGATCTTTGCGGTCAAAAGGCCACCGCAGGTAGAAATACAGAAGGCAACCAGACCCAAACCAATGATGAGAAGCGTTTCCTTGCGCAGGAAATTATCCGCGCTGGCGGTGGCGCCAACGGTGATACCGAGGAAGATGGTAACAATATTCATCAGCTCGTTCTGTGCCGTCTTAGAAAGACGATCGGTCACACCGCACACGTTGAGAAGGTTTCCAAACATCAAACAACCGACCAGCGGAACCGCATCGGGAATGATCAGTCCCACTACGAAGGTGACCACAATGGGGAAAAGAATCTTCTCGGTTCTCGACACCTGACGAAGGGTACTCATTTTGATTTGTCGTTCCTTCTTGGTGGTAAGTAGCTTCATAAAGGGCGGCTGAATCATAGGAATCAGCGCCATGTAACTGTACGCCGCAATGGCGATCGCGCCCAACAAGGCAGGTGCCAAGGTCTTTGTAACCAGAATCGCCGTAGGACCGTCCGCTCCGCCGATAATACCGATGGCAGCCGATTCCTGGGGAGTAAACGCGCCCGAAAGCACCGCACCGGAGAAAGCGACGAACACACCAAACTGTGCGCCCGCTCCAATGAGGAGACTTTTTGGGTTGGAGATCAAGGGAGAGAAGTCGGTCATCGCGCCAATTCCCATAAAGATCAAGCAAGGATAGATGCCCAGCTTCACGCCGAGATACAAAAGGTCCAAGAGTCCTCCGTCGTGAAGCACCTGACTGAAGCTAATGTCATCCGCGATAAAGAAATCCAGATGGAACATATTTGCCCCCGGCAGGTTGGTCAAAAGCATACCGATTGCAATAGGTAGCAGAAGAAGTGGCTCAAATCCCCTGACGATCGCCAAATAGACGAGCACAAAGGATATGGCGAACATAATGAGCGTCTTCCAGTCTCCCGATTCCAACAGTCTGGCAATGCCTGTGGTTTCAAGAAAATTTGTTAAGCTTTCAAGCATTTCCTACTGTTTTCCTTTCATCAAAATTCGGTTTTGGTTGGGAAAATCAGTTCAGCGTCACGAGAAGCGCGTCGGTCTCTACCGTTGCGCCCTGTGCCACCTCAACGCTGGCTACGGTTCCGTCCGCGGGAGCGCAGATGTCATTTTCCATCTTCATGGCTTCAAGGACAATCAGAACGTCGCCCTTCTTCACTGCCTGACCGGGCTTTACGTTGACCTTCATGATGTTGCCGGGCATGGGAGCCTTTACGGATACCGCGCCTGCCTTACCTGCGGGAGCGGGTGCTGCCACGGGGGAGGGTGCCGCCACGGGAGCGGGTGCCGCCACGGGAGCGGGTGCCGCTACGGGAGCGGGTGCCGCATAGACGGGAGCGCCGCCGGCTACCTCCTCTACGTTGACTACATAGGTTACGCCGTTTACAGTAATATTATAGGTTTTCATTTGAGATTACTTCCTTTCGTTCATATCGATTTTTATTTAATGGTTTATTTGTTACGATTCCATGAGCGAGGACCGCTTGCTCGCTTGAAGGACACCACACGGAAGCTTCCCGCCTCTCCCTCTTCGGCACGGTATGCGGCAACCGCGGCGGTAATCACCGCCACCAGCTCTCGCTCCTTGTCTTCTTGGTATGCTTGAATCCCCGCTGCAAGGACCGCCGAAAGGACGTCATCCGATGCCTCGGCAGCAGAACCCGCGGAAGGCTCTGCCTTTGCGATCTTTTGGGGCTTTGGTTCCTTTTTGCTCTTTCCGGCAAAGACAACCTTAAAGAGCGAAAGCACGAGCCAAAGGATCGCCAATACGGCAAATACCATGCCGATGCCCATAAGGGTCATCTGCCCCGCGAATTTCCACGCCTCCGCGGAAAACGGTGCGAAAGGCTTATCCTTTCCGACCACAAGCGCCATAGTCTCTAATACGTTCAAATTCATGTGCAACCTCCCGATCAAAGGGGCAGATTGGCATGCTTACGGGTGGGAACACCCTCTGCCTTCGCTACGAGCATATTGAGTGCGGATGCGATTCTCGCGCGAAGCTCCGCGGGCTCGACGATATCGTCGATCTCACCCGAATCCACAGCGCTTGCGGCAGACGCGCAGGTGTCTTTCCACTCTGCCTCTACCTCTTCTCTGCTCTTTTCGCCTACCTTACCGTTCCATACGAAGGCAACCGACGCTTCGGGAGAGAGGACACTGACACAAGCCGTGGGAAGTGCCAGAGCCATGTCCGCGCCTACCGACTTGGAGCCAAGCAAAGTGAATGCCGCTCCGTATGCCTTGCCCACAACCACGGTCAGTTTCGCGTTTTCGGAGGTGGTATAGGCATAGGCAAGTCTTGCCAGCTCGGAAGCGTACGCGGCATTCTCCGCCTCGGCGGAAACGTCCAATCCCTCGCTATCCACCAGCGTTACCACGGGCAGTCCGAAGCTGTCACAGAAGGAGATCAGCTTCGAGGCGGCTCTTGCCATCTTGATATCCAGAATTCCCTTGGTTACGGGATTCGAGGCGATCACACCGCTGACCACGCCGCCGAAGGAAGCGAATCCGAGAAATGCCTTATCGGTATAATTTTCAAACAAACGGATCGACTTTCCGTCATCCGCAAGAGATGCCACAAGTGTTTCAACCTCATAGCTCTCTCCGTCCACGGAAACGAGGCGGTTCGCGTCGTCTGCCGTATCGACCATTGCGCAATCGGCATTGTTCTGGGGCAGGGTCGCAATCAACTCACGAACAAAGCCGAAAGCCTTTGCCTCATCCTCTGCCTCGTACGCCGAAAGTCCCTGTGCCGACGCGGGCTCGGTGTTTCCAACCACAAAGGGAGCGTTCACAAAGAATTTGCAGCGGTCCTTCACGGTAACCGTCAGATCAAACATCGCTGCCGCGACCGAGGAAGCGCCGCCGCAAACGCCGTCAATTACGGCGATCTGAGGAACAATGCCCGACGCGTCCGAAATATTCTTCATCAGTCTGCCATATGCTGCCAGAGCCTCGGCACCGTCATAGACCACGGCTCCCGCGCTATCGAACACTCCGATCACAGGCGCGCCGTTTTTGGTTGCAAGGGAGTAAAGAGCGGCGATTTTCTTCGCGTGTCTTTCCCCAAATGCTCCTTTGGTTCTGCCGCTGTCCTGAATGAAAGCGAACGCAAGCTTTCCCTCCACAGCACCATATCCGCAAACCACGCTTTCAAATTCATTTTGCGCGTCGGCTCGCTTGGTGTAAGCTCCGATCTCGACGAAGGTTCCCGAATCAAAGAGCGATTCCAGCCTTGCCTTTGACAGACCGTACGTTTTCTCATCATTTTGTACCATAAATCCGCCTCCGTTTTGTGCATTTGCGGGAGCGATCTTTCATTGAAATCCAATCAAATCATTCTCCCCCGATTTTACTCTTATTCTATCAAAATATTTCCATTTTTTCAACAGAATCTGCAAATTCGTTTGTTAAATTTATGTGAACTTTCGATCATATTTTTCTTTTTCTCCTCATACAATCAATTAAAAACGATCAAAGGAGACATGGTATGGCTCAAAGAAAAACAAAAAAACGCGAGGTAAGATCGACAGAGTCTCCAACGATGGGAAACGTACTTCAGAAATCGGCAGTGGGAGCGGGGATCTCATTTCTCGTCACCCTGCTTCTGACACTGATTTGCGCCTTCTTCTGTTCGATGCTGTCCGATCCTTCCGCCGTTACACCCGCCGTGGGAACGGGTGCTTCCTTTCTCTGTTATTTGCTCGCGGGGATCCTGACCGCGCGCAAGGTCCCAAGCTCCATCCTTTTGTCGGGTATGTTCTCGGGAGCCATCCTCTCTGTCCTTCTTCTTGTTGTGGGACTTGTCACAGGGGGCTTTTCTCTGACTCCCATCAGCTGGTTGCTTCGACTGCTCGGCGTGGGATTTTCAGTAACGGGAGCGTATTTGGCAAGCGGCCATAGGGCTTCTTCTCATCGCACGAAAAGACATTCCCACGGAAGATAACCGAATTTTGTCATATTTCTTAAAAAAATGAATTTTTTTTGAATTTTTTCTTGCAAGTTTTCCTATTATGTGGTATGATTATAGTGTATTTTTTACATATAGGAGGACTTTATGAAAAAGTCAAGAAAAATTACCTTGGCGATTGCGGCTGTCTTGATCCTTACGGTCATGGTCGTTCTTGCCATTACGGGCGCCTCCAACGGAACCGTTGACTGTCCCGACTGCAACGGAGTCACCGCGTGTGAGACCTGTGGCGGCGAAGGTGTGGTCCGAGGCACGCTTTGGGCGCTTCTTCCCCCTGTAATTGCCATCGGCTTAGCACTCATCACCAAGGAAGTATTCAGTTCCCTGTTTATCGGTATCCTTTGCGGCGCGCTTCTGAATGCCGACTTCTCCTTCACGGGGTCCGTGGACTCTCTGATCAGCGACGGCTTGATCAGCGCGGTCGCTGGCACGGCGGGAATCTTCGTATTCCTGGTTGAGCTTGGCATCATCGTTGCGCTAATTAACAAGGCAGGAGGCTCCGCCGCCTTCGGAAACTGGGCAAAGACCCACATCAAGAGCCGTGTCGGCGCAATGCTTGCCACCTTCCTTTTGGGTGTTCTGATCTTCGTTGATGACTATTTCAACTGCTTGACGGTGGGCTCCGTGATGCGTCCCGTTACCGACAGCAAGCGTATTTCCCGCGCGAAGCTTGCGTATCTGATCGACGCGACCGCCGCTCCCATCTGCATGATTGCTCCCATTTCCAGCTGGGCAGCCGCCGTTGCCGCCTATGCAGAGGAGGGTGAAGGTCTTTCCCTCTTTATCAGCGCCATTCCCTACAACTTCTATTCGATCCTGACCCTCGTGTTCGTGGTTGCCATTTCGATCATGAGCTTCGACTACGGCTCCATGAAGATCCATGAGCTGAACGCGATTGAGAACAATGATCTCTACACCTCCGGCGAAAAGAACGAGGTTCCCGAGATCGAGCCCTCCTCTAAGGGACGCGTGATCGATCTCATCCTCCCCGTAATCTTCCTGATCGTCTCTTGTGTGTTTGCCTTAGTTTACAATGGCGGCATTTTGGACGGCGCCGGCTTCGTTGACGCATTCTCGAACACCGACGCAACGGTCGCTCTGCCTTGGGGCGGTCTGATCGCTCTGGTTGTTACCATCGTATACCTGCTCATCCGCCGTGTGACTTCCTTTAAGGAGTCCATGGACTGTGTCCCTCAGGGCTTTATTGCCATGGTGCCCGCCATCCTGATCCTGACCTTTGCTACCGCCCTGAAGGAAATGACCGCTCTCTTGGGCGCGAAGTATTTCGTAGGAGACGTTATGAGCGGACAAGCTGCCGCTCTCGGCGCATTCCTTCCCGCTATCATCTTCTTGGTTGCCTGCGTGCTTGCCTTTGCGACGGGAACCTCTTGGGGAACCTTCGGTATCCTCATCCCCATTGTGGTGGCAATCTTCGAGCCCGGCACCGAGCTTCTCATTATCGGTATGTCGGCATGCTTGGCAGGCGCTGTCTGCGGTGACCACTGCTCTCCCATTTCCGACACCACCATCATGTCCTCCGCGGGCGGACAGTGCAACCACCTCAATCACGTATCCACGCAAATGCCCTATGCCATTACGGTTGCGGCGATTTCTTTCGTGATGTTCGTCATCTCCGGATTTGTACAGAACATTTGGATCTGCCTGCCCCTCGGCATCGTTTTGACGGTGGGAACACTTTTTGTGATCAAGCTTCTCACCAACAAAAAGAAAACCGTTTAATCGCATGTGAATGAACAAAGCGCATGTGACGAGCAATCGTCACATGCGCTTCTTTTATTTCAAGGTCTCCAACAGTGTTTCAAAAAAATGAGCGAAAGAATCCAGATTCAGTGACTCGTCGGGTGAATGAAGATTGAGCACCCTCGGCCCCACACAGATCACATCCATGTCGGGAATCGTGTGCTTGATAAATCCGCATTCCAGTCCCGCGTGAATGGTTTCCACTCGAATATCTTTCCCCGTAATCCGACGGTATGCTTCCGCATAGCGGTGGCGGATTTCCGACTTCTCGGAGAATTCCCATCCCAAAAAGCGATGAAAATGCTTGGCTTTTCCGCGGAGTACCGAAGCATACAGATCAAGCTCTCCCATGGAGCGGTCGATCTCCCCATCATAATCGGAACGAGACAGAAAGATCGCCTTGGCTCCCGTTACGTCGGCAAACATCCCGCCCAGGTTACGGGAGGTGGACACCCGCCCCTCAAGGCTTGGATTCATCGAAAACACCCCGTTTGGAACCGTAGCCGCAAGGAAAATGACCCGTTCTGTGGAAGCACGGTCCATGACGGCTTCGGGGGGCTCCGTCTCCCTAATCGACAAGAAAAATCCTCTGTCCTCTGCCACAAGATTTTTTCGGATCTTCTGCTCTGCCATCGCGAGCATTTCCTTTGCTTCGGTCAGATCGGAAAGACAAATCTTCGCTTCGACCTCTCTCGGAATGGCGTTATCCTTGTCGCCCCCCCAGAAAGAAACAAGACGGAGATCCTTATGGATGAGAAGAAGCTCACGAAGAACCTCTCCCATCAGCTTCACGGCATTGATGCGTCCTCTGTGAATATCCTCACCCGAATGTCCCCCTGCCAGTCCGCCCACGCGAATTTCCAGGCAAGAATGCTCGGCAGACTCTTCTTCCACAGGAAGATTGATGTGACTGCGGATGCCTCCCGCGCACCCCGCCAAGATGATACTGTCATCACAGCCGTCCATATTGATCATGACGCGGGATCGAACAAGGCTATAATCAAAGCCAACGGCTCCCTCCATGCCTGCTTCCTCACAAGTGGTAAACAGACACTCCAATTCGGGATGCGTCTCGGACGCGCCATCCAAAAGAGCAAGCATGGCGGCTACCGCCACACCGTCGTCGGCACCAAGGGTCGTTCCCCTCGCTCGAAGCCACCCGTTCTCTACATAGAGCTTTAATGGATCGGTGAGAAAATTATGCTCCACCCCTTGATTTTTTTCGCAGACCATATCGGTGTGTCCTTGCAAGAGGATGGGAGCGGCGCATTCGTACCCTCGGGAGGCGGGCATACGGATGAACACGTTTTTCAGCTCATCGGTATAAAAGTAGAGATTTCTCTCTTTGGCGAATCGAGAAAGGTATGCCGCCATTCCCTCCTCATGTCCCGAGCCACGGGGGATCGCCGAAATTTCCTCAAAATATTTCATGAGCGTAGGATACCGAAATTGTTTACAAAGCATCTTTTTCTCCTTTTCTGCCTATGTTAAGATTCAAAAAACGGAGCAACATTTTCTGCCGACTCCGTTTTTACTGTTTCTGTTTCACACGGGAAAGATCGACGACACCGTCGGGGACCCGATCCAAATATTTTAAGATCATACCCGTTCCCATTGCCACACACTTTGCGGGATCTGGGGCAACACGGGTGCGGATCTCGATCACGTCCGCCATCAGACGATCCAGCCCAAAAAGCTGGCTGCCGCCTCCTGTCAGAACAATTCCTCCTCGAAGAATGTCTCCCACAAGCTCGGGAGGCGTTTTTTCGATCACCGAACAGATTGCGTCCATAATTGCGGAAATAGGCTCCATCATCGCCTCTAACATTTCCTTGGAAGACAGGGTAATCTCCTTGGGATAGCCCTGAATCAGGCACCGTCCCTTGACCTGCATGGTCCTTGCCTCGGCATGCTCATAAACGGCACCGATACGAAGCTTGATCTGCTCTGCCGTCCGCTCTCCGATGGCAATGTTGTATTTACGGCGAACGTATCGCATGATCGCCTCGTCAAATTTATCTCCCGCGATCTTAATAGATTTGGACACCACAATACCGCCCAGGGAAATGACCGCTACCTCGGTGGTACCTCCGCCGATATCCACGATCATATTGCCCGTGGGGCTGAAAATATCGATCCCCGCTCCCAGTGCCGCCGCAATGGGTTCATGGATGAGATAGGTCTTTCTCGCCCCTGCCTGCACACCCGCATCCATGACAGCTCGTTCCTCGACCTCCGAGATTCCCAAGGGAATACAGATCAGCACGCGGGGCTGAAAGATCGACCCTCCGCAGGCACGGCGGATAAAATATTGAATCATTTTCTCGGTGACGTCGTATCGGCTGATCACGCCGTCCCTCAGGGGACGGACCACCTCAATGTTGCTGGGATTGCGCCCTAACATCACCTGCGCGTCCTTACCGATCTTGGCGATACAATCTAAATTTTTGTCTACTGCTACCACGGACGGCTCGTTGAGCACGATCCCCTTTCCGTCTACGTAGACCAAAACGGTAGCCGTACCCAGATCGATTCCGATATCCTTGGCAAGCATTTGTTTTGCCTTTAAACCAAACATAGCTCTCCTTCGGTCTTCGATTGATTCGAATGGTTACATACTAATATTATACAATGCTTTTCCTCAAAATGCAAGGGGAATTTGTCCCATTACAGAAGTTTTTCCAAACATTTCAATCTGTCTTGGCAATACAGAGGCAGAGCACTGCCGATGCCCCCGCCTTCTTCAACAATGAAACACAGCTCGCCATACTGGCACCTGTGGTCACAATGTCATCCAGAAGAAACACAAACTTTCCCCGTATCTCCTCGGCATTCGATACCGACAAAATTCCCCGAAGATTTTTCTGTCGCTCGGACACCCTCAGCTTCTTCTGCTCCCTGCCTCCCCATTTTCTATGAAAGGCTTCCACCAAGGGAATTCCGCTCAACTCCGACAGTTCCTTTCCGATCGTTTGGGATTGATCGGTGCCGTATTTCATATAGGACCGTCGTCCTCTGGGAAGAAAAACGATACAAGTCTGGCTCTTGTCTTGTTCCATCTCCAATGCCTTCAGCTCTTCTTTCACAAGAGGTAAAAGCTCTTCGGCAAGAAAATGACTGTATCTGCGGTTCGGTTTGTGCTTGAGTAAGTAGAGAATTTTGTTTTGCGGTTCCTTTTGACGCTTCGAGGAATACCGAACCAATTTTCGAAGCGACAAGGCTCCCGCCCGTTCTAAAACCTTAGGCATGCACACGCATTCGGAATAGGCTTGAAAGCAGGTACCGCAGCTTTCGGTCTTTGCCCGGTCCCACTTCGCGCGGCAGGAGGGACAAAAAGCATCCCCATAATGCTCGTAGGAAACACGGGAGGGGCAGCCTGGACAGGGGCGGACACGAATATATCTCTCCAAAAATTCCCTAAACCTCATGATTATGATTCTCCCTCTCTGAGCCACCCGCATAGTCCCGTATAGCGCATGACTTGTCGATTGTTTTCCACCATTTCGGAAACAATCTCCTCCCGTCCCACCAAAATCACCATGCTTTGCGCACGGGTCACGGCGGTATACAAAAGGTTTCTTGACAAAAGCATGGATGCCGCCGAGCACATGGGCATAATGACGATGGGGTATTCACTTCCCTGACTCTTATGGACCGTGATGGCATAGGCGTGTTCCAGATCCTCTAAGAGCGAAAAGTCATAGACCACCTCACGGTCATCAAAGAGAATGATCATCTCGCTATCCGAGGCATTTATCTCGCTTATCACTCCGATATCCCCGTTAAAGATACCCGTCCCCGTCTTTGCGTCCCGCACTCGATTCCACACCAACTCATAGTTATTTCTCGTCTGCATGACCCGATCTCCCTCACGGAAAACACGGTCACGGAATCGATATTCCTTTTGGGAGGGCATATGAGGATTTAACGCTTGCTGCAACAGAATATTGAGCTGTTCGGTCCCGGATTCCCCCTTTCGGGAGGGGGCGATCACCTGAATCCCCTGCCTTGCCATATCCCCATAGGTTTTCGGCAGCCGATTTTTGCAAAGATCGGCAATGGTCAGAGCAATGTCTCGATCGGTTGACCGAGGCAGGAAAAAGAAATCGTTATTTTTCACACCGAGATTCGGCATGGTTCCTTGATTGATGGCATGGGCATTGGTCACGATCAAGCTCTCTTGCGCCTGTCGAAAGATCTCGCAAAGCCTCACCGAGGCAAATCGATCGCTCTCGAGAATATCCTTGAGCACGTTCCCCGCTCCCACCGAAGGAAGCTGATCTGAGTCTCCAATAATCACCAGTCGCGCCCCAGGCTTGATGGCACGCAAGAGCGCGCACATAAGACTGTTGTCCATCATGGACGCTTCGTCCACGATGATTACCTGCTCTTCGAGAAGATCGTGCTCATTTTTTTGGAACACGTTCTTACCCGACGGATCATAGGTCATTTCGAGTAGACGGTGTACCGTCTTTGCCTCCATCGAGGTAGCCTCGGACAGACGCTTTGCCGCCCGTCCCGTAGGTGCCGCTAAAGCAATGTCCATCCCCATGCTGTCAAAAATATGAATAAGGGCACGCACCACGGTGGTCTTACCTGTACCGGGACCACCCGTCAGGACCATGACACCGTACCGCAGAGCGTCCGAGATCGCCTTCTTTTGCAGAAACGCATATTGAATTCCGCTTTTTGCTTCCTCCCGCTCGATAAATCGGTCAATATCCCGAAGATCCACCGAGGCGCACATTTTCTCTAAACGAACCAGCTTTTCGGCAATGTATTTTTCATCCTCATAGGAAATCGCGTCGTAGATCATCCGACGGTCATCCTGCAACACGTAATGCACGCTTCCCTGCCTCAAGAGCGAGGAAAGGGCTATCTTGACCGCTTCGGTGTCTACCCCGAGCATTCTCGCGGAAGCCTCCACCAATCGCTCCTCGGGCAAACAAACGTGTCCGTTTTGGATGCCGTTCTGTTGAAGCACGTAAAGGATCCCACTCATGACTCGCTCGGGATTCTCTCCCTCAAAGCCTAAGGAATTTGCCATGGCATCGGCTCGCTCAAAACCAATGCCGTCAATTTCATTACACAGGCGGAAAGGATTGGCTTTTGCGATCTCCACCGCGCGGGAACCCCACTTCTTATAAATCTTCACCGTGGTGGTTACCCCGAAATAGTCCCGAAAGAAGAGCATCGCCGATCGGATTCCCGCCTGTTCCTTAAAGCTTTCAGAAGCCGTCAGCGCCACCTTCATGGAGATTCCCTTGATGCTTGCCAGCCATTCAGGGTGATTCTCAATCACGTCGAAGCTATCCTCGCCGAACTCGTCAATGATCTTCTGTGCCGTTTTCGGTCCAATCCCTTTGATGGCGCGGGACGCTAAATACCGAAGCATAGATGCCGTATCCGCGGGCATGACCCGTTCATATTGGGTCACCGAAAATTGCCTGCCGTATTTGGGATTATGCACCCAGTTTCCGTACACACACAGGTGATCCCCCGTTCCGATCATGGGCATGATTCCCACCGCCGTTACAATCTCACCGTCATCGGAGACCGACAGATCACAAATGGTATACCCGTTTTCTTCATTGGAATAAATGACTCGCTCCACGCTTCCCTCGAGCTTCTGAAGCCCCGAGGCATCCGTATACATCTCTTCTGCCATCGCCGTCTCCTTTCCTATGGAGTGAATATTGAAACAGCGCATCACGTACAAATCCTTCCGATTCCGCTCTGCGCTGTATCGTATAAAAAATCATTAAAGTCCCAGCTCTTTTTTGAGGTCCTCTGCCATATCGGTCTTTTCCCAAGGCAGATCAATGTCCTCACGTCCCATGTGACCGTATGCCGCCGTCTGACAGTAGATGGGGCGACGCAGATCAAATCTCTTGATAATGGCTGCGGGACGGAGGTCAAACAGACGGTCCACCGCCTCCGAGATGGCATTTTCATCTGCCTTACCCGTACCAAAGGTATCGATCATAACCGACACGGGCTTAGCCACACCGATGGCATAGGCGACCTGCACCTCGCAACGGTCAGCAATTCCCGCCGCTACAATGTTCTTTGCGATGTAACGAGCGGCATAAGACGCGGAGCGGTCCACCTTAGTGGGATCCTTACCCGAAAACGCGCCGCCGCCGTGACGGGAGTATCCACCGTAGGTATCCACGATGATCTTTCGACCCGTCAGACCCGTATCTCCCGCAGGTCCACCTACAACAAAGCGTCCTGTGGGATTGACAAAGATTTTGGTCTCGGCATCCATCAGTTCCGCGGGAATGATGGGACGGATCACCTCACGGATCACGTCCTCACGAATGGTAGATAGCTCCACCTCCGCGCTGTGCTGAGAGGAAATGACCACCGTATCGACACGAACGGGCAATCCGTCGTGATATTCCACCGTCACCTGAGTCTTTCCGTCGGGACGGAGATAGTCAAGCGTACCGTTCTTTCTGACCTCGGTCAGACGAAGCGCCAGCTTGTGCGCCAAGGAGATCGGCAGGGGCATCAGCTCACGGGTTTCATTACAAGCGTAGCCGAACATTAAGCCTTGGTCACCCGCTCCCGTATCCAAACCGTCGTCGATCTCTCCCTCTTTTGCCTCCAAGGACTTATCGACGCCCATGGCAATATCGGGAGACTGCTCGTGGATCGAGCTGATCACGGCACAGCTATCGCAATCGAAGCCGTACTTGGCTCTGGTATATCCGATCTCTCGCACCGTCTCACGGACGATGGATTGAATATCCACATAGGCATTGGTGGTAATCTCACCCATAACCGATACAAGACCCGTGGTACAAAAGGTCTCGCAAGCTACACGGGACATAGGATCCTGACGCAACAGCTCGTCCAAAATGGCATCCGAGATCTTGTCACTGATTTTATCAGGATGTCCCTCGGTAACCGATTCCGATGTAAACAACATTTTTTTCATACTTTTTCCTCTTTCTTTTACAAAAAAATCTCCGTTTCCCGGAGATTTCTTGGTTCTCATCTTCGGGAATTAGCACCTTTCCCCGTGGGCAGGTTGCCGTGGGATCGCCGAGCCTGTCTCTCCCCCACTCTTGATAAGATATTATGAATTTTATCACGTTACAGTATATCATATATTACGTCTGATTTCAAGTGTTTTTGTAGAAATCAGCCGTTTTTTCGCATTTTTCAGAAAATCAGTCCCAAAAGCCCATAGGAGAACACTGTCATGATCACGCCCGCGATCATCACTCCGAGCAAGCAGGACAGAAATGCCTTCCAGAATTTCATATCAATCATGGCGGCGACCAACGAGCCCGTCCATGCTCCTGTTACGGGCAAGGGGACGGCGACAAACAAGCACACACCCCAGAAGGAGTATTTGGCAATTTTTTCCCGATTCTTCTCCACCTTTCGATTGAGCCAGTGCGCAAGCTTATGAAAGAATTTAATCTTGGATTTTCCCATCCAGCCAAGGACCGCCTTAATAAACAAGAGAATGATGGGAATCGGCAACATATTACCGATAACGCTCAACAAATAGGTCAGCCAAAACGGCATGTCAAAGGCAAAGCCCATGGGAATCGCTCCCCGAAGCTCAATGATCGGGATCATGGAGCAGAAAAAGACACACCATTCCTTTCCCACGGTCTCCCAAAAGAAATCCCTGATCCCGCCAGTCAGACGACTCAAAAAACCCTCTTCTTCACCATGATCGCTCTCGGCTCCACAAGAAGAAAAGATCAAAGACAGACTCAACAGTACCACAAGTGCCAGCGCAAACCAAACGAATTTCTTTTTCATCATGGTCTCCTTTTTGTTTTATTACAACACAAAGAATACGATCACAAGGGAAAGCGCGATGATTGCCAACGAAATGGCAGAAACCAGTACCGAACGGAAGAGGTTCTTCTCTTCCCTATGTTCATTCTTTGCTCGGGATGTAAGAAAGCCCGTCCGTTTCAACACGTTGGAAAGGGGCTTATAGAGGAGCAACACGATGGCTCCGTTGAGCGTTGCCTTCACAAGATTAAAGGGTAAGAGCACCTTGGGAATCAAAGCTGCCACCTCTTGCATGGGCACACCCATATAGTAAGGAGTAATCAAAAGATTTGCCAAAAGCATCATCGCCGTCACCGACATGACCCCTGTGATCAATCCAACAATCGCTCCATAAAAGCTCTTCTTGTATTTGTAGATCAAACCGGCAACCATGGAAAAGGTCACCGATGACAGAACGTTCATCACAAAACCGTAAACTCCCGTGGAGCTATGGGTCAGCAGCTCCAAAAGCGGAACGACAACCGCAATCACCAAGCCGGAAATCGGTCCGAACAACAGCGTTGCCAGTACAATCACGGCATCCTTTACCTCCAAGGAAAGGAACAGCACGGGAATCTTTACGTAGGTCAACACAAACGCCAAGGCGCAAAACATGGCAATTGCAACGAGCTTCTTCGTTTTTTCATTTTGCTTATTCATAAAAAATCTCCCTTTCAAACGTAGGGAGAAGATATAGAAACACACAGACGCAGGTATATCTTCTCTCATCCGGACTTTACCGTCGGCACAGGAATCTCACCTGTTCGGCACTTCCCTTTTTGGGTCGTGTTCGCGGGCTTTCACCGCCGGTATGGAATTTCACCATTCCCCAAAGATTTCGGTTCAATTGGAAATCAGCGCCGAGAATGAATATTCATTCTCGGCGCTGAAAAAATCAATGCATGAACTTATGCAAGGATGCTGGAAACGACGCCGGATCCAACGGTTCTACCACCCTCACGGATAGCGAAACGCAGTCCCTCCTCGCAAGCGATGGGGGTGATCAACTCAACAGTCATGTCAACGTTGTCGCCGGGGCGGCACATATCAACGCCTGCGGGCAGCTCGATAACACCGGTAACGTCGGTAGTTCTGAAGTAGAACTGAGGTCTGTAACCAGCGAAGAAGGGCTTCTTACGGCCGCCTTCCTTCTCGGTCAGAACGTAAACGTGTCCTACGAACTTGGTGTGAGGATGAACGGAGTTGGGCTTAGCCAAAACCTGTCCACGCTCGATCTCGTCCTTAGCAACACCACGGAGCAGTGCGCCGATGTTGTCACCAGCCTCTGCCTGGGGCAGCAGCTTGTGGAACATCTCAACTCCGGTAACGGTGGTGTTCTTCTTCTCGTCGGACAGACCAACGATCTCAACAACGTCACCAACCTTAACGGTACCACGCTCAACACGACCGGTTGCAACGGTACCACGTCCGGAAATGGAGAATACGTCCTCGACGGGCATCAGGAAGTCGAGGTGAGCCTGACGCTCAGAAGTAGGAATGAAGCTGTCAACCTCGTTCATGAGCTCGAGGATAGGAGCGTACTCGGGAGCGCTCAGGTCGGTGTTCGCGGACTCAAGAGCCTCACGAGCGGATCCGCGAACGATAGGAGTATCGTCGCCGGGGAAGTCATAGGAAGACAGAAGATCACGGATCTCCATCTCTACGAGGTCCAGAAGCTCCTCATCGTCAACGAGGTCAGTCTTGTTCATAAATACAACGATTGCGGGAACGCCTACCTGACGAGCAAGCAGAACGTGCTCACGGGTCTGCTGAAGAGGTCCGTCGGTACCTGCAACAACCAGGATCGCACCGTCCATCTGAGCGGCACCGGTGATCATGTTCTTAACGTAGTCAGCGTGGCCGGGGCAGTCAACGTGTGCGTAGTGACGAGTCTCGGTCTCGTACTCAACGTGTCTGGTGTTGATTGTGATTCCTCTTGCTCTCTCCTCGGGAGCGTTGTCGATCTGGTCGTATGCCATGAACTCAACGTTACCGTTCTGGAGACCCAGGGTCTTGGTGATAGCCGCGGTCAGGGTGGTCTTACCATGGTCAACGTGACCGATGGTACCAATGTTTACGTGGGGCTTAGTTCTTTCAAATGTAGCCTTTGCCATTTTGAATGTCCTCCATAATAAATTATTTTTAAAATTTTTAATTAGTTCTTTGCACGAGCGGTGATGATCTTTTCCTGAATGGACTTGGGCACCTCAGCGAAGTGGCTGGGCTCCATAGAATACTGTCCGCGTCCCTGAGTCATGGAACGGAGGTCGGTTGCGTAACCGAACATTTCGGACAGAGGTACCATTGCGGTGATCTGCTGTGCTCCGCTGACGGGATCCATGGACTGGATCTGTCCGCGGCGGGAGTTGAAGCCGCCGATCACATCGCCCAGATAATCGTCGGGAACGATGGTAACGACCTTCATAATCGGCTCGGTGAGCACGGGGTCTGCCTTTCTCATA
>JAZSIF010000021.1:0-56486 GCA_045533675.1 Eubacteriales bacterium | reverse complement strand
TGGTGGAGACAACTGGAATCGAACCAGTGACCTCATGCATGTCAAGCATGCACTCTAACCAGCTGAGCTATGCCTCCGCAACGAGTAGTATTATATCACACTTTTTTTCAAAAAGCAAGTGTTTTTTTGAAAAATAGTTGAAAAAAATTTCGATCCATATTATAATATATTTATTGCTGACTCTATGGAGGATTATCTTGAAAAAATTACTGACATTTTTCAGGGGATACCGAAAGGAATCGATCATCGCTCCAACCTTTAAATGCTTAGAAGCGATCTTTGAACTGCTGGTTCCCTTAGCCGTAGCTACCATCATCGATGTAGGCATTAAACAAAACAACCAAAAGACTCTATATATGATGTGCGGGGTTATGATCGCGTTAGGTATCATCGGTCTTGTCTGCGCAATATGTGCCCAGTTTTTTGCCGCCAAAGCGGCGGTCGGTGTATCTACCAAACTCAGGAGCGCATTGTTTTCTCACATTGAAGACCTTGGGTATGCCAAAGCGGATGAGATCGGCACATCCACGCTAATCACGAGAATGACGGGAGATATCAATTCTGTTCAGACGGGAATCAATATGTTTCTCCGTCTTTTCATGCGTTCTCCGTTTATTGTCTTTGGTGCCATGATTATTGCATTCACCATTCATGCCCGTCTTGCATTGATATTTGCCATCATCATTGCCATTCTTGGATTGGTTGTGTTCGGCATCATGATGATCTGTATTCCCTTGGACAAAAAAACCAGAGGCTCTACCGATCGTGTAGTCGGCAAAGTACGGGAGAGCTATACGGGCGCACGAGTGGTTCGGGCTTTTAACAAGGAAGAGGGAGAAATCTTAGATTTTGCCAAGCGTCATAAAGCGCTGACCAAGCTGCAATTGTTTACGGGAAAAATTTCCGCTTTGATGAATCCTTTGACCTATGTCCTCATTAACCTTGCCGTAATCGTTCTCATCCGCAACGGAGCTATCTCTGTAGATTCCGGAGAAATCTCGCAGGGACAATTGATTGCTCTTTACAACTATATGTCGCAAATTCTGGTTGAATTGATCAAGCTTGCTAACCTGATCGTAACTTTAAACAAAGCCGTAGCAGGCGCACACAGAGTCTCCGACATATTGGATACTCCAATTGATAACACATTCATTGCTGAAGCAGAAACAGATGAAACATGCTGTGCTGTCAGGTTCCAGAACGTATCCTATCGCTATCATGCCGCTACAGCTCCCGCAATCTTGGATATAAATTTTTCTGCTACCAAGGGTCAAACAATTGGCATTATTGGGGGAACGGGCTCAGGGAAAACGACCCTGATCAATCTCATTCCGGGCTTTTACGCCCCGACTACGGGGAACGTGTTTATCAATGGAAAAAACACATTGCTTTACGAAAAGGACGAGCTTCGTTCTCTTTTCGGCATCATTCCTCAAAAGCCCTTATTATTCAAGGGTTCTATCCGCTCCAATCTTCAATGGGGAAAACACACCGCTACCGAAGAAGAAATGTGGGAGGCCTTGGAATTTGCCCAAGCAAAGGAGTTTGTGAAGGAAAAGGAATCAATGCTTGACGAATCGGTTGCTCAGTATGGAAGAAATTTCTCAGGCGGACAAAAGCAACGCCTAACCATTGCTCGCGCCTTGATCAAAAAGCCTTCCTTTCTTGTTTTTGATGACTCTGCCTCCGCATTGGATTTCGGTACAGAATCTCGCCTCCTCCGCGCAATCAAAAACCTACCCTATTGCCCTACCGTTTTTATCGTCTCGCAGAGAACGTCTTCTATCATGCACGCAGATTTGATTCTTGTAATGGATGACGGACAAATCGTAGGAAGCGGTTCACACTCCGAGCTTTTGGAATCTTGCGAAATCTATCAGGAAATCCACCGCTCTCAATTTTCGGAGGGAGGTGTACAAAAATGAAAAAAAGCACTTCAAAAAGTAACCTAAAAACATTTGCCACAGTTCTTCGATATTTAAAAATCTTTAGAATTCATTTTTTACTTTCTCTCCTCTTTACGGCTATCAGTGTGGCGCTTTCTCTGTATGTTCCCATTTTAATCGGAAATGCCATTGATTTGGCAATAGACCGAGGATTGGTCGATCTTGGAGGGATTGGAAACATTCTCTTCAAAATTTTGCTTGCCGTTTTTATCACGGGATTCCTTCAATGGTTAGTGAATATATTGAACAATCGGATGACCTACGGAATTGTGAGAAACATTCGTTATGAGGCCTTTGTAAAAATCCAGACATTCCCTGTTTCTCGTATTGATTCACGATCCACGGGAGAAATGATCAGCAGAATAGTCACGGATGTTGATCAGTTTGCCGACGGACTCCTCATGGGCTTTACTCAGTTCTTCAGTGGGATCCTCACCATTCTCGGGACCTTGATCTTTATGCTCTTGATCAGTGCCCCTGTAGCTGTCATTGTGGTGATCGTCACGCCCCTTTCGCTTTTCGTAGCAGCCTTTATAGCGAAGAAAACATATGCCATGTTTAAGCTTCAAGCAGAAATTCGCAGCGAGCAAACGGCATATATCGACGAAATGATTGAAGGAAAAAAGGTGGTTACTGCCTTTTCACAGGAAGAGAAGGTAAAGGAACATTTTAATGAAATCAACACACGTCTCTCTTCCGCTTCCTTGCGTGCCATTTTCTTCTCATCGATCACAAATCCTTCCACAAGATTTGTCAACAGCCTGGTTTATACTCTTGTAGCATTTACGGGGGCATTGCTTTGCCTCTCCGGAAGCAACGCGATTACCATCGGTGAGCTGTCCAGCTTTCTCTCTTATTCCACGCAATATACCAAGCCATTTAACGAAATTTCCGGTGTTGTCACCGAGCTTCAGAATGCGCTGGCTTGTGCCTCACGTGTTTTCGATCTGATCGATGAACCCATTCAAAATACCGAGCCCGCAGATCCCATACCGCTCGATACGGTCAAAGGTGTGATTACGTTTGATCATGTTTCCTTCTCTTACACGGAAGACCGTCCTTTGATCAAGGATTTTAATTTAAACGTACAGTCCGGTCAGCACATCGCCATCGTCGGTCCTACAGGATGCGGAAAAACCACACTGATCAATCTCTTGATGCGCTTCTACGATGTTAAACAGGGCGCAATCACCTTAGACGGGCACGACATTCGCTCGTATACCACCAGGCAATTAAGAGACTGCTATGGAATGGTCCTCCAAGACACTTGGCTGATGAACGGAACAGTCAAGGAAAACATTGCTTTTGGTCGTCCAGACGCAACAGATGAAGAGATCGTTTCTGCCGCCAAGGCAGCTCACGCGCACAGCTTCATCCGTCGTCTTCCTAAAGGCTATGACACCGTGATTTCCGAAAATGGAAGTTCCCTGTCTCAGGGGCAAAAACAGTTATTGTGTATTGCCAGAGTCATGCTTTGCAACCCCGAGATTTTGATTTTGGACGAAGCCACCTCTTCCATTGACACTCGAACAGAGATCAGAATCCAAAAAGCCTTTGCGACTTTAATGAACGGAAGGACCAGCTTCATTGTGGCACATCGCCTTTCCACAATCAAAGAGGCTGATGTGATCCTCGTAATGAAGGATGGAAACATCGTTGAGCAAGGAGCCCATACAACACTGTTGGATAGAAAAGGTTTTTATTTTGAATTGTACAATAGCCAATTCTATCAGGAATAACTTCAACAAAGAAAAAATCGCCCTTTTTCAAAAGGGCGATTCCTTTTTTAATTTCTTGAATAGGTCAAATGCCGTCGGCAGGCTCGGTTGAATTGGATCTCGGTTTTTGAAATACCGCAGTACTCTTTTTCATCCAAGATTTTAGAGAAGAAGGGCAAGGATGGAGACAATTCTATGCGCCCCCCGTCGGGCAGATCACGCCACACGTACTGCGCATCCGTTACATAAATTTGCGTAGGAAAGCTTCGTTCCACACAGATCAAGCCAATATAATCAATATTCAAATGAGGGCAAGACCCCGAAAGACAAACACCGCCCTCCACTCGGTCATACGCTACGGGAACATGAACCGAGCAATAACCTGTCGGTTCTTCTCCTCGCATAAAATATCCAATCTCCCGACGATCTCCTCTTGGATCGTGCAAACAAGCATTGGTAATACACAAGCCCGAGTCTTTACAATATTCGGCAGTGACTACGTCATCACTAATTTCAAAGTGTTTTAATTCTTCTTCATTGATTTTGTTCAGTTTCGTTTTATGAACCTCGCTCATGATTTCATCCCAAATCTTAAGACATTGATTGCTTCCGCTCAAGGATTTTGGATATTCATACCCATACCAAACCCCTCCTATATAATAAGGGGTATATCCCACGTACCATCGGTCATAATTATTTTGTGTTGTCCCTGTTTTTCCCGCGCAATCCATTTGATTTTTCAACGTAATCGTCTTTGCCGTACCGTTTTCCACAACGTTTTGAAGCATTAAATTCATAACACTTGCGGATCCCTCATCGATCGCGGCTTCTCCGCGGTAGGGATTTTCAAGCAAAATGCTCCCCGCATAATCCGTGACTTTGTAATAGGAGCGATATTGATTGTAAACTCCTTGATTCGGGAAAATCGAATAGGCGGCTGTAATCTCCCGAACACTGACACCGTAATTCATTTGCCCAAGCCCCAAAGACGCCAGATCACAGTCCGTAATACTGATTCCGTTTTGATCGGTTCCCTGCCGAATCAAGCTCTTTATTTGAAGCTGGTCATATAGGAAATCAAAGGAGCGCTCCACCCCCAGCTGTTGCAAGATTTTGACAGTAACCGTGTTAATTGATTTTTCCAGTGCGTAATTCACATTGATGAGTCCCCGATAATCCCCGTCCGAGTTTTTGGGCCATGCCACATACTCTCCATTGCTATTTTGAGAAAAAGAAACAGGTACATCGTCATACACGCTGGACCACTGAATCAGCCCCTGATCGAGTGCGGGAGCGTATACAGATAAGGGTTTGATCACCGAACCTGCCGGACGCACGGTCTGAGTTGCAAAATTTTGCAAACGATTTCCTTTTTTCTCTCCAATGGCCCCTACTACCCCCAAAACATCTCCGCTCTCTGGATCGATGATAATCATGGAAGATTGCGGTGTCACCTCCGATTCCCCCATGTAAAAATTGGATGTGTCCCGATAGTAATTTTCTAAAATCGTTTGAATTTCCGGATCCATAGTCGTATAGATCTGTAATCCGCCGGTATAGATTATTAGACTCGCCATAGCACGACTGTATCCCTTTTGCTCCATCAGATCGGAAATAATATCTTCGATGACCATATCGGTATACCAAGAGCGTACTTTTTGTTTTTTTCCTTCGTCCTTCAGATTCAATACAATCTGCTCACCGACACATTTCAGATACTCCTCCTCGGAAATATACCCTTGAACATACATTTCCTTTAGAATCAGATTTTTCCTGTCTGTGTTATGCTCGGGATTACGCACAGGGTCGTAATAGGAAGGGTTGTTTGTAATAGCCGCAATGCAGGCGCACTCATTCAATGTCAAGTCAGATACATTTTTGGAAAAATAATAATCAGCCGCCGCTCCGATTCCGTAACACCCTTGAGATAGATTGATGATATTCAAATAAAGCCCAAGAATTTCCTCCTTGTTCATTTTTGTCTCCAGGTCCAATGCCCAAAAGATTTCCTGTAGCTTTCTTTGGAAGGAATAATCATCTCGATCAGTTACATTCTTGATAAGCTGTTGCGTAATGGTTGAACCGCCGTAGCTGTCTCTGAATGGGAAAATATAATTCAGTGCTGCCGAAACCGTTCTTTTCCAATCCACTCCATTATGAGAATAAAATCTCTTATCCTCTATACTGACAAAGGCGTTAATCATATGCTCTGGGATTTGGGAATAATCCACGTAAATACTTCGATACTCTCCATATAGGGCTTCTTCTGTTAATTCTACCGCAACCGCTTCACCCTCACTATTTTCGGTATAGTAATAAAATTTTGAAGCAGAGTCCGAACCAACCATATAAAAGATCGATTCATCAATGCTTGTTTCGACGTATTGGTGTACGTAGCTAAAAAAAACAATTCCCACAATTAAGACCGAGATCATCGTCAAGCCAATAAGTATCAAGCTTAATTTTGCAAATTTCACTCCCATACCGTACCTCCCCCAAGCCAACAAACAGATACATATATTATTGCGTTCCTATCGAATAAATAATCACAGGGAAGACAACAATAATGAAAAATCCTTGTATGGGAGATTCTTATGAAGCATATAAAAAAACAAAGCATACCCATTTGGCTTCCCATTTCTTTATGTGTCACGTTAAGTTTTTCGATTTTACTTCTTCTTTTTCTTTCATTGGGTTCAAGGACATCCAAAAACAGCGAGGTGTCGGAATTTGTGTATATCTATCTCTCACAAGATGATAAAGCTTCACAAGCCGACGTAGAAACGGGCGAAATCTCTGGTTGGATACTCCGTGCGTATCAGGACCGCATCGGCATTTTCAGAGAGGACGGGAGCTTAGAAAATATTCTGGATATACAAATAAAAACCCTCCCCAAAGCAGATCAGCTTCTACTCGAGGAGGGAATCTATGCGAAAGATCAAAACATGCTGGATTCTTTAATCGAGGATTACTCCGAATGAGACAGTTCTTTCATTTGAGCACCACGTTCTCACTTCCCAGCAAATCACGTAACTCACGCATCAGAAAATCGGAAAGCGCTATACCGGAAGAATAGGAATGATATTTTCCAACCGAGGAATCGTAAAAAATAACAGACGTTGGTCCTTCAAAAATATTCACCAGATTTTTCGCCTTTAGATATTCACGGCAGGTTACATTGGGAACCCTTAAAAAAAGTCTCCTTCCCATGGGGACTTTCTTTATGGGTTCGTCTTTTTTATTTGGATCCTCCGCAACTTTTTTGGAAGACGAATCCAAGGGTGCCTTCTTGGAAATCAGTTCATATTTTGCGTTATCGATCAGTTCCGAAATTTCATTGACCAATATTTTGGGGGCTTCCTCTTCTCCGTCTTTGAACGACAAGATTCCCTTCACATAAAGAGGGGCTTCCATGCGCAAATGATGAGCGTTTTTCGCAAACTGAGCAGGAAAGGCGATACATTCAATTTGCCCTGTACGATCTTCCAAAGTAAAAAATGCCATTTTTTCATTTTTTCGGGTATTTTTCATTGTCATCGCGGAAAGAATTCCGCACACGCCAACCGTCTCCTTGTCGCTCTCGTGTTGTCGACTCGATAGCTCGGCAACAGACTGATCGGACAAGCTCTTGGCATGTCCATCGTAGCTGTCCAACAAATGCCCCGAGAAATACATTCCCGAGCACTCCCGTTCCAACAATAGCTTTTCACGCAAAGAAAACTCCGGGATATCGGGATATGAAAACTGTGGAGCCGACTCCATAATTTCTGGAACTACCGAAAAAATGTCCAACTGCCCCGCAATATTATTTCGATCATTTTGTTGGGTAAGATCAATTAAATGTTCATAGCTTGCGAGCAATCGGCTTCGATAAACTCCCAAACCATCAAACGCGCCTGCCTTGATCAAGGATTCCACCATGCGTTTATTCAGATCATATGGTGCCATCCGACGGACAAAATCCTCAAAATCCGAAAATCGCGCGGATTGTGATTCCTTTAAAACAGCTTCCACAAACTGTTTTCCAACATTCTTCAGCGCAAGCAGTCCAAACACAATATTTCCGTCCTTTGGGTGAAAATACAAGCGACTCTCGTTAATATCGGGCGGAAGCACACGGATCCCAAGCTTGTTACATTCCGTAATATACTCGCCAAGCTTTCCCAAATGATCTAAGACAGAGGTCATCAGAGCCGCCATATACTCACACGGATAGTGTTGCTTCAAATATGCAGTACGATATGAAATCACAGCATAAGCAGCGGCATGACTCTTATTAAACGCATAATTCGCGAAAGATGCCATATCGTCAAACAATTGTTCGGCGGTCTCCCTATCTACGTGATTTGCCTCCGCTCCTTCAATAAAGCTTTGCCGTTCAGCCTCCAGCACGTCTCCTTTTTTCTTGGACATAGCCCGACGAACCACGTCAGCGTGTCCATACGTATATCCCGCGATCACGCGGAAAATACTCATTACCTGCTCCTGATACACCGTACAACCGTAGGTGGGCTTCAAGATTGGTTCCAAAAGAGGATGAGCATATCGAACTTCCTCGGGATGATGCCGAGAATAAATATATTTGGGAATAGAATCCATAGGGCCGGGACGGTACAGCGCAATCGCCGCAATGATGTCCTCCAGACCCTTTGGTTTCAATTCGGTAAGCATTTGACGCATTCCTGCCGATTCCAATTGAAAGAGCCCCAGTGTACTTCCCTTCGCAATCAAATCGTAGGTTTCTTTATCGTCATACAGAATTTTTTCTATATCAAAATCAGGCTCATTTTCCCGAATGGTACGACAGGCATCTTCGATAATTGTCAAATATCGGAGTGCCAAAAAATCAAATTTAAGAAGTCCCAAATCGGCAAGAGTATCCATATCATACTGTGTCACAATCGTTCCGTTGCTAACCGCCAGTGGGACGTATTGTGATACAGGGTCATCGGTCACGACGATACCCGCCGCATGGATCGACATCTGTCTGGGCATTCCCTCAATCTCAATTGCCGTATCAATCAAACGCTTGATTTTTTCGGAAGACTCGTATTGAGATCTCAAAGAGGGAAATTTCATCGCCTTTTCCAACGTGATTCCCACCTCCTGAGGTATTGCCTTGGCAACGGCATCTACCTCTGCATACGGCATTCCCATAGCTCTGCCTACATCTCTTACCGCTGCTCTTGCCGCAAGTGTTGCAAAAGCAACGATCTGTGAAACATGATCCTCGCCATAGCGGTCAAACATATATTGAATCACTTCATCTCTTCGATTGTAGCAAAAATCAATATCGATATCGGGCATGCTCACCCGTTCCGGATTCAAAAAACGCTCAAATAACAAATCAAATCGAATCGGATCGATATCGGTGATTCCATTGAGAAACGCAACCAAGCTGCCGGCTCCCGATCCTCTTCCGGGACCTACCGGAATTGATTTCCGTCTCGCGAAACCCACATAATCCTGGACGATCAAGAAATAATCAGAGTACCCCATTTGGGCAATCACATTCAATTCATAGTCAATCCGATCATGGTAGACATCCTCCTGCCCGTCCGAAACAATCAAGGAACCGTCTTTCAGGCGTTTTGTCATCCCCTCGTAGGTTTTTTGGCGAAGGAAGTCGTCTGCCGATTGTCCATCGGGTACTTGGAATGACGGAAGCTTCTGCTCTCCAAATGAAAAATCAAAATTGCATCGGTCCGCAATTCTTTGCGTATTCTCCAACGCGCCTTCGTATGCTCCAAACAGCATACGCATTTCGTCATCGTTTTTGTAGTAAAACTCATCGGTTTCGAAGCCAATCGGATTCCCGTCTGTAATGACCGAGTTGGTCTGAATACAAAGCAGAAGTGCCTGAGTTCGCGCATTCTCTCTTCTCAAATAGTGGCAGTCATTAGTGGCTACCATGGGAAGCCGGCATTCCTTTGCCAAACGAACCAATTCGGGAAGCACCTCGATTTGCTCAGCCATTCCGTGATTTTGAAGCTCTATATAGAAACGGTCCTTACCGAAAATCTCGGATAACGTCCTGGCATAAGCTACCGCCCCTTGATAATCTCCCATCAATAAAAGCGATGGAATTCTTCCTGCCAAACACCCGGAAAGACAGATCAATCCTTCGGAATGCTCACGTAACAGCTCCAAATCAATTCGGGGCTTGGAATAAAATCCCTCGGTAAAGCCTTTGGAAACCATATGGATCAGATTTTTATATCCCGTTTCATTTTCACACAAAAGAACAAGATGAGAGTATTTTTCGCCTCCCGCTCTTTCGTAACGGGATTTTACAGCAACGTAAACCTCACACCCAATAATCGGCTTCACACCCGCCTCGCGACAAGCGCGCCAAAAAGCCACCGCACCAAACATGACTCCGTGATCGGTGAGCGCTACCGCGGTATGTCCGCATTCTAAGGCACGTTTTGGAATTTCACGGATACGGCACGCCCCATCCAGTAAGCTGTATTCACTATGCAAATGAAGATGTACAAAGCCTGCCATCGTCCTTTCTTCCCTTCTCTTTATTTTTCATCACTTTCGCTTTCATCGTCATTTCGGAAACAGACAAAAATACCGATTACGATGGCGATTCCAAGTAAAACAATTCCCAAAATCCACCACATTTGCTCTCCGTGGTCCGTATCGGAACTCTTCGTCATATTGCGAATGCTCAATCGATCCTCTTCAATCATAGAAGAAAGCTCTTGCGATGTATATTGATTACTGTATCCGACAACATCATACAGCCGAACTGTTATCTCATCATTCCCCCCCGCTGAACCGCCAAGAGGGCGAATACTGATCTTGATGTACGTCACGGCTTGATTATCGGGCAATTCACTGACATCCATCATTATATTTTCGAGGACATCTTTTTTTGCCACATATTGCGTAACGATTCGGTTTTGTTGATTTCCCACCGTGATCATAACGTGATAATTTCGATCGGATGTGGCTGATACATCCGTCAATTCCATTCGGAAACGCAGATACGGTGTATGAGTGAAGCGCTCGGGAAATTCATATAAACACAAGAACTCCCCAAAAGATTCGAAGTCACTCGAATGAGTCGTTCCTTTTAAAACACGTGTTCCATCATTTCCATAATCAATCTTCAATCCGGAGCATGAGGAACCGGGGAACCATTGATCTATGTCCCCGTTTGAAAAATCCAAATAAGAAAATTTTCCTGTATAGTCTTCTTGTGCATCGAAACTCAAATCTCCGGAGAATTCCGATCTGATCGCATAGTTTTTGGAGGTTGCGCCTTCGATCACACAATCCCACGAATCCAATCCAAAATAGGGAAGCAACGGTGTTGTGACCGCAAGACTCTCCTCCGTATCAATATATCGAAGAATTTGCTTTAGCTCTTTCAAACGATACAATCCCTTCTCTTCACAACAAGAAAAAGAAACGGTAAAAGACGACACACGCATGTCATCAATCAACTTGTAGTAAAAATATGAATAATTGGCACACAAAGCCGTCTCACTCATAAGTTCCGGAATATCCCAACGAACCATGTAGTGTAGCGGCGCACTTTCATATTTGGCTTGTAAAGCTTCCAAATAAGCAGAATAGCTATGGATGGATTCCGCGGTCAACTTTGTTTGTGATTCTCGATCCGATTCAATACCGACCATCGTGCCACACCGAAAAGGAGCAGAAAATCCATCATCCTGTATTTTCAAAATTGATTCAAGAAGATGACCCGAATGATAAGAAGATCCTCCTAATGCGTTCTCTACATACAAATTTTCCGAGCTGAACGGTATGATGATATCCGCCGAAGACTGATGGGTTCGAAGTGAGCAGGAAACCGCCGTTAGATATAAGCTATAAAGCTGAGCATATTGCTCGAGAGAGAGATTTCCGCAATAATTCATCATAGGATCATCAATAGAATGTCCCACAATCACACCGCTAAATCTTCCCGTTTGGTGATCTACATACCGTTCCGCCAGAAATTCGGTTGCCGCGCAAATTTTTAACAGCACATCCTCCGAAAAAACGTTTGGCATATCATAGTACGCACCTATATTTTTACCGCTTGCGAGTGCCATATCAGACCCATTTGCCGATAGCAAAAACTGCAAATATACACGGCTTCCCGTGGATGAATAGGTTCGGATTGTTGCGTCGAGAGTCTGTATGTAGTCTTTGTTAAAATACAATATTTCTTCACTAAACGGATAAATATAGCCCCGAGAAGACGTGTTCAGCAACCGATCCAAATAGATAGGAACTATCGCGGTCCCGATGCCAAGATTTCCGCCAAGAGAGGTCTCCGATGACACAAGACCCTTGAAGAAAGAAAAATCGCTCGATACATATTCGTAATTGGAGTCTACCTCTGCTCGTTGCGGCTGAGCGGCAAGGATTCTTTCTCCCTCGGGAGAGCGCAAAACAACGGCATAGTGCGAAAAGCGCTCCAAAACATTTGCCACATCAAGAGAAAATTCAAAGCGAACCGAGATCTCGGTAGATACTAACGGTTTTTTCTGTTTGGAAAACACAATCTTTTCATAATCCTCTCCGGGAAGGATCCTATACACATCGAGAAAATATTGTCTGTGCGCAATCAAGATTTCATGTCTGACAATTCCCGCCACAACAATTGTCTTTTCTGCTCGATCATATCGGCAAGAAAATTGGCTCAGCATATCTTTCTCGTTTGTATTTATTTCTTGATCGATTTCCGTATCAATCTCCTCCGCGGAAACAAAGGGGACGCATATCCAAACCAAACATATCAAAACAAAAAATAAAGAAAAAAATCGCTTCATATGATCCCCCTTCCAAAAAATATATAATTATTATACCACATGTTTCAACAAAAGAAAAGTACGTATTAAAAAAATCGTTGATTATTTTGTGAAATCAAAAAATTTTTATTTTTTTCAAAAAACATATTGACTTTATGTACTGTGTTGTGATATAATATGTCTCGTTCCAATTGCCGGTGTGATGGAATTGGCAGACGTGCTGGACTCAAAATCCAGTGGTAGCGATACCGTGTCGGTTCGACCCCGACCACCGGCACCAAGCGACCTGTAAACAGGTCGCTTTTTTCTTTTACTTTTTTCAAAAAAACTATTGACAGATATATGAATTTGTGATATACTTGTAAAGCATTTTGGTTTACAGCCGATTCAGGAGGGATTGCCAGCCATGTTTGAAAAAAACTTGAATGTTGGATATCTTTTGGATTTTTACGGTGATCTTCTCCCAGAACGAAAACGTTCTGTGCTGGAGATGTACTACGATGAGGATTATTCGTTGGCAGAGATTGCGGATGAGATCGGCATTTCCCGTCAAGGCGTTCGCAATATCATCAAGAAATCCGAAACTGAATTGTTCTTCTACGAAGAAAAGCTTGGTCTTGCCGCGAAAATGCTGGAAGTTGAAGCCTATGCCGACTCCCTTTGCCGTTTGGCGGATGATCATTCTCTGCCCGATCATATTCGCCAGGAAATCATGAATTTAGCGTCGGCGGTTAAACAATCCTAAATTAGAGAAAAGGAAGGTACCGTATGTTTCAAAGCCTAAGCGAAAAACTCGAAAATGCCTTCAGAAAATTTCGAAGCAAAGGAAAACTGACAGAAGCTGACATTAAAGCCGGTATGCGAGAGATTAAACTGGCTCTATTGGAGGCTGATGTAAATTTTAAGGTAGTCAAAGAATTTATCAGTGCAGTTTCCGAGCGTGCGGTGGGAACCGAGGTTCTGGAATCCCTTCTTCCCGCTCAACAAATTGTCAAAATTGTCAATGAGGAATTAACCGCATTGATGGGAGGATCCCAATCAAAATTACAAATTGCATCCAAACCACCTACAGTGATTATGATGGTAGGTCTGCAGGGTGCCGGTAAAACAACTCATGCCGGTAAGTTGGCGGGCATGTACAAAAAGCAGGGAAAAAATCCTCTTTTGGTTGCATGTGACATTTACCGTCCCGCAGCAATCAAGCAATTACAGGTTGTGGGTGAAAAGCTGAATATTCCGGTTTTCACGTTGGGCGACAAGGAATCTCCTGTAAAAATAGCCAAAGAGGGTTTAAAATACGCCATTAAGCAAGGACACGACATGGTGTTCATTGATACTGCGGGACGACTGCATATCGATGAGATCCTAATGGAGGAATTGCAAAATATCAAGAAAGAGGTTGAGCCCACCGAAATTCTTTTGACCATCGATGCTATGATCGGTCAAGATGCGGTAACCGTGGCAAAAACCTTCAACGACCTATTGGATGTAACCGGTGTGATTCTAACCAAATTGGATGGAGATACCAGAGGCGGTGCCGCTCTTTCCGTCAAACACGTCACAGGAAAACCCATTAAGTTTATCGGAACCGGTGAGAAGCTGGACGCAATCGAACCCTTCTTCCCCGATCGTATGGCATCTCGAATTCTCGGCATGGGCGATGTCCTTTCTTTAATTGAAAAGGCGGAGCAAGCATACGATGAAAAAAAAGCGCAGGAACTGGAGAGAAAAATTCGAGAATCCACCTTTACTTTGGATGACTATTTAGATCAGTTTGGCCAGCTCAAGAACATGGGAAGTCTTGAACAACTGATGGACATGATGCCCGGTATGAAACCCGGCGCTCTAAAGGATGCCAAGGTTGATGAAAAAGCGTTGGCTCGTATGGAAGCAATCATTAAATCCATGACACGCTACGAAAGAGAAAGGCCCGAAATTTTGAATGCCTCCCGCAAAAAGAGAATTGCCGCAGGAAGCGGAACGACGGTGGAGGAGGTCAATAAACTTCTAAAGCAATTTGATCAAACCCAAAAGCTGATGAAGCAATTTTCCAATCCAAAGCAAATGGCTCGCTTTGGACGAAAGAAAATGAAAATTCCGTTCAATTGACCCAAATGTGTCTTGTCAACGGATTTTTATAAATAAAATTTAAAAATATTTTTTGGAGGAAAACAAAAATGGCAGTAAAAATGAGACTGAGAAGAATGGGTGCCAAGAAGGCTCCTACTTACCGCGTGATTATCGCTGACAGCCGTTCTCCCAGAGACGGTCGTTTCATCGAGGAAATCGGACACTTCAATCCCCGTTCGGATGAGATCAAGATCGATGCTGAAAAGGCAAAGACCTGGCTCAAGAACGGCGCACAGCCTACTGACACCGTAAAGGCTCTGCTGAAAAAGTCCAACATTGTTGACTAATCGGCAACGGTGACTTCACATGACCGATTTAAAGGAAACCTTGTGTGGCATCGCCAAAGCCATCGTTGATTCCCCTGACGCAGTTTCCGTAAAAGAGACCGTGAATGGAAAAAAGGTGGATTTGGTTCTCAGTGTTGCAGAAGATGACATGGGTATGGTCATCGGAAAACACGGAAAAATCGCAAAAGCGATCCGCACTGTTATGAGAGCTGCCGCTTCTATGGACGGCAGAGAGGTTAACGTAGAAATTCGTTAAATACCCATATTCAAGGTAAGAAGCCCATGATATTTCAATGGGCTTCTTACTTTATGCTATAAGTAAGGATGGAGGGATCCCATGACCAATCACTTGGAAATTATAAAAAAATGCCGTATGCAGTCGGAATTCCTTTTAACAAAATTTAATGGCTTCATTCGAGAATTCCCTCAATCCATTCAGGACGGATTTTGGGAACACCCCGTCGATTTTTCTGATACACTATCAAATACAACAGAGCAATTTGCCGCTGATCTGGCTGATCAAACAGAACTCTTTGATCAACTTTTTGAGCAACTATCCTCGTTCATGCAAAACACAGAGGACATTTCCCTTCTTCTTTATTGTGATCAGCTACTTCGTGAATATTTTGAATTTCGAAGTGAAATCGCAAATTTTTTGAACATTTGTCATACTTATCGTCAGAAAAAAAACATCATTGATGATCCTTCCTCCTTATACCATGCTACTGAAAGACTTTGCAAGCAAACCGAGTATTTTTCCAGACGGTGCAGAGAAATTTTCGGGCATGAATAAGCTGGCATATTTTCAGAAATGCAAGACAGCAGCTCACTTCCTATCAACTCCTACCGTGTCGCTGCGCTAATTATTTTATTTTTGAACCATAAATCATACAATTCTTCTGTATCCCTTGTCATTCTCCGAGCATTTAATTCTTGATCAAATCTCAGCTTTGCGCCTTTAGATAAATGACCATACAACTGAGAATTTTCAGTGATGCGCTGAATCTGTTTTGCCAATACGTCATATTGATTCATAGGGAAAAGAAAACCGTTTTCTCCATTTTTGATCATATAAGGATTTCCTCCGAAATCACTTGCCACAACGGGAATTCCAAGACTCATGCCCTCGGACAAAGCCAAGGAAGAGGTTTCTGTACCTGTAGAGCAGTTTACCAAAATATCGGTAATATTGAAATAAGGAGCAACATCCTCGACAAATCCAACAAAAATCGTATGATTCAAAATACCAAGATCGCCAGCCATTGATTTTAGAGTTTGAAAAAGCCTTCCGTCTCCTACAATTAAAAATTGATATTTTGTATTTTGTTCTAATAATAGCTTGGCTGCACGTAAAAAGGTGTCATGCCCTTTGCAAGACTCAAGTCTGCCAAAAATTCCAATCACTATAGAATCCATTGAAATGCGTGTCTTTGCTCTCCACTGCTCTTTTTCTGCCTTGGTCAGGCGTCGAATTGGTTTGGCGCCATTAATAATTACCTTTATTTTTCTTGAATCGGCTCCCATATCCAAAAGATTTTGTTTCGCCGCATCCGCAACGGCAATGGTTTGATCGGACAGTGTTCTCATTCCAAGTCCTAAAATATTTTTCCCGGGAAATACAGTCTGCCAGCCTTTTGGGGGGAATGCGCAATGTCTCGTATCAAACAAAATTGGAACATGACACAAACGCGCTGCGATTCTGCAAGATAAGCAGCCGTGACAATTCACTATTTCCGGACGTATATTTTTTAAAATAGCAATCCATTTTGGTATGCTTTGAATTTCAAAAGACCGATCATAGCAACCATTGATCTCGACTACTGAAATTCCCATTCTGACAAATCGTTCACGCAATCTGCTCCTCTGTGGAAGGGCTACGATAACTTCATATTTTGATCGATCCATATATTCGCAACGTGTCGCCAATAAAATACCTGCTCCGCCTATATTCGTATCCGTGATCACTTCCAAAATCTTCATAAGAAAAATCCTTTTATTTTTATCTTTCCCACAAATTAAGAAAAAATCCCTTGCAAAAAAATTTGCAAGGGATTTTTTACTTCTTTTTCAATTTGCCGACCACACGTCCGCAGCATACTGCTTCCGCGTATTCCTTCAGCAAGATATTTCCATATTCCGGATTCAAGGAAATCAAGCAATCGCCACCGTATTTTTTAAAATATCCGTTTCCATCCAGAATAAATACCCCCAATTCGCCAACTTCTACGGAATCGCAGTCTTCTACCAAAACAACATCGCCATCGTGGTACTTGGGCTCCATACTGTTTCCACTAATTTTCAAGGCAAAATCCGCCATTCTTGTTTTTTCAGTGTCAGGAACCAGGATTTCATCGGCGGTACTATCATCCAAATATACACCCGGACCCGCAGAAACAGGTAGGTCATACAGCAAGATTGTTCGTTTCTCTACCCCACGAGAATAAGCTGACAACGTAGGTGTAGGCAAAATTTTTGTCGCCTCGTCGCGATTTTCCACAGGCTTTCGAATCGTTTTTGCGCGCGTAGCGATTTTCAAAACAGGATCTACGTTTCGAGAAGGATCGGTTCGTTCCTTTTCCTTGGCAACCACCATTTTAATCAATTCCCTTGAGTGACCATCCAAAGACCGATAATCCTCGATCAATTCCATTTCCTCAAAAGATAACGTATAGTTGTTTGTATTTCTCGCGACACCGCTAACGATATAATCCAAAGAGCACTCCAGCGCATCGGCAATGGCAACAATATTGGATAATTTTGGAGAATCGCTAATTCCTGCCAAAATTTTGCTCAAGGTCCCCAGCGGGATTCCCGTCAATTCGGAAAGACGATCATTGGTAATCTTTTTTTCATTTTTAACTCGTTTGATTCGTTCAATATAATCCATACGCCACCTCTGTTCCATTTATGGAACAATTATACCATAAAAAAACACATTTGTAAAGAGGTTTCGAAAAATATTTTCCGAAATTGAAAAATTATAAAAGAAGAATCATTTTTGCCAAAGACTCTGCAAGTAGTTTAGAGGTTCTCTTTGCCTCCTCCAAACTATTCCCGCTTGCCCCCATTTCAACCAATAGAGAATACGGTGCTAACTCTTGGTTATATGTAGAACCCTTTAAATATACAGGACGGCAAATATTCTGCACACTTTCATTCATTGTCTGTCTGAGTTGCAAAGCGAGAGCGAGATTTTTTTCCCAGTTTGGATAGGTTCCACCATTCCAATTGCTCCCGACTACACACATCATTTGCGCAGCCGCTTGCCCATCCACCAAAGTGACCGGCCGAACCAATTCGCCTCCCGATTTTAAAACCGAATCTCGATGAAGATCGATTACCAATTTGATCGACGGATATTCCTGTAGATATTTTTGGATTGTCTCCTCCGAGCGCGCATACGCATCCTTATATTGAAGCTGGTCATGCATCACGGTACAGTGTATTGTGTTAACCCCTTTTTGATTTAAAGCCTCCGCCAATACCTTCCCTACAGCCACCACGTTTTTTTCGGGATCTTTGCTTCTTGCGATTTCATCTCCTTGATCCAAAAAGGAAATTGCTCCATCCTCACTGTATCCTTCTGTTCCGTGTGTATGCACGATTAAAACCAATGGATCAGATGACTTCCCAAGTGATGCCACAGAGACGGAGGAATTTAGGTTGGCAGTCAATAATTTTTTTGTATCAGGCTTAAGCCCCGTTGCGTTGTTAATATATTCGGTTCCATATTGAGACAGCGATAAATCCATGGGTATAATGGGGATTTCTCCCTTGGGAACCGCATCATAATCAAACATATATAATGCTTGAAGTGTCAAAGGCTTTTCGTGAGTGTCCCCCGACTCCCCAGAATCCACCTCCGAATCGGTTGTGCTTTGGTCTTCCTTGCTTTCGCCCAATGTATGATCGGGGAGCAATATTCCCTCAATAAATTCCAAGAAAGAGGAATCCCCTATTTGTTCGCCTTTTTCTTCTATTTTCCCGGACATATCTCTAAATTCAACATTAGAGATCGTCTCCGCAATCTTTGCAATTACCTGAGAAGGAACCCATCTTTTTCCATCTCCACAAACGGCGAGAAGGACGATCCCTGCGCACAACAAAATCGAAATCACAATGAATACCCGATGAATTTTGTTCCATCTCATGTTTCGCACTTTATGCCCCGACGAATTCATCGAGCAAATATTTTTTTCATCCAATAAGGGTGTCTGTATTTTCTTATAAAGAGCCTGTCTTTTCTCTTTCATTTTCTTTCCTCCTTCAATATGTAGACGTTCCATTTTATTCTTAATTTCATCTTTTTATGTATTGTCCGAACTATAACGTCCAGTATCATAATTTTTTGATTTATTCTACATTTTTTTAGCAAAACGTATCAATGAACAATTGTTCCTTTCGCTTCCATCACCTTATGTAACATTTGCACAAGTTAAAACAATTCATATTGTGCAACCAACCAAAACTCAAATTCTTTGTCCATTTAACATTGATTTTGCACAAAAAAAATGGTATAATTATGTGAGTTAAAAACAAAGCATTGTTTCTTGTTACAATTCGTTAGGAGGTATTCCCCACAATGATGAAAAGAGTCATTTCATTATCCCTTTGTCTTTTGATGTTGCTTGCTGTCTTCACGGGCTGTGCGAAGGAAAAAGACGAAAACGATTATGGTGCTTATGTAAATATGTACCTAACCGATCCCATCTATAATTTCGATCCAGCCATGGCCTATGGCAATGATTCCGCATTGAAGGTAGTCAGCTTGTTGTTTGACACCCTGTTCACCTTGAATGAAGACGGCGAGATTGAAAATGCGTTGGCTAAAAAGTATACCGTTGACGAGGAAGAGAACAAGATGATTATTACTCTGAATAACACATCTTGGTCCAATGGCAATGCGATTACTGCAGAGGACGTTGTTTTCTCATGGAGACGTCTTTTGGACAATAGCAATTCCTTTGGTGCGGCAGCCCTGTTGTTTGATATCAAGAACGCAAGAAAGGCAAAAGAGAATGCCGACGGAATTACCATTGATGACGTTGGAATCAATGCCTACGGGAATGAGGTTACCATTTATTTCGAGCCCAATACAGACTATGACCAGTTCATCATAAATTTGACCAGCCATGCATTGGCTCCCTTGTATGAGAATTGCGTAAACCGTACATTTGATGTTCTTGACTGGGCCAAGAAGCCCTCCCTAATGGTTACAAGCGGTCCCTTTAAAATCCGTGAAATCTCCTATAACACGAGCGACCGTCGTCTTGTATTAGAGCGTAACCCTTACTACTACCGCAATCCAGACCTTGATGAAGTCGACAAAAGCGTAACTCCTTACCGTTTGGTCATCGACTACACTAAGACAAATGAAGAGATCAAGCAGGCGTACGAAAATGGAGAGCTTTTCTTTGTAGGAGATATTCCGCTCGCCCTCCGTGGTGTATGGAAGGACAAGGCAATTGTTTCCAATGCTATGAGCACACACAGCTATCTGCTGAATCAAAATGCTGTGATTAACGGCAAAAAGATCTTTGCAGATGCAAGAGTTCGTCAGGCACTTTCCATGGTAATCAACCGTGAAGAAATTGCCAACAAGGTTGTTTTTGCAAAAGCAGCAACCGCTTTGGTTCCACTCGGTGTGTTTGATCAGCCGAAAGAGCCCGGTTGGTTTGATTCTGTTTCCACCTTCCGTGAGAATGGTGCCAACTATTTGAAAACCTCTGTGGATAGCACGGATATTACAAACGCAAAGAAAAAGCTTACAGAAGCCGGAATCGATCCTACACAGTATTCATTTGCCATCTCTGTTCCCGCCTATGACAAGGTCCAGATTGCGATTGCGGAAGAGGTTCAGAAGGCTTGGAAGGCACTTGGCTTCGATGTATCTGTAAATAAGATCAGCGTAATTGATAATACAGGTAAGGACAAGACCATCGGTGTAATTACCGGTGTGAAGGATGATATTTACCACGAGAACTATCTGGCAGGAAACTATGAGGTTATCGCCATCGACTATGTTGCATACTCGGTCGATGCCTTCTCCGTTTTGGCACCCTTTGCTCAGGGGTATACGGGAGAAGCTTCCGGCGGTAACACGGCAACCGAAGCTCCTGTTCATTCGACCGGATGGAAAAATGACACCTATACGCAATTGATCGCCGACGCATTTGCCGCGGATGGAGATGATAGAGAAGATAAACTTCATGCAGCAGAAGCGCTTTTGATGCAAGAGCTCCCCATCATCCCGATTGTATACAATCAGGATGCGATTATGGTTCATGATGATCTTTCCAAGTATGAATTTACTTATTACAACTCTCCTATCTTCACTAAGTTGAAGTTGAAAAATTACGAGAATCATCTCCCTACCGAAACAGAATAATAAATTTGAGAAGATGCAAAGAAATTTGCATCTTCTCTTTTTTATTTTTAAAAAGGTATTGAAAAACAAGGAATTTTGTGATATAATACGTATGTTTGAATATAAAAATGCAGAGATGAAGTCGGGATATTTTCGTTTCTTGTCACAGAGAGAACCGTCTTGGGCTGAAAGCGGTTTGCAAGTGAAACTATCGCCTTTCCCTTCGGAGCAGATCCGGTGAATTAAGTAGTCGGTTCCGGTGCCCCCGTTACAGGCTTAGAGTGTTGGTTGATACCGAAAATTAGGTGGTACCGCGGGCAACGTCCGTCCTATATATTTTTATATAGGCGTTTTTTTATTTCTACACGTTAAAAAATATTCATATAGAAGAAAGGATTCACAATGAAAGACACGTTACAGCGAATCAGAGAAAATGCGCTTTCTGCCATTCAAGCTTCCGATGCAGATCTTGAGCAGATTCGCATTCAATATTTAGGAAAGAAGGGCGAACTCACATCTGTTCTTAGAGGAATGGGCGCACTGTCCGCAGAAGAACGTCCCATCATTGGTCAGCTTGCCAATGAGGTGCGAGCAGCTATCGAAGCGGAATTGACGGCAAAAGCTCAGCTTGCTAAACAAAAGCAATTAGAGGAGCAGCTAAAGCGTGAAAAAATCGACGTAACCATGCCGTCAAATGCCCCCCGTATGGGTCACGCCCATCCTCTCAACCGTGTTCAGCGCGCCATTGAGGATATTTTTATTGGAATGGGCTTCTCCATTGCGGAAGGTCCTGAGGTAGAGTTTGACTATTACAACTTCCAGGCCTTGAATATTCCCGAAAATCACCCCGCTCGCGACACGCAGGATACCTTCTATATTACAGATAACATTCTGCTTCGCTCTCAGACCTCTCCCGTTCAGGTTCGTACCATGGAAAAGCAAAAGCCTCCGATCCGAGTGATCTCTCCCGGACGTGTATATCGTTCCGACGCGGTTGACGCAACACACTCTCCTCTCTTCCACCAGATCGAGGGGCTTGTGGTAGACAAGGGCATCACGATGGGAGATCTGAAGGGTATGCTTGAAACCTTTGCGCAGCAGTTCTTCGGCAGCGACACCCGCCTGCGCTTCCGCCCTCACCACTTCCCCTTTACCGAGCCTTCCGCCGAGGTAGACGTTTCCTGCTTCGTGTGCGGAGGAAAGGGATGCCGTCTTTGCAAAAATGAAGGATGGATTGAAATTCTCGGTGCGGGAATGGTGCATCCTTTCGTCCTTTCGAACTGTGGAATCGACCCAGAGGTATACAGTGGCTTTGCGTTTGGTATGGGCATTGAACGTATCGCTATGAAGCAATATGGTATTGATGATATGCGCCATCTTTACGAAAATGATGTTCGATTCCTCGAGCAATTTTAAGATGTGCGGAAATAGGAGAATAAAACGATGAATTTATCAAAAAACTGGTTGGCTGATTATGTAGACGTAAAGGACGTCGCCATTAAGGATTACTGTGACCGTATGACCGATACAGGGTCTAAGGTTGAATGCTTTGAAGAGCTTGCCGAGGATATTGAAAATGTCCTTGTTGCCAGAATTCTTAAAATAACCCCTCATGAAAACAGCGATCACCTGCAGATCTGTCAGGTAGATATTGGAAACGGAAAAAATGTTCAGATCGTTACCGGTGCGCAAAATGTATTTGAGGGTGCCATTGTTCCCGCCGCCATCCCCGTTGCCAAGCTTCCCGGCGGAGTTGTCATAAAATCCGGAAAGCTTAGAGGTGTTCAATCCGATGGAATGCTCTGTTCCATGGGCGAATTGAATCTAACCGAGCACGATATGCCCGGCAAGATTGCGGATGGAATTTTGATTTTGGACGAGTCCTTTGCTGATAAAATCGGCTCGGATATTCGCGATGCCTTAATGCTTCGCGATACAGTAGTAGAATTCGAAATCACTTCCAACCGTCCCGATTGTTTGTCGGTTCTTGGGCTTGCCCGTGAAACCGCAGTTTCCTTTGACCGTCCCTTCATCCCTCATACACCTGTTGTGAAAGGAACGAACGACGGTGACAAGATCGGAAATTATCTTTCTGTAAACATTGATGCTCCCGATCTTTGCTATCGCTATATGGCAAGAGTGGTAAAGAACGTAAAGATTGAGCCCTCCCCTCTGTGGCTCCGTATGCGCCTTCGCGCAAGCGGCGTTCGCCCCATTAACAACATCGTTGATATCACAAACTATGTAATGTTGGAATACGGTCAGCCGATGCACGCCTTTGACTACGCTTGCTTGAACGGCTCTTCCATCGTAGTTCGCCGCGCCAATGATGGCGAATCTTTCCGCTCGCTGGATGATCAAGATCACGTACTGGATTCCGACATGCTCGTAATTGCCGATGAGAACAGAGCTGTTGCGCTTGCCGGTGTTATGGGTGGTGCTAACAGTGAGATCAAGGATAACACCAAGACCATCGTGTTCGAATCCGCTTGCTTCAACGGTGCATCCGTTCGTGTAACCGCCAAGAAGAACGGCATGAGAACCGAAAGCTCCGCTCGCTTTGAGAAGGGATTGGATCCCGAGAACTGCTTCGGAGGCTTGGAAAGAGCTTGCGAGCTCATCGAGCTTCTCGGTGCCGGCGAGGTCGTCAACGAAATTATTGATGTATACCCCACCAAGCAGGAGCCCGTTGTTTTGAAGTTTGATCCCGAGGTAATCAATCGTTTCCTCGGAACTGAAATTCCTGCGGATACCATGATCTCCATTCTCAAGACTTTGGAAGTAAAAATTGAGGGAGACAGCATCATCCCCCCCTCCTTCCGTGCCGACCTTGCCTGCATGAATGATATTGCGGAGGAAATTGCCCGCATTTATGGCTATAACAAGATTTCCTCCACGCAAATTCGTGGAGAAACCACGCAAGGTGGACGTACGCCCAAGCAAAAGTTCGAGGTGGACGTTGAAAACACCATGTATGGCATGGGATTGAATCAGATTCAGACCTTCTCCTTTATCAGCCCCAAGTATTATGACAAGGTTTGCCTGCCCGAGGATAGTGCACTTCGCAAGTCTGTTGTAATTTCCAATCCCTTGGGCGAGGATACCAGTGTGATGAGAACGACTTCTCTGCCCTCCATGCTGGAGATTCTGACTAGAAACTGCAACTTTAACAATGAAAACGTACGTCTTTTTGAGGTAGCAACTGTGTATATTCCCACGGGTAAGGATACACTTCCTCATGAGAATAAGGTGCTTACCGTCGGTATGTACGGAGGATGTGACTTCTTCACTGTAAAGGGAATTTGCGAGAATGTTTTGAAGCTTGCTGCAATTTCCGATGTAACGATCCGTTCTACGGACAAGAATCCTTCTTACCATCCCGGTCGTTGCGCTTGTCTCTATTCGGGAGACACTTACCTGGGTGTTCTCGGACAGGTTCATCCCTCTGTCATGCAGAATTACGGAATTGATATTCCCGTTTATGCAGCTGAGCTCGACTTCGACAAGATTTTCGATTTGATGAAGGCAGAAAAGCTTTATACGCCCCTTCCCAAGTTCCCTGCTTCTACCCGTGACTTCTCCTTTGTTTGTGAAGAAGCACTGGAAGTCGGAACCATTCAGGAAGCCATGAAGAAGGCAGGAGGTAAATTGGTTGAATCCGTCTCTCTCTTTGACATCTATCGTGGACCTCAGGTTGGAGAAAACAAAAAATCCGTTTCTATGAGAGTGACCCTCAGAGCAGCTGACAGGACACTTACCGTTGAAGAGATGGACAAGATCAGCGCAAAGATTCTCTCCGCCTTGGACAAAGAGCTTGGCATTCAGCTTCGCGCATAAGTTGGTGTACTATGGAAAAGGCAAAACTTGACCGCATTAATGAGCTTGCAAGAAAATCCAAGGAGACACCTTTGACTCAAGAGGAGCTTTCTGAGCAATATGAGCTTCGACAGGAATATCTCCGTGAGATTCGCATGTCCTTTGGTTCCATGTTAGATAACACGGTCATACAATACCCTGACGGCTCAAGAAAATCTCTAAAAAAAGAAAAGGAATAAAATAAATAAGCAATCATCACTTTTATCGGATGATTGCTTATTAAATGTAGATGGAAAGACATGAAAAAAGGACGCATTGCGTCCTTTTTTCATTAAATTTCCGGCTCATAGCTTTGCTCAAAGGGAGTCCAGATAGCACGGCGAGCCTCAATATCCTTGATTGCGAGTTTAGTGCAGTAGGGTAAAAATCCAACATGTCCTCCGCTGATACAATGCGGATCAATCAACTCGCTGACAAATACTCATACCAACCGTTGAAACCAAACACATAGGTGTTGCCAAGATAGTCGATCTCCTGATCCCAATGGGCGCGGAACACTCCATTCACGTCACGTATTGCAGGAAGTACAGTTTTTGCCGTAAAGGAAAAGATAACATCGCAATCAAAGCTTTGACGGCTAAAAAGGATTCCTCCCTTATTCCCTCGCTCGGCACCGATCATCTATCCATTCTCCGCAGTCCATTCTCCGCAGTCCATTCCCCTGCCATAACCTGCCAATCCTTTTGCCAATCCACATCGGGACAGCTTTTTTACAGAATAGGACACTCGTCCAATCTCACCAATTTATCAAGCAAATGTAATTCCTTCATATTCCTTCTCTCCTGCTATGTACGTTTTAGAAAGCCCATCGGCAAAAAAATGCCGATGGGCTTTTGTATCAGTTGAAATACTCTACTGCCGCTTCGAAGATCTTGCTATCGTATTCACCGGGAACATTCTTGTAGAGTCCATCTCCGATTCTTTCGGAGTGTCCCATCTTACCAAACACCAAACCGTCGGGAGAGGTAATTCCCTCGATGGCAAAGCAGGAGTTGTTGGGATTGTACAGAATATCCGAAGTGGGCTTACCTGCAAGGTCAACGTACTGTGTTGCGATCTGTCCGTTCTTGGCAAGCTCGAGGATCAATTCATCGGTTGCCAGGAATCGACCTTCTCCGTGAGAGATCGGAACTGAATAGATTTCTCCGACCTTGGTCTTCGCCAACCAAGGAGACATATTAGATGCAATTCTCGTCTGCACAATTCTGGACTGGTGACGACCAATGGAGTTAAAGGTCAAAGTAGGACAATTCTCATCGGTATCGATAATCTCACCGTAAGGAACCAGTCCCAGCTTAATAATTGCCTGAAATCCGTTGCAGATTCCCGCCATCAATCCTCGTCTCACCTTCAGAAGCTCGTTTACTTCTTCCTTAATTGCTCCGTTACGGAAAAATGCGGTAATAAATTTACCGGAACCGTCAGGCTCATCACCGCCTGAAAATCCGCCGGGAATAAAGATCATTTGCGCATTTCGAATCTTTTCAGCGAATGCGGAAACCGATTCCGATATTCCTGCCGACGAGAGGTTGTTGATCACAAAGATCTCAGCATCCGCACCCGCGCGAAGGAATGCCTTCTGCGTATCGTATTCACAGTTGGTACCGGGGAATACGGGAATCAAAACCTTCGGCTTTTGGCAAATGACCGCAGGCTTTACTACAGAACGCTTCTCGTAGCTAAAGGCAGGAATTTTTTGATCAGACTCTGCCGCATGAGTGGGATATACCTTTTCCAGTACGCCCTCATATGTAGCATAAAGATCCTTCAAGGACAATGTTTCATTACCATAGATCAATTCGTAAGCATCGGTTGTCTTACCCAGAAGGACTCCGTCAGCCTTGCATCCCTCTTCCATCTCAACGATAAAGGAACCATACGCATAGCCAAAGATATCAGCCAACGCCACATTCTCATTAAATGTAAAGCCAATTTCATTACCAAAGGACATTTTCATGACCGCTTCCGCAACACCACCATAGGTAGGTGTATAAGCCGCCACGATCTTCTTGTTCTGTACCAAGGAAGAAACGGTACGATAAAGAGCGATCAAAGATTCTGCCTTAGGCAGTCCATCCACGTCGTATTCGGGCTTCAGCCAATACACGTTATGACCTGCCCCCTTGAATTCCTGTGTAATCACATGATTGGTTTTACCCGTAGTTACCGCAAAAGAAACCAGTGTGGGAGGAACGTCGATGTTTTCAAAGCTTCCGCTCATGGAGTCCTTGCCACCGATTGCCCCGATTCCCAAATCCTTCTGCGCCATAAACGCACCGAGAAGCGCGGAAAGAGGCTTACCCCAACGCTTAGGATCCTTCAAGGGCTTCTCAAAATATTCCTGGAAAGTCAGGTAAACATCTCTGTATTCAGCACCACCCGCAATCAGCTTGGAAACCGATTCAACCACTGCAAGATATGCACCGTGGTAGGGGCTCTTTTCGGAGATGAAGGGGTTGTAACCCCATGCCATAAAGGAACAGGTATTGGTATCTGCCGCTTCTACGGAAATCTTGTTTACCATCACCTGCGTAGGCGTGCTCTGATTCTTACCGCCAAAGGGCATGGTAACGCTTCCTGCACCGATGGTGGAGTCAAAACGCTCGGAAAGCCCTCTTCTGGAGCAGATGTTCAGATCCTCGGGAATTTCCTTCATCAGCTCGGTGAAGCTTCCCTCTACCTTCTTTTCGAAGGGCTCGGGCTTGGCAGCCACAATGTTGATGTGCTTCTCTGCACCATTGGAATTCAAGAATTCACGGGAAAGATCAACAATCGTCTGACCGTTCCAATGCATCACCAAGCGAGGAAGCTCGGTTACACGAGCAACAATCGTAGCCTCCAGATTTTCCTTGCCCGCCAATGCAACAAAGCGATCCGCATCCTTCGCCTCAACAACGACCGCCATTCTTTCCTGCGACTCACTGATTGCCAGCTCAGTTCCGTCCAAGCCGTCATACTTTTTGGGAACAGCATTCAGATTGATATCCAATCCATCCGCCAATTCGCCAATCGCAACCGAGACACCGCCTGCTCCAAAGTCATTGCAACGCTTGATCATGTGGGATGCTTCGGGATTGCGGAACAATCTCTGAAGCTTTCTTTCCTCGGGGGCATTTCCCTTCTGAACCTCTGCGCCACAGCTTTCAAGAGACTGAAGCGTATGAGATTTTGATGAACCGGTTGCTCCTCCGCAACCGTCTCTTCCTGTTCTACCGCCCAAAAGGATTACAATGTCGCCATCCTCGGGTCGCTCACGTCTAACATTCTTCGCGGGAGCGGCTGCGATAACAGCACCGATCTCCATATGCTTTGCCACGTACCCATCGTGATAAATTTCATCCACCTGACCGGTTGCAAGGCCAATCTGGTTACCATAAGAGGAATAACCTGCCGCAGCCGTTGTTACAAGCTTTCTCTGCGGAAGCTTACCGGGCATAGTCTCACCAACAGCCTTACGAGGATCGGAAGCGCCGGTCACACGCATAGCCGCGTAAACATAAGATCTTCCCGACAGAGGGTCACGAATGGCTCCGCCGATGCAGGTTGCCGCCCCACCAAAAGGCTCGATCTCAGTCGGATGGTTATGTGTCTCATTCTTAAAGAGCAACAACCAATCCTGTTTCTCACCCGCAACATCAACCTTGATCTTCACGGTGCAAGCATTGATCTCCTCGGACTCATCCAAGTGAGGGAGCTTTCCTTCCGCCTTCAGATAACGGACCGCAAGGGTTGCGATGTCCATCAGATTCACAGGCTTGGTTCTACCAAGCTGCTGACGGATTCCTACGTATTCTTTGTATGCTTCCTCAAGCTTTTTATCCTCAAAGGCCACGTTGTCGATCGTGGTCAAGAAGGTGGTATGACGGCAGTGATCCGACCAATAGGTATCAATCATACGAATTTCGGTAATGGTAGGATCTCTCTGCTCCGTTCTAAAGTAGTCGCGGCAGAAACGAATATCATCCAAATCCATAGCAAGACCATAAGTCTTAATGAATTCAGCCAGCCCGTCGTCCTCCAATGCAGTAAACCCATCCAGCGTTTTTACAGTGGTAGGAATTTCATAGGAGGTAGCCAAGGTAGCAACCTCATCCAAAGATGCCTCACGGCTCTCCACAGGGTTAATTACGTATTTTTTGATGGATGCTAACTGCTCGTCTGTCAGATTTCCATATAAAAGATATACTCTTGCCGTTTTCACCGCAGGACGCTCTCCCTGAGAAAACAACTGAATACACTGTGCGGCGGAATCGGCTCGCTGGTCAAACTGACCGGGCAAATACTCAACCGCAAATACCGTGGCGGAATCCTTGGGAAGCACCTCGGTTACGATATCCAACTGGGGCTCAGAAAATACTGTCTTTACCGCATAATCAAAGAGCGGCTTCTCAATATTTTCCACATCATAACGGTTCATAATTCTCAAATCTTCCAGTGTATCAATAAACAGAAGATTCTTAATTTCGCCGAAAAGATGGCGTGCCTCATTGGCAAGCTCTTTCTTCTTTTCAACATATATTCTGTAAACCATATCTACTCCTATGTCCTTTATTTGCTCGCAGCAAGTGCTTTTTGTCCAATGTCCTTACGGTAATGTACATTTTCGAAATAAACGCCCTTTACATTTTCGTAAGATTTTTCTATCGCCTCGGCAAGTGTATCCGCAACAGCTACCACCCCGAGAACACGACCGCCTGCGGTAACCAAATGTCCGTTCTCTTCCTTGGCACCCGCAAAATAAACCTCTGCGGTTACCTCCTTGCCTACGATAATCTCATAGCCATTTTTGTAAGACTTTGGATATCCACCCGATGCCATGATCACGCAGCATGCGGATTTTTTGGAAAAACGAACCTCGGTTTCCGCCAGCGTTCCGTTGGTGCAAGCCATCATGATTTCCAACAGATCGCTTTCCAGTAAGGGAAGAACAACCTGCGTTTCCGGATCACCGAAACGGCAATTGTATTCAATCACCTTTGGACCCTTAGGCGTAATCATCAAGCCGTAATACAAGCATCCCTTAAAGGTTCTTCCCTCCGCATTCATTGCTTCAATGGTAGGAAGGAAGATTTCTTGCATACACTGAGTAGCAAGATCATCGGTATAATAAGGATTGGGAGCAACGGTCCCCATACCACCTGTATTCAGTCCCTCATCGTGATCCAAAGCACGCTTGTGGTCCATCGAGGAAATCATTGGAATCACGGTCTTACCATCAGTAAATGCCAACACAGAAACCTCGGGTCCGGTCAGAAATTCCTCAATAACAACACGGCTTCCGCTATCACCGAACAGATGGTCTTCCATCATGGAGCGAACAGCATCCACTGCCTCTTCACGGTTCATGGCAATCACAACACCCTTTCCAAGTGCCAATCCGTCTGCCTTGATTACCGTAGGATAGGGGGATGTTTCAAGGTAGGTAAGAGCCGCATCCATTTCGGTAAACACCTCGTAGTTTGCCGTAGGAATTCCGTATTTTTTCATCAAGTTCTTGGAAAAAATCTTACTTCCTTCAATGATAGCCGCATTTGCCTTGGGACCAAAGCAAGGAATTCCAATATCATTCAAACGGTCAACCGCGCCAAGCACCAATGGGTCATCGGGCGCTACGATTGCATAGTCAATCTGATGTTCCTTTGCAAAAGCAACGATTCCGTCCAAATCCTTTGCGCCGATATTGACACAAATCGCATCACCGCTCATACCCGCATTTCCGGGAAGCGCATAGATCGTTTCCGCAAGAGGACTCTTTTTTATTTTCTTAATAATGGCGTGCTCTCTTCCACCACCGCCAACAACCATAATTTTCATGCGTTTTCTCTCCTTCATGAATCAATGGTGGAACAGTCTCATGCCGGTAAAGCACATTGCCATGTTGTACTTGTTACAAGCCTCAATGACGTTATCATCACGAATCGATCCACCTGGCTGTGCAACATAGGTAACACCGCTCTTTCTTGCACGCTCAATGTTGTCTCCAAACGGGAAGAACGCGTCACTACCCAGGGCTACGCCGTTAATGCTTCCAAGATATGCCTTCTTCTCTTCTGCGGTCAGAGATTCAGGACGTACGGTAAAGTACTTCTGCCAGTTTCCTTCGGCAAGAACATCATCACTCTCATCGGAAATATATACGTCAATGGTATTGTCACGGTCGGGACGTCCGAGTGTTTCCAGGAACGGAAGTGCCAATACCTTGGGATGCTGTCTCAGATGCCAAATATCCGCTTTATTTCCTGCCAATCTTGTACAATGGATTCTAGACTGCTGTCCTGCTCCCACACCGATCGCCTGACCGTCATATGCGTAGCACACCGAGTTGGACTGGGTATACTTCAAGGTAATCAAGGCAATCATCAAATCACGCACTGCGCTCTCGGGAAGTTCCTTGTTTTGGGTCACAATATCCGCCAGCAACTCACGGTTGATCTCAAAATTGTTTCTTCCCTGCTCAAATGTGATACCAAAGACCTGTTTAGTTTCGATAGGATCGGGAACATAAGTTTCATCGATCTTAACGATGTTATAGTTACCCTTTCTCTTCGATTTCAAAATCTCCAATGCCTCATCGGTATAACCGGGAGCAATGATTCCGTCGGACACCTCACGCTTGATCAAAAGAGCTGTGGTTTTATCACAAACATCACTCAAAGCAATCCAGTCACCAAAGGAAGACATTCTATCGGTTCCTCTCGCTCTTGCGTATGCACACGCCAAAGGAGAATCATCCAATCCCTCGATATCGTCCACAAAACAAGCCTTTTTGAGGACATCCGACAAAGGAAGCCCAACTGCCGCAGAAGTAGGACTTACGTGCTTAAAGGAGGTAGCGCAAGGCATTCCCGTTGCTTCCTTCAACTCCTTAACCAACTGCCAACTGTTAAAGGCATCCAAGAAGTTAATGTATCCTGGTCTTCCGCACAGGATTTCAATCGGAAGATCCTTTCCGTTCTCCATGTAAATCTTTGCGGGTTTTTGGTTGGGGTTACAACCGTATTTCAATTCAAAGTCCTTCATGACACACCTCAACTATTTTTATTGATCATTCTGTTCTCGATCTTTCCGGTAGCCAGATCTATATAGCGAACGTACAAGGAAATCTTGTTCTGCTCATTCAAATTATTCCAGAGCGTCCTGGTAAAATCATCAATGTCGTTGGGGATCGCCACACGTTCCGGCTCACCTGTAAAGGTAGGGATAGGATTTCCGTCGCAGTTGTAGGTGTGAAGGAAATGTCCCAGTCCGCAGATCGGAGCATATTCAAAGGTATAGCGGTTGCACACACTTCCCTTTTCGTCAGCGCTCTTGAGAATGCTCATCTTGTAGGTAAAATCTCCATCCGCAAAGGTCATCATACCGCTGATTCTGGGGGTAAAATTAGGAGCATCAGGCTCAAAGCATCGGCTACGAAGCGCTTCTTCAAAGCTCTTCCCCGCGATCAATCCATCATACACCGTGTCGGTCTGATCGCCGTTGGTCACAATCAAATTCTGACCATATTTACGAATGGGCGAATAGATGATCAAGGAGGGATCCTCTACCTTAGAAGCGTCAAAGGGATGAATGATTACTTCTTCTCCCTTCTCAATAAACACTCGGTTCCGACTGTTCTCACTTCTTCCCATAATAAAATAAGCAGTCACCGCGTATTTTCCATCCTCGGATTTACCGATCACGATTCCCCTTCCAGGATAGGTATTGGCCTTCAGTACATTTCCCATATCGGAAATATCATAAATGCTCATTGTTTGATTCCCTTTCTTTCCATGAAAATTTTTCTGGACACCAATTCCACAGCCTTTGGCAAAATAATCCATTCTGCCTGGCGCATGACTCTTTGCTGAAGACTCTCCGCAGTCTCCCCTTTTTTGATCGCGACGGCTTTTTGCAGAATGATCTCTCCGCCATCGGGAATCTCGTTCACGTAATGAACCGTAGCTCCCGTAACCTTTACACCGTACCGAAGAGCTTCCTCATGCACCTTTAAGCCGTAAAACCCCTTTCCGCAAAATGCGGGGATCAAAGAAGGATGCACATTTAAAATTCTCTCGGGATACTTCCGTGTAAAATTATGGCTCAGAATCTTCATAAAGCCTGCCAACACAATCAGATCAATCTCATTTTCTTCAAGAGTTTCAATCAACTTCTTTTCAAACGCATCTTGGGATAACTCTTTTCCCGGTATAACCACCGTGGAAATTCCCACATTTCCCGCACGAGTCAAGGCGTACGCGTTTGGATTGTTAGAAACGACAAGACTAATTTTCCCGTGTGTAATGATTCCGGACCGTTCTGCGTCAATGAGCGCCTGAAGGTTTGTTCCGCCTCCGGAAACCAAAACAGCAATCTTTACCATTTTTTCCATTTTCATCTTATCACTCTTCTCCAAGCAATTGACATCTTAGCAAAGGATAACACCTTCGTCGGACTGAACGGTTTCTCCGATAATATACGCATCCACACCGTTTGCCTGAAGTACAGCCAGTGCGCGGTCCGCCTCATTCTTGGAAACCACGATACTCATACCAACACCCATGTTGAAGGTATTGAACATATCTCTGTTGTCAATCTTTCCGGTCTTCTCGATCAAGTCGAAGATCGGAAGCACACGAACACTGCTCTTTTCGATCTTTGCGGAATACCCCTTAGGAATGCTTCTCGGGATATTCTCATAGAAGCCACCGCCTGTAATATGAGAAACTGCCTTGACCGTGACCTCCTCAAAAAGATTCAGCATAGGCTTTACGTAAATTTTCGTAGGGGTCAAAAGAACCTCACCTACCGACTTGCCGCCAAGCTCGGCACAAGGAATCTTAATATCGTTTTTCTCAACATCAAAGACCTTTCTGACCAGAGAGAAGCCATTGGAATGTACGCCACTGGAAGGAAGCGCAATAATCACATCTCCCTCTGCAATCGTCTTATTGTCCAAGATCTTACACTTGTCAACAACACCCGTGGAATATCCTGCCAGATCATACTCATCCTCGGGATAGAATCCGGGCATTTCGGCAGTTTCTCCACCGATCAGCGCACATCCTGCCTGAACACATCCTTCGGCAACACCGGAAACGATCGCAGCGATCCTTTCGGGGACATTCTTTCCGCAAGCAATATAGTCAAGGAAAATCAAAGGCTTTGCGCCACAACAGATAATATCGTTCACACACATAGCAACACAGTCAATACCAACAGTATCGTGCTTGTCCATCAAAAACGCAAGCTTCAGCTTGGTTCCGACTCCGTCGGTACCGCTGACCAGTACGGGTCTCTTGATGTTCTCGATGTCCAATTCAAACAGCCCGCCAAATCCACCGATATCGGAAACCACTCCACCGGTCATGGTTCTCGCAATATGAGACTTCATCAGTTCAACTGCCTTATATCCCGCAGTAATATCGACGCCTGCTGCCTTGTAGCTTTCACTGTAACTTTTCATGTTTCTTCTCCTTTATGCTTGATTGAATTGATTTTCAATATTTTTGTTTTTTGCAAGAACAGTCTCGGCACCAGCTTTTCTCTTCGCATCCAGCTTACCTGCCAGTTTAACATCCTCGATGGCAAGCATCTGAATTGCAAGAAGAGCCGCATTGGTTGCACCGTCAATAGCAACGGTTGCCACAGGCATACCCGAGGGCATCTGTACCGTAGACAGAAGCGCATCCATACCTCCAAAATATTTAGAGCTTACGGGAATACCGATGACGGGCAGCGTAGTATTTGCCGCAACAGCCCCGGCAAGATGAGCCGCCATACCCGCGGCCGCAATGATTGCGCCAAAGCCATTCGCCCTTGCTTTCTCAGAAAATGTTTTTGCCTCCGCAGGCGTACGATGTGCGGAATACACGTGCACTTCAAAAGGAACACCAAACTCCTTCAACGTGTCGATGGCTTTCTGTACGACAGGCAGGTCGCTATCACTCCCCATGAGAATACCGATTTTTTTCATGTTGTCCTCCGTAATCAATAAAAATAAGGGCAAACCCATCCTAAAACAATCAAGGTTTGCCCAGGCGGTCGGCAGTATTTCCTTTCGCTCCCTTTATGGTTATATCCACTAATTCCGCCGGTCACGAAAGGCTTTTAAACTTTGCATTAATATCTATTGAGATTATAACATATCCTTGCTTTAAAGTCAATAAAAAATGCAGAATTTCGCCGTCAAATTTTAAACTAATTTGAAGATTTTATTTGTTTGATTTCACAATTCCCGTATTGGCGCGGCTTCTTTGCTCAATTTTATTCAATGCCTTGGAAAGAGGGTAGATCAAAAATCCAGCAAAGAAGTTTCCAACTGCATGTGTTATGTCAAACGGGAGCCCCGCTACAATCCACGCAATGGTTTGATTCCATGAAAAGCCAAATGCAAGCGCTTGAAACGGAGCATACAAGGCACCAAATGCCAAGCCATGCAGTGAGCAGACGACAATACAAACGAGAATTAAAATTTTGGTTGGCATTTTTTTGGGAAGAAGCATGGTAATGCCCCAAAGGATCGTCCACACATACAGATAAGGGACCCACCAAATACCAAACCCTGCATACAGTCCATTCAAAAAAACGCTCACGTAGATCGGAACCAATGCCTTCCATCCATAGACCAAGGTATAGGTCATGGTCAAAGCCCCCAACAAATGAATGTTCGGGAGAAATTCCATTACGATCTTAGAAATAAACATGATCGCCCCCAGCATTGCAAATACCGCAATCTGTCGAAGCTTTTCCAAATTTTTATGCCTTATGTTCATTCGGGCTTAAAGGAATAGGTTGATCCCTCTGTAATGGGAGTACTGCTGACACCTGTCATGGCATACTCTCCGTCAATGTAAAACGCCCAATATTTTCCATCTTCCTCGTATTTATGGAATTCACCGTCAACCGTTGTCACAAACCAACCGTAGGAACCTTCTTCTCCGGAAATCAGTCCCTCCTCTACAAGTGCATCTCCAACATTTCCCATATCGGAGCGTACGGTAAAGCTCTTCTTGGTACCGTCCAACTTCGTCACCTCAAGGGTGAACTCAACCTCTTCCCCTGTTACCGCGTCTGTTTCGGTCTGCGCCGAGTCTCCGTCTCTACATGCCGTGAAGGTAAGCGCCATCGCCGCAAGAAGCGCCAAAATCACGAGAAGGGACAGAAACGAATCTTTACGAAAATTTTTCTTTTTCATCTCTTTTTCTCCTGTTTTTGTTTTAATTTTTGATATCTCCCTTTTGTGGCAAAGCCAAGCCAAATCGCGTAGCATACAAAAGTGTACGAGGCAAGTCTTCCGACTCTACGGCAAACAAGAAAATCCCTTCTCAGATTTTGTCCAATGGTTTCGGTGTTTGCGGCAACACCGTTTTTCCTGCATCAGCACCGTTTACGGCGACGCGTTCGTTCAGGTCTCTCACCTGATTCCTTATTAAGCTCGCATGGAGCACCTCCGGTATCCGTTACATTTTAACATCAAAATCGATAAAAGTCAAGATAAAACGCAAAATTGCCTCCGAGCGTCACTCGAAGGCAATTTGATTATTTTCATCGTAATTTTATCTCATTCCGTATTTTTCAATGACGTAATCCATGTCCTTATCGCCTCTTCCCGAGAGGTTGATCAGCACGGAACCGTGCTCCATGGTCTTAGCAAGCTTCATGCCGAACGCAACCGCATGAGAACTTTCAATAGCGGGAATAATTCCCTCCAAACGAGCAAGCTTATAGAAGGCATCAATGGTCTCTTCGTCATCAATCACATCATATTTGACTCGTCCAATCTCCTGCAGGAACGCATGCTCGGGTCCCGAAGAGGGATAATCCAGTCCGCTCGCAACCGAATACACGGGTGCGGGATCACCATTTTCATCCTTCAGCATAATGCTGTTAAAACCATGCATAATTCCCTCGGTTCCATATTTCAAGCTTGCCGCGTGATCGCCAAGCTTCGGACCCCTTCCGAGAGGCTCAATACCATAAATATCAACGGGATCGTTCAAAAAGCCTGCGAAGAGTCCTGCTGCATTGGAACCTCCCCCCACACACGCAACAATCGCGTTTGGAAGATGTCCCGTCATATCAATGAACTGCTCTCTTGCCTCAATTCCCACAACACTCTGGAAATCACGAACCATCATGGGAAAAGGATGAGGACCAAGAACTGAACCAATACAATAGATCGAATCTTTGTACTCTTTGCTATACGCATCGAACGCGGCATCCACCGCTTCCTTCAGCGTTTGCAGACCGTGAGTAACCTCCACAACGTTTGCGCCGAGAATCTTCATTCTGGCTACATTGGGAGCCTGCTTTTTAATATCCACGGTTCCCATGTAAATATCACATTCCAAACCAAAATACGCGGCAGCGGTTGCCAACGCTACGCCATGCTGTCCAGCGCCCGTCTCGGCAATCACCTTTTTCTTGCCCATATACTTGGCAAGAAGTGCTTCACCCATGCAGTGATTGAGCTTATGGGCACCGGAATGGTTCAAATCCTCACGCTTGGCGTACAACTGAACCTTTCCGCCAAGTGCATCGGATAGTCTTTCCAAATGCGTAACAGGTGTAGGTCTTCCTTGAAATTCCTTGCGGATTCTGCGAAGCTCGGCAATAAACTTTCTGGACTGGCAGATTGAAAAATATGCCTCGGTAATCTCTGCCATCGCCGCCTTTAGCTTATCGTCAATGTACACACCGCCATACTTCCCAAAATATCCATTCTTATCGGGATAGTTGTTATAATACGTATCAAAATCAATTCCGTTATAAATCATTTTCCTTCTCCTATTAACTATTTTCCGAATTGCAACCTTTCAGGATTCTCACCATCGCACCGACAATATAAACATCATTTCCTCCAAAAAGAAAAACTGCCCCTCACTCTCAGGGACAGGAAAACCTGCGGTACCACCTTGATTGATGCTATACATCCGCTTTGCATTGCCAAAAAGCAATTCCGAAAGATAACGGGTTCGGCTTCCGTCGGTTACTACTAAAGAGTTCTCTCGTTCGTCCGCCCTCATAAGTCCATTCACTGAAATTACGATATTGCCATCCCAGCCACGGCAACTCTCTGAAATCGAGCCAATCAGCTACTCTTCTTAATCATAGGTTTACCATCTAAGTATACTCCCACCTGCTTTTTTTGTCAATGCAAAATGCCGCATTTTTAAAAATACGGCATTTTGCACAAAACAGTTCCTTCAAATTGGTTGCAATTTACTACATTAAAATTCATCGTCCGGCAATTCGATTGACGGCTTATTTGACGGATTGTAATTTGAAGTATTCGCAGAATCCCCCAAATCGTCTGTGGAATCCACACATTCATCCGAAGTCTCGGAAAAATCCGAACCACCTTCAGACGCTCCCTCATTGATCGCGTTGTCCTCCGAATCGGTTCCGATTTCGTCGTTGTTTTCCAATAAAGGATCATCCGGTTCACACGATTCCATTGGATCCTTGCCACAGGAACACAGCACGATACAAAGAAATAAAATCAGAAAAAATACTCGTTTCATAGTCATTCTCATGCCATGCACTTAACCAGCACCGCCTTCTGCGCATGGAGTCTATTTTCAGCTTCATCGAAGATCTCATTGGCATGAGCCTCGAACACTTCTGCGGTAATCTCCTCGCCGCGATGTGCAGGCAGACAGTGCATTACCATCGCATCGCTCTTAGCAACCGCCATCACATCCGCGTTGATCTGATATCCCGCAAAAATCTTCTTTCTTTCCTCGGCTTCCGCCTCCTGTCCCATGGATGCCCATACATCCGTGCAAAGAACGTCCGCGTCCTTTGCGGCTTCCAGTACGTTATCGGCGCACGTGAATCTTCCGGTTTCGGCCGCCCATTTCATGATCTCGGCATCAGGCTCGTATCCCTTGGGACAAGCAACGGAAACCGTCATGCCCATTTTGATACCACCAACGATCAAGGAATTGGTCATATTGTTCCCGTCGCCGATGTAGCACATCTTATTTCCCTTGATCACGCCCTTATGCTCGCGAATGGTCATCAAATCGGCAAGCACCTGACAAGGGTGACAAAAATCGGTCAAACCGTTGATCACAGGAATGCTTCCGCACTCAGCAAGCTTCTCGACCTCTTCCTGCGCAAAGGTGCGGATCATGATTCCATCCAGATAACGAGAAAGAACGCGAGCCGTATCCTCTACGGGCTCACCGCGTCCGATCTGAAGATCACGGGAACTCAGAAACAGAGCGGAGCCACCCAAATCATACATACCAACCTCAAAGGACACACGGGTTCTTGTTGAAGATTTTTCAAAGATCATGCCCAGGGTCTTTCCTGCCAGAATATGGTGCTTAATTCCGTTTTTCTTTTCGTATTTCAGCTGATCCGCCAGATTCAGCGTTTCAACAATTTCCTTTTCGGACCAATCCATCAGTTTCAAAAGGTGTTTCATTCTGCACAAACCTCCTTCAAAATTTTGATTGAAAATTTCAAATCTTCCATGGGAATGTTCAAAGCGGGCAGCAAACGAACTTTGTTCTTTGCCTTGATCACAAGAACCCCTCGCTCACGGCAACGATCAATGATCTCTCCCGCGGGCTTTTTACACTCGACGCCGATCATCAAGCCAAGTCCCGAAACGCCGAGAACTCCTTCTGCTCCCGTCAATTCAGAAAAAATGTACTGACTGCGTTTCGCAACCCCCTCAAGCATCTGATCATCCAGTCTACTGAGCACACTCAATGCGCCCGCGCAAGACACGGGATTTCCTCCAAAGGTAGAGCCATGCATTCCCGCTCCAAGCACATCCTGCACTTTTTCACCCAACATTGTTGCGCCAATGGGTAATCCACCACCCAATCCCTTCGCTGTAGAAACGATATCGGGAACAATTCCAAAATTCATATATCCGTACAGCTTTCCTGTCCGTCCGTTTCCGGTTTGCACCTCGTCAGCGATCAAGAGCAGATCCTGCTCGCGCGCAAAGGTTTCGAGTTCGGTCAAAAACTCCTTTGTCAAGGGTCTTACGCCACCTTCGCCTTGAACAACCTCAAACATGATAGCACAACATAAATTCTCTTTTACCAATCGACGAACGTCGTCCATATTGTTCGCCTCAGCATAAACAAAACCATCCGTCAGAGGCAAAAAATCCTGGTGAAATACATCTTGTCCTGTTGCTGCCAACGTGGTAAGAGTTCTTCCATGGAAACTATCCTTCAGGGTGATAATCGTGGTATAGTCACTTCCCTTTTTCAATTCCCCGTATTTGCGGGCAACTTTAATGGCACATTCATTTGCCTCAGCTCCGGAATTAGAGAAAAAAACCTTCTTCATCCCCGTTTTTTGACAAAGGACCTCTGCCAATTGCGCACAGGGTTCACTGTAATATAGGTTTGAAGTATGTTGAATTTTTCCAAGCTGCGCGGTAACCGCGGAGATCCACTCATCATCCGCAATGCCCAAACCATTTACCGCAATCCCGGTTCCAAGATCAATATACTCTTTCCCGTCCGAATCCTTCACACGAGAGCCCTTTCCCTCGGTCAGACAAATGGGGAAGCGCGCGTATGTGGGAACAACATACTCCCGATCCAACTCAATTATGTTCATAGTAATTCCCCGATACAAACATGGTTCCGATTCCTTCATCCGTTAAGGTCTCAATCAATAGCGCATGAGGAATTCGACCATCAATAATAAATACCTTTCCGACGCCGCGGCGAATCGCCTCGATACAACAATTCACCTTGGGAATCATTCCTCCGCTGATCACTCCCTCACGAACCAACCTGGGAGCATCGCTAACATGAATCTTGGAAATCAGAGTGGAAGGATCATCTTTATCACGCAGGATTCCATCGATATCCGTCATAGAAATCAAGCTTTCGCACTGAAGCTCTCCCGCGATTCTTGCGGCAGCCGTATCTGCGTTGATGTTATAAGAGTTTCCATCGCAATCGTATCCGACAGTAGAAACCACAGGAATATATCCTTTTTCCAAAACGTCGAGAATCGGCTGTACGTTGACCTTTGTAATTTCTCCGACAAAGCCAAGGCGTTCGTCCTTTTTCTCCGCCTTGATCATATGACCGTCAATCCCGCAAAGACCAATTGCCTTACCGCCCTTGTTTTCAAGAAGATTTACAAGATTTTTATTGATCTTTCCAGCAAGGACCATCTGAACAATATCCATGCCTTCCTGGTCGGTGACACGAAGTCCGTTCACGAACTCGCTCTTCTTTCCGATCTTACCAAGCATTTCTGTGATTTCGGGTCCGCCTCCGTGAACCAATACAACCTTAATTCCGATCAAGGACAAAAGAACGATATCACCCATGACGGCTTCTTTCAGGTCATCATTGATCATTGCGTTTCCGCCGTATTTCACAACGATAATCTTATTATAATATTTTTTGATATAGGGCAACGCCTCAACCAATATTTGAGCGCGCTGTGCGTTGTTCATTTCCATATTTTCTCCCAAATTACGTACGATAATCGCCGTTGATCTTCACGTAGTCATAGGTTAAATCACATCCCCATGCTATGGCAGTCCCTTCACCGCTGTTCAGTCCGACAAGAATCTGTATTTCACTTTCCATAAGAATCTGCTTGGCAAGTTCTTCGGAAAAATCCACACCCGATCCGTTCTTGCATACCAAAATTTCTCCCTTTACAGAGCGGAACGCTACATCCACCTTCGTAACGTCTACGTCTGCGCCGCTGTAACCAATGGCACAAAGCACGCGTCCCCAGTTTGCATCCGCTCCGAACATTGCCGCCTTAAAAAGAGAAGAACAGATAACAGACTTAGCAACCACACGGGCATCCAGTTCATCCTTCGCTCCCTCAACGACGCATTCCAACAGTTTGGTAGCGCCCTCACCGTCTGCGGCGATCATGCGGCAGAGATAAGTAGTAACCTTGTGCAAAGCCTCACAGAACGTATCAAACGCGGCTCCCTCCGAGGTGATCTTTTCGTTATTTGCCATTCCGTTTGCCATAATGGAAACCATATCGTTGGTAGAGGTATCTCCATCCACACTGACCATGTTAAAGGAGGTCTGCACATCCTTTTTCAAAGCTACGGAAAGCATTTCGGAGGTAATGGCACAGTCGGTGGTAACAAACACCAGCATCGTTGCCATATTGGGATGAATCATACCGCTTCCCTTCGCAATTCCACCAATATGACATTTTACACCATCAATGTCGAACTCATAAGCGATCTCCTTCTTCTTGACATCGGTCGTCATGATTCCCTCGCTCGCGAAATCGCTATGGCCGCCGAGACCTGCCACCAAGGATGGGATTCCCGTAGCGATAGGAGTAATATTCAAGGGCTGACCAATGACGCCGGTAGACGCTACAATCACATCCTTAGCGGAAATCTTCATTTCCTTTGCTAGGAGCTCGCACATCTCCTCAGCAATTTCAATGCCGTTTGCGTTGCAGGTATTGGCATTTCCGCTGTTGCAGATCATTGCCTGCGCAATTCCGTCCGAAATATTATTTTTTGTTACGGTCAGGGGAGCTCCCTTAACCAGGTTTTGCGTATATACCGCAGCAGCAGCAGCGGGCACCTCGCTATAAATCAACGCGAGATCGCGCTTGGTCTTATTTTTACGGATTCCGCAATGAACACCGTTCGCAAGAAATCCCTTTGCGGCACAAACACCGCCTTCTATTTTGATCATCATGTTTACCTTTTCTTTAATTTTTACAATTCCAGTCCTGTGGTAGGATCAACTCCCATCACATAGTTCATACATTCAACTGCGGCTCCCGAAGCACCCTTCCCCAAATTATCATAGGTTGCGATCAACAGAATCCGATCGTCATTTCCTTCGACAGTAATTATCATCGAATCCCTTCTTGCCAACGTATGTGCGGACAAAAATCCTCCGTCATCGGCATGCTCCTCAAACCGAACGATCGGTCCTGTATATTTTTCTCGGTACAGCTTTCGAATTTCTTCAATGTTCCCCCGTTTCAGATCCGATGCAAAAATTGGAACCGTCACCATCATGCCGCTGTAAAAATTCGAAACGATGGGACAGAAAATAGGAGCTTCATTCAATCCCGTAATTGCCTTCATTTCCTTTAAATGCTTATGCTGCTGCGTCAAACCGTATTGTCTTGGAGCTTGCAACAAGAATTTCTGCTCATCGTCCTCATAATCCGCGATCATTTTCTTGCCGCCTCCACTGTATCCCGTAATCGAGTGACAGGTCAGTTTCGCATCGGCGGAAATAAATCCCGCTTCCAACAAGGGATATACCAAAGAAATAAATCCGCTGGCATGGCATCCGGGAACCGCAATCCGCTTTGCGTTTTTCAAAGCATCCCTTTTTTCCGAAGAAAGTTCAGGAAACCCGTAACACCACTCAGGAAGCGTTCTGTGTGCAGTCGATGCATCGATAACGGTCACATTGGGATTCTCGATCATTTCAACCGCTTCCACCGCCGCCGCATCGGGCAGACAAAGAAACGCGATATCACAGGAATTCAATGCTTGGTGTCTTGCCTTCGGATCTTTTCTCTTTTCTTCGGGCAAGAGAATTACCTCCACATCCGAACGACCCGCAAGTCTCTCGTGAATCCGTAAGCCGGTCGTTCCAACGCTTCCGTCTATAAATATTTTTTTCATTTTTCGATTTCTCCTCTTACGTAAGCAATCTGCGCATCCACAGAGTTTGGAGAAGTTCCGCCCTCAGAAATACGCTTGCTCACACAGGTCTCCAAGGAAATTTCCTCATAGAGATCAAGGTCAAACAGATCGGTGTGCGCACGATAATCCTCCAAGGGAAGATCATCCAACACACAATGTTTCCGAATACATTCAGCAACGATCTCTCCGACAACCTTATATGCCGCACGGAAAGGCATTCCCTTTCTGGTCAGATAATCCGCAAGGTCCGTGGCGTTAATAAAGCCTTCCTGCGCCGCTCTGTACATGTTGTCGGGCTTAACCTTCATAGTCCGAATCATGGGAGCAAACACATCCAGACACATTTTCACGGTCTCGATGGCATCAAACAACGCTTCCTTGTCCTCTTGCATATCCTTGTTATATGCCAAGGGCAATCCCTTCATTAAAGTCAGAAGCGTGATGAGATCTCCATACACTCTTCCTGTCTTTCCGCGCACCAATTCCGCCATGTCGGAATTTTTCTTTTGAGGCATGATCGAGGAACCCGTGGTATACGCGTCATCCAGTTCCACATAACGGAACTCCCAACTGGACCACAGAATCATCTCTTCGGAAAATCTGGACAGATGCATCATGATCAGTGAGAATGCGCTGATAAATTCCACGCAAAAATCACGGTCGGATACGCCATCAATACTATTCAACGTAATGCCATCAAAATGAAGCTTGTCCGCTTCCATACGGCGATTGGTATCGTAAGTGGTACCCGCCAACGCACAAGAGCCGAGAGGGGAGAGATTCATTCGCTTCGCGGCATCCTCAAGACGGGAAATATCCCGCAAGAACATCATGGAATACGCCATCAAATGATGTCCGAAGGTAATGGGCTGCGCTCTCTGCAAATGAGTATATCCCGGAACAATTACGTCTCTGCACTCCTGTGCCCGATCGGTGATATCCATAATCAACCGCTTCAAAAGCGCAACAATATCCTGCGCCTCGTCACGTAAATACATTCTCACGTCAACAGCTACCTGATCGTTACGGCTTCTTGCGGTATGCAAGCGCTTACCCGCATCACCGATGCGTTTGGTCAATTCCGCCTCCACAAACATGTGGATATCTTCACACGCCATATCAAACGAAAGCGTTCCGCTATTCAGATCCTCCAGGATCCCCGAAAGACCTTCCACGATGGATTCACAATCCTCTTCGGAAATAATTCTCTGTGCCGCCAACATCTCAGCATGAGCAATCGAGCCCATAATATCCTGCTTATACATTTTGCAGTCAAAGCGAATCGAGGAATTAAAATCATCCGCCTTGCTGTCCAGTGCCTTGGCAAACCTGCCTGCCCACATTTTTTCCATTAATTTTTTAGCACGTTTTGCCTGTCACCTTTCGGCGGCAGGCAAAACTCATCCTTTTCAATTATTTCTTATTTTTCGCGTTAACCTCTGCCTGCACCTTGATGGGCAAACCAAAGAGGTTAATGAATCCGGTCGCATCAGCCTGATTGTATACGTTGTCCTCGCCGAAGGTCGCAATCTCTTCGGAATACAGAGAATAATCACTCCATGCTCCCGCCTTGATAATATTGCCCTTGTAAAGCTTCAGACGAACCTTACCGGTAACGGTTTCCTGGGTCTTGTCAACGAACGCGGAAAGAGCCTCGCGCAGAGGGGTAAACCACTGACCGTTGTAAACGAGGTCCGCGAAACAAACTGACAACTCCTGCTTCTTGTGCGCTACGTACTTGTCAAGGCAAAGCGTTTCCAAATAGTTGTGCGCATAGTAGAGAATTTCTCCACCGGGAGTCTCATATACCCCGCGGCACTTCATCCCAACCAAACGGTTCTCGACAATATCAAGCAGTCCAATACCGTTTGCGCCACCAACCTTGTTCAGATTCAGAATAATATCCTTCGCGCTCATCTTCTCGCCGTTGTAAGCAACAGGACGTCCCTGCTCAAATTCCAGCGTAATGTAAGTAGGCGCATCGGGAGCCTGAAGAGGAGAAACGCCCATTTCAAGGAAGCCTTCCTTTTCGTACAGGGGCTCGTTGCCAACGTCCTCCAGATCCAAGCCCTCGTGGCTCAGGTGCCAAAGGTTCTTGTCCTTGGAATAATTGGTCTCGCGGTTAATCTTCAAGGGAACGTTATGCGCCTCCGCGTAGTCGATCTCCTCTTCACGAGACTTGATGCTCCACTCACGCCAAGGAGCGATAATTGCCATTTCGGGAGCCAGCGCCTTAATGGTAAGCTCGAAGCGAACCTGGTCATTTCCCTTACCCGTGCATCCGTGACAGATCGCATCCGCTCCCTCAGCCTTCGCGATCTCAACGATACGCTTTGCGATCACAGGGCGCGCAAAAGATGTACCCAACAGATACTCCTCGTATTTTGCTCCCGCCATCATGGTGGGAACTACGAAATCATCCACGAATTCATCGGTCAGATCCTCAATGTATATCTTGGAAGCACCGGTTTTAATCGCCTTTTCCTCCAAGCCCTCGAGCTCATCACTCTGTCCTACGTTGCCGCTGACAGCAATGACCTCACAATTATTATAGTTTTCCTTCAGCCACGGAATGATAATGGAGGTATCCAAACCACCCGAATAAGCCAATACAACCTTTTTAATATCTTTCTTTTCCATATTATCCCTCCCGCAAGATCGTTCTTGCATATTATTCATTGATTTGTGTATATTATACACCCAAACATTACCTTTGTCAATGCAATCCTTTTACAATCTTTTATATCAGATGAACCAATTATATAGGCACTTTGCACAAACCTCTGTCTATGGTGTCGGTTTTCGCAATTTTTCCCGTTTATTTATTCAAAATAAGATGAATATATTCAGTTTAATATTCATTCAAAGAAAAGTGCAATGTGGTCGCAGGCATGTTTTCCTGCGACCACGAACCTTAACAGTATACGATCTATTTAGTCTCTCTTCAAAAACAAACAAATCATTTTCTCTTTCCCACCACGTCAACAATTCTGACGATTGCGGGCGTAAGAATGACGTTAATCAAAAACTCCACAAGGAAGTTTAGTCCCGCAAGACCCAGCAATATGTACGAAAAGACTTCCGTATCTCCTGCCCACACATAAAGGGTTTCCCTAAAGAACAGGAGCATACCGCAAACAAAAAGTCCGGTATTCACGATCGGCGAGACCATTGCCGCCACCAAAGCAGATACGTATTTTCTTCCGCCGTGCTGTGAGTTTCCTTTTACCGCCTTATAGAGAAGCGCCGGAACAAAGCCTGCGGCAATTCCCTTCACAAAGCAAATCAGCAAGGTAAAGAACGGATTAGCATTCCAAAGAATATTGCCACCGGGATCCAATGCCGTAATGCAATTGATCAATACGATCGCGCCAAAAGCAAAGCCAAGAATAAATCCTCCCCTTGCGCCAAATAGGATGGCTCCAACAACGACGGGAACCAAAGTAAGTGTAATGGAAACCATTCCTCCAATGGGAGGAATCATGGCGCTGACCACTTGCAACACAACAACAAGGGCAATCAACATGGCAAGTTCAACCATACGAAGAATCTTTTGATTGGAATTTCTCATCTTGCCACCTCCGTGTTTTTCAGTACAGCCATTTGTGCTGTCCGCAAAAAAGATTTTTTGAACATATCTGTTCCTTTCTTCGGGATTTTCACCCGACGCTACCGTCCAAAAAGGTACGGTGCATAAAATTATATCATAACGGGCTAAACCCATTATTACCAAGCTTAACTATTTTGGGCTGTGTTGCAGAACAGGCGATAAAGACCGACCAAGGTCAAGTCCTCGTCATAGAAGAATTCTTTTCTGCATAGATCCTTCACGTATTTTGCGTCCCTTCCTGTAATAAATCCAATCAATTTTTCAGGACTGTACTTCATTTCTTTGGCAAATCTCTCTGCAAATCCATCCAACATCATGGCATGTCCGCAAAGCACTCCGGATCGAACAGCATCCTGAGAATTTTTCGCAATGACGCTTTCCGGCTCCGAAAGAGACACATTGGGAAGCTGCGCTGTTTTTCCGTGAAGTGTATCAAAGGAAAGACGTACCCCCGGGAAAATGGAGCATCCCACAAATTCTCCCTTTGTATTAATTGCGGAAACCGTAGTCACCGTTCCCACATGCACAACAAGAGCAGGAATCTTTCCCCTCCCTGTTTGCTGTAACGTATGAATCACAGCGGCGACATCAGCCACAATATCTCCGCCAAGCTCCGAGGGGTTATCAATTCTGATAGGAAATCCCGTTTTTACACCGGGCCCCACAATCAAAGGATCTTTTTTCACGATGGAAACCATCGCATCCTTCATGGTTTCCGTCAGCTGAGGGACCACTGAGGAAACGATTCCGTCCGCAAGCCCCGCGCTTTCCACACTGCGTTCCCGAAGCATAGATAAGATCAAATTCGAATACTCGTCGGAGGATTTATGCAAATCGGTAGCAATATGAAACTTCGCGACTAAGGCATCGGATGTTTTTCTGAAAACGCCAACACAAATTCGGGAATTGCCAATATTCACAGTCATCAACATACCAAAATCCCTCCTTTTTCAGTGGTTGCGGAGCCAATGCATCGCAACCTTTCATAAGCATTCTTTCACTGCTTCGAGCAGCATGTTTTGGATCGCGTTCATGGTCGCGGTTATTCTACCATAAATCCATTCCTTTGTCAAGTATTTTTATAGATCTCGGTTCATTTGTTCAATCCTTTGGATAGCTTCTTCCATATCCAATCTGTCCAACGAATACGCATGGCGAAGCAGATCTCCCGGGATGTACTCATCGTACTTTTCAAAGAGAGGGAGCTCTTTAGGATTCACCAATTCGATCGGCAATACACGCCGATCCGCATATGTCCGATGTAAGTACTTCAGAAATTCTTCCCCGCTTCCCCGTTCCATCCGAAACATCAGGTAATTGCATCCCTCGTAATCCATTCCGGAAATTCCGAGACTTGGCGCAATACGTCCGATCATTTTCCTAAGAGTTCGAAAGGATCGTGTACCAAGCCAGGGAAACAGACACCACGTGTAGCCACCAAGATAAATCAGCGAACGATCGGTCATACCCGTATTCCGAGCAACTCGTCTTGCCTTTTCCAAGCGAGCAACAGCATTTCCCCGCAGGTACGGGTAGACCGTATCCTCCATAAGTACCGTTTTCATGCGCTCCAAGATTTTTGTGTGAATTTCTCCGTATTCTCCTGGCCAGGAAATCTCCATTTTCCCTTCCACGCTCTTTACGTAAACCAGACGGCGAGCCGAATCCAGCTCCAACACTTCCCATACACGTCCAGCCAAGGCAAAACGGTCTCCCACGGGAGGCGGTGTGGTAATCGTACCGATCTCCTCCGATTCGCAACGCACGGTAAAATCCTCGCTGTCTTGAAAAACAGCATAAAATTTAAAGCTGTTCAGCAATCGCTCTCCCGCCAGTCCCACGATGATTCCCTTTTCATCGGTCATTTCCAAAAAATCCTGATTGAGCATAGACACCAACAGCGCCTTATAGGTCTCTTTTTGTACCTGCTCAAACGGAGGCATAGATAAAATTCTCTCCGCAAGCACCGCTACCTTCAATTCACCCGACGAGGCAAGTGTACTCAGGGTTTGATGAAAAAGCAAGCTCAAGGGTTCCTTCTTCCCGGATGGGGGCTCTACGAACCGTTCCTCAATGTACAACTGTACGATCGCGATGGCGCGAATCAGACTCCAAGGAATGAGCTGTGGCAAGGGGGCGTTCGGCAATGGTTCTTCTTCCCGAAATACCATCATCATTTCGGGAGGCGCTTCCCTTCTTCCGGAACGTCCGAGTCGTTGCAAAAATCCGGATACAGAATTGGGAGAGTCGATCTGTACGATCCGTTCCAATCTTCCAATGTCGATACCAAGCTCTAACGTGACAGTCGCGCAGGTAACCGCAAACGTATCATTGTTTTTCATCCGTCGCTCCGCTTCTTCACGCAAGGAAGCCGACAGATTTCCATGGTGAATATAAAACACATCGGGCTCGCCCCGCTTTTTCGCAATTTGACGAAGCGTTGCGCAGACGTATTCGGTCTCCTCGCGGGAATTGGAAAACACAAGCGCTTTTTGGTTCTTTACACAGTCATAGGCATACTCGTAACCGGCATCAAGCAACGCTCTTTGTTGTTCTTTTCCGTCAAGTACCGAGGTTGTCTGGTCAAAATTTGGATTCTGAATGAGAAAATGCTCCATTCCCAAACGCCAGTGAATCCGCTCTTTCGGGAATAATGGGACATCCACTATCCGCTTGGTTCCAGCCGCCAGCCATTTGGCAGCCAGCTGGGGATCTCCCACGGTTGCGGACAGTCCAATTCTTCTGGGTGAATGACCGATCAGTCGCTCTATACGAACCAATTGACATAGGATTTGGTTTCCACGGTCAGTTCCCGTGAGAGTATGAATCTCATCCAATACAACGAATCGCAGTCCTCGAAAAAGTCTTGGGATATCATTGGATCGGTTGATGAGCATTGCCTCCAGAGATTCGGGAGTAATTTGAAGAATCCCCTCGGGATGCTCCAAAAGCTTTTTCTTTCTGGATTGAGCCACATCACCATGCCAGTGTGTCACAGAAATTCCGCTTTCCTCCAACAACTCGCCGAGCCGTTCAAACTGATCGTTGATCAAGCTCTTCAAGGGAGCAATATACAGAACCGAAATTCCATCCGTGTGTGATTCGCACAGTTCTGTCAGGACGGGGAAAAATGCCGCCTCCGTCTTCCCGCTTGCTGTAGAGGACGTTAAGAGCAAATGATGATCGGTTTCCAAAATTGTCTTTGCCGCCTCAATCTGAACGCTTCGCAAGGATTTCCACGCGCGAGAATAGATATATTCCCGAATAAAGGATGGAAACCGCTCAAAAATACGCTCTGCCTCTGTCATAGAAATCCTCGCTCCTTAAAATTCAATATCCGCCACCGTATACTTTTTCTCTGCTCCTGTTTTTTCTGTATTTCCCATTGTTTCGGAGGAAATTACAGAAACAGAACTTGCCATTACCTCTTCAAAGGTCGCTTGCTCATTTTGCATCAAAATGTTCAAAACCGTCATATAGTCTCGAAGCATTTCTCTGGGGGTAATCATCTCGTCAGCGCCTGCTCTTGAGAGAGAAATCTGCAGAAAGCGTACCATTTCCTCTTCCGTAATTTTCGGCTGCTTTCCGTAATTGACCGCATACAATTTTGTGACTCTGGAGATCAGTGCGAACAACTCGTCGTCGCTCAGCCGTTTTAATCGAATCACAGGACCTACCAGGTTTCGATATTGCTCCGAAGCATAGCGGCTGTCGCACAAACGGCTTTTCAGCGCTTCATAACTGAAAAGTCCTCTTCTCGGGTCATCCATGAATTGAGGAGTCCCCCCTAAGATCAAACCCAGCCCAGGCGCTCTTCCTTGCAAGGTATCATTAAACATGGACAAAATCTTCTCATAGTTATTCTCTCGGCTGACTCGGTGACTGATCTTATAGAGGTTCACACACTCATCAATGAAAACAATCAATCCCCGATAACCAATCAATCGAACAAGAATTGCCCAAAGCTTCAAAAAATCGTACCAATTTTCGTCGTCAATGATCACAGAGACAGAAAAACCAAGCTCTCTTCTCGCTTCGGTTTTGGTAGCATATTCTCCACGCAACCATCGGAGACAGGCACTTCTCCTCTCATCGTTCTCCTCGGACAACGCACGATAATATTCCGTAATTACGCGGGAAAAATCAAAGCCGCCTACCATAAATTCGATCTCGCTCATTTGCTCGGCAACCATTCCGTTCAAACGTCCGATAAAACAATCATCCTCAGGCATGATGCCTTGAGATACAATTTTTGACTTCATTTGATCGATCCAGCGCGCAATCATTTTTGGCAGGGCTCCTCCGTCGGGGGAGGATTTCGATGCCATGTTTTTAATCAGTTCCCGATAGGTTGCCACTCCGCTACCACTTGAGCCATACAATCTCCGTTCGGGGGAAAGATCGGCATCTGCCGTAATAAAATCACGCTCCAGAGAATATCCTCGGATCAACTGCATCAAAAAGCTTTTTCCGCTTCCGTAACGCCCTACAATAAAGCGCATGGTCCCGCAACCTTCATTGACCTGCTCCAAATCATGAAGCAAAGCCTCGATCTCATCCTTACGGCCGATGGCAAGGTATGGAGCTCCGATTCTCGGAACAACTCCCGCCGAAACGGACAGCAATAATGTATTTAAAATTCTTTTGGGTATTCTTTGAAGCTCCATTCCATTCTGACTCATTCGTTCTCTCCTTATTTTACGATATACTGCCGATAATCTTCTATGACGGAATATCCACCGTCCACTTCTTCCAACAAGGAATCGCCATATACCTCAAAGGCGATTTCATTGATGTGATCTGCCAAAGTGTCTGCCATTTTCCCCATTTTTGCGGCAAGCCGGTGAATGGCCTGTGCGTTACCCTCACACACTTCGCGAATACTCTTCCAATATTCTCCCAATTGCTTTTGAAGTTCGCCTGCCTCGTCTAAACTCTTTCCATCAGCTGGAGCAACCATTTCTTCAAACAGCGAGGCATTCTCGAATGGAAAATTCCGCTCCTCTTCTTCAAAAGCAGATACTAATTTTTCGGTAGTTTCCCAGGAATCCTGTTCAATTTTTGCCGCAGTACTCAGAGAAAGAGGCTTCAGAGGAACCTCATATAATTTCTCGTATGCTTTTGGTTCTCGTTTGGGCTTCGTCTGCTTTCTCCCCGCCAGATTAGCAGAAAAAAATTCGTCCAAAATTCGTTGAAGCTCGGTCGGGATAGAATACACCGTCATCCGCGATTTGACCCCCAAATACGCACGAATCTTATTCTCCGCATATTTCACGACATCCCCGACCAAAAATCTCAATTCATTGGAACGGGAAAAGGAACAATACCGCACCTCGATTCGATATTTCTGATCCGCTACGCAAAGAGCCCCCGCATAAGCGTCTCGAGTAAGGTAGCTATCCTCAAATGAAAGCTTTGACAAAATCTTTCCGTTGCGCGAATAAAACAGAACCGCCATACTCAGTGCCCAAGGCACATATTGATCAAACAAGGGAAGATTTTCTTCGGTAGCAAATTTGCTGGTATGATAATCATAGGATGAGCAATATTTGAGCAAGGATCTGACACATCCGTCCACGTCATCATCAGGCATGGACAAATAAAATTCCTTCAAGCTCGGCACACAACGAAATAATGTATCATCGGCTTCCTTAGGCGGTGGCAATTGGTGAACAAGTGAAAAATCACAGATCCATTCTGCCAGCTTTGAGGATAGCGCGGGAAACTCCTCACGATACGCATACCAAAGCCTGGTTAAAATTGTCTGACTTTCTTGAACATCCGCCCACACGCCGAGATTGATTCTTTCGTAAATCAACAAAAGCACATAGCTGTAATCTATTCGGATTTTTTCTCCTCTTAAAAAGCAATCCCGAAACCAAAGATAGTAGGACCGCTGCTTCTCATTGAGCTGATTATATTGTGGTACATAGGAGAAAAAAGGTACGTATTCACATTCAATTCCCTTTTGAGAAAAAAAGCGAATCGAATCCTCTAAAAATGCCTGATAAAAGCGATATTCACTCTTTCTTTTTTTCAGCGTAACCTCGTGAATCAGGGAAGCAGAAGGAACGTAAGTTTCGGTTTTTTCATAAGCCTCCGATCTCTGTAACAGTGTTTCACTATGAGACGGTTGTATATACCGTACGATCACCGTGTCGGAATGATCCTTTTCACTCAAAATGGTTTTTTTCGATTCATCCACCCTTTCTCGCCCGGGGATCAATTCGGAAATGTCCCAAAAATCATCCAGTCTGTTAGGCTTATCTCTGCGCTCCATGACTTCCTCCTTTCATTAGGTTATTCTATTATTTTACCATGGAAAAGATCATCTGTCAATCCTGAACCGATAAATTTTCAAAGTGCCGAGTTCTCTCCATTCCTTTCTAAACTTTCCAAATTTAGATTTATTTTGTATTGCCTTTTGGCTTGTCTTCTGGTATAATTATTTGTTGTATGATAACTTTTTTCAAACAGATAGAAAGGATTTATTATGAAAACCGAAAGAAATATTTTCATTGCCTTTATTCTGAATTTTGGTTTCTCCTTGTTTGAATTGGTTGGCGGACTTTTTACCGGCAGCGTCGCCATTCTTTCCGATGCGGTCCACGACATTGGGGATGCCACCAGCATCGGCATTTCCTTTTTTCTCGAAAAGAAAAGCAAGAGAGAGCCCGATAAAAGCTATACCTATGGTTATGCGAGGTATTCGGTCATGGGAAGCATCATCACAACCTTGATTCTTCTGGTTGGATCGGGAATCGTCATTTATAATGCCATTCAGAGAATCTTTTCCCCTACAATCATTGATTACAACGGAATGATCGTGTTTGCCATCGTTGGAATTTCTGTTAATTTCGGCGCGGCATTCCTTACACGCAAGGGAGATTCTCTGAATCAGAAGGCAGTTAATCTGCATATGCTGGAGGATGTGCTCGGTTGGATTATTGTATTGATTGGTGCCATCGTGATGAGATTCACAGATTTCTTTCTGATCGATCCGATCATGTCAATTGGCGTTGCCCTGTTTATTTTTATCCACGCGATTCGAACCCTAAAAGAGAGTATTGATCTTTTTCTGGAAAAAACACCGTGTGGGATGAATATTTCCGAACTATGCGAACACATTTGCAATATTGAAGGTATATTGAACGTGCACCATGTTCATATTTGGAGTATGGATGGTCAAAACAACTATGCCACCATGCACGTGGTAACGAATGAAGAGCCCCATAAAATCAAGGAAAAGATCCGAGAAGAATTGCGGGAACACGGAATCGGACACGTAACTCTTGAATTGGAAACAGAGGGAGAGCATTGTTATGAGGAACACTGCCACATTGAGCCCCCTACCGCCTCCCATCATCATCACCATCATCACTGAATCAGAAAAGCCGAGAACTATTTTTTAAACCAGTTCTCGGCTTTTTTCAGTCAATGATCACATAGATCTATTTGAATATTTCCCGTAGAAGTGTTAATTTCACAACGTCCTCCCGTTCTCGTATCGGGAACCCGAACGCTTCCCGTAGTCGCGGAAGCATGGAAATCCTTTTCTGTCCACAAACTGCCGGACACGTTCCCCGTTGTTGTTCGAATCGAAATCTCCGAGGCATCACAGGCATCCAGCTTTACATTTCCTGTGCTTCGCTTGAGATCTATTTTCCCCGACACGAAAGTTCGTGTCAAATTCACACTTCCCGTACTTCCCGAAGAGAAAAGATTACCGCACCACACATCCTCCATTTTCAAGTCTCCGGTGCTTACGGAGATCGAAATTTCACCGAGAGAATGTATCGACCGCATGAAAATATCCCCGGTGCTTGTGGAGAGCTTGGCATTTTCAACAGTCGCCCCCTCCAAAAGGATATCCCCTGTACTGATCTTCACGTCCAAGGATTCGGATACCGAGGCATAGCAAGAAACATCCCCCGTAGAGCCCGTTACTTTCACATTTGAAAAATCAAACTCTTTACCGATCATAATGTCTCCCGTAGACACCTGTACATCTAAATTGTTATATTCCTTTTCGGGAAGATAAATCGTCACAGTGGGCGTGCGGAAAGAAAATGTCAGATATTCATACCACTTCCGCGTATTTTTATATTTTACAGTAAGTGTTCCTTCCTCTACGGACACCTCATGTTGCAAACGAGTCTGCTCATAGCAAACGACTCGACAAATTTCATCTCCAGAGGGTCTGAATGTCACGTCTGCTGTTTGCGCACAAACAAAAAGATTTTCAAAGTCCTTTTCAATCACATACTCGTTCGTTTCGTATTTCACCGTTTCCAATCCTCCGAAATCAAATCCTGCCGCCGCAAAGCCGACGACACACAAAATTGCGCCCAAAACCACAAGAGAAATGGCAACGATCCACCAATATTTTGTCATCCCCTTCATGCTTCCCGTCTCCTTCCCACAAACATGATTTTCACGCAGCATACCGATTTTTTAGTCAACATCAGAAGTAGGCGAGTCAGACTCTTGCAGCCAAAGAAGGCAAATATTGAAAGGCCCAAAAGGATCAGTCCCGCACCAAGAAAGCAAAAGCCGGTCCATATATATCCTTGGATTGTGAATACAATCAATGAAAGCACACCGCTAAATCCTCCGACAACAAGCGAACCCACTACTGCCCAAAGAGAACCGATCACAGCCCAAACGGTCACAAAAAGCGAAAGCAAAACTGCCACAGCCGCAATCACCAAGGATAACCAAATAGGAGAACCAAGCACAAGCAGAACAATTTCCCAAGCCAAAAGCCTGCGCTTGGGGCGAACCTTCTCCTTGACTAATTTGCTCAATGGCATTTCCGCAATAATCTGAGACACCACTTCATCGACCGTACCGATCTGCCAAACGGCATCCTCCTCACTCATTCCCTCCTCTATGCGATCATCGATCATTTCCTCATAAAAGCTTACTCTCTCGTCAATATCACCCTGCGGCAATCCCGTCAATGACGTTCTCAATTGATCGAGAAACTCTTTTTTATCCATTTCATCGCTCCTCCTTCATCACAAATTGATAAATGGCTACCATTTCCTTCCATTCATTTTTAAATTCTTCAATCCTACGAAGACCTCTCTCCGTAATGTGATAATATTTCCGTAGCCTTCCACCATGCTCCGCTGTTCGGAC
>JAZSIF010000010.1:0-3447 GCA_045533675.1 Eubacteriales bacterium | reverse complement strand
CATACCTTTTTGGAGCTTGGCTTCTCAGCAAAGGTATGCGCACCTGACTCGGCAAAGGATACTGCTGTCAAAGAAGTGCCTGAGGGGGATCGATTGCTTTATCGAAAGATAAAAAGTGTAGTGGATAAAACTCCCTATCGTACTCTTGCGAAACGCATTGAGGCAGAGCATCCCGATTATATCTTGTATTGTGATGACAGCGTGATCTGTTCCGAGGTAGGGGTGAAGATCAAGAACCGCGGGATTCGTCAGCTTTTGACCATGCACGATGCGGGGGGATATCACCCAACCAATCACATGAGTCTGCGGACAAGGCTCCTTCGCAAATACGTTAAATATATCAACCGTTCTTTTTATAAGAGAGTACATAAATTTGTTTTGCTTTCCTCCGAGAGCCTTTCGGTATTTCAGCGTAATTTCCCCCGATATGCGGATCATACTCTATGTATGAACCTTGGCGCGCATATTCCTGCCGAGGTGGAAATCTGTCCTCCCGAATTAGCGGGAAGACAGGGAGAATACCTTCTGTTCTTCGGACGAATCGATAAGTATAAGGGGATCGAGCATTTGCTCCGTGCCTATCGTCCCGTTGAAGATCAGTGCTTGCCGCTGGTGATTGCGGGAAGCGGGGCGCTCAGCGAGACCGAAAAGAAAGAAGCGGCACAATGCGAAAACGTGCTTCTTCTCAACCGATATATCGGAGACGGAGAAATGAAATATCTCTTCTCCCATAGCCGCGCGGTGGTACTTCCGTATATCGAAGCCACCCAGAGCGGTGTCATTCCCATCGCCTATTCCTACGGCAAGCCCGTGGTCGTATCCGATCTTCCCGGTCTTGTTCAGTTCGTAGAGAAGGATGAAACGGGAATGATCTGCAAGACAGACGGGGAATGGACAGGCGCACTGCTTGCCATGTCGGAGGGAGTGTTCGGTGACCGTTCCGATAAAATCCTTGCCTATTATACCGAACACATGGATTGGAACACAAACGTAGAGAGGATGTTTTCCGCGCTATGAAAAAAATATTATTTGTGATCGGTCAGCTTCGCGTAGGAGGCGTCGCCAAGGCACTGGTGGAGCTTCTGAAAAGCATTGACGGTATGTATGACGTGAGCCTTCTTTGTTTTGATCAGAAAGGTAGCTTTTTCGAGGAAGTACCCAAAAGCGTGCATATTCTTCCCACCTCGGGAATGCTCGAGCTGTCCGAAAATTCGGCATCCGCAATGAAAAGTCGGGGAACCAAATATTACCTTGTCAGAAACGTACTGTCCGTGCTGACCAAAGGCGGTTGCAAGCCGCTGGCTGCCAAGCTTTGGACGAGAATGGCAGGGAAGGTGCCTGGGGAATATGATCTGGCGATCTCCTATACCCACCCCATGCCCAAGAATATGTTCTGCAACATGGGTGGAGAATTGGTCCTCGATCGGGTCAATGCCAAGAAAAAAGCAGTGTTTGTTCATTGCGATTACGCATCCTATGGGGGAGATTGCTCCTATAATCGAAAGCTGCTTCGCCAATTTGATGCGGTGGCAGGTGTCTCCCGTAGCGTGGGAGAGCGGGTCGCCTCGGTAATCCCAGAGCTTCGGGAAAAAATCTGTGTCGTCCGAAACTGTCATGCATACGAGGACATTCGTCGTATGGCGGAGAGTGACCCTGTTAGCTACTCTCACGATATGACGTTTGTGTCGGTTGCAAGACTCAGCGAGGAAAAGGGATTCTTTCGTTGTATGGATACCTTTGCCAAATTGCATCAAGAGGGATATGATGTTGGTTGGCATATTGTGGGAGGAGGACCCTTACAGAAGGCTCTTGAGGAAAAAATAAAGGAGCTTTCCGCGGAGGATTACGTAATTTTGGAAGGGGAGCAGGTAAATTCTCCCCGTTATATGAAGAACGCCGATTGGCTTTTGGTGTCTTCCTTTCATGAGGCGGCGCCCATGGTCTTTGATGAAGCGTTGACCGTAAAGACCGCTGTGTTGTCTACGAGAACCTTGTCGGCAGACGAAATGGTTACGGAACGGGAAATCGGAGTGGTTTGCGATAACACCGACGAAGCATTGCGGAACGCAATTGAGGAAATCGTTCGTTCGGGTCGGCACGGTATCGAGGACGAGTCGGTATTTGTGGCTTCCAATGAGGAAGCGATTCAAGGATTTAAAAATTTGTGTGAGGATACATGATGATTGATCAAGAAAAAAAGGAGCGATTCAGTTCCGTCGTAGTTGTTCTTTTCGGACTGTTCATAGCAGTCGGCGTACTGTTGCGAGATACGGCGGGAATAGAAGTCAATAAATACATTCTTTTGTTGATTGCCGCAGTTCCTCTGCTTTGCTTGAAGGTAGAATACAGCGTGGTATTTGCGGCATTTTTGATTCCTCTTTACGTAGGATTGCCCGGAAACTATATTTCCGTGGTGCTTTTGCTTCGCCTTCTGCTTGAATATGTCAGAGGAAAGATCAAGCTGGATTTTTCGCTCTTTCTTGCTTCAATTGCTGTGACTCTTTACCTTGTAATCACCAACGTGATATGGGGAAGTACTTCAGTCTATCATTTGATTGGATCGATTGATTTTGTGGTGCTCGCGCTCTTTGTGTCGGCTACCTTGCAGTATGAAAAGGTAAAACCCGTGATTTTGGCATTTTCCATCGGTGTTGCCGTGGTCGGTGTCAGTATGCTGGCGGCAACGCTCCAATATTATACTCTTGCCGAGCTGATGAGCGACTCCAGTCGACTGGGATATACGGGAATGCTTGGTGAGGAGCTTGGCGAGGAAGCGATGATCGCTACCATTGACCCCAACTTTTATGGTATGCACGTGATTGCGCTGATTTCTTGTGGATACCTGTTTTTGACTTCCAAAGGAGAGAAAAAGGGAAAGATTTGGATGGTGATTGCCCTTTTGGTAGCGCTTGCGATCTGCTTGATCGGTCTGTCCCGTACCTTCCTTTTGGCTTTGGTGATATGGGCGGTGTTAGCTCTCTTTACCGAGACCAACATTGGACGAGCTGTGGGTGTTACGGTGGCAGCGGGAGTTGCCGTACTCCTTTTTGTGTTACTATTCCCGGAAGTTGTGGAGGGCTTTACCCGCCGATTCAGTGAGGCGGATATTATGGGTGCCAACGGAAGGTTTGATCTGATCTTCGAGCATGCCTCGGTTTGGAGCGAAAATCTTGTTTCTACTTTGTTTGGAGGAGGTCTTTACAACAACAATACCCACTGTGCGCCTTTGCTTTATCTGTACGGTGTCGGTGTGGTCGGTATGGTATTTCTTGTTTGGTGGTTCGGACGGATTCTTGTGTTGTCGAATCAAACCGCAAAAGGAAGAGGAGTGTACCGATTTGTTCCCTTTGTCGTGACGTTTTTGCTGTTTTCCACCATTCCCGCCGCAGGCGCGTTGAATTACACCTTCCCGCTGTTTGTTTCCATGATGGCGGTTTCGGTTGCAAA
>JAZSIF010000003.1:0-11287 GCA_045533675.1 Eubacteriales bacterium | reverse complement strand
CCGCCCGATCTCCCCCAGCTCGTCGTACCTGACCCCCTCCACCTGCTTGACCAGCATCAAGGGACCCGCAACCTCTTCAATTGTTCTGTATTCACGTATCATTTGTTTTTCCCTCGTTTCCTACTGTCTTAAAGTCTCGCCGTCAGGGCATCCAGCTGATCGGAAATCTCTCGGTCGATCTCGGCAAACACACGAACGTAATCTGCCTCGGGCACCGACTTGGCTCTGCCGATTCGCTCACGGACTGATAAAGCGGCGATCTTCTCAATATCCGCTCCCGCTTCTACGGCACGGCGCGCCTTTTCCTCAAAGGAGAAGATCAGCGAGATCAGCGCGTCCTGCTTGCCAAGACTCGTATAGCTGTCGTCATCCTCAAACGCGTTCTGCTGCAGGAAATCCTCGCGGATCGACTGCGCCACCTCAAGGGTCAAGCGGTCGTCCGCCGACAGGGCATCCATACCCACAAGCTTGACGATCTCCTGCAAGTCGCTCTCGACCTGCAAAATTTTCAAAAGCCGTGCGGTCTTCTCGTTCCAAGATTTGGAAACCCGTTCACCAAACCAACCGGAAAGGCGGTCACGGTAAAGCGAATAGGAGTTCAGCCAGTTGATGGCGGGGAAATGGCGACGATACGCCAAGGACGCGTCCAGTCCCCAGAACACCTTGACGATACGCAGGGTCGCCTGGGTCACGGGCTCTGAAATATCACCACCCTGGGGTGATACGGCTCCAATCGCGGAGAGAGCTCCCTCTCGTCCGTCCGAGCCGAGGCAAACCACCTTACCCGCTCTCTCATAGAATTGAGCCAGGCGGCTGGTCAGATAGGCAGGATATCCCTCCTCACCGGGCATTTCTTCCAGCCGTCCCGACATTTCACGGAGCGCCTCTGCCCAACGGGAGGTAGAATCGGCGATAACGGCAACCGAATATCCCATATCACGGTAATACTCGGCAATGGTAATTCCCGTATAGACCGACGCTTCACGGGCGGCAACCGGCATATCCGAGGTATTGGCGATCAGCACGGTACGCATCATCAGCGACTTGCCCGTGCGGGGGTCTACCAGCTCGGGGAATTCACGGAGAACGTCGGTCATTTCGTTCCCACGCTCGCCGCATCCGATATAAACTACCAGATCCACGTCGCTCCACTTTGCCAGCTGATGCTGTACCACAGTCTTACCCGAACCGAAGGGACCCGGCACGCACGCCGTTCCTCCCTTGGCAATGGGGAAAAGAGCGTCTATGACTCTCTGTCCAGAAATCATTGGCTCTACGGGCGGCAGCTTTTGGGTATAGGGTCTGGATTTGCGGACAGGCCATTTCTGCATGAGGGTAATCTCCTCAATGGTGCCATCCTCTAATTTGAGTTTACCCACTCGCTCATTGACACGGAAATCGCCCTCGTGGATCTCAATAATCCTTCCCTTTTTCCCCGGGGCAACCATAATTTTATGGGTGAGCACCTCGGATTCCTCCACGGTTCCCAAAATATCTCCGCTCCGTACCTCCTGGTTAAAGCCTACCGCAGGCACAAAATGCCAGCGGCGGGTACGATCGAGAGCAGGCTCGTCGATGCCCTTGGTAATATTGGCACCGTATTTTTCACGCAGGGTCTCCAAGGGACGCTGAATCCCGTCGTAGATCGACGTAATCAGACCAGGCCCCAGCTCAACCGACAGGGGCTCTCCCGTAGACACCACTCGGTCGCCTCGTCCAATGCCTGCCGTTTCCTCATAAACCTGAATGGAGGCACGGTCGCCGTGCATCTCAATGATCTCGCCGATGAGCTTCTTCTCGCCCACACGGACCACGTCGAACATATTTGCCTCTCGCATTCCCTCGGCAATCACGAGAGGGCCCGAGACCTTCAGAATCTTTCCTTCTATCATTGTTTTCTTAATCCTCCTTGAATAGGATGTCCGCGCCTACGGCGCGCTCGACCGCATGCTTGATGCTGCCAAGTCCATATCCCGTACCGCCGCGGCTGCCCGGGATCAGGCTGATGGCGGGCAGGGGCATATCCTTATAACGGTCCAGTGCCTCCTGCATTCCCTCGGCATAGTTCTCGCATAGGTAGATCACGGCATATTCCCCGCTCCCTACCAGCTCATGAAGAAGTGCCTCGGCGGTTTTTACGTCCTCCGCCTCGTGAACCGTAAATCCAAGCGCCATGAAGCCAAGCACGCTGTCACGGTCGCCGATCATACCGATCTTATACATAGCTCTTCCTCAATCTTTCCCGAATCACGTCGGGAGAAAGACCCGCGTCCTTCCCCGCAAGCAAAATTCGAACGTTCATCACTTCATATTCCAGCGCCATGGCATAGCCGATCATCAGCTCCGCGCCAAAGGGCAGGAATTTTGCCCGTCTTGCCGTCTCCATCCGCGCGTTGTCCGCTTCCCTCTCCATTTCATGAAGGGGAGCGCCCGCCTCCAAAAGAGGACAGAGAAAGGAATAGGGTGTATAGGCGAGACGCTCGGAAAGAGTCCCCTCCGAGCCCTCCTTGACGGTCGCAAGAAGCAGGTCCTTGTCCAGAGTTCCGCCTTCCATGAGAGTTTCTCGGAGATAGGCTTCCCCCGTAGCGCGCAGCTTCATGCGGCAGAGGCGGGCCGTCGCCATCAGGTTCAAAAGATCGATCCGCTCTTTTACCATTTCTACGGCAAGGGAGATCCCGCTCGCTTCGGCGCTTTCCAGCATATCGGAAAAGCAGGCACGGTCAATGAGAAGATCCACCCGCCGTGGGTCTCCCGATTCGGAGAACTCCCTTTCCGCTTCGGGGATCGCCGCCGCCATATGGGGCGGGAAGATTTCATATCGCTTGTCCTCAAAGGCACGCTTCACCGCTGACAGCGGGATCGTTCCCATGCCCTCAAAGAGCATTCCCTCGGTAGAGCTTCCACGGTGAAAGCATTTGATGAGGGCTTTCATGTTGTTACAATCATATGGATAACGCAGAAACGCCACCGCGTCGCTGCCGCCCATGGTGTCGATTTCGGCATAGCCCCGACGAAGAGGAGCGCAAAGGATCTCTTCGCGGCTACGGTCCCCCTCGCTCTCAAAGCCATACTCCGAGAGCATCGCCAGCGCCTCACGGGAGCTTGCGGCTTCCGCGGCACGGGACAGACGATCCCCGTCCGCGATTCCGCTCTCCAGAGCGCGAACTCTGGCAGAGGCGTACATATAATCGGTTTCTCTGTATTTCAGCGCCATTGTATCAGCTCCTCTTTTCGGGGAACAGCCGCGCCACGACCCGTCCCTCATACTCGGAACGAAGCATTCCGAACAGCGCCTTCAAGGAGCAGTTGACCTCGATGTTTCCAAAGCGAAGAACAAGTCCGCCGTCAATGGGCGCGGTTTCCCGCGACAGGGTGGGAATCTCTCCGATTCCTTTATCCTTAAACGCACTCTCCACACGCGCCATCAAACCATCACCCACACGGTCACGGTCACGCTCCGAGAGCAGAATCTCGCAACCCGACTCCTCAGGCGCGTCCTCCTCACCGTAGAGCTTACGGTTGCGTGCCGTCTTCTCTGCCTCGGTGCGGTATGCCTTCATGAAGAGTCCAAACAGAAGATCGAGATACTTCTCGGTGGGAAGATTCAGAATTTCCTTCTTTGCCGCCACGAAAACCTCGTCCACCATAGCGGATCTTGCTTCGAGAGCGGCGCTTCTCTTGATCATCTCCTCGTCCGCGTGGGCACGGGACACGAGCTCCTCCGCCTGCCGTCTGGCATCCAAGTCGATCTCTTTTTTGAGTGTCTCGGCTCGCAAAGCGCTTTCCGCCATGATCTCACGGGCACGCCCCTCTGCCGCCTCAGCGGCAAGGCGGGCATCCTCTCTTGCTTCGGCAAGGATTTTATCGGTAATTTTACTCAAGCCAATCATAGGGCCTCCTATTTCAGGTAAAAATGAGGGATTCGTCTCCTATATCAGCCCACAGGAGCAAACAGAACCAAAAGAAGGGATACCAGCACCGCGAAAATCGCGTAGGTCTCAACGAGAGCCGCGGAGGTGATTGCTTTTCCTACCTCCTTAGGTCTCTTGGCAATCAGAGAAATACCCGAAGCGGCAACCTTACCCTGCTTAACACCCGAATAAAAGCCAACGATGGCGATGGGAAGAGATGCCATGAGGAAGTACGCGCCCTCGCCAACGGTGAGAGTCAGGGGCTCACCGCCGAGAATGCCCATCTTGAAGATGATGAGGAACGCGGTGATCAGACCGTAGATACCCTGAGTGCCGGGCAGCGCCTGCAAAATCAGCGCCTTACCGAACTTCGAGGGGTCCTCGGAAAGAAGTCCCGATGCCGCCTCACCCACGAGTCCTACGCCCTTTGCGCTTCCCATACCCGCAAGGGCTGCCGCCAAAGCCGCTCCGAGGAGCGCCAGATTGTTACCTGTAAAGATCATATTCATCAGTTCGCCGAAAGTCATGATTGTTTCTCCTTTTGATTTGAAATAAAATAAAAATTATTCTTCCGTGTATTTTTCCGAGGGTACGGCGGGCTCGAAGATCACGCCGCCGTCCTCGTAAAATTTGTTGAAAAACTCAATATATTGCAAGCGTGACGTATGCACGAAGGTACCAAGCACGTTGATGGCGATATTGAGCAGATGTCCCACACAGAACGCCACCACAAGACCGATAAAGCCAAGCACCGTCGCTCCTCCCATGGTACCGAGAATGTTGACCACCTGCGCGATGACTCCCGCCGCCAGACCGAGCGCCAGGATTCGGGAATAGGACAGAAGGTCGGACACGTAGTTGATGAGGTCATAGATGCCAAGCAAGCCCTTCATGAGCTTCATGACGATATTTTTCTCTGCCCGTCCGTGGGTGAGAACGATGACCGCCACGGCGGCGACCGTTACCCAAAGCCCTACCGTGGGAAAAGCAAAGAGAAGTCCGATTCCCGCAAAGAGCAGCCAGTAGGCGCCAATGTCAAAAATGGCATCCCATGCGTGCCCCTCTCGGCAGAGGATCACGAACCGTACCGCCATACCCGCGATCAGATGCACCGCACCCACCGCCAAAGACACCACCAGAAATCCCATGGGATTCTGCAAGGGGTCAAACAGTAACGCGATATTCGGGGCGGCAGAGCCCAAAAGCGCAAGATTCGGAAGCTCCGCCTCGGTGAGCCCCATCATGTTCTTCATGATCGCCAAGGGCAGATCTCCGAAGTAGGCACCGAACAGAACGCCGCACACCATACAAGAGATGCCGCAATAGCCGAACATCTTTAAGAATCTCACCATGGAACGGGAGGGCTTAAGCAGCTTGATGCCAAGGAAGCATCCAAGGGTAAGAATCAAGCCGTAGCCCGCGTCGGCAAACATGATGCCGAAAATGATGAAGTAGAAGATACTCATGATAAAGGTGGGGTCGAATCTGCCGTAGGCGGGATAGGAATACATCGCCAGCACCCACTCGAAATTGGCGGCAAATCCATTGTTCTTCAAGAGAACGGGAGGGTTGTCCCCCTCCTCGGGCTCCGAGAGCTCATAGGCGCAGTCAAAGCGGGAAAGAAGATCACCGAGCCGTCCCTCCTCCTCGGCGGGAATCCAGCCACGCAAGAGGACCGTGCGCTCGGTGGCAAGCATTTTTTCCTGCTCGGCCGCCGCCAAAAGAGCGGTCGCCTCGATGTCGTAATATGCCTCCAAGGTATCGATCTCCTCGGCGAGGACGGTCAGTCTCTCATCCAAGCCTTTGTTTTCGTCTCTCAGCGTTCCACCCACGTTGCGGAACAGATGGACCCGCTCTCTGGCTGTCTCCGTTACTCCCTTGAAGGAGGCACGGACAAAGCCGTATTCCGACAGAAGTGCCTGAACCGCGGGGGTATCGCTCTTGCAACAGTACACCGTGCCGTAGAGTCCGCTCTCATCCGAACGGAGGGGCTCAATCACCGCCCCCATCTCATAAAGCTCCTTTCCCATCCCGTCCGCGTCCACGGCGGCGGGAAAGCAGCCTAAGAGTAGGTCGGTCCTTTCGGTTTCCTCCAAACCCAGCGGCAATTCATGGGCAAGGTAGGGCGCTGCCGCGTCGGCATTGGCACGAAGCCTTGACAGCTCCCCTTTAATCTCGGCTTTCCGTTCGACGATCGAGAGAGTCTCGTCCACAGTCGTCCGCGCGAGCTCGGCACGTCCGTCTGCCAAAAAGCGATCGGGATCGATCTTCTTTTTTCCGCTGAACATCCCCCTCGCGCGTGTTGCATACGGATTCAGCGCCTCCATGGCTTCCGAGATCCGTCCGACCCGCTCCTCCGCCCGTGCCCGCTTCGTCTCGGCGGCATATCGAGCGGCGGCGTATTCATCTCCCGTCTCGGGCTCTGCTGTTCGGATCTCCACGCAACGCAAACGGATCAGCTTTTTGGTTAAGAGATCCACCTCGTCCCGACCGACGATGACGCCAAGCCGTTTCATTTTGCTTACTGACATCTTTCGTACAATCCTCCGACGATCATTCTTACCGCATCCCGCATCCGATCCTCGCTCTCGGCACGCATCTGTGCCGCCTCGGCATTTGCCTCGCCGCGGGTCTTTTCCAAAAGCTCCTCTGCCTTTTGGCGGGTCAGCTCCAGCTTTTGACGGTTCTCACGGACGGCACTCTCCTCGGTCTTTGCGCAAAGACGAGCTCCCTCCTCCTCCGCCATGCGGACAATTTCCTTGGCGTTCTCCGCACCCTCTTTTCGGATCCGTTCCGCCTCGGCTTCCGCCTCTCTGATTTTCCTGATGGCTTCTTTTGACAAAATCTCACCGCCTTTTATTCGTTTTTGAAATTCCTCAAATATTTATTATATTATATAGAATATATTATACCATAGTTCCCCTGTTTGTTCAAGAAGTTTTTGCCAATTTTTTCACTTTTTTGGGGGTTGAATTTGACAAAATCCAACGAAAATCTTCTCTGAACCAGAGGGAACCGTCCCGCAAAAGGAGCCCTCCCGTTTCCCGCTTCTCACGAGCGGTAAGCCGTCTGCCATCCCACATTCTTGCCGCCTCCTCGGGGGATAGGAGGATCTGCTCGGATTCGCAAAAAATCTGCCCGAAGACCCCGTTCTCAAGGACCGTATCCCCCGTGCGGAGCATGACCTCCAAGGACACCGAGAGCAAATCCTTCTCCCGTGCCGTTTCTCTTCCCGTGAGACGGTAGATCAAGGGAGAAAATCGGAACCGTTTTTTGGGATCGTCACACTGGTCATATGCGGTCTCAGCCCGTCCTTTTAGGACATTTTGGCAGAAGTCCGCCGTCTCCTTTTGGAGCCCTTCGTAAAATTCTGAGATCCGCTCCAGCTCCTCATATCGGGGCAATTCGATCCGCCACCGAAGAATCTCCACCCCGTCCTTTCTCTCACTCCCTCTGACCGTTCCATACTCTGCCATGTCCCGCCTCCTCTTCGTATTAGTATAGTGTATGGGTACAGAGGGGATTTTATCCGCAGGGAAAGGAGAGTTTATCTTTGTGATTGACGATCTGTTTTCAACATCATTTTTCCATCATTTTCGGCGGGAGTAAACCCCCGCCCTACCTAAAAATTTGTTATTTTTCCTTTACTTTTCCCTTCTCGTATGTTATAATCACTAAAGAAACAGAAGGGGGTGGAAGCTCTGTGAAGAAAAACTACGGTTTAATGTTAGACGAAACACTAAAAGAATTGGAAAAGCGGAACGCCCGTCCCTCGCTTTTGCTTCATGCCTGCTGCGCCCCCTGCTCCTCCTACGTATTGGAATATCTCTCTGATCGCTTTGACATTACCCTCTTTTTCTACAACCCCAACATTGACCCCGCCGAGGAATACGATTTTCGCGCTCGGGAGCTCTGCCGTCTTGTAGAGAACATGGGGCTTTCCCATCGGATCAAGATCATAAGCGCTCCCTACACTCCCGAAGAATTTCTCGCCATAGCCGAGGGGCTTGAGGACGAAGCGGAGGGAGGCAGCCGCTGCGCTCGCTGCTATCGGCTGCGCCTGGCGAAAACCGCCGCCGAAGCAAAGAAGGGCGGCTTCGACTACTTCACCACCACACTGTCCATCAGCCCCTATAAAAATGCCGATTGGCTCAATGAGATCGGCAAGGAGGAGGGAGAGGCGCACGGCATTTCCTATCTCTTCTCCGATTTTAAAAAGAAAAACGGATATAAGCGTTCCTGCGAGCTTTCCGCGGAATACGACTTATACCGTCAGGACTATTGCGGCTGTATCTACTCCAAAAGAGCCGCAAAAAAACGAAAGAAGAATCCCCCCTCATGAAGCGAATGCTAACCGTTCCCATCGCCGTTCATTCCCGCGGCGAGCTTCCCGACTACGTGAAGTATTTGCGCCGCGTTTGGTTTGATCTGCAAGCCAAGACCCTTCGGGACTTTGCCCGCCGTATGCGCGCGACAGTGGATCAAGTCAATCCCGATCTTCGCATGGGCTTTTGCGCGGACTATACCTTTTGGAACTTCGAGGGTATTTGTGCCATTGAGCTGACCCTTACGCAACGAGAATGGGCAGAGGGGTCAGGGGTGTAGATTTTTGACGAAAACGACAACTACCCCCGCATCACCTCCCTCGTTCCCGCCTCCCTTCAAGAGGGATTTGGCGCGGTGGAAATAGTTTGTTGAAAGACGGATAAGGACGCGGGTCCCTTCTCGTCTCCGCGTCCTCAATAAATCTCCAAATAAAACTTCGTCCGCTCAGCGCGGGCGCCCCGTATCTCGATGATGTAATCGAGGAACAGAGTCTTCTCACGCTCCAGTTTGTTTTCGACCTTGAGGGTATAGACACAGACCTCAAAGGGCATAAAGGGAGTCTGATACAGGCAATGATGGCGCTTTCCCTCCTCAAACACAAGGGCGGTAGACACGGCGCCCTCACGGAGCATGGTCACAAGCTCGGGGCGGTCGAGAAGGTAGGTCAGAGAGGTGGTAGAGCCTGCCATGCCCGTTGCCTCGGTCTCCTCATAAGAAAAGACACGTCTGCCGTCCTCCTCGGAAGCGCTTCCCACCGATCGAATTTCCAGGGTTTCCGGCTGCACCTCCAAGCGGGTCTCCTCGTCGGTAAGGGACAGATCCTCCCCTTGAGAAAACAGGGACACACGGCTCTCAAAGCGCACCGATTTTATTTTTAAGCGAATCTCTCGTTTCATTTTACATACCACTTTCTTTTGAATGTCTCTATTGTACCATTCCCACAAAGAAAAGTCAACCGAACTTTTTCTTTTTCCCGCAAAAATTCCTGAAAATATTCAGAATCCCTTTGACAGGCGAGGAAAATGGTGATATAATGTAAATTAGTAAATTATAACAAACTGGAGGTTTTTATGATGTCTTTATCCGTCAGTATCCGAATCAAGCAGCTTATTGAATACGCGCTTCGCCAGAAGCTCATCGGAGAGGAGGACCGCTCCTTTATGACCAATGCGCTCTTGTCTCTTCTCCGCCTTTCGGAAATTTCCGACGAGACGATTCCCGAGGAAGAGCCCGAGCTGGAGGAAATTCTCGCCGATCTTTGCGATTACGCCGCGGAGAACGGTCTCCTCGAGAGCAACAGCGTGGTGTACCGTGATCTGTTCGACACCAAGCTCATGGGCACTCTTACCCCCCGCCCCTCGGAGGTCATTCGTTCCTTTACGGCACTCTATGCCCTGTCTCCCAAAGCGGCAACCGACTATTTCTACAAGCTCTGCCGCGCCTCCGACTACATCCGTACCTATCGGGTCAGGAAGGACATGAAGTGGGTCTATGGCGGTGAATACGGAGATCTGGATATTACCATCAACCTCTCCAAGCCCGAGAAAGACCCCCGTGCCATCGCCGCCGCCAAGCTTCTGCCGCAGCGCGGCTATCCCAAGTGCCTGCTCTGCCCCGAGAACGAGGGCTATGAGGGCAACGCGGGGCATCCTGCCCGTCAGAATCTGCGTCTCATTCCCGTAACCCTTTCGGGAAAGAAATGGTACTTCCAGTATTCCCCCTACGTCTACTACAACGAGCACTGCATCGTGCTGTCCTCGGAGCATACGCCCATGAAGATTGACCGCGGCACCTTCTCCCGTCTTTTGGACTTCGTCGGTCAGTATCCCCACTATTTCGTAGGCTCCAACGCCGATCTGCCCATTGTCGGCGGCTCGATTCTGTCTCACGATCATATGCAGGGCGGCAGCTACACCTTTGCCATGGCGAAAGCCCCCATCGAGACCGAGATCAAATTCTCCTGCTTTGAGGATGTGGAGGCGGGAATCGTCCGTTGGCCCATGTCGGTCATCCGTCTGCGCTCCGCAAACAAACAGACCCTTTGCGCCTTGGCAGAGAAAATTCTCGACGCTTGGCGCACTTACTCCGACCCCGATGCCTTCGTATTCGCCGAGACCGACGGGGAGCCCCACAACACCATTACCCCCATTGCCCGTATGAGAGACGGAAAATATGAGCTGGACCTGGTACTGCGCAACAACATTACCACCGAGGAGCATCCTTTGGGCGTTTACCATCCCCATGCGGACGTACATAACATCAAGAAGGAGAACATTGGTCTGATCGAGGTCATGGGACTTGCCGTGCTTCCCGCGCGACTCAAGGAGGAGATCGCTCTGATGAAGGATGCCATCCTTGCGGACACCGACTTCTCCACAGTGGAACCCATTGCCAAGCACAAGGAGTGGTTCTCGCTCTTCCGCGGCAACTACACGTTTACCGCCGAAAATGTAGAAGAGATCCTCAAGAAGGAGATTGGAAAAACCTTCCAGCGTGTGCTGGAGGATGCGGGCGTGTATAAGAGAACCGAGGGCGGACAGCTTGCCTTCCTGCGCTTCATCGCTACCATTCGCTAAAAGCAAGACAGATCCCTCGCCCCCCTGATTCCCACGAATCGATTCGCCTGAGTGGGTGTCAGGACATACTTCCCCCTCCGTGACGGAAATGAGGTGTTCTGCCACTAAAAAAGAAAACCATCGGTGGCTTGCGCAAGCAATGCAGTCCGATGGTTTTCTACCTTAGAGAAAAACTAAAGGTTATACGGCACACCCTATATAGGACGTGATGTTAAAACAACCCATAATTTGTATAAAAGTTTTGCGCCGCTTTTTCGAAAGCGGCAAATCGCGTCCCCTGCGTCCTCGCGTCCCTCGCGTCCTCACCATTTTGTAGCTACCCCATCCACGTATTGCCAATATTTGCCCACGGCGGCGGTTTCTTTTTCGGAATAATAATAGCGCGGAGCTTGCATGAGGGGGGTATTATCCGCTCCCACGGTCATGGCAAGAAAATCTGCCTGCGTGCCATGGTAGAAAAGGTATTTGAGCTTG
>JAZSIF010000038.1:0-8093 GCA_045533675.1 Eubacteriales bacterium | reverse complement strand
GAGGGTTACCCGCCCCCGCGCCAATTGCCTTCTTGCCCGAGGATAGAACGGCACGAACCACACCGGGACCTCCCGTGCAGACGAGGAGCCGAATCTTCGGATGGGTTTGCATGATGGAAGCGGTCTCCATGGTAGGCTTGACCATAGAGCAAACCAGAACCTCGGGTCCACCCATAGCGGCAGAGGCACGGTTCACAAGGTCAACGGCATAGTTGGAGGTCGCGATGGCATTGGGATGGGGATTGAACACCACGCCGTTTCCCGCGGCGATCATGCCGATAGAGTTACAGATGACAGTCTCAGAGGGGTTGGTACTGGGAGTGATGGAACCAACCACACCAAAGGGAGCCATTTCGGTCAGGGTCAGACCGTTGTCGCCCGTCTTTGCCTCGGATACGATATCCTCGGTTCCGGGGGTCTTTTCCGCCACCAGAATGTGCTTCAATTTCTTGTGGTCCACACGGCCCATACCTGTCTCGGCAACGCCGATCTCTGCCATAATGGGCGCCTCCTCAAGGGTCAGACGGCGAATCTCGGTAATGATCTTCTCTCTCTGCTCCACGCTCATGGCACGAACGGCACGGTAGCCCTGCTCGGCTACCTCGATCGCCTCGTTCATATCGGCATAAATACCGATCAGCTTTCGTCCGTTATACTCGGTGGAGCTGAAGGACGCGGTAGAGGAAGCACCGCTTCCCTTTAAAATATTTTCTACAATCTTGCGGATTTCCGCTTCGGTGATATTTGCCATAGTCTCTCACACACCTTTCTCTTATTTGCCTGCCAAGCGCTGTGTATCCACAGCGATCGCGTATTCTTCGTCGGTGGGAATAATCCAGGTCGCAACCCGTGCGCCCTCCTTCGTAATATCGAAGGGGATTCCCCGAGTAAAGTTCTCGTTCTTTTCCTCGTCAATCTCGATACCGAGGTAACTCATATCCTCACAGACCATTTTGCGGATATTAACCTGATTTTCACCGATTCCCGCCGTAAACACCAGTGCGTCCAGTCCGTTCATTTCGGCAACGTAGGAACCGATGAGCTTCTTGATGCCATTGGTCATAATCTTCAACGCAAGTTCGGCGCGCTTGTTGCCCTCCTTTGCCGCCGCCGTGATGTTACGGCAATCGTTGGAGAGTCCCGAAACACCGAGAAGTCCGCTCTTCTTATTGAGGATATCCTCCATCTGCTCGGGAGTATAGCCGTGGGTCTTCATTAAGTAGGTCACCACCGTGGGATCAATGCTTCCCGAACGAGTACCCATGGCGATTCCCTCCTGAGGCGTAAAGCCCATGGAGGTATCGATCGCCTTGCCGCCGTCCACCGCGGTAATCGAAGAGCCGTTACCCAGATGGCAGGTCACAATTTTCAGCTCCTCAACGGGCTTGCCAAGCTGCTTGGCAAGTTCACGGCTCACATAGCGGTGAGAGGTTCCGTGGAAGCCGTAGCGACGAACCTGCTCTTTTTCGTAATATTCGTAAGGAATGGGATATACGTAACGAAAATCCTCGATGTCGGAATAAAAGGAGGTATCAAATACGGCTACCTGCGCCACCTTGGGCATGAGCTTCAGGCATGCCTTGATCCCCGCAATAGCAGGAGGTCCGTGGAGGGGGTTGATGGGCACAATGGTCTCCAGATACTGAACCACGCTCTCGGTGATACGAGAGGATTCTCTGATCCTTTCTCCGCCGTGTGCTACACGATGTCCCACAGCTTCGATCTCGTCAATGGAAGCCACCACACCGTAGATAGGGTCGGTCAGGAGAGAAAGTACTCGCTCCAATGCCACGCCGTGATCGGCGAAATCCCGTTCCTCGTAAAGGGGCTCCGCACCCGTCTTTTTATGGGTAATCGTTCCGCCCGCTCCGATGCGTTCGCAAAGTCCCTTGGCAAGAACCGTCTTGTCATCCATATTAAAGAGCTGATATTTCAGCGAAGAGCTTCCTGCGTTTAATACAAGAATTTTCATACGATTGATTCCTTTCCTCTATTTCAATATTGTTTAATAAATGGCTTCAATTCCCTTTTCGTTACAAAAGCTGATCCACTTTTCCGATGGCTCTCGGTCGGTAACGATACAATCGATCTCCGAAAAATCACAGACCTTGACAAAGGATTTTCGGTCGAATTTGTCACCGTCCAACGCCAGTACCCGACGTTCAGCAGCCGCAAACATGGCTTCCTTGATCAACCGATCGTTTTCATTGGAGTCGGTCACGCCCAGCTCCATATCCAATCCCTTACACGAGCAGATCGCCAGATCGACGTGATAGGAGTTGATCATTTTCTCAGCAGACGAACCCGTCAAGGATAGCGCCCCCCGTTTGAGCTGTCCTCCCGTAGAAAGTACCGTCCAGTCCGCCCGATCGGCAAGCTCGATGAGAATCTTTACCGAATTGGTGATGACAGTCAGATTGCTTTTATCTTTAATTTTTTTCAGCACGTACAGCGCCGTGGAGCTGGAGTCCAGCATGATTCGATCTCCGTCCGACACCATGGCGGCAATCTTATCGGCAATGGTCTGCTTTTGCTCCACGTTAACGCCCTCACGGATGTTATACGGAAGATCCAGGGCGGAATTTTGCTTGGATACCGCTCCACCGTAAGTCTTTGACACCAATCCCTCGCGGTCAAGACGCTCCAAATCCCGTCGGATGGTTTCTTCGGTTACACCGAAATCTCTTGCAAGCTCAGATACAATGACCTTTCCATCCGCGGAAAGTCTCGATAGGATTTCTCTTCTTCTTTCAATGGCAAACATCCGCTCACCTCCCTTTTCACCTGTTTATCAAGAGGAGCTTACAGAATGCTCTCCCACAGCCGCTCATCGGGCCCCGCAATGACAGAGCAATCTAAGAATGCCCCATCGCCAAGTCCGCTCTTCGCCCGTTCAATGGCGGCGGTGACAGAGGACACGCTTCCCGTCAAAATAATATAGGACTTTCCGCACATACCCTTGGCAAGGCGGATCTCCACTAACTCAATGAGAGCGGTTTTTGCGGCAGTATCGGCGGCAACCACGGCAGACGCCGCGGTAAAGGTCTCCAAAATACCGATTGCTGCCTTGTTTTGAATCTCCAATGCCCCACAGATGGCGGGCTGCACCGATTCGTGAGGATTTCCAAGCACGAATTTATCGATAAGCATAGAAGGATATCTCGCTTCTGCCGCATCGATCGCAGCCTTCACGGCACTCAATTCTCCCGCAATGGTGGCAAGATATTTTCCGGGGCAAACGGGATTTGCCTGCACCACCTCAACCTCTGCCGTTTTCAGCATGAGATCGGTAGCGGTAATTCCCGATGCCACGGTTTTGAATTCAATCATTCCCAGTGCTTTTTTCATGATGTAGATTCCTTACCTTATTTTTTGATTCGGATGTACCGTTCGGTAACGGCATCCACCACACCGTCAATAGACGCGTGGAGCGCTACGCTGAGTGCACCCTCCTTGGGGGCGGCAATGACATCTCCCTTACGGACTGTGTCCCCCGCCTTTACCGTGGGAACAGAAGGCGCCCCGAGATGCTGAGAAAGCATCAGCTTGACCTTTTTTGTGGAAAACTCCTCTGAAACAGGAGCGGGAACGTCATATTTCGTCAGTCCCAGACGTGCCGTCAGGCGACCTACGGAAATTTTTTTCAAGTCCGCATCCTTGACGTTCCGATCCACGGGAACGTCGGCAGGTTTATAATTTTTTGCTCTGGCGGCATTCTTGAGCTCAGCAATCATGGCTCTCGGCGAAAGCCCCTGCGGGCAGGAATAGGTCTCGCAAAGACCGCATCCCGAGCAGAAGAGCGCACCGTCCAGTGCCTTGAGATCGCCCTTTCCACCGTTGGAAAGAACTCTCATAACCAAATGGGGTTCAACAGGATATCCCAACACATGACGAGAACAGAGCTCGGTACAGCTTTGACACTGACAGCAAACCGACATGGTCCGCTTCAAGTTGACCTTAGGATTGAGATGCTTATTCATAATAACCGGATTGTTGATCGGCAATACCAAAATAGCGTTGGTGGTCTTGGTCACTACATCACCAAGACCCACAAGTTTTCCCATCATTGGTCCGCCCGAAATGTATTCCACATTTTCGTCGGTCACTCCGCCTGCGGCGGCGATCAGTTCGGCGATCGTGGTTCCCAAAGGAACATACAGGGTGATCGGATTCTTAACCTCGCCCGCAACCGTCACGAATTTATCGGTAACCGCTTCACCGCGCAGAGCGCGCCACACGTTGTATACCGATTCCACGTTGCAGACCGTAACACCCACGCTGACAGGAAGTTTTCCCGGCTCCACAAGACGTCCCGTAGTCTCCTTGATGAGGATGATCTCGTCGCCTGCGGGATAGACCGATGCCAGCTTATGCACCGTGATTCCCTCGTAATCGGGTAACTCCGCTTCCAGCGCCGCCAGAGTGGATTTATAGTGATCCTTGATGGCGATGATGGCTTGCTTTGCCCCCGTAGCCTTGAGCATATGGGAAAGCGCATCCAAGACTTCGGTCGTATATATTTCCAAAACCTGGCGGTGAACCTTCAAAAGCGGCTCGCATTCCGCACAGTTGAGTAGAATCGTATCCGCCGTTTCGTTCAGCTTGGCATAGCTGGGAAATCCCGCACCGCCCGCGCCGACCACGCCCCGATCGCGCAGCATATCCTTGAATTCATTCAGCTTCATTTTGAGTTACCTTTAATGCTGTTAGTCTACGATACCAACAATTGCGGCATCAATGGGTGCGCCTTCCTGGTCACACCCGATTCTGGCAGCACTTCCCGTAGCGACCAAAACCGTCTCTCCGATTCCCGCGCCCACGTTATCCACGGCAATCAGCTTCTTGGTGTCCCCCATTCCTTCCGCCATTTCCACGATCATAAATTTGCTTCCGATCAGCTTTTCGTTCTTCCGTGTGGATACCACGCTTCCAACTACTTTTCCGATAAACATATTCACACTCCTCTGCCTTGCGGCATCCTTGATTTGTTTTTATTTTCCGAGCGGCGCGCTCAAAAGCCTTGAGCGCTCTGCTCGGAAAATAAATCGTGTCTGAAATCAAACACGAATTATTTTCCGCGGGAAAAATTTTACTTCAAAGAAGGAAGAATCTTTTCCACGTCAGCATGAGGACGAGGAATGACGTGAACGGCTACGATCTCGCCAAGACGAGATGCAGCGGTGCTTCCTGCCTCGGTAGCAGCCTTCACGGCTCCCACGTCGCCTCTTACCATGACGGATACCAGTCCGGAACCGATCTTCTCGGTGCCGATCAGCTCTACGTTTGCTGCCTTGACCATTGCGTCAGCCGCCTCGATCGCCGCAACCAAGCCTCTGGTTTCTACCATTCCAAGTGCTTCCAGTGCCATTTCTATTTACCTCCTAAAATGATTTTTCAAATTAGTTGAGAGAAGGAAGAATCTTCTCAACGTCTGCGTGAGGACGAGGAATGACGTGAACGGCTACGATCTCGCCAAGAGCGGATGCAGCTGCCTGTCCTGCCTCGGTAGCAGCCTTCACAGCTCCTACGTCGCCTCTGACCATAACGGATACGAGTCCCGATCCGATCTTCTCGGTACCGATGAGTTCTACGTTTGCCGCCTTAACCATTGCGTCTGCCGCCTCAATTGCAGCGACCAGCCCGCGAGTTTCTACCATTCCAAGTGCTAAAAGTGCCATATTTGTTACCTCCAAATTTTATTTTTGTTTATTTTTTGTTACTGTTTGGGTGCTTTGGGTTTGGAGCTTTTCACGTTCTTTACGGGAGTCGGCTCCGATGCCGCAGGGATTTCCTGCTTTGCTGCCTTTTTCTTCGCTTCCTCAGCCTTTTTCAAACGAGATGCCGAAAGCTCAGCCAAGCGAAATGTTTCGGGGTGGGGATTGGCAATGACCGCGGATGCCACGGGCTTTTTGATACAGCCCGCACAGGCATTTTCCACAGCAGCCTGCACGGCAGATACCGTTCCCGTTACGATCAGCGTGACCAACCGTCCGCCAAGCTTTCTCTCCCAGCTCACGAGAGAGACGTCAGCGCTCTTGCACATAATGTCCAGTGCGTCTACGGCGGCAACCACTCCGCTCACCTCAACGAATCCAAGTGATTTCATAATACCTCCGATTCGGTTCAGGGGACGTTCCACGTCGCCCATCAGTTCAGAGAAGGAAGAATCTTCTCAACGTCTGCGTGAGGCCTGGGAATCACGTGAACCGCTACGATCTCTCCAAGACGGGATGCGGCAGCCTGACCTGCCTCGGTAGCAGCCTTGACTGCTCCCACGTCACCTCTTACCATAACGGACACCAATCCGGATCCAATCTTCTCAGTACCGATCAGAACAACCTCTGCTGCCTTTACCATTGCGTCAGCCGCCTCGATTGCGGCAACCAAACCTCTGGTTTCTACCATTCCAAGTGCTTCCATAGCCATTTTTCTTTCCTTTCCAAGACATTGTCTTGCCATCAATATTTTTTATTTCTTATCAAATGCGTTAAGCTTGAGCATCTTTTCGGTGGAGGGCTCGGTATTCGCGATAATATGCGAGCTTACCACACCGCTGACACCTTCTGCCGCCCGAGCAGCCGCCTCGACTGCCGCCTTTACGTCCTCAACCGTTCCTCGGAACTTGATCGCCACAATGAGCGGTACCGGAAGCGCGTCGGCATTGCCGGGCTTATTTTTGTCCAGAGTCTCCACACTGACGTTTGCCGCCTTACAGCCTGCATCCACGGCAACGAATGCCGCCGCCAGTCCGAATACCTCAATAATTCCCGTTGCTTTTCCCATATAACTCACCTCGAGTATTCATCACTTGTTGACGATGGCAATCTTCAGACCTTCCATCTTCAGGTTGGTGATCAATGCCTCGTTAATCTCTTCAAGGGGATACTTGTGGGTGATCAGCTTCTCCAAAGGAAGTCCGATTCCCTTTGCTCTCTTGAGGAAATCAAAGGTAGTTGCGTAGTCGCGCAGCGTGTATACCCAAGAACCTACCGTGGTGATCTCCTTGGCGCAGATGTCGAAATGGGGGTTAATGGTAGCGTCGCCGCCGTTGATGAAGAAGCCAAGCTCGCAAAGTCCGCCGCCGTTGCGAATGAACTTATAGATGTTGGCATGCGCCACGGGAGAACCGGTGCACTGGAACGCGAAGTCGGCAAGATATCCCCCGAAGGCATCCTGTACCGCACCCGTCAGCGCCTCAATTCCCTTGTGGTCCTTGAAGTTGACTGTCGCGGAAGCTCCCATCATTTTAGCAAACTCCAGTCTCTTTGCCTCGCCATCCACAGCCACAAGATTTTCAATTCCCATGGTACGGAGTACGGCAATGCAGATCAATCCGATCGGTCCGCATCCCTGTACCACCACACGGGAGTTGAAGCGAAGAATGCCCGTGGTCTTTGCGCGCTCTACGGCGTGAATCAACACGGCGCAGGGCTCGATGAGGATTCGGCTGTCCAGATCCAGATCACTTACGTTGAAGATCGTGGAACCGCCGCGAACCAAAATGTAGTCCGCGAACCATCCGTTCAGATGCTTGTCGTCGTCGGGCAAAAGTCCGTAAACGTCAGCGCCTCCTACGTTCTGCTTGTTCAGGTCGTACATGGTAATATCGGGATTGTCCTTGAAGATCATGCAGGTGACGACCTTGTCGCCTACTCCCAAGGGCTTGCCCGCGCTGTCCTTCTTGACGTTCTTACCAACCTTGACAACTTCACCCGTTCCCTCGTGACCGAGGACTACGGGGATCAGAGAGAACGGATCTCTCTTAAATTCGTGCGCGTCGGTTCCGCACACACCGCATCCCTCGACCTTGACCAGTACGTCGTCGTCGCCGATCTCGGGAATGGGATATTCCTGAATCTCGAAGTGTTCCTTCTCGGTGAGCATTGCCACGCGGCTCTTCGCGGGAATCGCGCCGCCAGCCGCCTTGGGGGCTGCCGCGGAGGAGCCCATGCTCTCGAGAACCTGCCGAACAATCTTCTCGATATCCGCAGATTTCATATCCATCTCGTTTGTCCTTTCCTTTTTGGAATATTATTTCATTTCGTTTTCAAAAAATCTTCTGCCGTATGCGGAAAGTGCCGCATCCTGCTCTT
>JAZSIF010000049.1:0-18436 GCA_045533675.1 Eubacteriales bacterium | reverse complement strand
TGTCGCTCTGGTGGAGCTTTACGCAGAGAGGAAAGGTGGTTCGGGATGGCATGATCCCCTCTGTAAACATCCGTCCTCAGTCTTCGGTGAAATATACCGTGGATCTTAGTGGTGTGGATATGACCCTTGGCGGCGAGCTTCTTATTTCGCTTCGTCAGAATCATTCCACCGAGTGGGCGGAAGCAGGCTACGAGGTTGGCTTTGAGCAGGTTACTCTCTCCGAGACCGTCAAGAAGCCCGCTCTTGCCGAAACGATTTCCAAGAATCGGTATATTTCGGTTTGCGAGGAGGATTACAAGATCCGTGTAACCGCATCCGATTCCGTCTATACCTTTGATAAACAGAGCGGTTTGCTTTGCTCCCTGACCGACCACGGCAAAGAGATGCTGGCAAGTCCCATGAAGCCCGCAATCTGGCGCGCGCCTACCGATAACGATCGAAAGGTCAAGCTGGACTGGATGGGAGCGGGATATCACAGAGCGCAGCTCGCGTGTCGCTCCTTTGCGTTGACGGAGAAAACAGAACATGAGGCGGTTCTCGAGGCGGGAATCACCATGAGTGGATATTCGTTTTCTCCCTATCTCAAGCTGAACATCCGTTATACGGTTCTTGCGGAGGGCGGCATGGTTGTGGATACCCATGTGAAAACGACACCCTTCCGCTTCAACGACGAAGAAAAGGGCAATCCCCCTCTGCCCAGATTCGGATTTGAATTTATGATGCCTGAGGAGAACGAGCGACTTCGCTACTTCGGACGGGGGGAGACCGAGAGCTATGTGGATAAGAATCAGGCGTCCCGTAAGGGAGTGTTTGAGACCATGGTGGGCGATCATTTTGAACATTACGTCCGTCCTCAGGAGAACATGGCGCATACCGATACCGATTGGGTAGCAGTATCCACTCTATCGGGTCACGGACTCTATGCCTTTAGCACAGGAGCGTCCTTCAGCTTCAACTGCTCGCACTTTACGGCAATGGATCTGACCGATACGGCGCACGACTACGAGCTGGTTCCCCGCAAGGAGACCGTGGTCAATATCGACTACCGTCATGCGGGAATCGGATCCGCCTCCTGCGGTCCTACTCTTCACAAGCGCTGGAGACTGAACGAGAAGGAATTTGACTTCTCCTTCCGTCTGTGCCCTTCCTTCATCAACGATACCGATCCCTTTGAGGAATACGGAAGAAAGTAAAATCATAAAAAATCCCGAGAGAGGAAAATAGTTAGTTGGGAATAGGATTTTTTCGCGCTTTTGAAAAAGCGCGGCAAAACTTTTCATGAAAATTATTTTTTAGGATGAACAAACACTCCTATTCTTTATTTATCGTATAGTTCATCCTTTTCACTCTAAGGTAGAAATCCGTGGACGGCTGCTGCGCCACCGCGGATTTCTTATTGTTTTTTATTTTATATGTTTCAATCCTTCATGTGTCATCCTGAGCGAAGCCGAAGTTTTGGTGAGGGAGCCTCGGCGAGCCGATCCAAAACCGAGGAGCCACAGGCGACGATGGGATCTTCTAAGACTTACCCGTGGCTTTTCACCGTAAAGACTATATTCCATAAAGCGACCGATCCGCCGAGATCTCAACTCACCAAGGGTTCGTTGCCCTCCTTTCGTCGGGTTCGACTACGCAAACCATTCACCGGATGGTTTGCTCCGCTCAAGATGACACGGCGGGGGCGAATCCCTCTTCCGTAAAAACTATATTCCAAAAAAAGAAATCCGTCGGTGGCGCTAAAGGCGCCGACGGATTTCTACCTTAGAGAAAAAACAATAAACTACACGGTAAACAAAGAATAGGAGATCTTGTAAAACCAAAAATAAAATTTTTTATGAAAAGTTTTGCGGAGCTTTTTCAAAAGCGACCGCGTCCCCCGCGTCCCCCGCGTCCTCAAAAGTTTTGCGCCGCTTTATCAAAAGCGGCAATCGCATCCTTATTTTATTGTGGATAGGAAAAGGTCTGCTCGTTCGATTCCAGCACCGCCAGATAGCGGGAGGCTTCCTTTTTAGCGGCATCCAGACTCAGTTCTCGGTAATTGCCGCACTCCTTGCGGGACGCGCCGAACATTTCTCCCGTGTGGTTTACCGTGTCGGCGAGCGCTTTTTTCAAAATATTCAGCACAACTTGGTTATCGGCGTCGCGCATCAGAAGATAAAAGCCCGTGCGGCACCCCATGGGACCGAAGTAAATGACCTGCTCCGAGAGGGCGGAGTTTCTCATATAGGTAGCCAGCATATGCTCCATGGAGTGCATGGTCACGTGATCCATCAGATCATCGGTGTTGGGGATACGGGTGCGCAAATCGTAGGTGGTGATGTCTCCGTCGATACGTGACACGTAAATGCCGGGTACAATTAGATCATGATCCACGCAAAAGCTGGTAATTCGTTCCATAAGTGTTCCTCGAAAATAGATTTGCTCCTATTATACCCCATTCCGGGGGCTTTGTCAAGGGGAGGACAGAAACCTTTGAAGCGAGGAATCGGTGGACACAGTGCTAAGACCTTGAAGAATCAAGATATGATCGTAGCCCGAGAGGTCGCCGATGCGTTGATCGGAGCGATAACGAGGATCAAAAACCGTCAGATCAAAATGAATGGATAAAAAGGGAATCAGGGCGTTGGCAAAGCTATCCTTGATCAAAAGCAGGCGGGGTTTTCCTTGGGCGGTAGGATCGGTGACGCTTAGAAAAGAGTAGTTTCCTCCGAGAAAGATGGCATAGTGATCCTTTTTGTTAAGAGCGCCAAAATGATAAAACCCTTTTTTAAATTGTTCCGCATGTTCATAGGTTACAAGGAATCGATCGTCGTCGGGAAAGCGATAAAGCGAAACCGAGTCCGAGGCGAAGGACACACCCCCCGCGGTGGAATAGGAGGTGCCGAGAAAGGAATCGCTGACTGTAATTTTTTCAAAATAGGATTCCTCTTTTGGCGCGTATCCTAAAGGATCGCCTAAAAGTTTGTAAGCCGCATAAGCCCCCTCGGTGGTCCAGTGGTGATCGGTTTTGTAATAGTATTCGGCTTTTCCTTGCCATTCCTCTATGGGCAAAAGAAGCGGGAGACGGGATTCCCATGCGGTGTTGGGTATACGGGAGGCATGGATAGCCGAATAATCCGAGGGCAAAAGATGGGTCAGTACGTCTATGTGTCTTGGCACAAAAAAGACTGACACGGGCGTTTCAGAGGATTCCCAAAAGGCACGAATGGTTTTAAGATTTCCCGAAAGGGTAGAGAGATCGCTCATGTCTCCCCGAGGGATCAAAAAACCGTTGCTTCCAAACAAAATGCCCTCTTGTTCACCCTTTCCCAGCGCCAACTCGGTGTAGGTGGAAAGAGAAACAAAACGGGAACGAAGCGGGAATTGATCGGCGCAAAATCTCGTAAAGCGGTTGGAAAAAGAGCCGTCCAAAATCGAGTCAGCGTTGATGTCAGGGAAGAGAGTCAGCGCTCGATTTTCAGTCTCTGAAAAGGATGCGTGGGGGAAAAGAAACAGAGAGATTCCCAAAGAACAGATCAACAGAGCAGAGAGAAGGATCAAAAGGAGATCCCCCCATTTAGTTGCGCGCATAATTTGCCCCTCCTTTTCGGTGTTAAAGCATAGTGTTCCCGATTTGGAGGGGAAATAAAAGGGGTCGCAACAAATTGTTGCGGCCCCTTCAAGTGTTAATACAACTCTTCGGTGTAAACGGTTACGATGTAGCCGCCCATGTTGTCCCCGCTGAGATCGTAGTTTCCGTGATCGGGCACGTAAACGTCATCGTCTGCGGCAACGTAGTAAACTCGGTAATCCTCTCCACCGGCGGTGATCTTCAGAGACTTCTTGTAGGAGGTCTCATGCAGCTTTTCCAAATAGCGGAACAGAGTGAGATTGTTTGCCTTCATATAGGTTGCATGGGGAACACCTACGTAACGGAAAATATCTTCTTCTCCCTCTGCCTTGGAAACCTGAACGAATCCGTACTCATGCGCGTGATCATAGATCCATTTGTAATCCTTTTCATCGTAAATGGAGTTATACACGCCACTTTCTACAAAATAACCCAGTTGGATCGTTGTTGCGCCTTCATAAATTTCATCCACCTGAGAGCCTACGGGCTGTCCCTTTTGATATGCCTGCATCACAAACACACAATCGTTTTCGGTCGCATCGTAAAATGCTTCCATCATGTCCGCAAAATGATTGACGGTTTCTTTTGTGGCACTGAATGTGTTTACGTCAAGGGTAAAGTAGAAGTAGTTGCCTTCGCTATTGACCGGACGATTGTTGGAGAAGAGAATCGTATTGGGGGTCTCTCCTCGGTAAGGATGATTGGCGTCCAGCAGAAGCAGATTTCCCTCGTAGAGGTCATCGGCTTCAAAGGAGCCCTTGACATAACGGGTATCGTCTTGACTAAATTCATCACTGCCCGAGGTATTGCCTGTGATGAGCGCCACGATCGTTCCGATGATTAGAATCAAGGTGGCAAGGATCAGCAGTGCGGACGTTGCCGCAATGAGCAGCATTCCTTTTTTTCTGCGTGTCTGTTGTTCTACGGTTCCACCGTTAAAGGCATCAAGCAATTTGTTCATCGGGAAATCCTCCTTATATATTCTTGGAAAGGGGATGAGGGCTCATCCCCTGTTTTTTGAATTACTCGGCGTCCTTGATGGAGAAGTCCATGCGGCCCTTTTTGTCCAGACCCATGTACTTGACCTTAACCACGTCGCCCAGCTTCAGAACGTCCTCAACCTTTTCAATGCGGCGGGGAGCAATCTTGGAAATGTGAACCATTCCCTCCTTGCCGGGAGCGTACTCAACGAAGCATCCGAATTCCTTGATGCCCGTAACGGTACCGGTGTAAACCGCACCGACCTCGGGCTCAAATACGATGGCATCGATCATTGCCTTAGCGGCAGCTGCTTGCTCGCCGTTTACGGCTGCAATGCAGATGGTTCCGTCATCCTCAATGTCAATCTTGGCGCCGGACTCGGCAACGATCTTCTGGATCACAGAACCGCCCTTACCGATGACCTCACGGATCTTGTCGGGATCGATCTTGAAGGAAGTCATCTTGGGTGCGTACTTGGAAACCTCTGCTCTGGGAGCGGGGATCGCCTTGAGAATAACCTCGTCGATGATATAGTCACGACCGATATGGGTCTGTGCCAATGCTGCCTTGATGATTTCGGGGGTCAGACCGTCGATCTTCAGGTCCATCTGAATGGAGGTGATACCCTTATGAGTACCCGCAACCTTAAAGTCCATGTCGCCGTAGAAGTCCTCAAGTCCCTGGATATCCAGCATGGTATCCCAGCTTCCGTCCTCCGCGGTGATCAAACCGCAGGAGATTCCCGCAACGGGAGCCTTGATCGGAACGCCTGCGTCCATCAGCGCAAGGGTAGATCCACAGACAGAGCCCTGAGAGGTGGAACCGTTGGAGGAAACTACGTCGGAAACCAGACGAATCGCATAGGGGAACTCCTCGGGGGAGGGAAGAACGGGGATCAGAGAGCGCTCAGCCAGTGCGCCGTGACCGATCTCGCGTCTGCCGGGGCTTCTGGTGGACTTTGCCTCACCGGTAGAGAAGCCGGGCATATTGTAGTGGTGCATATATCTCTTTTCGGTCTCGCTGTCGATACCGTCCAGCATCTGTGCTTCGGAGAGCATGCCGAGGGTAGCGGCGGTGAGAACCTGAGTCTGACCTCTGGTGAAGAGACCCGAGCCGTGAACGCGGGGCAGAATGCCGACCTCGCTTCCGAGAGGACGGATCTGATCCATTCTTCTTCCGTCTACACGCTTCTTGTCAACCAAGAGCCAACGGCGAACAATCTTCTTCTGGATCTTGTAGATCAGCTCGTCCATCATGGAGCCGATTTCGGGATATTCCTCGGAGAACTCTGCGATGATGGCATCGGTGATCGGAACTACCTTCTCGTCACGGATGTTCTTGTCATCGGTGTCGAGGGCTTCCATCATATCCTTCTCGCAGAAAGCGAAGACCTTGTCGAACATATCGTGGTCCAGCTCGCAGGAGGGATAATCAAACTTGGGCTTGCCGATTTCGTCGATGATGGCATTGATGAAGCAGAGAAGGTCCTTGATCTCCTCGTGTGCTTTCATAATCGCCTCGTACATGGTGTCGTCGTCCACTTCGTTGGCGCCTGCCTCGATCATGACTACCTTCTTCATGGAAGCGGCAACGGTCAACTGCAAGTCACTCTTCTTCTGCTCAGCCTCGGTGGGGTTTACCACCAGCTTGCCGTCAACCAGACCCATGAATACACCACCGATAGGACCATTCCACGGAATATCGGAAATAGCGAGGGCGGTGGAGGCACCGATCATTGCGGTGATCTCGGGAGAGCAGTCGGGGTCAACCGACATTACGGTCAGGGTCAGCGCTACGTCATTGCGCAGGTCCTTGGGGAAGAGGGGACGGATGGGGCGGTCGATCACGCGGGAGGTGAGGACTGCCTTCTCGGAGGGCTTACCCTCTCTCTTCAGATAGCCACCGGGGATCTTTCCCGCGGCATACATTCTTTCGTCGTAGTCAACCGAAAGGGGCAAAAAGTCGATGCCGTCTCTGGGCTTTGCGGATGCGGTGGCGCAGCAGAGCAGAACGGTGTCGCCGTAGCGGATGAGGACGGAGCCGTTGGCAAGTCCTGCCATCTTACCGGTCTCGATCACCAAGGGTCTGCCTGCGAAGGTGTAACGGAATACCTTGTAATTCTTGAATTCCATAGGGGTGCTAATGGTCTGTGACATGGTATAAAACCTCCAAAAATATATTTGATTCTCACAGGGTTTAGCACTTAACGGCATGTCCATTTCGAAGAAATAGCCACACGGTTAACTGCTAAAACGATGCGAGAGATCATCAAAAATTAGGGAAAAGGGTAAAATAAAGAGTAAGGAGTGAGGAGTCAAGCCTTACGCTCCACTCTTCACTCCGACAACTATTGCAATTACTTTCTGAGATTCAGCTTCTCGATAATTGCGCGGTAACGCTCGATATCGGTCTTCTGCAGGTAGCCCAGAAGATTTCTTCTGTGACCGACCATCTTGAGAAGTCCGCGACGGCTGTGGTGGTCCTTGTGGTTGGACTTCAGGTGCTCGGTGAGGTTGTTGATTCTGTAAGTCAGAAGCGCGATCTGAACCTCGGGAGAACCGGTGTCGCCCTCGTGGGTAGCGTACTGCTCGATAATTGCCTGCTTTTCGTCTTTCAGCATTTTTTGTTTCACCTTTCTGCAAAAATGCAATTAAATTTATCATTAACACAGGCTTCGGTGGGTGAAGTGCTGTTCTGACAGCCTTAAATCCGAGGTCCGAGTTAACGACATGTGTAGTTATTATAGCATAGTTTTACTTTTTTGTAAAGAGTTTTTCAAAAAAATCTTTAAGGAATCCTCTTTTTTACTGATTTTTGTAGAAAAAACATGGAGCAAGAAGAGAAATCGGTCGTTTTTTGTATAAAAACAAGGGAACCTTCGAAAAAATATTCGACGGATCCCTTGTTTTCTGTCTTTTTACAGGGCAATATCGTTGATAATGGCGTAAAGCTCCTCGATTTCGGCACGGCGTTTTTCACAGAGAGACTTCATGTCCTCAATCTGTTCGGGGGTGAAGCTGTCAAGATCGCCTTCCTTGAGCTTGTTCTTGTACATACGGTCAGCGGTCAGCGCAAAGAGAATGTCCATGCTGCCGATCTTGCCATCTTCCTCGATGACCACAAGGTTGCTCTTACCCTCCAAAATGAGGTCGATCGCCTTGATACCCATTTGGGAAGCGGTCAGACGGTCACGAAGGGTGGGCGTACCGCCGCGGACGATGTGGGCAAGTCTCGCGAATTTCGTCTCAATGCCCGTCTCCTTTTCGATCTTCTTTTGCAGAAGCTCACCGTAGGGGACCTTGTTTCCGTTCTCATCGGTGCCGAATACGCCCTCGCTGACAACGATGAGTATACCTCTTTTTGCCTTCAGCTTTGCCGACTTGATGCGATCAATGGTTGCTGCCTCATCAAAGGGCATTTCGGGGATGGCCACTGCCATTGCGCCCGCGGCGATTCCCGCGCGCAGAGCAATTTGTCCGCAGTCGCGGCCCATGACCTCGACCACGTTGCAGCGAGCGTGAGATTCACAGGTGTCACGAAGCTTGTCTAAGATATCCACAACGGTGTTCATCGCGGTATCAAAGCCCACGGTGTAGTCGGTCGCGGTGATGTCATTGTCGATGGTTCCCGTGACACCGATGGTGGGAATTCCGTGTACTGCCAAGTCGGTAGCGCCGCGGAAGGTTCCGTCGCCGCCGATGGCAATAATGGCATCAATGCTGTTTCTTTTACAGGTCTCGATCGCCTTTTTCATGCCCTCTTCGGTCTTGAATTCAGGACAACGGTCAGAGTAGAGCATGGTACCGCCCTTGGTGATAATATTGGAAACAGCGCTGGAGGTCAGGTCAATCAGCTTTTCGTTGATCAGACCTGTGTAGCCTCCGATAATGCCCACAGCCTCAACTCCCTGCTTTCTTGCCTTTCTGGCAATGGCGCGGACTGTGGCATTCATGCCGGGAGCGTCACCGCCGGAGGTGAGAATACCGATTCTTCTAAATTTCTTCATGTTTCACATACCTCGTATGGTTAAAAATTTAACGGATTTTCGTTATCTATTGTAATATATATTCCCAAAAAAATCAAGAGCTTTTTTGTTTTTTTATGGAAAAAATTCACGGACGGTGGTGACCGTCCGTGAAAAGCGAATTATTTCATGCGAAATCTCTTGCGCAGACGGAAGAGATAGAAGGTAATCAGACGGGTCAGCGCTATGTCATAGACAGGGAATACCACCTCGGCAATCAGAGCCAGCCCCGCATAATAGTATTCGAGTGCTGCCCCTTGATGAAACAGAAGATAGTCGAGGAGTAGCATGGCAAAAAGTGCCACGTTAAAGATCACTTCCTTCAGAACCCATGCGACAAGGCGGGGCTTTCTTTCGAGTCTTTCCTTAATGATGGGATAATATCCAAAGAAAAGCGCGTACATAACGGCAGGTGTCTTAGAGGGAAGCATAAGGGAAAGGATAGCGGTCACACCAAATACCATCCAAGGGGCACTTCCACCATATTCGATGACGGCAAAGACGCAAAGTAGGGACGCGATAACTGCCATAGAGATGTCCATAACCCCAATTAGAGCGCCAAGCCCCAAAAGAACCACGCCCAGAGCCGAGAGCATGGCGCACATCGTCAGCCGTTTGGTTTTTTCTTTTCCCGTCATAAGAATCTCCTTGAATACGTAAGAATCAGCAACAACGGATCAGGTCTCCTCCGCAGCACTCACAAAGGCAGTCGGCGCAGAGAAGTCCCGAGCAGACATCACAGCCCGAGCAGCCGCCACCGCCGGCGGTTTGATAGCCACCGCCGTATCCGCTCGCGCGGTTCCGCAATTGCTGTTGTGCCGCGCTGTATTCCCGATTGTAGGGGTCCATGGAGCAGGCAATATCAAAATAGTGCTGCGCGTCCACGTAGGCACCCCGTCTGAGGGCGACGTTGCCCATTAAGAAGTTCCATTCGGCGTTTCGGTCGCTGACGGGAACGTTATTGAGAAGAGTCTGTGCCTGACCGATGTTTCCTCGATTGATCTGGCGGCGGATCTCGGCATAGCGGGGAGATCCGGATGAGCCGGTACTGCCGTAGCTGCTTCCGCTCGAGTGGGAGGAGGAGCCGTTTTCCCGCATTTGCTTGATCTCCTCGTAGGCTGCGTTGACCTCTTTCATTTTTTCGCTTGCCAGATCGGCAAGATCACTGTCTCTGTATTTGTCCGGGTGGTATTTTCTCGCCAAAGCGCGGTAAGCCTTTTTGATCTCCTCGTCCGTGGCGTTGGGAGAAACGCCTAATACCTTATAGGGATCGTTCATATCTCTTTATGTCCTTTCTTGTTTCTCTTCTCTTGGCCTTTTTCACAAATATCCTTGATGCGTAAGGGCAACCCCAAATACAGAATGTTTTGGATGATGCTCTGTACCGCTGAATGTTCAAAATCGATCAGATCGATGGCTGCTTCTGCCTCAAACAATTGATTTTTGAGGGCATTTTGAATTCCTTCTTGCTCGGATGGCCGAGGGACGTGCCCGAATAAGAGTAAGAAGGGATTATAGCGGGATTTTTTCGCATCCTCTTCCGCATCGTCCAACGCGTCGGCGATGTAGATCCATTTACCCACCGCCAGTCCCACGGAACAGGCGATACGCCTATCCGCATCGGACAGACCGAAGCTCATGATGTCGGAGAGGATTTCACCAAACAGTTCAGCAGGCAAATCGACACTCGGATGCTTTGCGCGCTCGGTATCGGACAAGAGACAGAGCCGTTCGGCAATCGACTGATCCAGCTCTCCAAGTCCTTGCTTTAGGGCTTTTTTTCTCGCATGGGCGATAAACGGGCGGGCGAGGAAGGCTCGGAAGCGCTTGAATCCTTTTTCGTCTGACAGATCGTCCATCAGCTTATGGTAATTCAAGATCGCCGCGGCACCCGCGCAATAGGCGAGCGTTTCGTTGTGCTTCATGTAATTTCTCTTTTTGAGGGGATGTGCGACGCAACGTCCTTGGGTAAATTCGATCTTATCATCCGTCAGGGCAATCCGCGTCAATGCCAAAAAGGCGAAATCGTAGCTGAGGGTCATGCGGGAGCAATGTCCCGTGCATTTGCCCATGGAGCGACAAAGCCCGCAATAGGTTCCTTTGTAAAACTCATATTCTTTTACCTTCAGCTCGGGGTGATGGACCCGTACGTAACCGAACATGAGCTACCTCCATGCAAATTAAAGGATGAATCTACAAGCATTCTATTTTATCATACCGCAAACCGACCGAAAAAGCAATGAAATAATTGTAAACAATTTTCATGGAATTGTAAAATGAAGAAAGTCCTACCCAAAATCGGGTAGGACGGGGTGTCAATCGTTTAGAATGACGTGCGCTTCCAGGCATACGGTTCCGTTTTCGTTTACCGTTCGGAAGAAACGGTCCCTTTCGGTTTTGGCGCAAAAGACGGTCAGTTTGCTGCCAAAGGTACCCTCATGCAGATAGGAGAGGACCATTCCTCGGATGCGTCCCACCTCCTCAAGAGGGAGAAAGTCGCAGAGCATATTGGGATAACGGGTATTGTTCATATGCATATTGTAATCCAAATCGGAATACACGACGGTTCTCTCCCCGATCGGTTCGAGAGGAACGTCCGAGGGGAATCGGACGCGGGCGGGTAGATCGAGAGCTACAGGCTCCTCGTCCTCAAAATCATAACCCGATTCGCCGGGCTTGTGGAGAGTGCCGTCCTCGGTATTCACCAGTGCCCAGGTGGAATCGGCGGCGGCGATCACCTCATCATCCCGAAGAACGCGAAAGCCGCGGAGAGAGCTGAACCCGCGGGCGGGGCTGGTCCAGGTTTCTACGGTAATGTTCTCAAATGCGTAAAGGGGACGGTAAATCTCCAGGCGGATTTTGCTTAAAATAAAGGCGAGATGTTTTTTGTCCCGCAATTCATCTAAAGAGCATCCCGCAAAGCTGGTATGTCCATTGGAGGTCTCCTGCATGTAGACCAGGAGCTGAGAGGGGGTGACCCTCCGATCGGCATCGGTGTCGTGCCAGCGGGTACGATAGTGTTCTGAATATTTCATAAAAAGAATCTCCTTGATCGATCACGTTATCTCTATTGTAGCAGATAATTGTGAAGGATTCAAGAAGATTCCGAAAATTATTCTTATCCCGTGACTGTGGGAGGCATATCCTCCGGCTTCTGCGGAGCGGTACTGGCTACGGCACGCAAGCGATAGGCGGCACGCTCCTCCTCGGTGTCTCCCAGACCAAAGCTGACGGCAATGGCGGTGTTGACCGCATGCATCATGCTTTCGTCCAGGTGTCCCATCTTTTCCTTGAGTCTGCGTTTGTCCAGGGTACGTATCTGCTCCAGAAGGACCACCGAATCTTTTGCCAGTCCCACCTGCTCCGCATATATGTCAATGTGGGTGGGAAGTCGATTTTTCCCCATGCGTGAGGTGATCGCCGCCGCAATGACGGTGGGGCTATATCGATTTCCGATGTCGTTTTGTATGATCAGGACCGGGCGAAGACCGCCCTGCTCTGAGCCGACTACGGGGCTCAGGTCCGCATAATAAATATCTCCTCGCTTGACACTCATGGTATTTCACACTCCCATTCTGTTTTCCTTGCAGGATTATTTTTCCCGCCCAACGCCCTCTTTAAACAGAAGAGGGGATGATTTGTCACATGGAAGGGCAGGAAGTTTTTTCCTTGGTCGGCGACAGAATCCGACTTCTCTTTCTTATTGTATGGTAATCGGGCAAGAGGGGTGAGAGGTTACTTGGGGCGACCTTTGCTGAAGAGAGCGGCGAGAAAGCCAAAGCAGAGGGCGGCGGCGGTTCCCGCCGAGGCGGCAGTCAGGGCTCCCGATAGAATCCCCACGGCGCCCTTTTCATCTATGGCGCGTCGAATCCCTTTGGCAATCAAATTGCCGAAGCCGGACAGGGGGGTGGTTGCGCCCGCTCCCGCGAATTCGACGAGGGGCTCGTATAGCCCCACCGCCCCGATCAGAACGCCACCTACCACGTAGCCCACGAGAATACGGGCAGGGGAAAGGGCGGTGCGGTCGAGAAGAATCTGGGCGATCACACAGAAAATACCGCCCACGAGAAAAGCCCAGAGATAGGGAAGAAACACGTCCATGGTCAGACTCCTTTCGATTCGTCGGAGGACAGATATAAAAGATGCGCCACGGCGGGGATTGACTCCCCCTGCTGGATGCTTGCGGGGCTCATCATGGCACCGGTTCCCACGAACAAAATATTTTTGAGGTCGCCTCGGCGGAGGCGGGGCAGAAGATAAGAGGCAAGGACGACGGCGGAGCACCCGCAACCCGATCCCCCTGCGTGCATATCCTGCTTTTTGGCGTTGTAGATCATAATCCCGCAATCATTGTACCGTTTCCCCAGCCGCAGTCCCTCTCTCTCCAAAAGCTCACAAAGGATCGAGCCGCCCTCGGAGCCAAGGTCTCCTGTTACGATCAGGTCAAACTCCTCGGGGGTATGGTTTCCGAAGCGGAAATACCGCAAAAGGGTATCGGCGGCGGCAGGTGCCATGGCGGCGCCCATGTTGGCGGCATCCTTGATGCCCTTTTCTATTACAATGCCCGGGAGTGCTTCCTTTATTTTTACTTCTCCTTCCCCTCGTACAAGAAACGCGCCCGATCCCGTTACGGTCCATTGGGCAGTTGGTGTGCGTTGAGAGCCGTATTCCAAGGGGGTTCTGTACTGTCGTTCAGCCGAGCAATAGTGAGAGGACGTGACGGCGGCGGCAGTGGAAAAAAAGCCTCCCGAGACCATTATGGCGGCAAGCATCAGTCCCTCGGCGGCGGTGGAACAGGCACCGTACAGGCCAAGATAGGGAATGTCAAAATCCAAAAGTCCGTAGGAGGAGCCCACGCATTGATTCAGAAGATCTCCCGCCAGAAGCACGTCCACGTCTCGCTCCGACGCGCTGGCTTTGGCGAGGGCGGTGTTGAAAGCCAATCGCTGCATTTCGCTTTCGGCACGCTCCCAGCTTTTCATTCCGAATTTGTCGGTGGCATCGTGGAGATCAAAGCAGTCACCCAAAGGGCCGTCGTATTCCCGCTTTCCCACGACCGATGCCGCACATACGATAGCGGCTCCTCCCGAAAATTTTAAAATCCTGTTTTGCATTCTGCGTCTTCCTTTTTCTTTTTGGTTATTATTTGCAAAATATTCAGATCTATACTTGAAAAAAAGCGATGGAATGTGCTATAATAGAAGTGTAAATATGATGAATGAGGCAGAGAAAATCCGATGCAGTTTGAGATCAAGAACGACATTCTTACGGTCACGATCAATCCCCGAGGCGCGGAGCTTTAGTCGGTTCGCCGCGGGGAAGAAAATATCGAGTATATGTGGCAGTGAGACGAGTCCTATTGGGGTGACCGCTCTCCCTTCATGTTCCCCTTTTGCGGGAGAGTACGGGAGGATACCTATTCCAATGAGGGGAAACCCTACTCCATGGGATGCCACGGACTTTTTGATATTGACGGAATCTTTTTGGAGGGAGCGGCACGCTCGGTGGTCCTTCGTTCCGAGAGGAGTGAACGGTTCGTGGGTGTTTCTTATCCCGATTGTGCCTATATCGGATTTTGGCACTGCGCGGGAGCGGCGCCTTATTTGTGTATTGAGCCTTGGAGCGGCATGCCCGCGGTAGACGGAGAGAGCGAGGATCTGGAAAAGAAGAGTGATCTTTCTTGGCGGGATGCGGGAAAGATAAAGGATACGACCATTGAGCTAACCTTTGGTTAAGGAGGAACGGATATGCTTCATACCGATGAAAAGCAATACCATATTGGCGTTTGCCGAGGAGAGATCGGCGGATACTGTATTCTGCCGGGAGACCCCGGGCGGTGCGAGAAGATCGCCGCCGCTTTGGAGAATCCCCGACACGTGGGGATGAATCGGGAATACAACATTTTTAACGGAACACTGGAGGGGGAGACCGTGACGGTCTGCTCGACGGGCATCGGCGGTCCTTCTACCGCCATTGCTGTGGAGGAGCTGTATGCTTGCGGGGCGCACACCATGATTCGTGTGGGAACCTGCGGCGGGATCGCGCTTCCCGTAGAGCCAGGACATCTGGTCATCGCCACGGGTGCGGTTCGGCAGGACGGAACGTCAAGGGAGTATGCCCCTCTGGAATTTCCCGCTGTGTCCGATCCGCTCGTGCTCCTGTCACTCATGGAGAGCGCGGAGGCTTTGGGGTATCGTGCGCATACGGGTGTGGTTCAGAGCAAGGATTCTTTTTACGGTCAGCATTCGCCTGATCGGATGCCCGTGGAGGGAGAGCTGAAGGCAAAGTGGGAGGCGTGGAAGCGTTTGGGGGTTCTCGCCAGTGAGATGGAGGCGGCGACTCTCTTTACTGTGGGCGCCTCTCTTGGGATTGCCACGGGTGCTGTGTTCCTATCCGTGTGGAATCAAGAAAGATTTTTGGCGGGACTGGACACCGACGCCTCCGAGGAGCACGATACCGAGGCTGCCATTTTGACGGCGGTGGAGGCGATTCGCCGCCTGATCCGCCGACGTAAAAACAGAGCCTAAAAAAAGTTTGAAAAAACAGATTTTTACTCTTGACACTTCCTATCTTTTTTGATATAATGATTAAGAATAGAGTAATAGCGAAGCTATGGACGTTTGATAAGGAAAAAAGAAGGAATAAGGAGAAAAGAAATGAAGAAGATTTTGGCTCTGGCTCTGGCACTTTTGATGATTGTTTCCCTGGTATCTCTCACCGCATGCACCAAGGATGAGGAAGAGAATCCTGACGACGAGTTTGAATATAACGATGGCTCCAAGGATAGCTCCACGGGCAGCGGAGATGAGTCGGATGCCTGGTATAACGAGCCCGATGACGACGAGTGGATCTCCAGAACCGATTACTACGTTTTCGTCGGCGTTGACGGTGTTGCTCTGCGCAAGGGTCCCGGTGTGGACTATGATATGGTAGCGGTTTTGAATGCTAATACCGAGCTGAAGTGCACCAGAACCAGCGATACATGGAACGAAGTGATCTATGAGGGCATGACCTATTACGTTAGCGCACAGTATACCGGAAGCGCAAAGGATTTCAAGTTTGATGACTATGCGGAGGAAAATCAGGTATTGCTGACCATAAAGGCAGAGAAGAGCATCAATCTGAGAACCACTCCTTTCTACAGCGATGCGGCAAAGGATTTCAATGTTGGAATTAATGGCTTTGACGCAAGCGGTCTGAACGGAAAGGATGCTGCCGGAGCGGATGTGGTCGAATCCTTGAGGTTGATTGGAAGAAGCAAGAGCGGCGTTTGGTACAAGGTTGCTTACACGGGCTCTTGGAAGGCAATGACGAATGGACCTATCGAGTATTACGAAAACGAAATCTTTTACTTGAAGGGAACGGGTGACGTTTTGTCCTCTGTGGAGGGTCTTCCTTCCTCCGGTTCTTCCTCGAACGGCGGAGCCATTCGAGGCTAATTGAATGTTGATAAAAAAGCAGTCTCTGAAAAGAGGCTGCTTTTTGCGTTTGATGTTAGGAGCGAAACGCTCCGCGGAGCTTTTCGAGGGCGCTTTTTTCGATGCGGCTGACGTAAGAGCGAGAGATTTTCATACGTTCGGCGATCTCCCGTTGGGTTAAAGGCGGCTTCCCCGAGAGTCCATAGCGAAGCGCAATGATTTGTCTTTCGCGTGGAGTGAGTCTGGTTTTCATGTAAGAAAGGGCGCGGTCAGAGGCAATTTTTCGCTCAATTTCCTCGCAAAGACTTTCGTCGCAGCCCACAACGTCAATGTAGGTCAGAGGATTGCCGTCCCGATCCACATCGATGGTCTCGTTGAGAGAGACCTCGGTAGCAAGCTTTTTTTGAGAGCGGAAGTGCATAAGGATCTCGTTTTGAATACATCTCGCGGCATAGGTGGCAAATCTTGCGCCGTTTGCTACCGAGTAGGTGTCAACCGCTTTTACAAGACCGATGGTTCCGATGGAAACAAGGTCCTCTTGGTTGGGGGCGGAGGCATAGTATTTTCGGACAATGTGGGAGACCAGACGCAGGTTGTGCAGGATCAGCTTTTGTCTTGCTTCCTCGTTTCCGCCCGCTGCCAGGCGGAAAAATTCTTTCTCTCGGTCGGACGGGAGAGGAGGCGGGAATTTTTGTGGGGTCGTGATTCCGAGGATCAGGTGAACAAAGCCGGACAAGAGGGAAAATAGGTTGGTGAACATGACGCTCTCCTTTTCATGAGGTGGATTCCTTCTATCTCTATGCCGAAGAATGCGAATCCATGAAAAAGGATTGACGATGGTGGAAACGTATGGTATAATCATGAGTGAAAAATCCAAGGAGGAAACGGATATGGTAAGAGGAAACGCGATTGTAGGACAGTCGGGGGGACCGACCGCGGCAATCAATGCCACGCTGAGCGGTGTCATCCGTGGATGTCTCTCGGAGATCAGAGCGGGTGGATGCGTTGAGAAGCTTTACGGTATGAAAAACGGAATTGAGGGCTTTTTGGCAAAGCGGTGGGTTTGCCTTTCTGATTTGTTCTCCGAGGAAGAATCTCTGCGGATATTGGAGCAGACGCCTGCGGCGGCGCTGGGCTCCTGCCGAAAAAAGCTTCCCAATCCGAATCTCCCCGAATCCGAAGAATTTTATGAGAAGATCTTTGGGATCTTTCGTGAGGAAAATATTCGTTTCTTCTTCTATATCGGCGGAAACGATTCGATGGATACAGTCATGAAGCTTTCCGCTTACGCGAAAAAGTGTGGGTACGAGATTCGAGTGGTGGGTGTTCCCAAAACAATTGACAACGATCTGGTTGGGACCGACCATACCCCCGGCTTTGGCTCCGCGGCGAAATATCTTGCTGTTACTATGCAGGAGATCATTCGCGATTGCGCGGTTTACACAACCCGTGCCGTGACCGTTGTGGAGTGCATGGGACGTGATGCCGGTTGGTTGACGGCATCTACCGCCATTCCCCGTGTGCTGGGACGCCCTGCGCCCGATCTTGTGTATCTACCAGAGAGAGCTTTTGATATGGAGGAATTCTTCGCAAGCCTTGAAAAGAAATTTGAGGAGAAGCCCAATCTGGTGGTGGCGGTCTCCGAGGGGTTGCGGTTCTCGGACGGAACCTGTGTCGGAGAGGGACAGCAAAGTGGCGCGGTAGACGTGTTCGGGCACAAGTATCTGTCGGGAACGGGAAAGGCGTTGGAGTATGCCATCAAGGATCGTTTTGGTTGCAAGGTTCGCTCGGTAGAGTTGAATCTTCCTCAGCGCTGCGCCGCGCACATTCTGTCGGATACCGATATTACCGAGTCGGTTGCCATTGGTCAAAAGGCGGCGAAGTCTGCCGCCGAGGGCTTGAGCGGCGGTGTGGTCATGCTTCGCAGAGCGGAGGGAGACTCTTACGACTGCGAGCTTTGCTTTGAGGACGTGAAAAACGTGGCGAATCAGACGAGGTATGTGCCTGATGAATTTATCAACGAGGAAGCCAACAACGTGACCGATGCCTGCTGTGAGTATCTGCTTCCCTTGATCCGCGGTGAGCGTGAGCTGATTTGGGAGTTGGGTCTGCCGAAGCACGTGGTGATTGATTGAGGTTGGCTTTCCGCCACGCTGTGCTATGTAAGAATGCTATTTTATATAAGGAAGAGATCCGTCAGTGGCACGAAACCACCGACGGATCTTTTTGTATCCCGAAAACCCCGCCATAATGGCGGGGTTTTATGGAGGCTTTGCCGAAGAGCAGAAAACAAACAAATAGTGTAGAATGTTTTTGTGTCAAAGGCTCCCTCCGGGAGGGAGCTGGCAGCCGCAATGTTTGCAAAGCAAACCTGCCACGGAGCGAAGCGGAGTATGTAGGCTG
>JAZSIF010000024.1:0-11316 GCA_045533675.1 Eubacteriales bacterium | reverse complement strand
TTGCAGCTCTCCCCTATCCACCTGCAAGACGTAATCGAGGACTTTTTAGCAAACTGACGATAACCAAAAAAGCGGGCATTCTGATTGACCCAAAATGAGAAAGGAATATCCCGGCGTAGACCGCCCGGCTTTCCTCCGAGTTGCTTGACTCGGAGGTTTTTTGTATTTGTTCTTGACTTTTTCAAAAATTCTGTAATAAATCGCAAAAAATTGCCATTATACAGATAGAGAAACTCGCAACGCGCAGAAAGGAGTGATACCAATGGTTTACACGGCCGACACACAGACACCTACAAACCACAAATAAAAGAAAGGAGCATTCTATGAATCAATACAAAGGAGTCCACAAGCTTGGTCTTGGAACGCTTTCCGTTTTTCTATCGATCCTGATGATCGTGTATCTCATTCCTCTCTCTGTATATGCAGATTTGGCTCCAACCATTGAGGGTAACCAGGATACAACTACACAAACCGAACAGACCGAGCAAATCACAGAAGAATCCATCGCCCCCGATGCCATGTTCGAGCTGACCGACCGCCGTGAGCAAAACGTCAAGCATTTCAGGCTCTCGGACGGCAGCATCGTTGCTGCGCAGTACGCCACTTCCATCCATGAGCAGGATGAAAATGGCGAATGGCAGGATATCGACAATACGCTTGGCGACTCGGGCAACGAATACGCAACGCCCAACGCCAGAGTGAAATTTACCAAAAAGATCACAGGCAATGAAAATTTGTTCACCCTGCACGACGGCAAATACAAGATCACCATGTCGCTGGACGGCGCGATCAAAAAGACGACCGGTACCGTGACCAACACACAGACCGAATTTGATGAAGACACCACGCAGCTGCAAAAAATGATGACGCTGGACAAGCTCTCCGCCAAGATCATGTACGCGGATATCCTGGACGGCGTGGACCTCGAATACGTGCTGAACTCTGTCAACGTCAAGGAAAATATCATCGTCAAGGAGAAGAAGGACAGCTATACCTATACCTTCACCCTTGACCTCAATAATCTGACCGCCACGCTTCAGGAAGACGGCTCGATCCACATCAAAGACCCCGACAGCGGCGAGGTCAAATACCGCATGCCAGCCCCCATCGTCTACGACGCTGCAGGCATCACCGCAGGCAATTCCCTTTCCGCATATACCCTGACACAGACAGGCAACCATACCTATACCCTCTCGGTCACGGTCAACGCGGATTGGATGAATGCGGAGGAAAGAATGTTCCCCGTGACGGTGGATCCGACGATTAGCCCTGAACTTTCGGATGTTACAGATTTGTATATCGACAAAAACAATCCTAATTCGTCATACTTCAACGCTGCTGTCTCAAATGTTTCCTCCAATTGCACAACTTATTGGAAAACATCGCAGCTACCAACAATTCCTGCTTCCGCCTATATTGTAGATGCTGCTTTTTCTATGCACACCTTCTCTGCGGGCAGAGGTAAAGTTGGTGTATACGGACTTACATATTCTTGGAATGAGCAATTAACATGGACAATTGCGGCTGCTTCTGAATCACAGGCGGCAGCATTTAACAATGCTCCGCAAATGGTCGATTACATAACCTTGAATGAAACAGCTACGCAATGGTACACTTGGAATATTACAAGTATTGTAAAAGATTGGTATAGCAATGCAAAACCCAATTATGGTCTTTCTTTTAAGCCCGTTACTGCATCAACCTATACTAATTGCTATTTCTACTCTTCCGATTATGCATCCGGTTATAACGCCCCAAAACTCGCTATTACATACCGCGACATGAAGGGGGTGGAAGACTATTGGGCATTTTCAAGCCATAGTGCAGGGCTTGCAGGTAGCGGTTCCGTGAACCTCGCTACAGGCAACTTGGTGTTGGCTCTGCCTACACTCGGCACGACCGATGGGTTGTTTGGCTTTGATGTTGGCATAATTTATAACTCTGTTTTGACGAATAGTTCTCACACCCCGAGCTGTACGGATGATTTTGTGACCTGCAGTTCAGCCGGACTTGGTCGAGTACTCAACGTTCGGGAAACCTTGATTCTCGCTACATACACCAATGCTGATAATCAAGAAGAAGACTATTATGTTTGGTCCGATAGCGATGGAACAGAGCATTTGTTTATAGAAACAGAGACAACTGGCACATATAAGGATGAAGACGGTTTGCAATTAACTTTAGTAGTGACGGATGATGGCGCTACCATCACAGATGCCAACAAAAATGTGCGTACTTTTGTTTGGTCCAAGGTATCCGCTTATTATCCTGATACTCATTTAGTTCTTGAAAGAGTAACAGACAGATATGGAAACGTTCTAAAATTCGCATTGGATTATACAAACGGCAATGTAAGATTGATCTCCGTAATCCCTAATGGAACCCTTGAAAAGGATGCTATTGATTATTTAACTATTTCCTATAACTCTTTAGGCTCTGTTATGAGAATCGAAAACTCTACCGCAAAGCTGTTCGTGAACTTTAATTATGCAGCTAATTTTGAAAGCACGATGCTTTCACCCACATGCAGCGGACCGTTAGCATATGCATACTATGGTCACATAACCGATACCGGCGCAGATGTGATAGACGCAACCGTTCACTATACGTATACCAATGTGGCAGCGGAAGGAAGCCCGGCACTATATCGTCTGGCTGCAGCGATTGACGACTTCTCACAAACTGAGATTCGTTACACTTACGACACTGCCGGTCGCGTATTGACTGTACAAGAATGGGGACAAAACACCCCTGGACAAAAAATCAGCTTTAACTACGAAAATCGATACACCGAAATTCGCAACAGCGGCAGTGACGACATCTTCAACAACAATGATGACCTGATCACCATCTACTCCTTTGACCACCAAGGCAGAGCTGCTAATGTTTATTCCACCAACCAACATAGGAACATCATTTACGGCGCTACAGCCGGAGCGTATGAAACTGAGAATGATAACGCAAAGAACAGCTTGAAAAACACAATAGTGATTGGCGGAGAAGCAACTAATTATATTCACAACGGAAGCTTTGAAAACCTCACATCCGGAAATAAATTTATCGGTTGGACACAAACTGATGATGTAACCTATAACGACCATTTCAAAACCGGAGCAAGACGCGCACAAATCGCCATATATGAAGACCAACAGGAATGTCTCAAACAGCAGTTGACGCTCCCTGCCGGTGAATACACACTATCCATGGAGTGCTGTGCTACGTATTGCGTAGGCGTAACAGCAACCATGCGCGTCAAATCCTTAACTGCCGGTTCGACGCAAAACGAAACAAAAGAATTATCGGTTAATTGCGCAGGAGAGTTCGACGAATTTGTTTCTTCACCCGCACTCACCTTTATCTCTGACGGTGGAGCCTATGAAATCTCGATAGAAACAACGGGTGACGATGGTGTTCTCTATATTGATAATATCATGCTCGAGGAAAACATCGGTGCAAGTGCATATGGCATGCTGGAATTTGGCAGCTTTGAAAACACCTTTGCCTCCTCCGGTTCCACGACGGCTACATACACCCCCACAACATACTGGAACAACATCTCTTCAGGTTATGCCGAGCTGACCCAGTCGGATAACTCCTTGTTTGGGCAATCTCTTTCTATTATTGGCAGCATGGATATGGATAAGTGGGCTTATCAGAGAGTGAATGTTGTTTCCGATAATGCATATTCGATGACCCAAAATTATCAAAGCTCTTATCCTGATGTGTATAAAAGCCGCACATTCGCAATATCCGGCTTTGCCAAAGGAACACAGCAGGTACCTAATCCCGATACCACTTTCTGCTTGGTAGTGAGAATCAAATATCACGATGGTCCAACGCAGAATGAAGTATTCGAGTTCAACAAGGACTTGACAGACTGGCAATACCTTCTCGGAAGCTTTTCCACCAAAGACGGATATGCTATCGAGTACATCCAGGTAGATTGTAAGTATTCCTATCAGCCGGGTGTCGCATATTTTGATGATATCAATCTGTTCGAAGTCAAGGACTCTTCCGCTACGTCGTATGCATATTATGATAACGGCTTGCCCAAATACATGGTAACCCCGTCTTATAGTGAATATTATGCATATTATGATAATAATGATCTGAAGGAAACCGTTACCTCGGATGGATATGCGCTGGACTATTTTTACAATGGTAACAAGCTTGAATCTGTGAGAACAAGTACTTACAAATTCACAGGCGTAAGCGATGAGGAGCAAGCAATTTACACCATTTTCAATTATGGTGAAAAGGACAGCGCATCCTTCAAAAATATTGATAAAACCGATATTGCCCAAACCGAATATAGCATCAATGATTACGGCTTACCGACTACGACCATCAGTTATGCAATCGATGAAAATGGCGTAGCAAGCTCCAAACTAAAAAGCGAAATCACATATTACGACAGCTTGTGCTGTCCGATTTTCGGTTACGTCAGATCCGAAACCAATGCCGCAGGTCAAACCACCAATTATATATATAATGAGGCTAAGGGGCTTTTGAATTGTACGTTAAGCGGAACCTCCGGTTTGTACTACACGTATGATGAATTGGGCAGAATGGAAAACGTCACTCCCATTCTTTACATGGGAGCTGCTACCCCGCTTCCACAAGAAGGAGTAGAAAACCTGAACTACTCGTATGATACAAACGGTAGAGTTTCCACCATTGCCACCGATTCCACCACGTATACCTTTACGTACGACGAGTTTGGCAACACCGAGAGCATCAAGGTAGGAACTTCCACCCTCGCCACCTACGAGTATGCAGACAACAACGGCAAGCTGCAAAGCATGACCTATGGAAATGGCACAATAGCAAAATATTTCTATGATGAACTTGACAGAGTTGTGGAAATGTGCTATACTAACAGTAATGGAACTATTCTGGACAAGTATACCTACACCTACCGTGCCGACGGCAGGCTGCATACCGTTGAGTCCATGGTAAGCAAGCGCGGGTATGAATACAGCTACGATGCCAAGGGTCAGCTGACAGGATATCAGGAATACGATACCGAAACTAAATCGCGCTTACTCGCAATTAGTCAGGCCTTTGATCAAGACGGCAAGCTGACTGCAGCACAGTACGGTGTGGGCTACAAGCAAGGGAGCAATACGCTTGTCGGATACTTGGACTACACGTACGAGTATAACAGTCTGGACGAGTTGACCTCAGTCAAGCTGGTGCTTGAAGATTACGAATCAGAGATCAACCGAGCCTATGACTATGATGAACTGCACCGCTTGTCCTCGATCACTACGTCGTACGGCACAGCGTTCAGTCACCTCGTAGAATATGGCTATCGCAACCGAAATTCCACCTATACTACAACGCAAATATCCAATTACACGTCCACGGTCAACGGTACAAGCACCGAGTATACGTACACGTACGACTCATACGGAAATATCACATCTATTACAGACAGCGCTGGTAAGGTAACGAAATACTATTACGACGACCTGCAGCAGCTGACCCGTGAGGATAATCCGTATTACAACCAAACGTATATGTATACCTATAATGATGCGGGTAACAGAACCAAAAAGGAAACATACACGCATACCACAGGAAGTTTGAGCGGGGCAAGCCCAAGCAAAACACAATCCTTAGCATACTATTCTGCCACTGGCTGGTATGATATGCTTTGGCTGTGCAATGACGGATCAGGCGGTTCTGCAATCGGGTATGATGCTATCGGTAACCCGACAACTTATCATACAAATGCAGCAAGTTACACCTTCACTTGGCAAAACGGCAGACAGCTTGCAACTGCTACCAAGGGCAGTACAAGTGTTTCGTATAAGTACAATGACTCGGGAATCAGGACAAGTAAAAGAGTTAACGGTATTGATCACATCTATACCCTGAACGGCTCGCAAATCGTCAGTGAATCCTGGAGCGGCGCGATTGCCGTGTATCTGTACGATGAAAACGGATCACCTATCGGCATGCAATGTCGCACTTCCGCCATGGCAGAGGGAGTATTCGTCAACTTCTTCTTTGAAAAAAATTTATTTGGCGATATCGTTGCGGTATACAATGACTCCGGTGTTAAGGTAATTTCCTACACGTATGACGCTTGGGGAAATCATACTTCCATATGGCACAATTCTTCCGGGAACAACATTTATGCCATGTATAACCCCTTCCGTTACCGTGGGTATTATTACGATGCCGAAACCGATTTCTACTACCTGCAGAGCAGATACTATGACCCGGTAACAGGCAGATTCCTGAATGCCGATGGCTACATAAACGCCAACGGCGACCTCATCGGCTTCAATATGTATGCGTATTGTAGTAATAATCCGGTGATGTATGTAGACCCGACAGGGGAGTCGCTATTTACTATTTTATTGGCTATATTGGTTATTTCCGTATGTACGTTGGCTTTAGTTGGATGTTCACAAGAACCGCTTCCTTATAGTTCTGCAGATGAGGCAGCAATGGCTTTTGCTAATGACACATATAGTTCTAGTCTTTACATTCGCCATGAATATGGAACAGTAATATATTCTAAAACCATCAACGGAGTTACAACATATGATTATGCGACTCCAGTAGTTGGTGAACCGCATGGTGTAGGATATAGCGATATAAAAATTCCATTTGGCGCTAAAAAAGTTGCAACTGCCCACACCCACCCTAACAGTAACTCTTTCTCTGGAAGTGAGCCTAATGCTACCCAAGGTGATATACCGAATGCAAACGAAAGAAATCTAGATAGCTATGTTATCGGTCCTAATTTGAATCTGCAAAAATATAGTGTAGCATCGCTAAAAATATCTTCTGTTGGAACTGCTTCCCCAACTCCTCTAACACAATCCCAACAAGCGGCTTTAGCCTCACAATATCAATCATCTTGGGATAGCCATTTGGGCTCGTGTAACTTTGGTTGTGAAACGATGGTCTGGCCAACACCTTGATAAAAGAGAAATATATTACAATAAGGAGATGTATAGCAAAATGCGGAAATATTTGGTTCTCATAACAACATCCTTACTACTAATATCTTTGGTTGGGTGTATTAATAACAAGGGAGACGAGAGTATTATGGTAAATATACCTATCTACGAAACAGAAAAATATATTATTCCTTGGGATCGTATTCAATTTCCCCTTAATTCCACCATGACAAATCTGATTGCTAGATTTGAACCCATAAGATCAAATGAATACGCTAAGTATGTTGGAGAAACTATTATCGAAATATGGCACCAATCTGGATTCTGTTCTGATTATGTATTAGTTTCTATACTACACTCGATTGAAGACAATTATTGGCGCTTTGAATACTCATTAAACCAGTATGATGCAAAGGATTTGATTGATTGTGGTGTAATATATGTTGTCATAAATGGCAATGATGGATCCACTATTACTGCTTGGGCAGAAGAATGATGATAGAAGAAAATTGTGTAATATGTAACTGGGGATGCTAGTTAGCGCAAGAACCAGCCCCACAGAGTGGCAAAGTGCGCAAAACAATGCCCACGCTTGATTGGGCAAACTAATTGTCTTTATCCCTCCCCCGCCGCTTCGGCGGCGGGGCGAGGCGGACAAGTTGATGCTATTCCCTGCTCATTACCCCATTATTACAAATCCATACACACCCAGCCCCGAGGCGAGCATCAACTCGCCCCGGGGCATTTTTTTACACTTTTTCTTTCTCCATCTGCTCCCTTCAAGATCAAAAATCCCCGTCCCCTCTTCATAATCTTCCGTCCAAAAAATAATTTCCAAAAATTTTGTCGTTTTTTGTAATAATTCTGCATTTTTTGTCATTATATATTAGACTGTATTATTATGCAGTGTTCGACATCAGCGATGTTGTTGATATTTTAACACTTCTACCATTAGCTTTTGGCACAGCAATCGCAAAGATTCAGCCGATACTGCTTCTTTTGAAATTCGCTTCGGGATCACTACCTTGTGCTTTTGTTCATTCATGATTCTCTCCTCCTTTTTGCTTTAAGATAACACACAAAAAGCACGAGTACAAGGAAGTACGCCTCTGCAATAGCCCGGATTGCACCACACATTTTCCCATCTTTCCCTAATATACTACTATTCGTTTTACACAATTTAACATTTTTCATTGATATAATTTAATAATAATTTAATACAAAAAGGAGTTTTACTTTGAAGAAAAAAATCAAACACACAAAAAATGTCATAATTCATCAAACCTTAAAACTGACTAACAACCCAAACTCACCAGATACTACTGAAAACAATAATGAATATCTGACCGAAAATTTGAAAACAACCTTAGACTTAGCTAAAATATCTTTCGAGGATGAACTCACACGAGGTGAAAAGCTAGACAACAAGTTCAACTTTTTACTGGTATTTGTCGCAGGTTTGATAACCACCTTGAACTTCATACTGCCGCACGCTGAAAATACTTCCTATTGTGAAATATTAATAATCAATGTACTGCTTGGCATTTTTATGGGGATTCTGTTTGCTTCTTGCATACTAATTTTTATTGGTATGATGCCACGTTCTCATCATGCTTTAGATGAAATAACATTTACAAATATGGATTTTCACCAAAAGCCGTCACAAAATGTTTTTGGGGGATATATCCAAGGCCTTTCGGATTCCATTGAGAAGTGCCACTCTGTAAACGAAAAGAAAGCGAAAATTTTAAAAGCTGCTTTCATTTTATCATTGATTTCATTCTTTTTTGTTTGCGTTTTGCTAATTATAAAAATCTTTTAGGAGGTAAATGAAAATGGGTAATAATCAAACCAAGTCACCCAGCAAAACTAACACTTCGACTAAAACTCCCACCAAAACCAACAATACCAACAGCACTGTGTTTTCCCCTATACCATTAAAGGTATTGACAGAAAGCGATCATTCCAGCACCAAAAGCACTATAACTCGAAATCAAAAAAACAAATAATGATTATTTATAGAAAGGAAGATTAGCCATGAAAAATAACAAACCAGAGAATAATCCCACACCTCAACCTCCCAAGGATAATACTACTTCAGAAGACTCGGTATTCTCACCCATATCATTAAAAATGACAACTTACGCAGATCAGTCTTCTGAAAACAGAAAAGTCAAAGATAGTACATCTGACGAGAACTAAGATATACATTCGTTCGAATAGTGTATATCAGAAAAAGTCCGCCCCCGTCAAGGGTGGAAAAGTATCGCTGAAAATTCACAAAGTCGATCTGTCAAGCAGATAATGCTTGGCAGGTCGGCTTTTTGTCTTGAAACGACTGCAATACTTTTCCCTTTTCCCTTGACGGTTGCGGATTTTTCTGATGGTTTTGGGGTGTTTGCATGGAGAGCAAAGGGTTATCGGAGTTGTCCCGTGTTGAGGGATGGGTTGGTCAACTGTTTAGATGTTTGAAAAAACAGTTGATGGTCAGTTCCTTACCCACAAGGAAAAATTACGATAATCTAAAGAAAAACAAGGAGGTACAATATGAAAACAGCAGTCATCTACGCTCGCTATTCCAGCGACACCCAAACCGAACAGTCTATCGAAGGTCAGCTCCGCGTCTGTCAGGAGTACGCCCAGCGCAATCAGATCATCATTGTAGACACCTACATCGACAGAGCCATGTTCGGCACAAACGACAACCGAAAAGACTTCCAGCGCATGCTGCACGACAGTGATCGCAAGGCATGGGATTATGTCATCGTTTACAAGCTCGACCGATTTTCACGCAACAAATACGAAATGGCGATGCACAAAAAGACCTTGCGCGATAACGGGGTGAAAATCCTGTCTGCTATGGAGAACATTCCGGACACGCCCGAAGGCATCATCCTGGAATCGCTTTTGGAAGGTATGGCAGAATATTACTCCGCAGAGCTTTCTCAAAAGGTCTTGCGAGGGCTGAACGAAAGCTACATCAAAGGCAACTTTACAGGTGGTTACCTGCTCTATGGTTTTGACAGCGTAGACAAGAAATGCAGGATCAATCCCGAAGAAGGTGCGGTCGTGTACGAAGTGTTCGTCGGATATGCCGACGGCTACACCGCTCCCTGCATTGCAGCCAGTCTAAAAGCCAGAGGGATCACTGACAAGCGCGGCAAATACTTTACCGCTGCAGCAATTTATAAGATGCTCGGAAATTCCAAGTATAACGGAAAAGTAACCATTCGCGGCATTGTTTACGACAATATTTATCCGCAGATCGTTCCAGATAAACTTTGGGGGATCGTACAAAGAAAGAGAGAGGAAAATAAGCGCGCACCCGGCAGGAAAAAGGAAATCTATGATTTTCTGCTCTCCGGCAAACTGATTTGCGGAGACTGCCACAAACTGATGGTTGGCGAAAGCGGCACGAGTCAGACCGGTGCGATCCATTATTACTACTCTTGCATATCCAGTCGCAGAAAGCGTGCGAAATGTACGATCAAAAAATCCGTGAAAAAACAGTACTTGGAGGATCTTGTGCTGCAAGCGGTTTGGAACGTACTCTCCGATGCAGGTATTGTGCATATGATTGCTGAAACGATCGTAAAGCTACACGAAAAGGAATGCAAGGAAAATGCCACATTAAAAGCATTGGAAGTCAAGAGAAATATTGCCACCAAAGCCTCCAAAAATTTGATTACAGCGATTGAGCAAGGTATCATTACCGAACAGACCAAGATCCGCTTAAAGGAGCTTGAAACCGAAATATCCGAGCTCAGCGTAGCCATTGAGCAAGAAAAGCTTCACTCATATACATATCTGACCGTTCCCATGATCGAAGAATTCTTGCGTTCTGCAACCGTTGGCGATATCCAAGACATGAACGTGAGAAAGCATATTGTCAATACCTTTATTCGTGAGGTGATCTATTATCCCGATAAGATCATTATCACATTGAATTTCACCGATAATTACGACAAGCCGGAGCTGACTTCGGAACACATAGAAAACATTGAAAAGCAGTCCCAATCCGCGACTGCTTTTCCCCTCCCACAAAGTTCAAACAAATTCACTTCCTTCCCGCCATTAAGCCCTTGAAAATCAAGTATTTTCAAGGGCTTTTACTATTCCCTAAAGTGACTTTCATCAAGCCTTTATAATATCTGTTCTGATTGACTTATTCGACATTTTATGATATGATATAACCATATTATAAATGATCGGAGGGATGTAAATGTTTTCTTTTTCGATCAACCTAAGGACTATCATCTTGCTTATTTTGACATTTTAAGTTATAAACCGTTTTCCGAATCTGATTAATTACAAAGTTTTTTGTGTCATTTTCGCGAAAATCATGTTATAATAGTCGCAAACTTAAGCACATCAAATCTCGGAAAGAAGGATGCAC
>JAZSIF010000035.1:0-46099 GCA_045533675.1 Eubacteriales bacterium | reverse complement strand
TCTGGCGGGGCTGACGGGCTTCGATCTTCACGGAAAAACCGTGGGGGTGATCGGAACGGGGCGAATCGGTCGGGTGTTCGTTGACATTTGCCGCGGCTTCGGTATGAAGGTGCTGGCTTATGACAAGTTCCCACTGGACGGGTTGGATAACGGAAATACGATTCGCTACGTCAGTATGGACGAGCTTTTGGCGAACAGTGATATTATCTCCCTGCACTGCCCCTTAACAGAGGAGACCTACCATCTAATCAACGAAGCGGCGCTGGCTCGATGCCGACGGGGCGTGGTTCTGCTCAACACCTCCAGAGGAGCGCTGGTGGATGCCGATGCACTCCTGCGGGGAATCAAATCCCGTCAGGTTGGTGCCGCGTGTCTGGACGTGTACGAGGAGGAATCCGACCTGTTCTTCGAAGACAACTCGGGACACATCATGGAGGATGACACGCTGGCGCGTCTGATTTCGATGCCTAATGTCATTGTAACCTCTCACCAAGCATTCCTGACCGAAGAGGCGTTGGAGAATATCGCCGAGACCACGGTTCGGAATTTGGTGGAGTTTTCCCAAAACAAGCAATGCCCCAACGAGCTCTGCTTCCGATGCGGCAGCGCCGAGGATTGCAAGAGCGGCAAATGCTTTTGACGAAAAGGAGAAATAAAATGAAACGAAAGATCATAAAAATTGACGAGGAGAAATGCAACGGCTGCGGCGCCTGTGCCGCGGCCTGCCACGAGGGCGCCATTGAGATGGTCAACGACAAAGCAAAGCTCACGAGAGAGGACTACTGCGATGGCCTCGGAGATTGTCTTCCCGCCTGCCCCACGAGTGCCATCACCTTTGAGGAGCGAGAGGCACCCGCCTATGACGAGGAGGCGGTCCGTCAGGCAAAAATGAAACAATTCGGGCTCAAGCTTCCCTGCGGATGCCCCGGTACCCAATCCAGGGCCATCAAGCGAGAGCCGAGTGCCGCCGAGCCTCGTCCCGCTTCGGTAGCCAGTCAGCTCTCCCAGTGGCCCTGCCAGATCAAGCTGGTTCCCGTTCACGCTCCCTATTTTGAGAATGCCAATCTTCTCATTGCCGCCGATTGCACCGCCTATGCCTACGGGAACTTCCACCAAGAATTTATTCGCAATCATATCACACTGATCGGATGCCCCAAGCTTGACCAAGGAGATTACGCCGAAAAGCTGACCGAGATTCTGACCCACAACAATATCAAGAGCGTTAAGATCGTCCGCATGGAGGTCCCCTGCTGCGGCGGCATTGAAACCGCGGTCAAGCTCGCTCTGCAGGCAAGCGGAAAGTTTATACCCTGGCAGGTGGTCACCATCTCCACCGACGGAAAAATTCTGGACTAACCATATACTATTTTATACATAAAAGGAGAATTTTATCATGATGAACGCAAGAGTACACGAATTGCTCAACCAACAGATCAACAAGGAATTTTATTCGGCTTATCTCTATCTGGACTTTTCCAACTACTTCAAGGCAAAGGGCTTGGACGGCTTTGCAAACTGGTACATGATCCAGGCACAGGAGGAGCGGGATCATGCCATGCTCTTCTATCAGTATCTGCAGAACGAAAATCAAATTGTAACGCTGGACGCCATCGCCAAGCCGGACAAGGTCTTTGCGTCCCACATGGACGTCCTTAAGGCAGGACTGGAGCACGAGGAATACGTCACCTCGCTGATCAATGATATCTATGCCGCAGCGTATGACGTTAGAGACTTCCGCGCCATGCAGTTCTTAGACTGGTTCGTCAAGGAGCAGGGCGAGGAGGAGACCAATGCCAACGATCTGATCACTAAGATGGAGCTCTTCGGCTCCTATCCTAAGAGCCTCTATATGCTCAACCAGGGGCTGGCGGCAAGATTTTACACCGCCCCCTCTTTGGTACTTTAAAGCAGAATAATAATGCTCCTGAAACACTCTCTCTTGATCGGGATAAAACATCCCGTCGAATTTGGTTGAATTATTTCAAAAATCCCCTTGACTTTGCCACGATAGAATGGTATAATATCCATGTTAAATGCGTTTGAGCAGGAACAAGTAGGTTTGGAAGAATCCTTGCAGAGAGTTGTCGGCGGGTGCGAGACAACAGTAATCTCCTTTCCGAATACATCCTGTGAGCAGTGCCCTGAACAAGGATTTTCCTTTAGTAGGCGGCAACGGGAGTTCCCGTCACAGAACGAGGGTGTTGTTTGACACTCGGAAAGGTCATGGTTGCGAAATCATGGCGAATTGAGGTGGTACCACGGGTCTTTCTCGTCCTCTGTATGTTTTGATACAGAGGACGTTTTTTATATTCCGCAACTTCATCAATAAGGAGGCACAACATGACACAAGTACAGCTTTTCACTATTATCGCGCTCTGCATTTATGCCATCGCCATGGCATTTATCGGTTGCTTCAGCTACAAAAAATCCAAAACGCTGGACGGCTTTCTCATCGGCGGCAGAAACGTAGGCGCTTGGATGACCGCCTTTGGCTACGGAACCGCCTATTTCTCAGCGGTGGTATTCGTGGGATACGCGGGTCAGCACGGCTGGAATATCGGTATCGGAGCGATCTGGATCGGTATTGGAAACGCCATTCTCGGTTGTCTGCTTTCCTGGCTTTTGTTTGCCAACAGAACCAGAAAAATGACAAAAAAGCTGGAAGCTAAGACCATGCCCGAATATTTTGAAAAGCGATATGACTCAAAAGGCATGAAACTTCTTGCCTCCTTGGTGATCTTCATCTTCCTGCTTCCCTACTCCGCAGCCGTATATAAGGGTCTGGGCGCTCTGTTCAGCACGATTTTCCCAGGGGTAGAAACATGGGTATGGATGCTCATCATTGCATCCCTAACTGCCATTTATTTGGTTGCGGGCGGCTATGTGGCAACCACCTACACCGACCTGATCCAGGGGATCGTTATGCTTGTTGGTGTTGTTTCTTTGGTCTTTGCGGTACTGAATCACGAAAACGTAGGCGGCATCTCCGGATTCTTAGATAATCTCGGTTCTTTTGAATCTCTGCCCGGTGATCCGAACCCCACAAGCGGCGATCAGCTCACCTCGATCTTCGGGGGATCGTCATTTAAATTCCTCTGCTTTAACATTTTGCTCACCAGCTTCGGTACTTGGGGACTTCCTCAGATGATCGGCAAATTCTACGCCGTCAAGGATACCCCCTCCATCAAACGGGGGACGGTGATTTCCACCGTCTTTTGCCTTGTCATCGGTTGCGGCGCATACCTTGTAGGAAGCACCTCCCGTTTGATTCTTGGCGGTCAGCTCCCCGAGGGAGGAGTCGATTCAGTCATTCCTGCCCTATTGGTTGAGGTGCTTGGAAACGGAACCTTTGGCATGATCCTCTTGGCGGTTATTATGATCCTTCTTTTGTCGGCATCCATGTCCACCTTGGAGGCGGTGGTGCTGACCTCCGCATCGGCGGTGTCGGTCGACCTCATTCCCACCCTCAAGAAAAAGCCCTTCAAGGCAGACACGCAGATGATCGTGACCAGACTCTTCTGCCTTGCGTTTGTGGCTTGCTCCTTTATTTTCGCAACGCAGAACATTCCGATTATCGTCAGTCTCATGTCCTTCTCCTGGGGTGTGGTCTCGGGATGCTTCATCGGTCCGTACATCTGGGGTCTGTTTTCTAAGCGAATCACCAAGGCGGGAGCCTATGCGGGCATGATCGCGGGACTTCTGACCGTAGGAATCGCCACCCTTGTGATTTCCCTGTCCTCCGGCTTCTCCGCCGCCGCGGCAAAATCCCCTGAAATGGGTGTATGTGCCATGGCACTTTCCCTGATCTTGGTACCTGTAGTGAGCGCGTTCACAAAAAAACGGGACAAGGAGCGTGTGGAAGAGATCTTCTCTTGCTATGCCGAAAAAGACTAAATCGTCCGTGTCTACATAAAAAAAGAAGGCTTCGTGCCAATTCACGAAGCATTCTTTTTTATCCTTTTGTCAGTTCCCCGTCTCCCGAAAGGTCAATCGACGTTCCGAGATACGTTGGCTCCGGCTTCCATATACCAAGCCAAAAATCCTTATTCCTTGCCAAAATTTCTCTAATATCTCTTTGCCATTGATTGCGATAGCTACGGGCATCCGCCACCACTCCATAGGCTTCTACGCCGAGAGCTCTGGCGAGATAGAGTGCTCGATACAGATGGTATTCCTGAGTGACGATCACGATCCGTTCGACACCGAAGACCTCCTTTGCGCGATAAATGCTCTCATAGGTTGAAAATCCCGCGTGATCCATGAAAATCGAAGAAGACGGAACCCCGCTCTCCACAGCGTATCGCTTCATGGCATTGACTTCATCGTATTCCTCGGTCCCGTGATCGCCGCTCATTAAAAGACGGTCCGAAACGCCTTCTTCATAAAGTGCCACGCCATACGTCAGTCGGTCCGCCAGCATATCACTCGGGGTTCCGTCTGAGCGAACCAGACATCCGAGCACCAAAATACAGTCCACATTCTCCAAGGCAGCAGCCTCCTCAAGAGAAAGAATCCGATCATCCACGGTTTCTTTTACATAGGCGTTAATTCCCAACAAAAAACAAAGAAGCAAAACCGCGACACAAGTACCAATCCATACGATCCTCTTGACGATCCTTTTTCGTCTTGTCATAAACGACCTCATATCTTGATCGGTACGCCGTTGACCTCTACCTCGCCATCCGCTCGGACAAGAATATAGCGGACACCGTCAATCAAACGTGTCTCCACAAGATCACCGTACCCGGGTGCCACCTTGATGCTCACCTCGGGGGTCTTAACCCGCAACTGCTTGCTGTCCGCCAAATTTTTCGGAAGAAGCTCGGTATCCTCGCCAAATTCCTCTCTGTATTTTTCCTCAAAGGAATTTACTCGCTCCTCGGAAACCCCCAAGTGACGCAGCATATCCGCCGCCACATCCGAGGTGATCGCCACGGGCTCTTCTACGCCCTCCTCTTTTGCCGCCTCGGTCAGTTGGCAGACCTGCGCGTGGAGAGAACGAACGACCCGAAGACTGCAATCCTCCTCCATAGATTCCGCAAGGACACTGCCAAAGGTAGCTTTCTGTTCCGCTGCCGCCATGGGAAGACGGGGTTCGGAGGAAAAAAGCGCTTCTGCCAGAGCCTCGTGCCGATCGGCAAGGTCCTTGGTATAGTACATTGCCTTGTAGATATTGGCAGCCCGATCGTCAAACGCGGGAAACAGGAAGCCAACCTCGGGCTGACACAGCATGGTATCCGCTCCAATGGAACGAAAGCAGTTTCCGGGCACGTAGTAGCTAAGAACGGGCTTTGAGTTCTTAATGGGACAAACGGCGCAGAGTATGTAAGAAAACACCTCTCCCGACTCACTCTTTTCTCCGTCCGCCGAATAGGAAAACACATCATAGGTATCGTGCGCAAGAAGGATCAAAAAGCTTCCATCAGTCTCATAAGAGGAAATGATCTTATCATATAGACGGTGAACCGTTTCACTGTTCTTCAACCGTTCGGCACGAAGCTGCGCTAAGAGCACATGCTCCTCTCCTTCCATTACCTGTGCGGTGCTAAAGGGAATCTCCGCCAAATTCCGACCGACATTGCCGCTGAGCACCTTTTTAAGCATTCGAAGCATCTGCTCCGCCTCCTCCTCGGGCATCAGTCCAAGACCCTGATCGAACTCGGAAATGATTTCTTTTTTCTCATTGACGAAGCATCCGCATACACGGGTAATGTTACTTTTATCCTTGCGGTAACGCCGACGAAGCTCGGCAAGCTCTTTTTCATTCATAATTTGGATTCCTCTCTTTTTTGAATTACTCCTATTGTATCATAATTCCTCTTCTTTTTCAAGGCACTTCCAAAAATCGGACATTTTCGAAAGAAAATATCCGATCTCATGCTGCGAAAGAAATCACACTCTGTTATAATACACCCGAGAAATCGAAGGTTGGACAATGTCATCACCGTCGTGAGGATTGCTACCGCGCTCAAAAGGAGCAAGACGAAAAAAGGTAGCCGAAAAAATCTCGGCTACCCTTTTCATTATTTCTGAGGATCCAAAAACTTCCAATATGCTTTGATATAGTTGATTCCTGACCAAAGCGTCATCACAACACTAAAGAGCAGGGTGATCCAAGTAAGAGGAACGATATCAATGCGTGTCCACATAAGCTCCACACCGCACAGAGAAAGGATCTCCAAGAAGATCTTCTGTACCACAGGCTCTAAGAACACGGTGCTGATGGCAACGATTTGGGATACGGTTTTAATCTTCCCTAACATATTTGCAGCAACCACGATTCCCTGTCCCGTGGACACCACGAGTCTCATGGAGGTCACCGCCAGCTCACGAAATACCACCACGATGAGGACAAAAATCATGATCGTGCGCAGATGGGCAAACTTATAAAGTATGACAAAGAGAGCGCCGATCACCATAAATTTGTCGGCAACAGGGTCCATAAACTTGCCGAAATCGGTAATCAAATTATCCCGTCTGGCAATCTTTCCATCCAGCATGTCTGTGATTGCCGTACCAATAAACAGTACCGCGCACACCACACAGGAAACGTAAAAGGGGATGACCGTCTCGGGCAACATTCCGATTAAAAGCAATACCGGCACCAGACACAGTCTTAAAACGGTCAGTCGATTGGGTACATTCATTTTCATTATGCGGACCCTCCTCAAATTTCTTCGTTGATGATGGCTCTTCCCATCAGGTCATAATCCAAAACTTCCCTGATTTTGACCTTGACGAAGGAACCCGGGGCAATACGAACCCCACTCTTGAAATATACCTTTCCGTCAATTTCGGGCGCATCGGCGGCACTTCTGCCAAAATGCACCTCACTGACGGGATCAAAGTCCTCGCAAAGCACGGTCATCACCGTTCCTACCTTGGACGCGTTGTATGCGGCATTGATCTCCAGCTGATCCCGCATGATCAAGTCCATACGGTCAAGCTTTACTTGCTCATCGATCTGATCGGGGAGATCATACGCTGCCGTATCCTCTTCACGGGAATAAGGGAACACGCCTACGTGCTCAAACCTGCTTTCGTGCACGAAATCGCAAAGCTCTGAGAAATTCTCTTCGGTCTCCCCCGGGAAGCCTACGATAAAGGTGGTACGGATGACAATATCGGGAATCTCTCGGCGAAGCGTTTCAACCACACCTCGGATCATAGCGCCGTCTCCGTGACGGTTCATTGCCCGAAGCACGGAATCACTAATATGCTGCATGGGAAGATCGATGTACTTAAGTACCCTCGGATTATCCCGAATTTCTGTCACCAGCTCATCGGTGATCTTATCCGGATAGCAATAAAGCAAACGAATCCACGGAATCTCGGTTTCCTCGGTAATTTTTCTGAGAAGCTCGGAGAGTTTATATTCTCCATATAGATCAAGTCCATATCGGGTGGTATCCTGTGCCACGATATTCAGCTCGCGAACGCCAAGCGCCTCCAGCTCCTTCGCCTCTGCCACCAGGTCCTCCATGGGGCGCGAGCGAAATTTTCCTCGAATCGAGGGAATGGCGCAATAAGCACAACGGTTATCACACCCCTCGGCAATCTTCAGATACGCCGTATATTCGGGAGTAGTGAGAATTCGGTCTCCGCCCAGGCGAACTGTCTCCTTATCCTCAAAAGAGGTATATTTCCGCTTGGAACCCTTCTTTTTCTTGACGGTCACCGCCTCGATGGCTTCCACGATGTTATGAATGCTTCCCACACCCAGCACCGCATCGACCTCGGGCATTTCCTCAAGAATGCTCTCGCGGTATCGCTCCGCCAAACATCCCGTGACGATGATCGCCTTCAAGGAGTGGTTTTTCTTTAACCAAGCTACATCCAGTATATTCTCGATCGACTCCTGTTTAGCACTTTCAATAAAGCCACAGGTATTCACGATCACTACGTCCGCCTCGGTCTCCTCGGGGGTGATCTCATAACCCGCCGATGCCACCTCGTGCAGCATCACCTCGGTATCCAACTGGTTTTTTGGACAGCCGAGGGAAATAAATCCAACCTTCACAAAAGTACCTATCCTTTCCCTTTCCACCTCGTTTGGAAGAAAGAGTTCCCCTTTATTATATCACAGATGTAGCCATCTGTCAACCGATCCAAGAAAAGAGCTCGGCAATCTCCAAAGGGTTCTCCAAAAGAACATGGGCTCCCGTTTCCACCAAAAGCGCGGGATCACGATACCCCCAAGCGCAACCGACTGCCATCATTCCCGCATTCAGAGCAGTCTTGATATCTACCTCGCTGTCTCCGAGAAATGCCGTCTCTGCGGGAGAAAAGCCAAGACGGTGGGCAATTTCCAAGGGAACCGTAGGGTCGGGCTTTTTTGGCTTTTCGGTCTGTCCCTCCGCATAGGCGATCAAGCCCTCGGGAAAAAGTGCTCGAACCAAACTCTTGACGTATACATCCTGTTTATTAGAAAGCACCGCTAAGGTATATCCTCTATTCTTGAGTGCGGTCAGCGCTTCGAAAATTCCATCATAGCAGGTATCGCAATGGAGATACGTCTGACCGTAAAATTCATGATAATCGGCAAAGACACGGTCCACAAGCGCCCCATCCTCTGCCGCATCGGCAGGCATGGAACGGCGAATAAGCTCACGGGCGCCGTTTCCGATGGCACGGCGAACCTCCTCATAGCTTTTTTCGGGATATCCATATTGATTCATGGCAAGATTGACACCGTCACGGATCGATCCGATGGTATCGGCAAGGGTTCCGTCCAAATCCAAAATCAGAAGACGGATCTCGTCGATGCCCGTCCAATCATTTATTTTCTTCATGCTCCCACTCCTTTTTTCTACACACACAGTCATTTTACCACAAAATCTCCGTTCTGTCAATGAAACGCAAAAGGTTCCTCATTATTTTTTGCGAATTGCACAACATATTTTTTGTGAATCGCTCAAAAATCGTCGATTCTCCTCTTTATTCTTTTCAAAAAATGTGATATAATAATAAATTGTTGAAATATTAAATTTTTTTGGAACGTAAGGAGAAATCGTTGTGACCAGAACCGATTTGAGAAACATTGCCATTATTGCCCACGTTGACCATGGAAAAACCACCCTTGTGGACGAAATGCTCAAGCAGGGTGGTATCTACCGCGACAATCAGGAAACCGTGACCCGCGTCATGGACTCGGGAGACCTGGAGCGCGAGCGTGGCATCACCATTCTGGCAAAGAACACCGCCGTTCACTATAAGGACGTAAAGATCAATATTGTGGACACTCCCGGTCACGCCGACTTCGGCGGTGAGGTGGAGCGTATCCTCAAGATGGTCAATGGCGTTCTGCTTCTGGTAGATGCGGCAGAGGGTCCTATGCCGCAGACCCGCTTCGTTTTGCAGCGCGCGCTGGAGCTGAATCACCGTGTCATTGTGGTCATCAACAAGATCGACAAGCCCGATGCCCGTATCGGTGAGGTCGAGGACGAGATCCTTGAGCTTCTCATTGACCTGAACGCTTCGGACGAGCAGCTGGACAGCCCCATGATCTATTGCTCGGGCAGAGCGGGAACCGCGACCGAGAATCCCGATATTGCCGGCACCGATCTGACGCCTCTGTTTGATCAAATTCTTGACTATATGCCTGCCCCCGAAGGTGAATCGGACGGGGAGCTTCAGCTTCTGGTTTCCTCCATCGATTACAGTGAGTACGTAGGACGCATCGGCATCGGAAGGATCGAGCGCGGCTCCATTCGTGTGGGTCAGGAAGCAAGCATCTGCAACTTCCACTCGGGTGCCGCTCCCAAGCGCACCAAGATCATCTCTCTCTTCCAAATCGACGGTCTTGCCCGTGTTCCCGTTGAGAATGCCCGTGTAGGGGACATCGTCTGCTTTGCGGGCGCCGAAAGCATCACCATCGGAGACACCATCACCTCGGTGGCTTGTCCAGAGCCCCTCGAATTTGTCAAGGTCAGCGAGCCTACCCTTGAGATGACCTTCTCGGTAAACGACAGTCCCTTTGCGGGAAAGGAGGGCAAGTTCGTTACCTCCCGTCAGCTTCGCGACCGTCTCTACCGTGAGCTCCTCAAGGACGTTTCCCTCCGTGTGGAGGACGGAGAGACCACCGAGGAATTTAAAGTTGCGGGACGCGGTGAAATGCACCTTTCGATCCTCATCGAAACCATGCGCCGCGAGGGCTACGAAATGATCTGCTCCAATCCCCGCGTTCTCTTCAAGGAAATCGAAGGAGTGAAGTGCGAGCCCATGGAACGTGTCACCTTGGACGTTCCCACCGAATACGTAGGTGCTGTAGTAGAAAAGCTGGGGCAGCGCAAGGGCGACCTTCTCGAAATGAATCCCGTCGGCAACCGTATGCGCATTGAATATTCAATTCCCTCCCGCTGTCTCTTCGGCTATCGCTCCGAATTTCTCACCGCTACCCGAGGAGAGGGCATCATGAACACCCTCTTTGACGGCTACCAACCCTACCGCGGCGAGGTCATCATGCGCTTTACGGGTTCTCTCGTGGCATCCGAAACGGGAGAGACGACCCGTTACGGTCTTTACAATACCCAGGAGCGCGGCAATCTCTTCGTCGGTCCTCAGACCCCCGTTTACGAGGGCATGATCGTAGGTGAGAACCCCAAGAACGATGACATTGCCGTCAACCCCTGTAAGAAAAAACAGCTGACCGCCATCCGCTCCGCGGGTGCCGATGAAAAGCTTCTCCTGACTCCTCCCGTGATCTTTAGTTTGGAGGAAGCCATCGAGTTTATTACCGATGACGAATTGATCGAGGTTACTCCCAAGTCCATCCGTCTGCGCAAAAAGATCCTCAACACCGAGCTTCGCATGAAAGCCATGATGAAGGCTCGCCGTGAGGCTGCCGCAAAGTAAGGATGCGAGGGGATGCGAGGGATGCGGGGACGCGAGGGACGCGAGGGACGCGGTCGCTTTTGAAAAAGCTCCGCAAAACTTTTATTACAGGATATGGCTTGACCCTTGTGCATTCTCCTCGTCATAATTTTTGTAAAACAATATCGTTTTTTCTCTAAGGTAGAAATTGATCGGACGGCTGCTGCGCTACCGATCAATTTCTTTTATTATTTAAAAAAGAAATCCGTCGGGACGTAGGGTCCGACGGATTTCCATCTCAGAGAAAAAACATTCGCTTACAGGTCACACAAGGACAAGAAACGTGCATAAACATTCAAGAAATAATTTGTATGAAAAGTTTTTGCGGAGCTTTTTTCAAAAAGCGACCCGCATCTTCGCATCCCCCCGCGTCCTTACTTCTCAAACCCGTGAATAAAGCCCTTTACGTCGGCGGAACAGATGTCACCGCCGATGACACGGTTTCGGTAGACCAAGAGATTGGCATAGACAGTACCCTCGGCGCCCTCGTAGTTCGTGATCTCGTATGTATAGCGCATGACCTTCTTCTTCTTATAGTCGGACAGATCCAGCCCTTGACGCTTTTGAATCTCATTATAACCCGTAAAGATCTTATCAAACTCCGAGGGGATCGTCACCTCTCGGCTGTCTACCGCTTCGGGTTTCACCTGCCAGCCAAACTGACCGAGAAATTCAATGCGGTCTTCGTCGGTTTTGACTCCCGTATATTCGATCTTCGGCTCTCCCGAAACTGTTTGACTGTCCGCGCCCAACGTCGGAACAAATGCGATCAACGTGATCAACGCAACCAAAGCGACACAGGAGACCCCAAGAAATTTCAAGGTACTTGCCCGCAAGGAATAGATAAACATAGAGAAACCTCCCGATCCGAAATAGAATTCTGATTCATTCTATTCGCTCGGGAGGAATTTTATACCTATATTGTTCTATGTCCCGTGGAGTGAAAGTGTTTTTTTCGTTCTTTGGCGGACACACTGTGCGCCAGCCCCATCAAGGCATAAAGCGCCAACACGGACGAGCCGCCCGCGCTCATAAAGGGCAAAGTAATGCCAACCACGGGGACAAGCCCCAAACACATCCATAGATTCTCCGCCGTTTGGATAATGATGACGGCGGCAATACCGCTACATATCAGACGGCCGACCATGTCCGAGCAGTGAAATCCGAGCCACAGCAATCGGACCGCCATAACCACCAGTGCCGCAACCACCAAAAATCCGCCCAAAAATCCAAACTTTTCGCAGACCGTAGAGAAAATAAAGTCGGTATGCGAGGCGGGCAACTCCTCATATCGTCCCTTCCCAAACAATCCAATTCCAAAGAATCCGCCCCCCGCAATGGTTTCCCGACTCAAAAGGGGTTGAAGTCCCACGTCCTTGGGGTCCAGCTCCGGGCGAAAGCCATAGAGAATTCGCTCCTGCTGATAGGGCTGCAACAGGTCCCAAAGCAGAGGAAACACCAGCGCCAACAAAACCGAAACGGCAAGGAAATACCATACCGACAGTCCGCTGCAAAAGAGCATCACACCAATGATCCCCACATAGACAAGAGCCACTCCAAGGTCTCCCGACAAAAGAATCAATCCCACGATCAAGCCCGCATGAGCGAGAAGCGAAAGCACCACTGCGGGACGGTTAATCCGATCCTTTACCAGATCAATATGTTTGGAAAAAGTACAAAGAAAGGTGATCTTTACAAATTCCGAGGGCTGAATGGAGATCCCAATACCGGGAATACGAAGCCAGCTTTTGTTGGCGGTCTCCATATTCACTCCGCTGTTACCGAACACCAACGTAATGGCAAGGAGCAGAACCGACGCGATCAGAAAGAAAAGCCACATTCGATCGACGAAGAATCGGTAGTCCATGTTGGCGATCATGAAAAGAACGACGCCCCCCGCAAGCGTCATGGCACTTTGCATGATGAGCTTGCTTCGTCCGAAGTTTTCCATTCCGCCAAAAATGGTGAGAATACTCAAAAGGGACAATACCGCCATGGCAGCAAACAAAATGGGGTCCACGCTTCGGATCCATCCGAGAATTCCTTTCTTCACAATCTCTCCCCCTTCCCTGCAAACTTTATCCAAAAAACGGCGAAGCGCGCTTCGCCGTTTTTCTTCACACTGTCTTAATACTGTCTGCCGAAGACGACCATCTTCTTGGCAGGCTTACCGCAGCAAACGCAAACGTCCGAGAGCTGCTCCTCCTCGAAAGGAATACAACGGGATTTTACGCCGCCCGTCTCATCCTTGAGCTGATCCTCGCAGGCAGAAGCGCCACACCACATCGCCTTGATAAATCCGGGACGGTTCTCGGCAATATCAAGAAACTCCTCATGGGTTCTTGCCACATGAGTCTTCTCCGTAAGATTCTTAAGAGCCCTCTCATAAAGCTCCTCATGAACGGCTGCCAGCGCCTTCTCTACCTCTTCGGCAAGGTTGTCCAGGGACACGAAGGTCTTCTGACGGCTCACACGGCTGACAAGAACACAGGAATTGTTCTCAATATCACGGGGGCCGATCTCCAAGCGGAGCGGAACACCCTTCATTTCATACTGGCTGAACTTCCAGCCCGTGGAGTTATCGCTGTCGTCCAGCTTCACACGGAACCTCTCGGAAAGAAGCGCCTTCAACTCATTCGCCTTCTCGAGAACGCCCTCCTTGTGCTGAGCCACCGGAATGATAGCAACCTGAATAGGCGCTACCTTAGGAGGCAGGATCAGACCGTTGTCGTCGCCGTGCGTCATAATGATGGCACCGATCATACGGGTAGACACGCCCCAAGAGGTCTGGTGAGGATAGCACACCTTATTATCTCTGTCTGTGTAGGTAATGTCAAAGGCACGGCAGAAGCCGTCTCCGAAGTAGTGAGAGGTACCGCCCTGAAGCGCCACGCCGTTGTGCATCATAGGCTCGATGGTATAGGTCTCCATGGCACCCGCGAATTTCTCCTTCTCGGTCTTCTGACCCGTTACAGCGGGGATTGCCAAGGTCTCGCGGTAGAAGTCCTCGTAGCACTTGAGCATCCGCAAGGTCTCTTCCCTTGCCCCTTCCTCGTCCTCGTGCATGGTGTGTCCCTCCTGCCAAAGAAACTCGGAGGTTCGGAGGAACGGACGGGTGGTCTTTTCCCAACGGACCACGTTACACCACTGGTTATAGAGCTTCGGCAGGTCGCGGTAGGAGTGAATAATATTCTTGTAGTGATCGCAGAAAAGGGTCTCGGAGGTAGGACGAACCACCAGTCTCTCTGCCAGCTTGTTCTGTCCGCCGATGGTCACAATCGCGCATTCGGGAGCAAAGCCCGCCACGTGATCCTTCTCCTTCTGCAGAAGGCTCTCGGGAATGAACATGGGCATGTATACGTTCTCATGTCCCAATCTCTTAAAGCGAGCGTCCAGATCGTGCTGAATGTTTTCCCAAATCGCATAACCGTAGGGGCGAATGATCATACAGCCCTTAACGCCCGAGTAGTCTACCAGCTCGGCTTTCTTGACTACATCGGTATACCATTGCGCAAAATCCACGTCCATGGACGTGATCTGCTCTACCATTTTCTTATCGTTTGCCATAACAGATTCCTTTCGGTCGGTAAAATCAATCTAATCTATATTATTATAAAGCATCTTGCGAAAAATGTCAAGACACAAGGGCTCATAATTTTGCCTGATCGGGGAAAAATTATAGAAAAAACGTAAGGAAAACGTATGAAAGAAACTATATCTCTCCTTGGGATTCCTTTCCGTCCCATAAACATTTGTGAATCAAGAAGAAGGATTGCTTTCCTGCTCCGTTCCTCCCCTCCCGCAAAAAAAATCTATACTCCCAATGCTTCCATTCTTTGGAGTGCCTCCCGCTCCTCCGATCTGCGCCGACTGCTCATGCAAGCCGACCTGCTTCTGCCCGACGGTTCGGGAGTCATCCTCGCCGCCAAGCAGAAAGGAACCCCTCTCCCCGAACGGATCACGGGAATTGACACAGCAGAGTGGCTTTTGCGCTACGGAGCAAAAAATGGCTTCTCCTTTTATTTTCTCGGTGGGAAACCGAGAGTCGCCAAAGCCGCCGCCATGCAATGGCAACAAAAGATCCCCGCCCTCCGCATTGCGGGATACCATCACGGCTATTTCAAAAAAACGGGCAAGGAAAACGATCGTGTCCTCGCTCACATCCAAAAAGCAAAGCCCGATATTCTTTTCGTCTGCTTCGGGTTTCCCGAGCAGGAGAGGTGGATCGACCGCTATGCCCATTCGATTCCTTCCCTACATCTCGCTATGGGACTGGGGGGTACCCTTGACGTATGGTCGGGACAAGTAAAAAGAGCCCCAAGGCTCGTTCAAACCATGGGACTTGAATGGCTTTGGCGCACAGTCCGAGAGCCAAAACGAATCAAAAATCTTGCAACCCTACCGAAGTTCCTCATGGCGGCTTGTAAGGATGGAAAAAAATCTGATTGCTAAAACGGACCGTCGAGGATGCCGATCCCTATAAGTAAGGATATAATTTGTTTGGTATCCTCCTGTGGGACGGGGGTTATTCCCGCCGAAAATAAGGAATGACCGATTGAAAAACGGCGGACGCTCAGTGTCCGCCGTGTATGTTCTATGGAATTGCAGAGAAATCAGATGTGTAGTGGGACCGCATCAGTTCTTCATAAACTTGCGGTATTCGTAATAGTAGTCGTTGTCCATGACGATCCGAAGATCGTCCCAGTTCAGTTTCTTTGCCAGAAGTACTCCGAGAAGGCTCTTGGCGTTCACGGCAAATTTGTTTCCACTCTGCAGAGTGATCTGTCCCTTCAATTTGGTGGAAATGGCTACCAGCTCCCTTGCTTCGGACATGGTATCGATCTCCACACGGTATGCGTACTTTTTAACCTTTTCTGCCATTGTTTTTCCTTCCTTTCCGTTCCTTTCAAGCTTTCGCTTAAAAGGAGCTATCGGACCTGATTTCCTCTGTTGGCACTATTTTACACAACAAATATGTCAAAAGTATGAACTTTGCATAGATAGATTGTAACTTTGCACAAATCAATTCCGACACAAATGTGCAAAATAAACAAACACCGCAGAGCAAAAGGCTCTGCGGTGTTTTCACGTTAGGCATCCAGCTGCATATCGCCCGTCTTGACCCAACCGATATCTCTGAGGATTTCATTGAACAAGAAGGAAAGCGCCGCGGGAAGGATGATACAAACAGCAATCAATCCGATCCACATCAAAGCATCGGGATGCTCGGTAGAATCGATGACACCAATCGGTCCTACCAAACCGCAGGTTCCCATACCTGCCGCAACACCCTGGCATTTGAGTTTAAAGACCATGGTAGAGATGGGACCCGTTACCGCGGCGGCAAGGGTAGGAGCAATCCAGATTGCCGGTTTCCTTACAATATTTCCCATTTGAAGCATGGAGGTACCCAAGCCTTGGGACACGATACCGCCCCATCTGTTTTCTCGGAAGCTGATGACGGCGAAGCCTACCATCTGCGCGCAACAGCCCGCTACGCAGGCACCGCCAGCCAGCAAGAAGCCTTCAGCGGTTCCGTTCAGTACCGCCACCTCATAGGCAGAGCCCGAGAAGATCATGGCGCAGATCGCCGCCGAGGAGATCGGAAGTGTCAAAATGACACCCATGACCACCGACAAAACAATTCCCATAAGCAAGGGCTGGAAGGTGGTTGCGTAGGACACAAACATACCAAGATAATACATTCCGTAAGAAATCACGGGGCAGAGCAGCCAGCTTGCCACAAAGCCAACAATCAAGGTCACCACTGGGGTCACGAGAATGTCTACCTTCGTCTTTTTGGACACCAGCTGTCCGATCTCACAGGCAAGGATGACCGCAAAGAACGCGCCTGCGGGACCTGCGGCATAGAACACACCCGAACCGTCGCCCGCCGTCGCCGCCCATTTTAATATCGTTCCGCCCTCGTTTGCCACGATGGCGCCCATGGCGTTGGACATAGCACCTACCGCGGCGCAGGAGAACATCACGAGAGGATGCGCACCGAGACGGTGAGCGATGGCAACACCGATTGCCATTCCCGTTGCCGCTTTGGCATAGTTGGCAATGGTATTCAGAAATTCAAGCTCTGTGTACTTGTAGATCGTTCCAAAAATTGTTCCGATCAGAAGGGACGCAAAAAGTCCCAGCGCCATTGCTCCCATGGCATCAATAAAATACCGTTTCAAATACTTTTTTACTGTTTCCATTTTTATTCTCCTTATTATTTTGGTCCGCCCAACCAGGCAGGACATAAAATTCCTTCATATTACAGAAAATTATAGCACAAAATATCGAATCTTGCAAGAGTTTGTTAAAGTTTAAACAAACAAATTTACTGCCAAAAAGGTGAAAAAACATAGCAAAATACCCAAAACGGTAGGTAAAATTGCGGCAAGGAGCATATAGCGAAGCTTTCCGGACTCCCGCTTGACGGTCCAAAGAGCGGTTGCGCATGGGTAATGAAATAACATGAAAAAGCAAACACAGAGCGCCGTAATTGCTGTCCATCCGTTTCCGATCAGCATCCCCCCCAGTGCCTCCAAGCTCTCATATTCCACAAGACCCGATGATGAGGTATAGGTCATGAGAATCACGGGAAGAACAATCTCGTTGGCTGGAAGTGCCAGCAAGAAGCCAAGCAAGATTGCTCCATCCAGACAGAGAACCCGTGCGAAAGGATCGAGAAAGGTTGCGATCCAAGATAGCAAGGAAATTCCTCCGACCGCTTGATTGGCAAGAAGCCATAAGATCAAGCCTGCGGGTGCGGCCACACAGATCGCCCTCCCCAGAACATGAAGCGTTCGATCCAACACCGATCGCACAAGCACCTGCCCCACTCTCGGAATCCGATAGGGCGGAAGCTCTAACGCAAAGGCAGAGGGTTCCCCACGAAGGAGGGTTTTGGAAAGAAGCTTGGAACAAGCAAACGTTGCAAAAATCGACACGATTATCATCAGTGAAAGAGCTACAGATGCCCCTAATGTCCCCCAAATTCCCTGCCCCGTGGCAAAGAAAAGAGTGGAAAGCGCGATCAGGGTGGGCAATCTGCCATTACAAGGAACAAACGCGTTGGTCAGTATGGCGATCAACCGCTCCCGCTTGGAATCCACAATCCGACAACCCGTCACACCTACTGCGTGACACCCAAGCCCCATACACATGAAAAGAGAAAATCAGTGTCCCTGCTTTCTTCGTTGCGCCCGAACAAAGATCTCTTCCTCGACCAAGGGTATATGTGTATTTTTCGTCACGATCCAATCTTCTCTTTTCCTTGCATAGCTCCTTTCACTCCGAAAGCTTGGTTTTCTGCTTTTTCCTTGGAGCGTATGCCCGAGATACACTTGATTTCTGAGAATTTTGCAAACTCCCGAGGCTGTCCATTTTCTGTCGAGGCCCTCTTTTCCCTCCCGAATCCGTCGGTGATCCAAAGGAACAGGAATCTTCTCTTCATTTAATTTTTCGACAATATTTTTCGTTGTTTCTCCTTTTGCCGCCGAACGAAAAATCCACCGAACGATATCCGCCGCCTCACGGTCGACCACCAGCTTGTTTTTATGTTTTTCCGACTTTTGATACCCGTAAGGGGGAAAGCTCCCTATGTATTGTCCGTCCCGCATTTTTGCGTAAAGAGAGGAACGGATCTTTTTGGAAATATCTCTGGCGTACATCTCGTTGATTACGTGCCGAAAGGGTGCCATATCGTCCTCCCCTTCATCAGAATCGTACCCATCGTTAATTGCAATAAACCGCACATTTTTTTGGGGAAAATATTCCTCCGTCAGCTCCCCCGAGGCAAGATAATTTCTGCCGAGTCTCGATAAATCCTTCGTCAATACCATGTTGATCCTCCCCTCTTCAATGTCCCGAAGCATTCTCAAAAAGCCGGGACGGTCATAGTTTGTCCCGCTATATCCGTCATCCACATATTCCTCAATGACATGAAATCCCCGACGCTCGGCATAGGAACGAAGCAAGAGTCTCTGTCCTTCCATTCCCGCGCTTTCCCTCGCTCCGTCCTCTTTTGATAATCTCATGTAAAGTCCCGCAAGATACACCATAAAACCTCCTGTTTTCTATTGACTTTTCTACAATTCTATTGTATAATATTATGTTGTCAATACATTTGTGATTCCAAAGGAGTAAAAACTATGGTTAAGCTGACTGAACGCGGTGTATACTTAGTGGATGGCAAGGTTTCTGCCACCGCAGAGCTATCACCCGCCGAGGCGAGAAAAAACACCATCGCCTATTCGATTCTGCACGCACACAACTGTGGCGAAAGCGAGTCCGACCTCCGCATCCGTTTCGACGCGCTGGTTTCTCACGATATTACCTACGTGGGCATTATTCAGACTGCCCGTGCCAGCGGTCTGCGTGAATTTCCTATTCCCTATGCCATGACCAACTGTCACAACTCTCTCTGTGCCGTTGGCGGTACCATCAATGAGGACGACCACGTATTCGGTCTGTCCGCCGCCAAGAAATACGGTGGGATCTACGTTCCCGCCAACCAGAGCGTGATCCATTCCTATGCCCGCGAGGAGCTGGCAGGCTGCGGAAAAATGATCCTCGGCTCCGACTCTCATACCCGCTACGGCGCGCTCGGCACCATGGGTGTGGGCGAAGGCGGTCCCGAGCTTGTTAAGCAGCTGCTCAAAAACACCTATGATGTAAAGGCGCCCGAGGTCGTTCTCGTCTATCTGACGGGGTCTCCCAAAAAGGGCATCGGTCCCCACGACGTCGCCATCGCTTTGGTAGGCGCCACCTTCGGGAACGGATTTGTCAAGAACAAGGTTCTTGAATTTGTGGGACCCGGTGTAAAGAATCTTCCCATCGACTTCCGTAACGGCATCGACGTCATGACCACCGAGACCACCTGTCTCTCCTCCATTTGGGAGACCGACGAGGTCGTCAAGAAGCATTACGAAATTCACGGAAGACCCGAAGAATACCGTGAGCTGAAGCCCGGTAAGGTGGCATATTACGATGCCATGATCGAGATCGACCTCTCCAAGATGGAATCCATGATCGCGCTTCCCTTCCACCCCTCCAACGCCTACACCATCCATGAATTTGTGGAGCATGCGGACGAGATTTTAGCCAAGGTCGAAGAAGAAGCAAAAAAGAAATTCGGCAAGTGTACCCTTGATCTTCGTTCCAAAGTCAAGGACGGGAAGGTTCTTGCCGATCAAGGAATCATTGCGGGCTGCGCGGGCGGTATGTTTGACAGCATTGATGAAGCGTCTGCCATTCTGAAGGATCAGAGCACGGGCAACGGCTACTTCTCTTTGTCTGTCTACCCCACCAGTGTCCCCGTTTCTCTTGAACTGACCAAGATCGGCGTGAGCGCCGAGCTCTTGCAGGCAGGCGCTGTCATTAAGCCTTCTTTCTGCGGCCCTTGCTTTGGCGCAGGCGACGTTCCCGCCAACAACGGTCTGTCTCTCCGTCATACCACCCGTAACTTCCCCAACCGTGAGGGCTCCAAGCCCGGTGAGGGTCAGCTTTCGGGTGTAGCGCTGATGGATGCCCGCAGCATTGCGGCAACGGCACGCAACGGCGGCGTCATTACGGCGGCAACCGACGTGGATTACGAATACACGCCTCATGAATATCACTTTGACTCTTCCGTATACAAGAAGAGAGTTTACTACGGCTTCGGCAAGGCAGACCCCTCCGCCGAGCTGATCCTCGGTCCCAACATCACCGATTGGCCCACCCAGTACGAGCTTTCCGACAATCTGCTCCTCAAGCTGGCGGCAGTGATCCGTGACCCCGTCACCACCACCGATGAGCTAATCCCCTCGGGCGAAACCTCTTCCTACCGTTCGAATCCCCTGCGCCTTTCCGAATTCGCGCTCTCCCGCCGTGTCCCCGAATACGTGGGACGTTCTAAGCAGGTTGCGGCTACCGAGGCAGCAAGAAGAAACGGCGATGCTCCCGAGGAGCTTCAAAACGTTCTTTCCAAGCTCGGTGACGTTGAGTCTCTGATGAACACCACCCAGTTTGGCTCCTGCGTCTTTGCCAACAAGCCCGGTGACGGCTCGGCACGTGAGCAGGCGGCATCCTGCCAGAAGGTGCTGGGCGGCTTCGGCAACATCTGCTATGAGTTTGCTACCAAGCGTTATCGCTCCAACTGCATCAACTGGGGTATTCTCCCCTTCACCCTTGCAGAGGGCACTGAGTTCCCCTATGAGGTGGGCGATTACGTATTCGTAGGCGGCATTCGTCAAGCAATCCTCGAAGGCAAGGAGGAATTCTCGGCTAAGGTTCTCCGCGCTGACGGAAGCGTAGAGAATCTGACCCTTTACGTCAAGGGGCTTACCTCTGCCGAAAAGGAGATCATTCTGGACGGTTGTCTGATGAACTATTACAAAAACCATAGCGAGGATTGAACGATAGATATGGCAAACGAGAAAATTGAATGGACTTACGGTTGGAACGAGGATGCGGACACAAGCAAGGCTCGTTGTCTCGCCATCGGCGATTCCATCGTCTGGGGAAGCAGGAGCGACGCCTACCGCGCACTTGACGGCAGCGTCACCCTCTCCACCTTCGCCACCTCCAAGGGCGTGGACTCTCCATACCTTGTGGAGGAGATCGATCTATTCTGCCGTCAAAACAACTTTTGCTTTGAGGCGGTCTATTTCAACAATGGCTTACATACGCACGGACAATCACCCGAGGAGTACGGAAAAAATTACAGACGGGTTCTGTCCAAGCTGCGTGCGCTTCTTCCCCACGCCAAGTTTTTGTTGGGGCTTTCCACTCCGATCTCGGAGGTAATGGGGGATCCCACTGTGCACGCGGCTCCCATTTCAGTGGAGGAGCGGGAAAATCTTCTTGCGCTTGATCGCAATGTGGTAGCATATAACCAAGAGGTTCTTGCCATTGCCAAGGAAGAAGGGCTTCCCTGCTTTGATGCCTATTCCTTGATGAAGCCTCACAGCGACAAAAAGACCGACCCCTATCATTACAATCCCGAGGGTCGTCAAATCTTTGGCTCTGCCGTTGCGGAACAGCTTTTGTCCTTGTGCGCAGACAAGAAATCTTAAAAGGAGGAGAATGGAGCCTCATGTTAAAAGCATTGGTTCCCTTCCCAAAAAAGCTGGAGGAATATGAGGGTTCTCTTTTCTCCCACTTTGCGCCTACACCGATGTAATCGAGTGGAAGCGAGCGCGCTCCACCCTCTGCGTATCGGTTAAGAAGATCTTTTACAAGAATGTTTCCGTAGGCGAGGGAAGCATCTGTCTGGTCAAGGATGCCTCTCTCCCCCTCCGATCACTATCGGATCGAAACCCGTGAGGGAATCGTTCTATCGGCTTCCACCGAGGAAGGCATTCTCTATGCCATCGCCTCTTTTCTGCAGATCATGGAAATCAAGAACGGACAGATTGAGGTGGCAAAGCTCCTCATCGAGGATCATCCCGACAAGGAATACCGCGCGCTGATGGTGGATCTTGCCAGAGAATGGCATCCCGCCATTACCGTGGACCGTTACATCGATGTTTGCTTCTTTTAAAGATCAAGTATCTGCATCTGCATTTCATCGACGACGAGCGAATTCCCAAGGAGACCATCGTCATTACGTGGGAGTCACACTACCACATGGCAGACGGTCTCATCGCCGAGGGCTTTCGCATTATCAACGGCTCCCGGCAGCCGCTCGATATTACCCCCGGCTTCAATTATGGCAGATGGTGCGCCCGCGACATATATGAATGGGACGTTTACAATCTTCAGCACTGGTGGGAGCATTCGGCGGCCACCGTCAATCCCGTCCACCTGCCCCCCCACAGACCGTGTCATCGGAGCGCAGATCTCCTCTTGGCAGTGCGCCTATGAGATGGAGATCTGCCGTATTATGGAAACACTGGCAGTGCTTTTCGAGCGCACGTGGAATCTCTCTCGCACTCTCCCCTTTGACCTTTTCCAAAAGCGTCTGCGGAAAAACAATCTTTTGATCGGTCGCCTGATTCAGGATCGATAAATAAAAAACATTTTTCAAATTGTTCGGAGGTATTGAACGATGAAAAAAATTCAAATGAAAACGCCCCTCGTTGAAATGGACGGGGACGAAATGACAAGAATTCTTTGGCAGATGATCAAGGACGAGCTCCTTCTGCCCTTCGTGGATCTGAAAACCGAGTACTACGACTTGGGGCTTCCCGAGCGTGAAAAGACGAAGGATCAGGTCACGGTGGACAGTGCCAACGCCACTCTCAAGTACGGTGTCGCCGTAAAGTGCGCTACCATTACGCCCAACAAGCAGAGAGTGGAGGAATACAACCTTTCCGAAATGTGGAAGAGCCCCAACGGCACCATCCGTGCGATCTTAGACGGAACTGTATTCCGTGCTCCTATTCTCATTGATTCCATCAAGCCCGCCGTTCGCAACTGGAAGAAACCCATTACCATCGCGCGTCACGCATACGGCGACGAGTATAAGGCAACCGAGCACCGTGTAGAGGGCCCCGGAAAGGCAGAGCTTGTGTTTACAGCCGCAGACGGCAAGGAATTCCGTGAGACCATCTATGACTTTGAGTGTGGCGGTGTTCTGCAGGGACAGTACAACAAGGATTCCTCCATCGAGTCCTTTGCTCACTCTTGCTTCCAGTACGCCATCGATACCAAGCAGGACCTTTGGTTCGCTACTAAGGATACCATTTCCAAGAAATATGATCAAACCTTTAAGCTGACCTTCCAGGAGATCTTCGATAGAGATTATAAGGAAAAGTTTGACAAGCTTGGCATCGAATACTTCTACACCCTCATCGACGACGCGGTGGCTCGTGTCATCCGCAGTGAGGGTGGCTACATCTGGGCTTGCAAGAATTACGACGGAGATGTCATGTCCGACATGGTCTCCACCGCCTTCGGTTCTCTGGCAATGATGACCTCTGTGTTGGTTTCCCCCGACGGGAAATACGAATATGAGGCGGCTCACGGCACGGTGACTCGTCACTACTACCGCTACCTCAAGGGCGAGGATACCTCTACCAACCCCATGGCAACCATCTACGCTTGGTCGGGGGCTCTGCGCAAGAGAGGTGAGTTGGATGCGCTTCCCGAGCTGGTAACCTTTGCCGACAAGCTGGAGGAGGCTTGCATTGACACGCTCAACGACGGCATCATGACTAAGGACCTTGTGGGATTGGTCAGCGAGGGCTATACGGCAACCGCTGTCAACTCCGCGGGCTTTATCAAGGCAATCCGCAAGCGCCTGGAAGCCAAGCTTGCATAATTTGAATGAAAACAGGAGTAAAGAGTGGAAAAAGAAAAAGCGATCACTACCTTCAAACGCGTTTGGACAGTCAAAACTGTTTTTTCCAATATCGTTTGGTTCTTCTTGGGTGGGCTTTGGCTCGGACTGATCTTTGCCTCCATTGGTGTTGCACTTTGCTTGACGATCATTGGATTCCCCGCGGGAAGGATTTGCTATAAGCACGCATGGGTCACCATGTTTCCTTATGGAAAAAAGATAGAAATCCATTCGGGCAGACATCCCATTGCCAATGTGCTTTGGGCAGTCTTTATCGGTTGGTGGTTCACCTTTCTCTGCCTTTTGACGGGTGTGCTTTGTATCATGACCGTCATCGGCTTCTTCCGAGGAATCCAAGCACTCAAGCTGGCACGACTGACTTTCTTTCCTTTCGGTGCTAAAATCACCGATACTTTTGAAGAAGGAGCGTTTCCATCATGAATTTCTCAAAATTGGATGCCTATTTGAAGGACATGCCACGGCGTGGGATTCCCGCCTGTGAGATGTCGGTTACCGTCGACGGAAAGACCGTTTATCGAACCGGCATAGGCTACGCGAACGCGGAAGGCTCCCGCCCCGTCAGCTCGAATGACCTGTATTGGCTCTATTCCGCCACCAAGGTCATCACCTGTATTGCTACCATGCGACTGGTGGAGGATGGCAAGCTCTCCCTCTCCGATCCCGTGGAAAAATATCTGCCCGAATTTGCGGACATGACCGTCCGTGAATCGGAGGGCATACTCCGTCCATCCAAAAGCGCCATGACGGTAGAGCAGCTCTTTACCATGAGCGCGGGACTGGATTACGGTTCCAAGAAGGATGCCATCCAAGCGGCAATCGCCAAGGGGGGGAACACCCGAGAGATCGTTTCCGCCATGGCAAAAGAACCCTTGAATTTTGATCCCGGCACACGCTATCTCTACAGCTTTTGCCACGACGTACTGGCGGCGGTGGCAGAGGTGGCTTCGGGCATGAAATTCTCGGATTATCTGGATACCGTTCTCTTCCGACCGTTGGGAATCCATAACATGGGATTCCATCCCACACCCGAACAAGCAACAAGGTTCTCTGCTATGTACAATTACCGCAACGGCGCGGCGCTGGCTGAGCCCGTTCCCTGTAAAAACGATTATGAGTTTACCCCCTATTATGAAAGCGGCGGCGCGGGTCTCTTTGGCTCGGTAGACGAGTATATGAAAATTATTACTCCCATTGCCTGTGGAGGAACGGCAGAAAACGGCTATCGGATTCTCAAGTCGGAAACCGTTCAGCTCTTCCGAGAGAACCGTTTGTCCCCCGTACAGCTGGACGATCTGATAACAAAGCGTCGGTTCGGCTACGGCTTCGGTCTTTGCTGTCGGGTGCATATGGATCCCACCGTTTCCATGTGCCTGTCTCCCATCGGCGAATTTGGTTGGAGCAGCGCTACGGGACACCACGTACTGATGGACACCGACAACCGTTTGGCGTTCCACTTCGCCATCCATCTTTTGAACTGTGAATATGCACACACCATGATTCATCCCATCATCCGCAATCTGGTCTATGAGGGCTTGAACGCATAAAAAGAAGCCGTGAGCATTCGCTCACGGCTTCTTTTTATCATGCAACGGCTTCTGCCGCTTCCTGTTCCCTTTTTTCACCCGCCGTAAGCAGCGAAAATAACCAGCTTGATCTTGGCAAACTCGACCACCTCGGCATTGCCCGGCGCGAATGCCCCAAGAATCGATCCGCTGACCAAATTCAGTACAATAGAACTCAAAACCGTTACCAACAAGCTGAGCCTGACTCCCTTTCGGATTCGCTCCATATTTCTCGCGCCTGTGTTCTGTCCCACAAAGACCTGCGTTGCCTGAACGAAGCCCCCGCAGATCATCTGCGTATAGGTTCCCACGTTAGAGGAGATAGAGCTTTCCGATACGTACACACTGCTGTTAAAGGAGTTCAGCGCGGTTTGCATCACCGTGTTGCCAATCGCAAACATGGAGCTTTGGATGCCCGAAGGAATCCCAATGGCGAGAATACTTTTGAACGTCGAACAGTGGATTCCAAGCTTTTTCCATTCAAATTTACAAAGCCCATCGCTCTTCATCATATAGCCCAGCACCATAAAGCACGCCACCCATTGAGATACCGCCGTATTAAAAAGCTGATGAATCAGCGAGGTTGCCACAAGCGGCAACGAAAACAGAATGATCTGACGAAGGATATTTCCTTTTGTCATATCCATTTTAATCTTTGCCATGATATCCCCCATGACAACCGTTTTCCTCGTGGGTTATTGTACACCCTAATCCATAAAGAACTCAATCCTAAAAAGCAAAAATCTGTCCTGTTTGGACAGATTTTTGCTTTTTTGTCTACTCCTCCCATTCATGTTCCATGAACAAACACAATCTCGGGAGAGTTGAAGAGACGGGGAATCAGAACGCTTCCCTTTTTCAGTCCCGTTCCAATTACAAATCGGTCATCGTGCACACCGCGGGTGTACTTTGGAAAGATGCCCTGCCCGGGGGCAAACACGCCCCGACCGAAGAATCTCCACTGACCGCCGTGGGCATGTCCGCTGACGATCAAATCGATGGGGCGCTCCTTTAGATATTTCTCATAATACTCTGGATGATGGCAAAGAAGCACCTTTGGCATGTCCAACGCAAAAAATTCGTCCAACCATGCAAGCGAGGGCTTTCCCCCCTCGTTGATCAATCCCGATTGAAGCCCACCAAAGGCGATGCCGTCCCGTATCATAAAGGAATCCTCTAAAAAGTTCACTCCGCTCTCACGGATGAGGTAACGGTCAGTTTCATGATACACCCTTGGCTTGGTCCTTATGTTCCATGAAACACGCCAGGAGTGAACACCGCCGTCCTCATGATTTCCCGTACAGTAAAATACGGGAGCTATCTCGGCTGCTTCCGAAAGCAAACGGAAGCCATTTTGATGCTTGAAATCGTCCTCCCCATTCAATCGTTCCAAAATGTCCCCGGGCATCAGAATGTAATCGGGACGTTTTTCACGCAATACGTCCAAAGCCTTACTGGGATCCTCACCGTGCAGATCGGACACCAACGCAAAAAGCAACTGCCGACCAAAGCGCTCAGCGAATAGTCGATAAGAGCTTGTTTTCATACCCGTCTCCTTTCTCATTTTCCCTTTTCACATGGTAAGAGCTTGCTTGCCGCAAGCGTCGCAGGATCGAAAACACCGATCCAGATTAAAGGCAATTCTCGGCAAAACCCCAAGGTCCTCCAGAAGCGTAAACAGTGGGAAGAAGATCGCCATCGGAGGAAGCATCACAGCCACCACCCAGGAAACCGTCCTAAAAATTCCGTCCATGAGCGCGCCGATCAACCAAGCAGGGGCGTTCATCCCAATCAATACAGACCGCATTCCCGTCTCCAATCTCGAAAAGAGCCAAAAAAGTCCTTCCGACGGAGCATTTGCCCCTACCGCTGTCAGCCACAGAATTCCCGCAAGCAGTAGAATCATAAAAGGAAACGCTGTATATTTCCCCGTCAATATGCGATCCCATGCCCGATCTCGCAGAGATGGGTCACGGCTCACGGACACCACCTCAGCGGCAATCCTCTCTGCCCGATCGGCAAGGGACTCCTCGCCGCAAGGCATTTGCTTTGACGGTGCGGGAAGTGCTTCAAACAATCGAATCGCTTCTTCGATCCCCCGCCCACTTCTTGCCGACATACCGACCACGGGAATCCCCAAGCGTTCCGACAGTACGGGAAGATCCACAAAAATGCCTTTCTTTTCGGCTTCATCCAACAGATTAACACACAGAACCACCCGTGGGGTCAGTTCCATGATCTGTAACAGTAAAATCAAATTGCGGGATAGACTCCCGCCGTCTACGACAACGGCAACCAGATCCGCCGCTCCCGATCGGATATACTCCCCCGCCAACCGTTCCTCTTCGGAATGCGCGTATAAAGAGTAGGTCCCAGGGAGATCCACAATTCGCATAGGCATCCTTGCCCTGCGGCACATCCCCTCCGCGCATCCCACAGTCTTTCCCGTCCAATTTCCCGTATGCTGACGTAATCCCGTCAACGAATTAAACAGGGTACTTTTCCCTACGTTCGGGTTTCCCGCAAGAGCCACCGTGATGATCTTCGATTCATTCGCTTCCATGATCATCTCCTATACCCATCACGCCTTGGGCATCCTTTTGCCGCAAGGCAATGACCGTTCCTCGTATCAGATAAGCGGTTGGGTCGCCCAAAGGGGCTCTGTACAAGCACCGCACTCGGGTGTTTGGACAAAATCCAAGGTCCTCCAGACGCCTTTTCATGTATTCTTCGCTCTCCACGGCGGTCACTTGCATACAGCTACCAACCGAAAGAGCGCTCAGTCTCATTGATTCCGTCATTCTCTCTACCTCCTATCGTGGGAGCGGACCGCTCCCAATATAATATATATGTAAAGGAGAAGAGGTGGGTTCGACGTAAGCTTATTGTACCATAAACTCCCCCGACTGTCAACTAAAAAGACGGTTGCAAAGCAACCGTCTTCTGTATTTAGGATTCCAACTGCCTGCCTAAGAATCCCGCCGCCGTCAAAATCAGCTTAGCTTCAATGTCCGAGCCGATCGCCTCCCTCGACCGTTCACTTCCCATTTCACAAAGAGACGCGACACAACCAACCACATCTCCCTCACTGAGAATAGGCATAGCACAGCTCACGTAATGATTCTTGCCGTCCGCCGTGGCAAAGATTCGTTCGCCGCCTTCTCGGGAAAGATACATTCCTCTGCCTTCCATAATCTCTTCCAATTCGTCGGATAAGGACTTATCGGCATATTCCTTTCGGGAGACTCCCGCCGATGCGATCACCGCATCCCGATCGGTGATGAGTACCGCCATCCCGCAAGTCTTGTATAGTGTCTCCGCATATTGAGCGGCAAATCCCGTCATCTCTCCAATGGGGGAATATTTCTTAAAAATAACTTCTCCTTCCCGATCGGTATATATTTCCAGCGGGTCACCCTCGCGAATGCGCATGGTTCTTCGAATCTCCTTGGGAATCACCACACGACCAAGGTCGTCGATTCTTCTCACAATTCCTGTTGCTTTCATTTATCTAAATTCTCCTTATTCAAATGTTTGATATGCTCAAGGATATTATTTGTAAGTACTCCAAAAAATATCCAACAGGGACGAGAAAAAGAATATGAAAAAAATGACAAAAAGAAATCCATCGGTGGCGCGGCAGCCATCCGACGAATTTGTACCTTAGAGAAAAACAATTCTGACAAGCAAAATTCCCCGTCTAATCTCCGTATTGCTGACCATAATCAACCCCAACAGGGACAAAGAGGAGCCCTCTTTTGCAGAAAGATTTTGCGAGGTATTTTAGGACGAGACCCGTCACGATTGAACGCAATTCATCAAAAAGCCATACTCCCTTTCATGGGAATATGGTTTTTTCTTTTGGAAACTTCGACAAATTTCCTTGACTCTTTTTTCAAACTGTGATATACTAAGGATGTTGAATTTTATCAAAAAAGCAAAGGAGATCCCTACTATGATCCGTCATCTGTTGCAGCCCTTCGATCTGTCCCGCGAAGAGACCGAAAGGATCCTTGATCTTGCTTCCTCCATTGAAGCAGATCCTACCCTCTATCAGGACATTGCCGCTCGCAAGCGCCTTGCCACTCTGTTCTACGAGGCAAGCACACGTACGCGTCTGTCCCATGAGACCGCAATGCAGAAGCTCGGCGGTGACGTGATCGGCTTCCCCTCCGCGGACGTTTCCAGCGTCAGCAAGGGTGAGACCGTAGAGGATACGGTACGGGTCATTCAGGTATATGCCGACATCATTGCCATGCGCCATCCCATCGCGGGCTCTCCTATATTGGCGGCAAAATATTCCGAAATCCCGATCATCAACGCGGGTGACGGAGGAAACGAGCATCCCACCCAGACCCTTCTGGACATGCACACCATTAAAAAGCGTCTCGGACGTCTGGATAATTTCACCATCGGTTTCTGCGGCGACCTGAAATACGGAAGAACCGTTCACTCCCTGGCAAAGAGCCTGACCCGCTATACGGGGATTAAGTTCTACTTTATCTCCCCTGAAGAGTTAAAGATGCCAAAGGAATGTATTACCGAAGGCATGGACTACGTAGAGACCAACAGCTTGGAGGATGCCATCGGGAATTTGGATATTCTCTATATGACCCGTATTCAGCAGGAGCGCTTTGCGTCCCCCGAGGAATACCTGAAATTCAAGGGTGTGTACATTTTGGACGGCGAGAAGATGAAGCTGGCAAAGCCCACCATGGCAGTGCTTCATCCCCTGCCCCGCGTAGACGAGATCACCCCCGAGGTAGACGACGACCCCCGTGCGGCATACTTTGAGCAGATCAAGAGCGGACTCCACGTTCGCATGGCGCTCATTATGGCACTTCTCAATCTAAAGGATCCCAAAACGGGAGACTATATTCTCGATCAAAAGTAATTCAATCAAAAAGAGGCTGATTAAATCAGCCTCTTTCTGTATTCAAAAATTATAATCGGGATTAACGATTGTTCCTGTCCTTGAGGACTCAATAAGCCGATACGGTCTTGGCACCCTCCAAAACGGTCATTTCGATCTCTTCATCATTGATCTCCTTATTTCGAAGAATGTCGTTATAATCGGTGGTGCTCCTCGGGAATTCCGTTCTCCTAACCGACCGTCTTCAAACGCTCCGCGTCGGTATCACAGATCAAGCCGATCCTCGCGCCATAGGCAATCGCGCCTTTCAGACGCAACGCGCCCATACCGAGTCCGATCACACCCACTACCAAATTTTCAAACTTCGTATCAAATTTCTCCCTTTCGGATTTTACAAGTCCATTATAACAAATTTATATTTAAAACGAAATGATAAATCCGTAATATTCGTTTGAAAAATCAATAAGAGAGCAGATGCCGAATCGGCATCTGCTCTCTTTTGAAAATCAGAACAAAATAATCAGGAACTGGGAAACCAGAACGACGGCGATCAGAGCAATGGGGTAAGTAGCGGCGTATGCTGCTGCTACGTCCTCGGTGCCTGCCGTGTTGATCAGCGTACCCAGTGCGGGGGTGCTGGTCATACCACCCGTGATCGAGCCCAGATTGTTGAACAGGCTGAGCTTGAGCACATACTTGGCAAAAAGGAAGCCAAGGATCATGGGAACGATCGTCATAAGGATTCCGTATACGAAGTACATGGGATCAAAGTTTGCCACGAATTCCGCGCCACCGGGAATACCCGCTCCCACAAGGAACAGAACCAGACCCAACTCACGGAAAAGCTTCAAGGTGCTCGCGGAGGGCATGATGTTTACTCTGCCGAAGCGTCCGAAGTGTCCGAGGATCAGGCTCACAAGGAGACATCCGCCCGTGGTGGTCAGCGAGAAGCAGGTTCCGCTCAAACCGTCACCCGACAAGGGGATCTTAATTCCGCCAAGAATCGCGCCAACAATGGCTGCCAAGGAGAAAGCGGCAATACCCATGTGATCGATGTGGAAAAGCTTGCCCGCAAAGGGCTTCTTCTCTTCCTCAGACTTTACAACCAGCTTTGCACGCTCCTCTTCCATGTTCGCCTTCATAAGCTTGGGAATCAGCTGCACGAACAGAACAACACCAACAACGCCAAAGATGTACGCAATTCCGTGACCCACCGAAACAAGTCCCTGCAACTCGGGCGCAACGGTTGCCTTTGCGGCGGAGAACGCGGGAGTCGAGGTCAGAGATCCCGACAGAAGTCCGACGATCATTGCCACAAAGCCGTCCTGCGTCTCGATAGACGCGCCATAGCCGACTGCCTCACCCAGATAAATACATCCCACAGCGGCAAGTCCGCCCGCAATGATAACCACCAAGCCAAGCAATACATAGGATTTGAAGTTTCTCTTGAAGTTTCCGAAGAACTTGGGTCCCGCGATAAAGCCGACCGAGGTCACGAAAAGGATCAGTCCAAAACTTTCGATGAGAGAAAGTCCCGAATTGAAATCATAGGGCTTTGCGGTGAGATCGGTCACAAGTGCACCTGCCTCATTCACGTGGAACAAGAGCGCTCCGCAGATCAGGGCGACGATAAACACACCTGCGTCACCAAGAGAAATTCCCTTGATGGTGATTCTTCCCAAGGCGTAACCGCCCAGAAGAACCGCAAACACCACGAACAGCATGGTAATGATATTGCTAATGGAAATGACTCCACCAAATAAACTCATGTCAATGCGCCTCTTTTCTTATCTCTTTTTCGTATAGTCGGGCAGAAGCTTGGGGGATACGATATCCGTATCAATCTTCGCGTCTGCAATCTCCTTCTCGAAGCGAGCAACGTGATCCAGTGTCAGAGCGCCGACGGTCACGTTCTTTGCCTTGGCAGCCGCATTCTTACCCGCGCTTCTACCGAATACAATGATGTCGAGCAACGAGTTGCCCATCAAGCGGTTCTTTCCGTGAATACCGCCCACTGCCTCACCGGCAACAAACAGATTCTCCACGTTGGTGGTCATTCCGTCCGCGTTGATATCCAAGCCACCATTCTGATAGTGAAGCGTAGGATAAATCAGGATGGGCTCCTTACGAATATCAATACCGTACTTGTCGAACATTCTCCACATGGCGGGAATTCTCTTCATGATCGTTCCCTCTCCACCAATCTTCTCAATCATAGGAGTATCGAGCCAAATACCGTCGCCATTGCCCGTATCCACACCGTTTCCTCTCTCGGAGCACTCACGAATGATGGTTGCCGCGGTGACGTCACGGGTCTCCAGAGGATGCATAAAGACTTCACCATTATTGTTGACCAGCTTTGCGCCCAAGGAACGAACCTTCTCGGTAACAAGCGCACCGAAGATCTGCTCGGGATATGCCACACCCGTGGGGTGATACTGCAGGGTCTCCGCATACAGAAGCTTCGCACCGACACGGTAGCCAAGCACCAGTCCGTCAGCGGTCGCGCCATAGTGGTTGGAGGTCGGGAAGCCCTGATAGTGCATACGTCCCGCACCGCCCGTAGCGATGATCACAGTCTTTGCCTTGGCAACCAAAAGCTCTTTGGTTTCCATGTTCATCAGGACCGCACCTGCCGCATTGCCTTTCTCATCCAGGATCAGCTCGATTGCCGCGGTAAAGTCCACCACGGGAATCTGACGGTTGAGCACCTCATCACGGAGAGTTCTCATGATCTCCGCACCCGAATAGTCCTTTGCGGCGTGCATACGCTTGCGGGAGGTTCCGCCCCCGTGGGTGGTCACCATGGTTCCGTCCGCATCCTTATCAAATTCCACGCCGAGATTACTCAGCCACTGAATTGCCTCGGGAGCGTCGCAAACCAGCTTAGAAAGAAGCTCTCTCTTTGCGGCAAAGTGTCCGCCGCCGAATGCGTCCACAAAGTGGATCGCGGGAGAGTCGTTGGGCTTGTCAGCCGCCTGAATGCCGCCCTCAGCCATCATGGTGTTGGCGTCACCCATGCGAAGCTTGGTGACAACCATAACGTCAGCGCCTGCCTCATGTGCCTCGATCGCCGCCGAAGCACCCGCTCCGCCGCCACCGATGACCAAAACGTCGGTCTCGTAGTCGGGATGTGCCAAATCCACGCTGTCAGCCGTAATGCGACTATGGGCTTGCAGGATTTCAGCAAGCTCCTTCGGTACCTTGTCTCCCTTGTTGGGACCAACGGTCAGGACCGCGAACTCGTCCACCTTATAGTCGGGGTGGAAGGAGGCGAGTACGGTTTCCTTTTGCTCTGCCGTCATACGAACGGGCTCCAGAGCTATATTCTTCTCTCTTGCCGCTTCTACCGCGGCAATGGATGCTTGAAACTTCTCAGAATACATCGTTCATGCCCTCCTTATTTCTCAATCTCACGGTTGTTGTAAAGCTCTTTCATCTCGGAGACGGGCTTCTGCATCAGCGCTTCAATCAGCTCATTGAAATCACCGTTCTTGATCTCCTTGACACGGTCCTCAAGGTGACCGCATCCGGGAGCCAGATATTTTCCGTTGATTCTTCTGGCGAGCATTGCCACCTGGGGATGAGAAATGCCTGCGGGGCATCTGGACGAGCAAACACCGCACATCACGCAGTCAAAGGATTCCTCTGCGCACTTCTCAAAATCACCGCGCTGCGCGTACGCGATGTACTGCATAACGTTCAGTCCCTGGGTACATGCCTTGGTACAAGCGTTACAGCCGATACAAGCATAGATCTCGGGATACAGCTGCATCATAACTGCCTCGGTGGTGGGAATCTCGTTGATGTCGTAAACCTGCTTTACCAGGGGGAAGAAAGGCAGAGTGGCAATATACATATTGTCCTCGACCTTGGTCTGACAAGCGAGACAAGCCTTCAGCTCACGGTCGCCCTTGATACGGTAAATGGTCGCGCAAGCACCGCAGAAGCCGTTGCGGCATCCGCATCCCCTGACGAGCTGGTAGCCTGCGTATTCCATTGCGGTCATAATTGTTAAATTCTCCGGCACCTCATACTTTTTGCCGAACAAAAAGATACTGACTAATTTTTCCATGTTACCTCTCCTTTAATACTCATCGGGAAGCTCATCCAGCTCGTCGCAACGGAATACGGGTCCGTCCTTGCAAACGTACTTAGCGCCCACATTACATCTTCCGCATTTTCCCACACCGCACTTCATGCGAAGCTCCAGAGTGGTATAAATCTGGGTCTTGTCGAAGCCGAGAGCGCAAAGTCCCTCCAACGTAAACTTGATCATGATAGGAGGACCGCACAGAACGGCAGTCTTATTCGTATCAAAGCCAAGCTCCTTGACGTAGTTGGGAACGAATCCCACGTGTCCGTCCCAGCCTTCCTGCTCGCGGTCAATGGTCAAGTGAACCTTTACACCCGCATCGGTAGACCATTCCTCGATGATCTCCCGATAATCCAGAAGATCGTCCTTGCTTCTCGAACCGTATACGATGTCGATGTCACCATAGCGATCACGGTAATGACGGCAGTAGTTGATAACCGAGCGCAGCGGCGCAAGTCCTACACCGCCCGCGATAAACAGAAGATTCTTGCCCGCGAATACGTCGTCCACGGGGAAAGGATTTCCGTAAGGACCGCGAATGGTAATCTGCTGACCCACCTCAGCCTGGTGAAGCCATTCGGTCACGCATCCGCACTTTTTAATGGAGAATTCCATGTACTCCTCGTTAGTAGGAGAAGAGGTAATGGAGAACATCGCCTCGCCAACACCGGGGATCGAAAGCATCGCACACTGCCCGGGGCGGTGATCAAACGCCTTCTTTCCATCAGGGGTAACCACACGGAAGGTCTTGATATCGGGAGTGTCGATCCGAACGTCGGTAATGACACCCACACGGGGGATCAGAGTATCTTCACGATTATTCATTTTCTTTTCCTCCGATCTTCTTCATGACCTTTACAATGTTCATGGAAATGGGACACTTCGAGAGACAACGTCCACAGCCCACACAGCTAAAGAGTCCGCCGTTGTTCTCGGGATAGTACACCAGCTTGTGCATAAAGCGCTGACGGAATCTCTCCTTTTGGGTCAGACGATTGTTTCCATGCGCCATTTTGGTGAACTCGGAATACATACAGGAATCCCAGCAACGGTAACGGATCACGCCGTTGCCCGTGTTGAAATCCTTAATGTCGTAGCACTGGCAGGTAGGACAAACGAAGGTACATGTGCCGCATCCGAGACAGGTCTCGGACAGCTCTGCCCATGCGGGGTGGTTGAAGAACTCCTCGGTCTTTCCGCCACCAAACGCCTCGATCGTCACATCCTTGAGAGGAAGCTTCTTCATGATCGCGGCAATCTTTTCCTTTTCGGCATTCACCGCGTTCTCGGAGCATTCCTCGGTCAGTCCTTCAAGGCGAGCAAGAAGCGCGCTTCCCTTTTCAGTGTTGGCACGGAAGAACACCTCACCGTCCACCTTCCAAGCCGAGACATCACCCGCGGGTTCCGCGGCATCAATGCCGAAGGTTCCGCAGAAGCAGGTCTCGGAGGGTCTGCCGCAAGCCATGGAAATGATCACACCGTGCTCACGGCGGGATGCGTAGAAGCTATCCACAGGCTCGGAAAGGAATACACGGTCCAGAACCTCAAAGCTTTTGACGTCGCATGCGCGAACGCCGAAAATCACAAAATCCTCGCTCTCTTTTCGGATATCAATGACCTCAATGGTCTTGCCCTCGGTCCTAAATTCCATCAGGTTTTCTGTCTGAGGGAAGAAGAAATCCTTGGGGCTTCTTACGGTATTGAGTGCCTGACTCCAAATCGTACCCTCGGTCCACTCCCGATAGGAGGCGGCGCCGTCTGCCCCGTCCACAGGGAGATAGAGCTTTGCCGCCGCGGCAATCTCGGCAAACACGGAATTCATGGATTCAATAGAACACTTACGCATTTGCATCCCTCCTGTCAAAAACCTCGTGGGGCTCCAAATCCTCGGTGGTGTAGTCCACAAGGGGAGCGCGGGAGCCGACCTCCGCGCCTGCCTGATACTCGCCGTAAAACTCGTTCATATCCTTGATGAACTTGCGGTTGAGCAGGTGCAGCGGAATATTCTGAGGACAAACTCGGGAGCACTCTCCGCAGTCGGTGCAACGACCTGCTACGTGATAGGCACGGATGATATGGAACATTTTTTCCTCAAAGCTGTTGGCGGGAGACTTGTTCTCCACACCCGACGCGGGGTTGTCGAACACGCACTTCTCGCAGGTACAAGCAGGACAAGCGTCACGGCAAGCGTTGCAACGGATGCAACGGGACAGCTCGTTCTGCCAAAATTCAAATCTCTCATCGGGCGTCATGGCTTCCAGACGGGCAACCTCGTCAAAGCGAGCGGATTCGATCACGTCGCCCTCTTCACCCATCAGCTCGTCGTATGCCACGTGCTTACGGCTCTTGCAGTTGACACAACGCTCGGCGAGAACGTGGCATGTGTCAATCTCAATGGGCGCATCGGCATACAAAGTGGTCACGGCAATCGTCTCACCGCAGGCAATGGAAGAAATTCCCTCTCCCGTCATTGCCTTAATCTTGGAAATATCCGCCATGCCCTCGCAAGGAATACCCACAGCATACACCTTCTCGCGGTCAAATCGATGCTCGGTCAAAAGCTGATTGAAGCTATATGTATCGCAGGGCTTGAGAAACACAAGAACCTTTCCCTCCACGCGATCGGTCTTGGAAACAAGATACTTGGAAAAATTCGCTCCGCAGAAATCATTCCAAACGAAGTCCGCGCGAAGCGCATCCACACTCTTGAAAAGAGCGGGAGTCACGTCATAATCAAACTCACCCTTTTTCCATCCCAACACCGAAGAAACACTTCCGTTCTCCAGCAGAGTGACAGCCTTTTCGATGAGCGCGTCACGGCTTACCTTTTGCATCTCAGGTCCTCCAATCTCTTGTTTTCTCCGAGCGCCGTAACCTTCTCGACAAAGTCGTTCATGGTAGCGGCAAACTTTGCGCCCTCAGCCGCGGATACCCATTCCAAACGGGTTCTCTCTCTCTCAATGCCCAGATAATCAAGCATGGAGAAAAGCGCGGCCATACGGCGGCGGGTATAGTAGTTACCCGAGGTATAGTGGCAGTCACCGGGGTGACAGCCGCAAATGATCACACCGTCCGCTCCTCTTTGAAACGCGCGAAGCACAAACATGGGATTCACACGGCAGGAACAGGGTACACGAATGATCTTCACGTCGGCGGGATACGCCAGTCGGTTGTTTCCCGCCAGATCGGCACCCGCGTAGGAGCACCAGTTGCAACAAAAAGCAACAATCAGAGGCTTATATTCTTTTACTTGCATATCGCGTCCACCTCCGCCATAATTTGTCCGCCCGAGAATCCCTTCAGATCCATGGCACCCGAGGGGCACGCAACCGTACAAGCGCCGCAGCCCTGGCATACCGCAGGGTTCACCTTCGCCACACGGCGAATCTTGGTGGTACGGTCTGGCATACGGAATTCCTTATCCTCGTAGCTGATCGCTCCGTAAGGACATACTCTCTCACAGGAAGAGCAGCCATTACACATCAGCTCATTGGAATGTGCCACACAGGGGTTGCCCGTCAGCTTATCCTTCGCAAGCAGACCGATGACCTTCGATGCCGCGGCACCTGCCTGAGAAACGGTTTCGGGAATGTCCTTGGGTCCCTGGCAGGCACCCGACAGGAACACACCTGCCGTGGGGCTTTCCACGGGACGAAGCTTGGGATGCGCCTCGGTAAAGAAATCATTGGTATCCATGCTGGCAGTCAGCATGGTTGCCAAAGGACGCGCGGACTTGTCGGGCTCAATGGCAGCCGCCAGAACCACCAGATCCGCATCGATGTGAAGCTGCTTGTTGGCGATCAAATCGGACGCCTGCACCTTGAGCTTATCGCCCTCGGGTGTCACCTTTCCGACCATTCCCTTGATATACTTCACACCGTATTCCTCTACGGCACGGCGATAGAACTCGTCAAAGTTCTTACCGGGAGTACGTACGTCGATATAGAACACGTAAACCTCGGTATCGGGATATTTGTCACGGGTCAGCATGGCGTGCTTTGCCGTATACATACAACAGATCTTCGAGCAGTATTCCTTCCCCTTCTCGGCGCAGGAATCACAACGAGAGCCCACGCACTGTACGAATACGATGGTGTGAGGATGCTTGAGGTCGGAAGGACGAAGCAGCTTGCCCGCAGTGGGTCCTGCCGCGTTGGTCAGACGCTCAAACTCCAAGGAGGTAATCACGTCCTTGGACTGATTGTAGGCAAACTCATCGAATTTATCCATACTGATGGGGTTGAAGCCCGTAGCAACCACAATGGCACCGTACTTTTCGCTGATATACTCATCCTTCTGAGTATAATCGATGGCTCCCGCCGTACATACCTTGGCGCAAAGTCCGCATTTGCCCTTCTTGAGCATGGTGCAGGCATTGGGATCAATGGTCGCCACCTTCGGCACTGCCTGAGCAAAGGGAATGTAGATTGCGGTACGGTTGTCCATTCCCAAATTGAATTCATTGGGATTTTTCTTCATGGGACACTTTTCCATACAAGCGCCGCAGCCCGTACAAACGTCTTCCTTAACGTAACGGGCGTTTTTCTTGATGGTTACGTCAAAGTTCCCCACAAATCCCTTGACCTCGGCGACCTCACTGTAAGAGAAGATACGGATCTTATCGTTCTGCGCAACGTCCACCATCTTGGGGGTCAGAATACAAGCGGCACAGTCGAGGGTCGGGAAGGTCTTATCCAGCTGTGCCATCTTACCTCCGATGGTAGGCTTCTTCTCTACGATATCCACGGGGAAGCCCGCGTCGGCAATGTCGAGCGCGGTCTGAATCCCCGCGATACCACCGCCGATGACCAACGCGCGCTTGGTCACGGGGGACTCACCGGGAGTCAGAGGCGCGTTCAAATTCACCTTCGCAATGGCTGCCTTTCCGAGAATAATCGCCTTCTCGGTACCGGTAACCATATCCTTATGTACCCACGAGCACTGCTCACGGATATTGGCGATTTCCACCATATAGGGGTTGAGTCCCGCGGCAGCCGCCGTCTTGCGGAAGGTCGCCTCGTGCATTCTGGGAGAACAGGAGCAAACGACAATGCCCGTCAGATGATGCTCGGCAATTGCCGCCTTGATCAAATCCTGTCCCGCCTGGGAACACATATACTGATAGTTGGCGGAATGAACCACTCCGGGCTCGTTTTTCAAAGCCTCTGCTACGGCAACTACGTCTACCGTACCCGCAATGTTGCTTCCACACCAACATACAAAAACACCAACTCTTTGCACGGTCCTTCCTCCTTACTTCGTGTATTTTCTAAATGCGCTGACGATGAGCTGCTGAGGCACATCCTCATCAACCAGGGCGGGAACGTCATTTGCCGTCATGTGATTGGCTCCCTGCTGTCTGATTGCCGCCAGACGAACCGCCTCAATCAGCTTGGCGGGCTCTACGCTTCTGGGGCAACGCTCCAAACACGCAAAGCATGACAGACATTTGTAGAGCGACTCGGATCGGAGAAGGGGCTCAATGTCACCGCTCTCCACCATGCTCACAAACTGGTGGGGATGATACTCCATCTCATCATAGGCGGGACAGGTAGCGGAGCATTTTCCGCACTTCATACATTTGCGGGGGTTGACACCGCTGATCCGCAAAAGCTCTTCTTGCAAGTGATCGTTATGCATTTGTAGCCTCCTTTACTCCGAGAGCCTCTGCCAAAAGCTCGGTAAAGTATACCACGGGAATATCCGCCCCGTTCTTTACCAGATTGTATCGGCAAAGAGGACAAGCCGTCACAATGACCTCAGCACCTGCCGCCTTTGCGTTTTCCACCACGGCATTGCTATTTTTCTTTGCCTGCTCGGGACTCTCCATGGCAATGTAGCCGCCACAGCACTCATTGCGCTTCGCATATGCCACAGGCGTCGCGCCAATGGCACGAATGAAATCCTCGATGATCGAAGGATTCTCGGGATCATCCATCCGCATCACCTTCCCGGGACGTAGCAAGAGACAGCCGTAATAAGCGGCAACCTTCTTTCCCTTCAAGGGATTCACTACCTTTTCTTTAAGGGTCTCAAAGCCAACAAGGTCACGAAGCATTTCCAAATAATGGTAAACCTCGGTCTCTCCCTCATAAGATGTATCCTCCGCCATATAGCGATTGACCTTATCAGCAAATGCCTTGTCGGTCTGTATGGCGTAATTGGTCTGCTTGATCACATTGTGACAAGCTGAGCAGACCGTCACTAAGGGCTGTTCCTTGGCACCGGCTTCCTTCAAGGCACGAACCGAGGACAGCTTGGTAGCAACCTCGTCTTTTGCCATGGTGAACACACCGCCGCAGCACTGCCAATTTTCAATTTCTTCCAGCGTAATCCCAAGAGCATCGGCAGAGCGGTATGCGTAGGCATCCAGATCCTTTGCCTTATTCTTGAGCGTACAGCCGGGGAAATAACTTACCTTCATTGATTTACCTCCGATTTACGCCATTTCTTCGGGATGGAATACTTCATCAAACTTCTCTGCCGTCAGGAATCCAAGCTCTACGCAAGCCTCCTTCAGAGAAATGTTATCCTTGAACGCCTTCTTGGCGGTCTTTGCCGCATTTTCATATCCGATATAAGGATTGAGCGCCGTAACCAACATCAGAGAGTTATGCAGATTATGGTGCATCTTCTCACGGTTCGCCTTGATGCCCACAGCGCAGTTCTTATTGAAGGAAACAATCGCCTCGGCAAGCAGCCTTGCGGACTGCAAGAAATTGTAAACGCAAACAGGCATGAATACGTTCAACTCAAAGTTACCCTGAGAAGCCGCCAATCCGACCGCTACGTCGTTTCCCATGACCTGAACGGCAACCATGGTCACTGCCTCGCACTGAGTGGGATTCACCTTGCCGGGCATAATCGATGAGCCGGGCTCGTTCTCGGGAATGAAGATCTCGCCAAGACCGTCACGGGGACCGGATGCCAACCAACGAATGTCGTTGGCAATCTTCATCATATCGCAAGCCATTGCCTTGATAGCGCCGTGAGCAAATACCAGCTCATCCTTAGAGGTAAGCGAATGGAACTTATTCGCGGCAGTCACGAAGGGCTTGCCCGTGATCTTTGCCACCTCGGCAGCGACACCGGTATCAAATCCCTTGGGAGCGTTCAAACCCGTACCAACGGCAGTTCCGCCCAGCGCCAGCTCGTAAAGGGGCTCGATCGCGCGACGAATCAGCTCCACATCCTTCTCAAGGCTGGATCTCCAACCGCTGATCTCCTGGCTGAACTTAATGGGTGTGGCATCCTGCAAATGGGTTCTGCCGCTCTTGACGATCCCCTCGTTCTCGGCTTCCAGGCGCTTGAAGGTGGCAATCAGCTCCTCCGCGGCGGGAATCAGCTTATCCTCCAGCGCAATTACTGCCGCAATGTGCATAGCTGTCGGGAAGGTATCGTTGGAGGACTGGCTCATATTCACATCGTCGTTGGGGTGCAGAAGTTTTTTGCCAAGGATCTGATTGCCGCGGTTGGCAATAACCTCATTGGCATTCATATTCGACTGAGTACCCGATCCCGTCTGCCATACGACCAGAGGGAAATGATCATTCAGCGTTCCCGCCATGACCTCATCGCAAGCCTGCTTAATAGCAGACAGCTTCTCATCGGTCATCTTCTCGGGACGAAGTCCGTTGTTGGCAATGGCAGCAGCCTGCTTCAACACGCCAAATGCGTGAACGATCTCGCGGGGCATGGTCTCCACACCTACGCCGATCTCAAAATTCTCATGGCTTCTCTGCGTCTGTGCCGCCCACAAACGATCGGCGGGAACCTTCATCTCTCCCATGGAGTCATGTTCAATACGATATTCCATCTTTTCTATATACCTTCCTTCATTAAAATTTAATGCTCTTGATAACCGCTTTCAAGCTATCGGCACTTCTGTGCAGAGCCGCAATTTCTTCGTCGTTCAAGGGAAGCATCACCTTTCCGTGCGCTCCCTTGTTACCAACTACGTTCAAAAGGCTCAGACAAATGTCGTCAATCCCATACTCACCATGTAGCATCGTGGAAACCGTCATCGTAGTGTCAATACCGCTGAGCAGGCACTTGCACACGTGGCAGACCGACATAGAAACGGCATAGTAGGTAGCGCCCTTACGTTGGATTACGCGAGCACCCGATTTCCGAACGTATTCCTCCACCTCATTTCGATCAAATTCGGGATAGTCCACGTTACTCTGAATGGCATTGTGGAACTGATCGATCGGGACGTTGGAGATATTGGCGATGGACCACGGTACAAATGCGGAATCCCCATGCTCACCCAACACGTACGCGTGAATGTTCTTCTGGTTTACCGAGTAATATTCGGCAACCCGCGCGCGCAGACGGGCAGTATCCAAAATGGTACCCGATCCGATCACTCTCTCTTCCGGGACACCTGAAATCTTTGTAAACACATAAGTCAAAACGTCAACGGGATTGCTTACAATAATGTACGTTGCGTCGGGAGCGTACTTAACGATTTCCCCTGCCACCGCTTTCAGAATGTTGACATTGGTCTGCGCCAGATCCAGACGGGACTGACCGGGCTTTCTCGCTACACCCGAGGTAATAATAACGATGTTGGAATTTACCGCATCCGCATAGGTCCCCGCATAGATGTTGGTGGGGTTGCAGAACGGAACACCCTGTCTGATGTCAAGCGCTTCGCCCTTTGCCTTTTCTCCGTTGATGTCAATCATAACGATTTCGGACGCAAGTCCCATAACCGTCAAGGTGTACGCAATGGTAGAGCCTACGCTACCGGTTCCGATAACTGTGATCTTGTTCATAACAAACCTCTTTCTTTATCCTTTTACTTTAATTTCTGCCTTGCGCGGTCCATACTCCGCCATTGTAGATATACGTCTTAATTATATCACAAACAAAGTCTCATTTCAATACAAAATTAAAAAAATGTTATTTTTTTCACAAATATAAAGTTTCCCTCTTTTCCATCTTTTTGTTTTATACAGATTTGACAAAAAAATAACAAATTCGAATAAATATGACTTCCTCCTCTCCTGTTTTTATATAAAAAGAATGACGGAGCAAGACTGCTTCCGTCATTTCCTTTGTTCATTTTAATCCAAGCCAATTCAGTAGATGTTCGGCATTTTTCCTTTCTCCGCCGGAAACCTCCCGACTCACGTTCAGCTCGTGAAGCGACTGCTTCGCCTTACCTCCCAATAACAGACGAAACCATCGGCGCACCTCCATCACGGGAGTCAGCCACTTTCTTTTTTTCAGAATCGGATAGTACCCCTTCAGCGCGTCATAAGGCAGGAAAACGCGGCGCATGGTATAGCCAAGTCTTCCCCCGCGCTTCCCCTGTTGGATGGTCACCATATTGGAAAGCGTTCCATATACACCGCCATTTAAAATATATTCTTGCATCCGATCGGTCCATTCATCGCCGTTCGTTCCCGAAAACCAAACCTCGGACATAGAGCGGCATCCCTCCGCAAAAGGCAAAAGCCCTTCCTTCTCCAACAAAATGTTTCTCTTGTCTTGATCATACTCGCTCCGTCGATCAAGAATCCAAAGATCCAAAAAGGATCGGATCCCGCACCCCCCCAGCTCAAAATGCTTTGCCATATGCGCAATATGATAGAAATAAAATGCCTCGTCGGACATGATGTACCGACAGGAATTCTCCTCTATGGGGTGAGAATACTCCCAAATATTGCTCAACACGTCAAAGTTCCGATATGCCTCTTCGTTCAAGGCATAATGAAGCTCTATGTGCACACCGCTCGGTGAAAAGAGAGAGAGATCATGCGTCGTGGTGGTTTCCTTGCGATATTGTAGATTTTCCGAAAGAGCATTCTCTGCCCGCTGGCAATCCTCCTTGCGAACCAATACGTCAATGTCACAGCTGGTACGCATCCATGGCTCAGGATAGTATTCCCTGAGGATCGATCCCTTTAAGGGCATAAAGGGGATCTTCGCTTCATTCAACACCTCGCAAAGTGACGCAAGCTCATACCTTGACTGCTCATAACGGTAAAGAGCCAGCATTCTCTGCTTTTCATACTTGGCGGATATCTCATTGTCACCAAGGTTTCCAAGCTTTTTTAGCCCGTTGGCAACAATATGCACCACATCATGGGACTTTGCAAGCTTGTATAGCGAAATCAGTGTCTCCTCGTCGACCTCCGGGAATCCGACTGCGGAAATCTCTGATCCGAAAATCTCACCTCGAATCAAATCGAAAAGAAGCCTGACTACTCGTTCCTTCTTACTGATCATCGCGATTTACTTGTTCACTCCAAAAAAATATTCCTCAAGCATCAGACAAAGAGTATGATAAATGGGAAGATGCAATTCCTGTATCTTAAATGTTTCTGTCTCGGGTGCCTGAATACAAACATCTGCCATAGAAGACAGCTTACTTTCCTTTTTCCCCGTCAATCCGATGACCTTCATTCCTTTTGCTTTTGCTACGGTAGCGGCATAAAGTACGTTCTTGCTATTACCCGAGGTAGAGATTCCAAGAAAGACATCTCCCTCCCTACCATAGCCGTTTACCTGCTGGGCAAAACAAAGCAGAGGCTCACAGTCATTCATATATGCCGTAGAAAGAGCGATCTGCCCGTCCAAAGCAATGGCTGGCAGCGCTCCTTGCAGATTTTGGGAAAGGACCTCACCCATTTGAAAATCCGCCGATAAAAGTTTTTCCGAAAATGCGGGACTCATAGGGCGCTCCAAAACAAAGCTTTTCATCAGCTCTCCCACAATATGCTCCGCATCTGCCGCCGAACCGCCATTTCCCGCAGCCAAAAGCTTTCCGTCCCGCACATAGCAATCACGAATGATCTCATAAGCCGCTGTTATCTGATGCCTATTCTGTTCTAACAGAGGGTACCGCTCGATCAATAGATCAAGCTGCCTTTGCACTCGCTTTTCCATCGTTCGTTTTCTCCCTTAATTTAAAATTACATCCAAAAGCTCAGAAAGCGTTCCTGCAGACACGTCCTGACCGTAGTCTCCCTCTCCCAGAAGCGCCGTTCGGCATCCCGCCGCCTTACCTGCCCTGATATCGTTCTCTCCATCACCAATCATCCATGAAAGAGACAGATCAATATGAAGATCTTCCGCAGCCCGCAAGAGCATGCCGGGCTTGGGTTTACGACACTCACAGTCAAATTTTAACTCGGGAATTTCTCCCTCATAGCCCTTGTGAGGATGGTGCGGGCAGAAATAAAGTCCGTCCACGTATGCCCCCGCAAGGCCGAGCAGAGTTTCCATCTTGTCGTGAATGGTCCGAAGGGCTCCATAGGACACCTCTCCTCTGGCGATCACAGGCTGGTTGGTAGCAACCACCGCAAGATAACCGCTTTCATTGATCCGCTTTACTGCCTGTGCCGTTCCCTCGATCAATTCAAATTCCTCGACAGAACGCAAAAATCCAACGTATTTATTCA
>JAZSIF010000064.1:0-8120 GCA_045533675.1 Eubacteriales bacterium | reverse complement strand
CAATGATATCGCACAAGCGATATATCATTCTCTGCGAGATTTGAAACTTATATGGAGCAAACTGCTATTTTACACTACCTTTACAAGAGAATTGCCGAAATGATGGGTATGTCTTATATAAACGCAAAAGTTGTTCACGCCAAGGCATTGGCTTTTATGAGGAACAATATGTGTGATAAATTTTGATTGATATCGGGGAGAACGCCATATGAAAAAGATATTAGCTCTTGTATTGATCGCCGTTATGGGATTATCCGTCCTAACGGGCTGCGGTGTAAATCAAGACGCCAAAACCATATACATTTTAGGACCTACGCCCGATCACGGTTGGACTGCTCAGGCGGGAGCGTATGCCGAACAAAAAGCAACCGAGATCAACGCTGCGGGAAAGTATAAGGCAGTTTATATGCCCGCGTCTACGGGCGAGGAACAGGTCGATCTGGTTCAAATGATCATAGCGAATGGCGACGCTGCCGGTGTCGTCTTCTTCGCGTTGGAGGACTCTGCAAAAGCCGGACAGGAAGCCTTAATCGTAAATAACATTCCGTTTATATCGTTTGACCGAATCATTGAAGGTCCCGACAAATATGCTATTTTGAATGCCTCGGGTGACAATTGGCAGTGCGGAGCCGGAATTGCATATTGGCTCCAGCAAAAAGGAATGCTCCCCGGAGATACGATGATTACGCTGATCGGTGATAACGGTACGGTCTGCACGCGCCGTCAGGAAGGCTTTGAACAATTCTTAAAGGGCGAGCTGTCATATTATGATGAGCATACGAAGCAGACTTATCAGACGAATAAGATTTGGTCTCAAGCGGAAATAGACGCATTGTGCGCCGATTACAAGGTCGTTTGTAATTGGAGCGCGGACGGTGCCTACGACTATTTGGAGCAAAAGCTGACTGATATTACGGCTGATGCGAAAAGTAACGGCGGTAAGCTGTTTATCTATTCGATGGATGATGAAATGACGTTTGGCGTTATGCGGTTGCTTGAAGGTAATTCGCTGTCCGATGCTACGAAGAACGATCTTGCCAATATGGACGTTTATATCTCCGCAATCGGAGGTATGCAGGAATTATACGACGTGATAAGCGGAGCATCCTCGCAATCCGCTATTGCCACCACATATTTTGATGATATGATGTCCGTCTATTTCTCTCCGAAGATGATGATGAACGTCGTTGGATATATGGTGGATTATCTTGACGGCAACTGGACTTATGAAGTCGGCAGCGGCAAGTATGAGCCCGTATGGATCGTAGATAAGAACAACGTGAGCCAATACGAAGGATTTACGGGACACGCTAAGTAAGAGGACAAAAGCGTAAAAACTGATGTTAGGAGATTGTTGCATGAGTAATCTGTTACATATGCAAGGTATATATAAGTCTTTCGGCGGAGTCAATGCTCTGACAGATGCACATCTTGATGTTGAACGCGGAGAAATTCACGCCCTGCTCGGTGAAAACGGCGCGGGAAAATCAACCTTGATGAATATCTTAACGGGAGTTATTCATGCCGACAAAGGCAAAATTGAATTTGACGAAAAAAGCTACGTTCTTCCGTCTATACGGCAAATGCAGGCGGCAGGGATTGCCTTCGTTCATCAGGAGCTCAGTGTAATCAATGATCTTCTGGTATATGAAAACGTTTTTCTCAACCGTGAAATAAAGAATTGCTTTGGCGTGTTAAAAAAGACGCAAATGATTGAGGAAACCAAAGAACTGTTTTCAAGTCTCGGTATTGATATCGATCCTGTTGAATTGGTATCCTCACTGAAGCCGGGAGAAAAACAGCTTTTGGAGATTTGCCGAGCACTTCACCAAAATGCCAAGCTGTTAATATTGGACGAGCCGACCACGACCTTGAATAATGAGGAAATCAAACGACTGTTTGAAATTTTGAAAAAGAAAAGAAACGAAGGAATATCTTTTATTTTCATTTCTCATAAAATGCCCGAAATCTTTGAAATTGCAGATCGATATACCGTATTCAGAAACGGAGAGTTCGTTTCATGCGGTAATATTCGTGATACCGATGCGAGATCCATTACATCGGATATGATAGGTCGCGAGTATGCAGATGAGGACGTTTATCAGCCTCGCCCACTGGGAGACGTTGTTGTAAAAATAAGCAAGCTTACGGGAAACGGATTTCAAAACGTGGATTTGTCGATTCGTAGGGGCGAGATCGTTGCGCTGACCGGACTTGCAGGCAGCGGAGCAAGTGAAGTGTTGCAAACAATGTTCGGAGCAATTCCGATTCATAGTGGTACGGTCGAGATTCACGGAAAAGCGGTAAGCGGTAGTATTAAGCGGTTTATGAAAAACAAAGTTGCTATGCTCCCCTCAGACCGAAAGGAAAACTCTGTGATTGCCGATATGACGATTCTTGAGAACTGTCAGATTGCCGAGCATACTCTCTCTTTCCCCAAAAACATTATCAATACCAAGCGCGAAAGAAATAAGTTTGATATATTAAAGAAAATGCTTCGTATAAAATCCGATTCACCCGAAGCATCCATAACCTCGTTAAGCGGAGGCAATCAGCAAAAGGTATTCCTTGCAAGATGGCTTAACACGGAGGCTGATATTTTGATTTTCGACAATCCGACGCAAGGTGTTGACGTTGGAGCAAAAGCGGAAATATATCAGTTGATTCTCGGATTTGCCAAGGAAGGAAAAACCGTTATACTAAATTCCTTGGAGATACCGGAAATACAAAAGGTTTCGGATCGCTGCGTGGTGTTTTACGACGGAGGCATAGCGAAAATCTTTTCTCATAATGAAATCAACGAGCGTGACGTGATGATGTATTCGACCGGCGCTGCTACGAAAGAAACCTGCGAGGTGTGATATGAATAATACAAAGAAATTAACGTTCAATTCAGTATTGAAAAAAGCAACGACCTGCTGTGGCAAATATAGCTACGCATTCGTGTTTGGATTGATTCTGATCGTTTATGCTATAACCATCAATGCGAACGGAAACCAATTCAATCCCGGTCATATTTCCGCAATTTTATCCAGTCAAAACTCGGTTGTTGTCGGTACGATGGCAATCGGTATGGCGTTGGTGATTATCACAGGTCAAATCGATTTGTCCCTCGGCTCCTCTTTGGTTCTGTGCTCCGGTATCACGATTATGACCTACAATGCGACGGGTGGAAACGTATTTTTGATGTTCCTTGCCGCATTGGGCTCCGGTCTTGTGTGTGGACTCATCAACGGTGTGCTTGTCGGATATGCAAAAATGCCGTCTTTCATCGTAACGCTCGGCACGATGCTGATCTATCGTTCGCTGACGTTATCGGCAGTACGTGAAATTGATTCCACGCTCAGCGGCTCATCCTCAAGCCTGTTTGCTATGATTGACGATATGCCGAGCTATGAATTTATCCGATTGAAATTCGGAACGGGAGGGCTTCGCCTCGGCACGTTCCAGATCCCGTACATATTCTTCCTATTTATAGCCGTGACCGTGTTGTTTATCTTTGTGATGTCATATACGAAGTACGGTAAAAGCGTTTATGCCGTTGGAAGTAACGAAAAGGCAGCAAGACTTGCGGGAATTAACGTAAGCGGTGTTAAAGTATCTGTTTTCGTTATAGCGGGACTTATGGTTGGTATTGCAAGCTTCATTCAAGCGTGCAAGATCGGCAGCGTTACTCCCGCATCCTCCGGTACCTCATATGAGATGTATGCAATTGCTGCGGTCGTTTTGGGCGGAGTCAATATGGCAGGAGGACGAGGAAAAATATTGGGTGTCTTTTTTGGCGCATTATCCTATACGGCAATCAATTTTATTATCGTAAGCATACCTTCGTTGAGTCCGGATATACAAAACACCTTCCAAGGACTTGTTCTTATCGTGGTGATTCTCATTCAAACGGTAAGTCCGATTGTGAAAGAAAAAATAACGCTTTATCAGAAAAGAAAAGCGCAAAAATAGAAATGAAAGGGACAATGAGCAGGCTTGCATAGTTGTCAACCCAAAAATGACTAAATATGAATTAAATCCAACCAACATAGATGAAGCGAGTAAAGTGGTTACCGCCTTTCTTTCAGCCGAAAGGGTTGCCTCCAAAGATATACAGCGGATACGTCTTTCCGTTGAAGAAATACTGTTAAAATACTTGGATTCCGCGAACAACGGCACAAACTTTGAAGTTATTACGGCAAAGCGTTTTCGCACACTGAAAATTGAAATTACAATAAAGGGCGATAGTATCGATCCGTTTGCCAACGATGATGGTGGCGGTACTATCTTGAATAATCTTCTTTCAAATCTCGGGCTTGCTCCAACGTGGAGATACAAAAACGGAAAGAATATTATTACATTTACGGCAAAGAAGCAGAAAAAAATGTCGCAAATATTGCAGCTTGGAATTGCAATTCTTTCTGCGATTGCTCTTGGCGGTATTTGCTTATTGTTGCCGGACAAAGTTTCTGGTTTTATCGCTGCCGATCTTGTGGCGCCCGTGTTTGATACCTTTATGGGCCTCTTATCTGCAATCGCCGGTCCTATCATATTCTTGTCGGTGGTTTGGGGAATTTGCGGCATCGGTGATATGGCTACCTTTGGTAAGATTGGAAAGAAAATGATCGGACGTTTTCTCGTTGTTTCAATGATTGTCGGTGCGGCAATGACGGCTCTTTTTGCTCTGATGTTCCAAACGTCTGCTATCGGCGGTGCTGCCTTTGAATTCTCCGATCTGTACGAAATGATACTTGATATCATTCCGAGCAACCTTTTTGCACCCTTTATTGAAGGCAATTCCTTGCAGATTATTTTCATTGCGATTATCGTTGGTCTTACGATGTTGATTCTCGGAAACAGAATTCCGATAATGATAAACGTGGTCGATCAGTTAAATGTTGTGATGCAGACCATTATGAGCGCGGTAAGCTCCTTTATTCCGTTTTTCGTGTTCGGTAGTATCTTTAACATGATTGTTTCGGGTAATCTTTTTTCCGTTGCAAAATCCTACAAACTGATACTCGTAATGCTCCTCGGTGACCTGATTCTGATGGCGGCATACTTACTGCTCGTATCTATCAGAAAAAAGGTGGCACCGACCGTGCTTCTAAAAAAGCTGATGCCGACTTATATTATCGGTCTTACTACCGCATCGGCAGTTGCGGCATATCAGACGAATATCTCGACTTGTGAAAGAAAGCTCGGTATTGACAAAAAACTGATTGATATCGGAATACCGCTCGGTCAGGTAATCTTTATGCCCGGCGCAATCGTTTTGTTTGTAGCCGCTGCATTCGGTATGGCAGAAACATACGGTGTTGCCATTACACCGATCTGGATGCTCACCGTATTTATTATCAGCGTAATTCTGGCGATAGCGGCACCGCCTGTTCCCGGAGCCGCACTTACGTGTTACACAATTTTGTTTATGCAACTCGGTATTCCTACAGAGGCTATTGCCGTAGTGATTGCATTGAACGTTATTCTTGAATTTGTAGCGACGGCGGTAAATCTGTTCTGCTTGCAAACCGAGCTTGTGGAGCTTTCGGGATCCTTACAAACGCTTGATGTAAAGAAATTAAGAATCAGAGACTAAATCGAGATATCACTTTTTATATAATTCAATAAACGCACTTTGAATGCGGAATTTCACCGCAAAACAAGGTGCGTTTTTTAATTTTTTTTGAACATTTCAACTTTTTTGCAGAAAAACACCACCCTCGAGCGTTTTTATTAGGTGAAGAGACCAAAAATGTCCTTTATCAAATTGAATAGCCCCAGTCGAGAGTTATACAGGCGTTATGGATAGTGTGCGATGATATGAGCGCACCCATGGCTGAAAGCGTACACAGTACTGCCTGATATACTTGGTCGAAAGGCGAGCAAAGGAAATGGCTCGATGTGGCGGAGTTAAACTGTAATAGCGGAGTTGTTAACCAAAGAAATTATCAAAACGAAGGGAGGAATGATTTGATAAGAGAAAAAAGCGAAATTTACGATAAGCAAACCGAAAATTATTTAATTGGTCTGAGAGCATATACATATCGTCACAGCAAAGCGCAGGAGGTACGCCTTTATAGATAATAGAAAAAAGGATGAATGGAGCGGCTTTGCTGATTTATTGGCAAACTTAATTGAAAAATACGCGGGGGTTCTGGATATTGAAAATCTTCCCGAACCGTCGGTTTGTTTGGACAGTTCAAAAAAAGAAAATGTAAATAATTCCAAACTTTTCGAGGAATCTATTGAAAAGACCGATATTATATGATATAATATGCGTGTGATGAGTGTCCAAACCTATTCTGAAAGCAATTTCGGTGCGAAAGTATATAGCGGTGTTACATACGGCAGCACTAATGAGGAAGACGATATGAAAAAAGACAAGATAAAAGTATATATTTACACGAGAGTATCCACCACGATACAAGTGGATGGATACTCTCTGGATGCTCAAAAAGCCAGAATGAAAGCATTTGCCGAGTACAATGACTATGAGATTGTAGGTGAGTATGAGGATGCCGGTAAATCCGGTAAGTCCATCGAGGGAAGATTAGAGTTCAACAGTATGATGGAAGACATCAAATCTGGCAAGGACGGTGTTTCCTATGTATTAGTATTCAAACTCTCTCGTTTTGGCAGAAATGCGGCAGATGTTTTATCCACCTTGCAGGTAATGCAGGATTTTGGTGTCAATTTGATCTGTGTTGAGGACGGAATCGATTCCTCCAAGGATGCAGGAAAGCTGATGATCTCCGTTTTGTCAGCGGTCGCCGAGATTGAGCGTGAAAATATCCGTGTTCAGACGATGGAGGGCAGAATCCAGAAAGCTCGCGAGGGTAAATGGAACGGCGGCTTTGCCCCCTACGGATACACGCTTGAAAAAGGCAATCTGTTCGCCAATGAGGAAGAAGCCGAAGCAATTCGTATCATTTTTGACAAATATGTGCATACCGATATGGGTGCAAATGGACTTGCCCGATACCTTGCCAATCATGGCATCGGTAAAATCCAACGTCAAAACGGAAAGAATCCTCTATTTGATGCGGCTCTTATTCGTAGGATATTGAAAAATCCTGTTTATTGTGGTAAAATTGCCTATGGCAGACGCAGAACGGAAAAGGTGCACGGTACAAGAAATGACTATCGCCTTGTAGAACAGGACAATTACTTGTTGGTCGATGGTCTGCATGAAGCTCTTGTTTCCGAAGAACTCTGGCACGACGCACAGGTGAAGCTATTGGCACAGGCAAGAAAATATGAAAAAGTCAATCACGGTAAAGACAATAAGGTGCATCTGTTGACAGGTTTGCTCAAATGTCCAATCTGCGGAGCCGGTATGTACGGTAACAAGAGCGTCAAGCACAAAGCAGATGGCACGAAATACAAGGACTTCTATTACTATGGCTGCAAGCACCGCACAATGACGCGTGGGCATAAATGCGATTATAAGAAGCAAATTCACGAAGAACTTTTGGAAACTGCCGTGGCAGAGGTTATCACCAAATTGGTCAGCAATCCAAAGTTCGCGGCATTGATGCAACAGAAAATCAGTATGAAGGTGGATACCGCTGCAATCGAGCAAGAGATCGCCAACTACGAAAAGCAGCTTCGACAGTGCTATTCTACTAAATCAAGACTGTTTGAAGAAATTGACTCCCTCGATCCTGACGATAAACACTACATCAAACGAAAGGCAGACCTCGATGATCGCCTATACAAGATGTATGATAAGATCGAGGATACGGAGTCTTTACTGATTGAAGCCCGAGCAAAGAAAACGGTAATCGAAGCGGAAAAGTTAACAGCCGATAATATCTATAAGGTATTGATTTATTTTGACAAGCTGTACGCCGTAATGGATGAACAGGAACGCCGACAGCTTATGGAATCGCTGATCTCCGAAATCCATATTTTTGAAGAACGCAAACCGAATGGACAGTGGCTGAAATCCATAAAATTCAAGCTGCCGATCATAGAGGAAGATATGGAAATGAGTTTGGACAATGATACACAAGTCGAGTCGGTCGTGTGTCTCACACCACGACTCGACATCTAAGTTTGCCCCAGGGGCAAGTGAAGTTGACTTTATAAACAAAATTCAAAAGAACTTTTGCAGGAATGCGGAGTTATTCGCG
>JAZSIF010000018.1:0-9738 GCA_045533675.1 Eubacteriales bacterium | reverse complement strand
TCGGCTTCGGTGGGGACGGTATATTTCTCGCGGATGCGCTTCAACTCTGCCTGCTCTTTTGCGGAGTAGGTGTACTGAAAGCCGTTGTTTTCGTTATTGTTTTCCATTTTAACCTCTGTTTTTTAATTCTTTCAGTTTCTTCTTGCCGATGACTATCATATAAATTGCCGTAGCAACGATTAGTGCGGAAATAGTGCCTCCCGTTGCGCCGAGCATCCATTTTTGTGCGGCAGACGTCATAGCACCGTCACCGAAGGTGGTGAGCATGGTCGATTCCAGTGTTAGCATGGACACAAGAGCTGCCGCTAAGCTAATGGCTTTGGAAGCAGAGAAGACAGGACTGTTATACTTCCTGTATTTGATCACGTTGATAATTGCCGTCGTGAGTGCCGTAAAGGTATAAGCCGCCATCGCAATTGCCGTGATCATGTGATGCTCGAAGGTTCTGTTCCAATACACCATAAAGAAAATAATTAGTGCAAGAGCTAAGTTCATTACAAGGAATACGATGCCGCAGGCGCGGTATTTTTTTAGCTCGGTTTGCATTCTCTCGCCGGGAGCATATCTCGTTGTATGGCGCGCCAAGAAGAATCGCATCGCGCCAAGGCAGATATAGTACGCGCCAAGTGAGTAGAACCAAAACGTGTGGTGATAAAAGCCAAGCCACAACTGAAGGATTCCATACAATGCGTTCCACGCAAGTGAGCCGTAAAGAGATACGTTTACGCGTAGACGAGTATCGTCTTGCCATCTTCTTGCATATTTATTTTCATCCTTGAAAGTTTTGAAGAACTTAATCAAGTACGGAAGCTTGAAGCACCACACCGTCAAGGTGTAGGCAGCAAGAACGTAGGAAATGTACCCTATTACTGACTTCGTTCCGACAAACACCATTGAGCCGACAAGCAAAACGGTAGCAAGAGGAACGAGAATGATCATGATTGCGATATGCGGAAACAGTAGGGCTTTACCGAGCTTCTTCCAATCCATACGCAGCCCTCCTGATCTTAACAGTAAAGGTTGTGCCAATACCGATCGCGCTTTCCACGCCGATCTCGCCCCGCATAATATCAACCACTCTTTTCACAAGAGGCAATCCGAGTCCGTTGCCCTGTGTCGCGTGCGAGGTGTCACCTTGATAGAACTTTTCAAATATATGCGCGCCAACCTCCGCGCTCATTCCGCATCCCGTGTCTGATACTTTTACGGTAGCGTATGTTTCGTCCCCAGTAAGTGTAAGCGTGACTTTGCCGCCATCCTCGGTGAACTTGAAGGCGTTGGAGAAAAGATTGTTCCACACGAGCGAGAGAAGCTCCGCATCGGCAGACACAAGAACGTTATCGGCAATTTCGGTTTCGATTTCAATATTCTTTCGCTCCCACGTGCTTTCGTACTGCAAAAGGCTCTCGCAGAGCTGCTCGCCAAGATCGAAGGTGGTGGGATTCGGGTATATCTGCTGATTTTCAAGACGATTGAGCTTTAATATATTCGTCATCATATCGGCAAGACGGCGCGAGGCATCGGTGATTGCTTTTGCATACTCGATGCGCTTTTCTTCGGGCAGGTTGGGAGTCTGCAAGAGTGTTCCGTAGTTCTGCATCACGGCAAGCGGCGTTTTCATTTCATGGGAGACGTTGGCGATAAAATCCGTGCGAAGCGTTTCCACGCTTGAAAGTTCTTCTGCCATCTTGTTGATCGACTCACCGATTTGATTGAATCCCTCCATGCCCGAGCCGTGCATGTGCTTAACACGGGCAGAAAAATCACCGTTCATAATTTTTTCGGCGGCATCCGTGATCATTTTCACGGGTCTATCAACCATGATTCTGCGACGGATAAAATCAGCGGTTTTGAAAAGCACGGTAATAATGACCACGTTGAGAAAGGTGATCTTTGCCGCTTCCGCAATATTGTCGGGGGTATAAATGATCCCCATTTCCTTTGATAATACGTTAAGAAAGAGCATCATACAGCAGGACACCACAAATCCTACCGACAGAAAGAACAAAAGAAAGCCGCTGAACTCCCGAAGGAATCCGCGAAAGCTCGGCTTTTTCATTTGATCACCGCCTTGTATCCAAGTCCGTGAACGGTCTGAATTTCAAAAGAATCGCATTCCGAGAGCTTTGCACGGAGCTTGGTCATATACACGTCAACCGTTCTCGTGCTCGTCTGCGTATCCACGTCCCAAAACTCATCCATCAGCTGTGTGCGCGTAAAGGTCTTTTTCGGATAGGAGAGGAGCTTGTAAAGAAGGTCAAACTCTCTTGCCGTCAAGGATATTTCCTCACCGTTCAAGGTAGCGCTTCGCTCATCGGCATCCATTACGAAATTTCCAACCTCAATGCGACGGCTTGAGGCGATCTTGGAACGGCGAAGGAGTGCGCCAATTCTAAGGAAGAGCTCGTCAAGGTCAATGGGCTTGGTCATATAATCGTCAATTCCGATCCGAAATCCTCTCTGCTTGGACGCGAAATCGTCACGGGCGGTCATGAACAAGATCGGAATATCATTGTTGAGCGAGCGTACGGTTTTGGCGAACTCAAAACCGTCAATATTCGGCATCATGATGTCCGATACAATCAGATCAAAGGTGGTCTTATACATCTCGTCGCAGGCACTCTCCGCGTCAAGACATCCCGTGGCTTCATATCCGCTATGATTGAGAAAGGAACAAACGGAACGGTTCAGGTCTCGGTCGTCCTCCACAATTAAAATCTTGAACATGTTTTCATCCTCCATGGGCTATATTTTCACGAATTCACCTTATTATAGCATAGAAATGTTAAAGATTTGTTTGTGTTTTTGGTTTTTTAGAAAAATCTTGAATCTATTTCATCAATTTTTGATTCGCTTTCATCTACATCGGCGCCGAAGGGCTTGATGGCAGAAAGGCAACGCCGACCTTGGCGTTGCCCAATATATTTATATTCATTTCTTCTGTGCCGTATCAATGCGTGCCTGTGCCTTTGTGCTTTCCTTCATATCGTGAAATGCTTTTTTAAAAATTTTCTGCCACGTTTTTTCTTCTTTTCTATATTTCTTTTTTCAAGAATTTATGATCTGGTCGCTGAGTGTGAGAATTTCAGCACCGTATTTCTTCTTACGGCTGCCAAGGATGCCTTTATATATGGGATAATTTACGAGTGCCATGATCATTCCCGCGACACCGATCACGATGCCGGGGAGCATAGGATCAACACCCAGCCCGATCTTTTCCGCAATGTCGGTCATAACCAGGCTCATGCCTGTGCCCATGATGATGGCGGAAATACTGCCGAACACGTAGGCAAACAGGTTTGCGGGGCGCTTTACCCTGGCATCAAGCTCCCGAAGCTTATCTATCTCCGAGGTCTGTTTTTCCATATACCGCGTGTGGATTTTCTGTGCCATAAACTGTTGATTGCTTTTGTTCATGATAACCTCCCCAATTGATTATTTGCTTTCACCGGAAAGTCTTTTTTTTTGACTCTTCTACGCTTTCGCCTTTTTTTGCGAAAAGCGTTTCAACGCATTTGTCGGTTACCTTTTCAAAACCTTTGATAACGCCATTTTCAATTTTTTTGTAGCCATCTACCACTCCGTTTTCGATTTTCTTGTAGCCCTCGACTACCTTTTCCGCAATTTTCTCGTTTGTTTCAACTATCTTAGACATGCTTCTAATCTCCTTTTTGATTTTGTATTTTAATTATATCTCGCGATTGTTTTTGATTGTTTTGTAAAGTGTTTGTGTTTTGTTAAAGTCCGAAGGATAACACAAAAGAATAGGTTTTTACATCCGTTTTAATTTGGATTGACTCCGAGGCAACCGTAGGCTTCTATGTTTTTGTAAGGGAAGGACAAGAGAAAATGTTGTTTTTGTTGAATATCTGCCTTGAAAATGTTGGATTGTGTTGGTTTTGCCATGGTCAAATTTCACAAAAAACAAAAAAACAGAAAAAAGTAAAGAAAACCGCTTGACAAAGTAGCAAGAATATGATATTCTGTATGCAGAATAGTGCGTTTGCTTGTGAGATGTCGCATAACAACATGGCTTCTTTGAGTTTTTAAGGGAAAATCAAAGAAAAACCACACAAAATTCTTTGGAAACCAAGCAAACAAAGAACCATAATTCAAAACGAAGAAAAGGGGATGAGATCATGAAATTTTATACGGAGCCGTTGCCCAGGTCTCCGAGAATCCCGAAATTGGTTGAAGCGCTCTACGCAAAGATGCCTGAGATTGAGGCGGATCGGGCGGTACTCCTGACCGAATCCTACAAGGAGACAGAGGGAGAGCCCATTATTACCCGTCGGGCGAAGGCGTTTAAGCATATTTTGGAGAATCTACCCATTGTCATCCGAGAGGGGGAGTTGATTGTCGGCTCGGCGACCAAGGCGCCCAGAGGATGTCAGGTGTTTCCCGAATACTCCTTTGAGTGGCTGGAGGCTGAGTTTGAGACGGTAGAGCACCGCTCAGCGGATCCCTTTTACATCTCCGATGCCACCAAAGCGACCCTCTCCGAGGTGTATAAGTATTGGAAGGGAAGAACCACCAGCGAGCTTGCCACCTCCTATATGTCCGAGGAAGCAAAGCTTGCCATGGAACACAATATCTTCACACCGGGTAACTACTTCTATAACGGAATCGGGCACCTAACCCCCGATTATAAAAAGGTGTTGGCGATTGGCTACCGCGGAATTATGAAGGAAGCGGAGGACGCGCTGTCCGCGCTCTCGGCGGGAGATCGTCATTATGCCAAGCGCAGTCACTTCCTCAAGGCGGTGATCATGAGCTGCGAGGCTGCGATCGGTTACGCGAGACGCTATGCGGCTCTTGCGGAGTCCATGGCAAAGACCGAGGGAAATCTCGGAAGAAAGCGCGAGCTTCTCGATATCGCGGCGGCATGCCGCCGAGTGCCCGAGCACGGAGCGGATAGCTTCCGCGAGGCTTGCCAGTCCTTCTGGTTCGTGCAGATGCTTCTGCAGATCGAATCCAGCGGACATTCCATCTCTCCCGGACGATTTGACCAGTATATGTATCCTTATTATAAAAAGGATCTGGATGCGGGCAAGCTAAGCCGTGAGGAAGCGCAGGAGCTGATGGATTGCGTTTGGGTCAAGCTCAACGACCTGAACAAGTGCCGTGATGCTGCTTCAGCAGAGGGGTTTGCGGGATACAGCCTCTTTCAGAACCTGATCGCGGGCGGACAGGATGAAAACGGACGGGACGCTACCAACGATCTGTCCTTCATGTCGGTGACTGCCACCGAGCACGTCTTCCTCCCTCAGCCCTCTTTCTCGGTGCGCGTGTGGAACGGAAGCCCTCACGAATTTCTCATTCGCGCGGCGGAGCTGACTCGGACGGGCATCGGATTTCCCGCTTATTACAATGATGAAGTGATCATTCCCGCGCTGCAGAGCAGGGGATTGACCTTAGCGGATGCCAGAGACTATAATATTATCGGTTGTGTGGAGCCGCAGAAGGCGGCAAAGACCGATGGCTGGCACGACGCGGCGTTCTTCAATATGTGCCGTCCCTTGGAACTGGTTTTCTCGAGCGGCATGGACGCGGGAGTACAGATCGGACCTAAGACCACCCCTGTGGAGCAGATGACGACCTACGAGGAATTCGAGGACGCATACCGCACGCAGATGAATTACTTTATCGAGCTTCTGGTCAACGCGGATAATGCCATTGACGTGGCGCACGCCGAGCGTTGTCCCTTGCCCTTCCAATCCTCCATGGTTGACGATTGCATCAAGCGGGGCAAGAGCCTGCAGGAGGGAGGCGCGGTCTACAACTTCACAGGCCCTCAGGGCTTTGGAATCGCCAACGTCACCGACGGCGTATGGGCGGTCAAAAAGCTGGTCTTTGAGCAGAAAAAATATACGCTGTCCTTCTTTAAGCAAGCATTGGAGGCGAATTTCGGCAGGGAGCTGGATTCTCACATGGCAGAGAAGCTGACCGAACGGGTGGCGAGAGCCATCATTGATTCGGGCAAGGAGCTCTCCGAGGAGGATATCAAAAACATCTACTTGACCGTGCGCGCCAACGGGGCAAGCGCGGAGGAAAAGAAGAAATACGAACAGCTTCTGACGGACATCAATGATCTTCCCAAGTTTGGAAACGACGACGACGAGATCGATGCCTTTGCCCGAGAGATGGCATATACCTACACAAGACCTATGGAGGGATACAGAAATCCCCGAGGCGGAATCTTCCAAGCGGGGCTCTATCCCGTATCCGCCAACGTGCCGCTGGGCGCGCAGACGGGTGCCACTCCCGACGGACGCCTGGCACACACCCCCATTGCCGACGGCGTGTCGCCGGCGGCGGGACGAGACCTGAAGGGACCCACGGCAGCCGCCAACTCGGTCTCCAGACTCGATCATTACATTGCTTCCAACGGAACCCTGTTTAATATGAAATTCCATCCCTCTGCCTTGGAGGGACGGAGCGGACTGGAGAGCTTCGTGGCACTGGTACGTGGCTATTTTGATCAAAAGGGAAGCCACATGCAGTTTAACGTGGTCAGCCGAGAGACACTCAGAGATGCCCAAAAGCATCCCGAAAAGTACAAGTCTCTGGTGGTTCGTGTGGCAGGGTATTCCGCACTGTTTACCAGCCTTTCGAAGAGTCTGCAGGAAGACATCATTAACCGTACCGAGCAACAGGGCTTTTGACGGGATGATGGCAGACAAATGAGAGAAAGGGGGAAAACGAATGAATGAACATCTACTCGATGTAAAGGGTAGAATCTTCAATATCCAGCGTTTCTCGATCCACGACGGACCGGGTGTGAGGACCATCGTATTCCTGAAGGGTTGTCCCCTTCGGTGTCGATGGTGCTGTAATCCCGAATCCCAGGAGTGGAAATTCGAGACCATGGTCACGGGCGGAATACCCAAGACCGTGGGAAAAGACGTGACGGTGGCAGAGGTTTTAGAAGAGGTTCGCAGAGATCGGATGTACTACCGACGCTCGGGCACAGGAGGGCTGACCCTCTCGGGAGGCGAATGTCTTTGGCAACCCGACTTCTCCGAGGCGCTTCTGCATGCCGCAAGGGATATGGGAATCTCCACTGCCATCGAGACCACGGGCTACGCGGAAATGAGCGTAATCCGAAGGCTTCTTCCTTACGTGGATACGGTGCTGATGGATATCAAGCACATGAACGGGGAAAAGCATCGGGAGTTTACCACCCGTGACAACGGCATGATCCTTGAGAACGCGGGGCAGATCGCAAGGGAGGCAAATGAGCTGATTATCAGAACTCCCGTGATCCCCACTTTCAATGATACCGATGAGGAAATCGGCGCCATTGCGGCGTTCGCCAAATCTCTCGGCACGGTGAGACAGATGCATCTCTTGCCCTATCACAGGATCGGCTCAGACAAATACGCAGGTCTTGGAAGACCCTACGGAATGGCACACATTCAGCCCCCTCCGAGAGAACAGATGGAACGGCTCTTGGCGGTGGTGAACCGAACGGGTCTTAAGGGTCAGATCGGCGGGTAAGGAGGTAGCGAATTGCAGGAATATACGGAAAAGCAACGAATTATACAGGAATTGGTTCCCGGTAAGCAGATCACGCTTGCCCACATCATTGCCAATCCCGATGAGATCCTTTATAAGAAGCTGGGGCTTGACCCGGCGGTGGAATATTCCAAGTCCGCCATCGGAATTTTGACCTTAAGTCCCGCGGAAACCGCAATTATCGCAGGAGATATTGCGATTAAATCTTCCGGCGCGCAGCTCGGCTTTGTGGATCGCTTCAGCGGAACGGTAATTCTGACGGGAACCTACTCCGAGGTGGACGCTTCCTTACGGGCGGTGACGCAGTACGCGGAAGAAACGCTTGGGTTTACGGTATGCAAGATCACGAAAACCTAACAAGAGACACCATGAAAAAGACCCTTTTGGTGGGACGGCACGGTGTGGGAAAAACCACATTGACCCAAGCAATTAAGGGCGAGACAATCCGATACGAAAAAACACAGTATATGCTGTACGGCGACTGGCTCATCGATTCCCCCGGCGAATACGCCGAGGTGCATGGACTTGGGGCTGCGCTTGCCATTTACGCTTATGAAGCGGACGTGGTAGCGCTTCTGGTTGCGGCGGACGAGGATTACTCCCTGTTTCCCCCGAACATCACCTGTATGGTCAACCGTGAGGTTATCGGAATTGTTACAAAGATCGACAAGGCGTCCCCTGAACGGGCGGAGCGCTGGCTCAGGCTTTCGGGATGTGAAAAAATCTTCCCGATCAACTCCCACACCGGAGAGGGTGTGGATCGATTGAAGGCTTATCTGCGTAAGCAGGGCTGACATAAAAAGAAAAAATTAAAAACATATTTTAAAAGGAGAACAAAACAATGGCTATGGTTAACGAGTATGAAATCAAGAAACAAATTTGTGAGATCGGTAAGCGGATCTACAACAAGGGAATGGTTGCGTCCAATGACGGTAACATTTCCGTCAAGCTGAACGACAACGAGTTTCTTTGCACTCCCACGGGTGTATCCAAGGGCTTCATGACCCCCGAGTACATCTGCAAGGTTGACGCAAACGGAAAGGTGATCCAGGCAAACGCAGGCTTTAAGCCCTCCTCCGAGATCAAGATGCACATGAGAGTTTACCGTGAGCGTCCCGACGTTCAGTCGGTTGTTCATGCTCACCCCCTGTACGCAACCTCCTTTGCGATCGCGGGTATTCCGCTGACCGAGCCGATCATGCCCGAGGCAGTGATCGCTCTGGGATGTGTTCCGATCGCTGAGTACGGTACTCCCTCTACCGAGGAGATCCCGGATGCTGTTTCCAAGTATCTGCAGTACTATGACGCGGTGCTTCTGGCAAACCACGGCGCACTGTCCTTCTCCGATTCTCTTTTGAGCGCATACCACAAGATGGAATCGCTGGAATTCTACGCACAGCTTCTGTACCAGTCCAAGGTCCTTGGCGGACCCAAGCAGCTCACCGACGCGCAGGTTGAGAGACTTTACGAGATTCGCCGTCAGTTCGGTCTGAAGGGTAAGCACCCCGCAGACATCTGCCCGAACGCTCAGCAGGGTAAGCCCAGCTGCCACGGTTGCGGCGGCAAGTGCAAGAGCGGTAAGGTAGACGAGAACACCATCGCCATGGTGACCAAGCTGGTTCTCGAGCAGCTCGGCAAGTAATCAACAGCATATGAATGAATCGGAAATCAGAGAAATCGTTCAAAAAACAATTTCTGCTGTCCGATCGGGCGAGAGCGGTGAAAGGACCGTGAATCTTGCCAGAGCCGAGATGCTCTGCGATGCCGTCATGGAGGAAGCGGGGCGCATGGGAGTGAAGGCGGTGGTCTGCGTAGCGGACGGAAGCGGACACCCCAGAGTGCTGAAATCCATGGATGACGCGTACATTGCCAGCTACGATGTCGCGGTAAACAAGGCATACACCGTGGTAGCGCTGAAAATGTCTACCATGACTCTCAAACCACTGGCACAGCCTGGGGCGTCCCTCTACGGAATCCAGTTTACCAACGGCGGTAAGATCGTGATCTTCGGCGGCGGTGACCCTTTACATAACGAGCGGGGAGCGATTGTCGGCGGACTCGGAGTCAGTGGCGGTAGCGAAGAGCAGGATGCGGCACTTTCCGCATACGGCAGAAGATTTTTTGAAAACGAAATGAAATAATATTCCAAAAAGGAAAGGACAAACGAGATGGATATGAAATCTGCGGATATCGAGAAGATTGTTCGGCAGGTTCTCGAGA
>JAZSIF010000047.1:0-7116 GCA_045533675.1 Eubacteriales bacterium | reverse complement strand
GCGGGCAGCTCGACTATTATATCACATCTATTCCCCCTTGTCAATACCTTTTTTAAATCTTTTTTAAAAATTTTTTCGACTCGGTTTGATGTGTTCCTGTCCCCCTCGTGGGCGACTCGCATATTTTAGCATATTTCGGGTTTCATGTCAAGTGTTTTTTGAAAAAATTCTCGAAAAATACATAGATTTGCCCATATGCACAAATACTTTCCATAGATTCTTCCCGTGAGGTGAACAAAATGACCACTCTTTTGGTGCGGACCTTTTTTATTTATGTCATTCTCATGATCGCCATGCGCATGATGGGAAAGCGTCAGATCGGCGAATTGGAGATTTCCGATCTGATCACCACGCTTCTGATCTCGGAAATCGCATCGCTTCCTATCACCGACAGCGACATTTCTCTATCCCACGCTGTTGTTCCAATCATCGTACTGATGACCTTTGAAGTCACCACATCCACCTTGGTCGCCAACGTTCCCAAAATCAAAAAATGGATCACCGCCCGCCCAGCTACGTTAATTAACAACGGACAGCTTTGCCAAAAGGAAATGAAAAAGGCAAGGATTTCGGCAGATGAACTGATCAGCGAACTAAGGCAAAAGGAGATCACCGATCTCTCCGACGTTCGCTATGCTATTTTGGAGCAAAACGGAAAAATCAGCGTAATATCCAAAGCAAAGAGCAAGCCCCCCTCCGCCGAACAATTAGACATTCAAGTAGAGGATGATGGACTCTATTACATCATTATCGACAAGGGTTGCCTCAATCAATACAATTTGAAGAATCTCAATTTAACCAAAAAAGAAGTACAGAGGCGGCTATCCGGAAAAAGGCTTGCGATTAAAGATGTATATTTAATGATGATGAGCGAGCACGGCAAAGTAACGATTATCAGAAAGGATGGCGTAAATACGTGAAGGTTTTTTGGGCATCTCTTCTTTTCTTCTCTTTGATCTTAACAGGGACAGTATGCAACGCTCTGTACATTCATCGCACGATGACCAAGATGCAACAGCTTTTGGAAGACATGGATTCGCCCGCAGCCTGCTCGGAATCTATATTAGCATTGGAAGATTTTTGGGAAGAGAAACGGGGTCGGATTGGTTTGACAACGGGACACAAAAGGATTCGATTGATAGACGAGGGGTTGATCGAACTGAAATGGGCGGCGAGAGGCGGCAAGGAAAACGAATTTCAAAAATATCGTGCTCTGCTGATCGACGCCACCCAAGATCTGGTTCAGCAAGAGAGCTTAACGTTGGAAGCCATTTTTTAAAACATTATATAATATATAAGAAGGAAGGAAACGGTAGGATCGTTTCCTTCCTTCTTATATCGCAAGCGCCCGTTTGATGCTTGCCAATTCCAACGCTTTTTTCTTCAGACGAAAAGCGCTGGCACGGGAAATTCCAAGAAGCTCTCCGCACTTCTCCACCGATTCACCTCTGATATAGTGATAGTACAGCAACAGTTTTTCATCACTGTTCGCCATTTCCATAATAAAATGACGTATTTCGTACATTTTCGCTCTCGCCAACGCGCCGTCTCCCATCACCTCATCCACGGTTTCCCGATATCCGAGATATTCCCTCTCGTAACGGTCCAAGCGCAAAAGACGACGATTGAGTTGATACGCCTTTAAATAATCATCTATTTTCCGAACTTCTTCTTTGGAGATCGGACTTTCTGTCATAGCTTCCCTCACTTTCTTACACTTCCATCTATATGATCTTGATTTATATTTCCTTTGGGGTCCCTGCGCGCCTTCAACTCCGTAAAACGAAGCTGAGGTAGCCAAAGCTCCTCTTTCCTCCTTTGTTTCCTTGGAAACAGATCATAGGACGGGCAGGCGGCAGGACAGCGGAGCCATCCGCAAATCTCGCACATTGTTTCTCATTTTCACCTCCTTTTATGTTTCGATTCTCTAATCATCTTGAGTGGTTCGGACGGATTTTCGAAATATACAAAAATCCTTGACAAGAGAACCATTTTAGTATATAATAGAATTACATGATTATATTATAGCGGATTTCCGAAGTATTGTCAAGTATTATTTTGTGATTTCCGAAATATTTTTTAAATCATGAGGAGGCAGTATGAATTACCAGATATTTGAGAACTTGCTGAGATCCCGTGAAACCACGGTGTATCGTGTTGCCAAATCTACGGGCATTCCCGCAAGCACCTTTACCGATTGGAAAAGCGGTCGCTCGGTGCCCAAGGCAGACAAGCTTCGTCGCATCGCCGAATATTTTGACGTTTCTTTGGAATATCTCTTAGGTCTGGAAAGCGGTACGTCCTCCTCTGTCAAAAAGAAAAAAATTCCCATCATCGGAGAAATACGCGCAGGCTCTCCCATTCTGACCAACGAAACGCTCCTTGGTTATGAGAATGCCGAGGTAGACGATGCGGACGAGTACTTCTACTTGAAGGTTCAGGGCGACAGCATGAAGAACATTGGCATGGTAAACGGTTCTCTCGTGCTTTTCCGCAAGCAACAATATGCCGAAGACGGTGATGTCGTTGCCTGTCTGGTAGGAGGCGACAGTGCCACCGTAAAGCGGTTCCGACGTTCCAAAAAGAGCATTTATTTAATTCCCGAGAACGAGGATTATACTCCCATTTCTCTCTCAACCGACGATTTTGAATCAGGAGAGGCGAGAATTCTCGGTGTGGCTCTGGAAGTAAAAATCAAACTGTAAAGGACGGTTTTATGATCGTATTAAATGTAGAGAATCTTTCCCTTTCCTTCGGCACCACGGAGATCCTCCGAAACGTCACCTTTTCACTGGACGAGGGAGACCGTTTGGGAATTATCGGGGTCAACGGGTGTGGGAAATCCACACTGTTCCGTTTAATCCTCGGCGAATATGAGCCTGACGAGGGAAACGTATATATTTCCAAAAACAAAACAGTGGGCATTCTCCGTCAGGATGACGCCTTCTGCGACTTTGAGGGAGAGGACGGAAACGCTACCGCTTTGGAGGTCATGTATCATTCTTTCCCTGAGCTTCTCCAAATGGAGGAAAAGCTTCACCTTTTGGAGGATGCGCTCAAAAGGGGGAGCCGCGACGGAAGAAGTGAGGAATCCTTAGCGACGGAGTACACCGTTCTCAACGACCGTTTTATCCGCGAGGGGGGACTCGAATTCCGAGGCCGCTGTGCCTCCACGCTATCCAAGATGGGTTTTGATCAAGACACCATCCATCGCCCCTTCTCTTCTTTGAGCGGCGGTCAGCGTACACGCTTGGCCCTTTCCAGAGAGCTTTGCAGAGAGCCTGACATTCTTATGCTGGATGAACCTACCAACCATTTGGACATGGAAACCCTTTTGTGGCTGGAGGGATTTCTCTCCTCCTACAAGAAATGCGTGTTAGTGATCTCCCACGACCGTTATTTTCTGGACAGGGTCACTAACAAAACTCTTTGTATTGAGCATCATCGGGCAAGGCTATATGGCGCGCCCTATTCAAAATGCCTGGAACAGAGACGCATCGATCGTGAGATCGAGGAGCGGCACTATAAGAATCAGCAGAAAGAAATTGCCCGTCAAGAAGCATACATTGCTCAACAACGGGCATGGAACCGAGAGAAGAACATCATCGCCGCCGAAAGTCGTCAAAAGATGCTGGACAAGATGGTGAAGCTGGAACGTCCCAAAGAAGCACCCAAGCCCATTCGGATGCAATTTTCTTCCTCCTCGACAAGCGGAAATGACGTACTGACCGTCAAGGACCTTTCCTTTGGCTACGGAAACACTCCCCTGCTCCGTGATATTTCCTTTTTGGTCAAGCGAGGCGACCGACTCTTTTTGGTGGGGCCAAACGGATGCGGAAAGTCTACCCTGATTAAACTGATGCTTGGCAAGCTGATGCCTCAGAGGGGGTATATGGAGGCGGGCTACAACGTCAGTGTGGGGTATTACGATCAGGAAAACCAAAATCTCACCCCAACCAACACGGTGCTCGATGAGCTTTGGAACGCGTTCCCGACCCGTACCGAGTTGGATATCCGCAACACCTTGGCTCTTTTCCGTTTTGTGGGCGAGGACGTTTACAAATCCGTGGGCGATCTGAGTGGCGGTGAGCGGGCAAGACTGACCCTATCCAAGCTGATCCTTTCTGATATGAATCTGTTGATCCTTGACGAGCCCACCAACCATCTGGACATTGATTCCCGAGAAGCACTGGAAAGCGCGCTTCATCAATTCGATGGAACCATCATCACGGTCTCCCACGACCGCTATTTTATCAAAAAGCTCGCAACGAGAATCCTCGATCTCACCCAGAGCGGACTTGTGGACATCAAAGTCACACGTGAGGGACACGGCTACGAGGAGCTTTGCCAGGATCGAGAGCGAAGAAGCGCGCAGGGTGATTCTGCCGCCTCCCGCACAGAGAACGTGCGGCTCAGCACCCAAAAAGAGCAGTATCTGAAAAACAAGCAGGCTGCCGCCGATGCCAGACGGGCGCAAGCGCGTTTGGAGCGGTTACGGAAGGAAGCCGAAAAGCTGGAAGCGGAGCTTGCCCAAATCGAAGAAAAAATGAACGGAGAGGCGGCAACCGATTATGTGCTTCTCTCCGAGCTGGACACCAAAAAGAACGCGCTCGAGGAGCGCCTTTTGGAAATCTACGAAGAAATATGAGAGGTAAACGTATGATCGGAATCATTGGAGCCATGAGCGTGGAAACCGACGCTCTGAAGGCAATGGTAGAAAACGCCACTCGGGAGGTCATCAGCGGAGTGGAATTCGCCAGCGGTGAAATTTCCGGCAAGAAGATCGTGGTGGCGCAATGCGGCATCGGCAAGGTATTTGCCGCTCTTTGTGCCCAGACCATGATCTTACGCTTTGGGGTAGACGAGATCATCAACGTCGGCGTGGCGGGAAGTCTTTCTCCCTGTTTGGGTCTTTTGGATTTCGCTCTGTCCGATGCGGTGGTAGAGCACGACATGGACACCTCGCCCTTGGGCGACCCCGTAGGGTTAATTTCGGGCATCAACGAGGTTTTGCTGCCTGCCTCGGCTTCTCTTACCGACAAAGTGGAGAGTGTCGCTAAGGAAATGGGCAAGAATTGCGTGCGGGGTGTGATTGCCTCGGGCGATCAATTCATTGCGGACAGCGAGCGAAAGGCAACCATTGTGAAGAATTTCAATGCCATTGCCTGCGACATGGAGGGTGCCGCCATTGGACACGTGTGCTATGTCAACCGTGTTCCTTTCACCGTTCTCCGCTCGATCTCGGACAACGCCTCCGAGGAAGCGGGTGCTATGGAATATCCCACCCTCTGCATCCATGCGGCAAAGCAATCCCAGGAGCTGATTCGGAGATTGTTAGGTTAGTTTGACGCTTTTTGGAAAAAAGCTTGGCAAAAACTTTATTATAAATTACGGCTTGGTTTTTGTTCAGTCTCCCCGTCATTGTGTATTCTTTAATTTGAAATTTTTAAAAGAAAAATCCGTCGGAAGCGTAAAGCTGTCCGACGGATTTCTGCCTTAGAGGGGGAGGTTAGATTCTCATGGTACACGGAATCGAGAAAAGTGATATAAGACACAATTTTGTATGGAAGTTTTTGCGAAGCTTTTTTAAATGCGACCCAATTGCGTCCCCCGCGCACCCTTATGCTCTGTTAATGAGCCTTGCCTTGAAGCCATTGCCTACGCCTGCGGCGTTGGCATCATCGGTGTCGATGTGCATTTCCAGACGGAAATCCTTATGTACACGGATCTGAACGTCATAGAAAAGACTCTTTCTTTCGCCGTTCAGCTCTACGTCCACGTACTCGCCGTCGGATACACCGAATCTCTGTCCCTCCTCCACGCTCATGTGAATGTGGCGGTTGGCAATGATACAGCCCTCCTTGAGAGTCACGATTCCCTTAGGACCGATGATGGTGACGGAAGCGGAACCCGCAATGTCACCCGACTCACGAACAGGAGGCTTGCATTTGAGTACAAAGCTGTCCGTTCTGGAAATCTCCACCTGAGATGCTTTTCTCTCGGGTCCCAGCACACGCACGCCCTCAATGGCACGCATAGAAGGTCCCACAATGGTCAACTGCTCCTTGCAGGCATACTGACCGGGCTGTGAAAGGTCCTTCATCTTGGTCAGCTCGTAACCCTTACCGAAGAGAATCTCCACGTGCTCACGGCTCAGGTGGATATGACGGTTGGAAATCCCTACGGGAATATCTCCCTCGTTGGCAGGCGCCGTCTTCACAGCAGAGACGACACGCTCCACCAGCGCCTTTAATTCTTGCTCGGTATATTTCATCGTGTCACCTCAAATAATTCTGAAATTATCCGCCATTACGCATCTGCGCTTACGGGTAAAGGAGCGAGCCGAGGTAATTCCCTCGCCCGTGGGTCCCGCGATGGTAAAGGTGGTATGTCCTTCTCCGCCAAAGCCGATCCCCGCATAGGAAGGAGCGTTCTTCACAAAGATGGTGGTCTCCACCGCCTTGGCAAAGGCGGATAGATGGTCAATGTTCTTGGAGTGCATGTGGGCAGTGTGCCTATTTCCATGCTCTGCCTTGACAGCCAGTTCAATAGCCTCCTCAATCTCATCCACGCGAACAATCGGAAGAATAGGCATCATCAGCTCATGCTGAACAAAATCGTGAGAGAACTCGGTCTCACAGATAATGCAACGAATTTCGGGTCCTACGTGAATACCGATCTTAGCCAACAGCACGGAGGCATCGCGTCCCACACAGTCACGGGCAACAGTCTTGACTGTCTTTCCCGCCTTGTTGGTCACTTCCTTGAGAACGATGGGAGCCAGCCTGTCTGCTTGCTCACGGGTGATAAGATATGCACCATTCTTCTGCATCTCGGTGATCAACTGATCGGCGATGTTGCGGAAGGCAAACACCTCTTTTTCGGCAATACAGGGCAGGTTGTTATCAAAGGAGCATCCGTCGATGATGTCCTTGACCGACTTGCGAATATCGGCAGTATCGTCTACGATTACGAGAGGGTTACCCGCCCCCGCGCCAATTGCCTTCTTGCCCGAGGATAGAACGGCACGAACCACACCGGGACCTCCCGTGCAGACGAGGAGCCGAATCTTCGGATGGGTTTGCATGATGGAAGCGGTCTCCATGGTAGGCTTGA
>JAZSIF010000041.1:0-22441 GCA_045533675.1 Eubacteriales bacterium | reverse complement strand
GGTGAGAACCCTTAATGAATTTCTGGTATCCTCGGCGGCTACGAAGTCAACCTCGGAGAGCACCTTTTTCGCCCTCTCGGAAATATCCGCGAGGTTTCCTATCGGCGTCGCCACGAGATACAGCGTGCCGTCCTCTACCTTGTTTCTCTCGTTCTGTTCCATATCTATCCCTTTTTGAACCCCTTTGGGAAGGAGCCGTTTTCCATTATATATTGCATATCGGCTGAATATTGCCTGTGCTCGCGGTCGGAGTATATTATCAGCGGCGGGGTCATTTTCAGTCCGCATCTTCCGCCTCGCTTACCCTCGATTAGCGCCATAGACGGCACACTCGCGCTGTCTGCCAGAACGAGCGTCATTCGCTTGGGCTCGACGCCCGCCTCCCTCATAGCGCATATCAGGTCGACAAGCCTGTCGGGGCGATAGACGAACACCATACTGCCACCGTACTTGAGCATTTTAGCTCCTGCCACAGCGAAGTCGGATATATCCCCGAAAAGCTCGTGGCGCGCTATGCTCTTTTTGTCGCTCTGGCACATTTTTCCGCTCGTCGCCTTCATATACGGCGGGTTTGAAACCACAAGCTCACACTCGCCCTCGGGAGTATACTCCCGAACGTCACAGCACACCGCGCGGAGCCTGTCAGAAAGAGAATTGTGCTCGGCGTTCCGTCTGATGAGCTCTGCATACTCGGGCTGTACCTCAAGACAGGTGACCTCCTGCGCCTTTTCGCGTGTCAGCAGGAGCAGGGAAATTATACCGCTTCCGCCGCCGAGCTCGACAGCGTCCTTATATCTGCCGTCCACGTAGGATGCGAGCAGGAGCGCGTCCGTGCCGAAGGTCAGTCCCTCACCGTTCTGTATAAGCTCAATTTTATCATTGACGTAGTCAAGCCTCTCGCCGTCCCTTAGCATCATATCAGCCTCTCAGATTACAAGAATAAACCGCGTTTTCGACCTCGCGGAAATGGCAGAGCCAAATCTGACGGAATGAAAACGCGGTGCTCGCATATAGCGACTAAATTATTCCTCAGCGGGTGCTCCAACAGGACAAGCGTCTGCGCAGGAGCCGCAGGAAATGCACTCGTCAGCGTTGATAACGTACTTGCCGTCGCCCTCGGAAATGCAGCCGGTGGGGCAAGCGTCAGCGCATGCGCCGCAGGAGATGCACTCATCGGAAATCTTGTATGCCATTTTCAGTACCTCCATTGGTTTTGAAATAGTTGATTTGGTGTAATACCTTCTCTATTGTACCACAATAAATGAAAAATGCAAGACCTAAATCAAAAATTTTTTAATTATTCATATTTTTTCAGACGTTTTTTGATTTTTCTTGACAAAATTTTGCTTTGCTTACAGTTTGCGTCTTAATTTTTCAATACGAAAAAAATCCATCGGTGGTGAGCAAAGCATCACAGTCCGACGGATTTCTTCCTTAGAGAAAATATTCAGTTACACAGTACGCCAAATCAAAAAAGGTGATATAAGACACAAATTTGTATGAAGGTTTTGCGTCACTTTTTCAAAAGAGGCATAAAATCTTGTCTCAACTAACGTCTAATCTTCTCTCCCACTCAATACCACCTCAAAGGTCAGGATCTGACCGAAGCGGAGAACGGTCACGTATACGCTCTCGCCGGGATTCTTTTCCTCGATGACCGAGCCGATCTCCTCAAGGGTACGCACGGCGACTCCGTCCACCGAAAGGATGAGGTCTCCCTCCTTGAGCATAACCGCAGCCGAAGAGAGTCCCGACAGAAATCGATGGATACGGACTCCCACGACCCCCATCTCGGAGGCACTTCCCCCCACCACGCCAAGAATGGGCGCGGGAGTGACAACCCCCGCAAGCAGTTCCTCTCCGAGAACCTCCCCCGCCATCATCGTTTCCAGAATTTTTGAGATTCCCTCGGACGGAAGAACGAATCCCCCGCCCGATTCGCAAGGGTGTGAGGAAAATATTCCCACTACCTCTCCGTACTCATTCAAAAGCGGTGCGCCCGCATAGTCCGCAAGAGACGGACCGGAAATTTGGAGAACCCCCAGCTTCTTCACAAGCGTCCCCGCTTCGTCTCTAAGCCAAACCGAGCCTCCCTTGGAAGAAAGCTCTCCCGTACTGACACATCCGCTTCCCACAGCTACCACTCGCTCGCCAAGAAGAATTTCCTCGGAAGCGCCAAAGGACAGTGTGGGCAAGCCACGCTCTTCGATCTTCAAAAGCCCAAGCTCCGACAGAGGCTCCCGTCCCACGACGGTGGCGGGGTATTCCCGTCCGTCCGCCAGTCGGACCGTAATCCGATCCATCCCCTCGATCACCGAAAGCTCGGTGGCAATATAGCCGTCCTCCCGAATCAAGAATCCAAACCCATGCCCACGCTTTCCCGTGCCATAGGTCTCCAGCCGCACCACACTGTCTGAGCATTTGGCATAGAGCTCAGGAGTGCTGAGGACTCCGCTGTCTTCATCCCATTCCCGAACAAAGACCACCTTCTCCTTTTCCGCCGCCTCCGGTGTCACGCTTGGCTCGCCGCCGCTATGAAATGTCAAAACCATGGCAACAAACAGCACACAAAGCGCTAAGATCAAAGAGATCAGAAGCAAAAGAAATCTCCCCCTGCCCCCCTCGGGAGTCTCTCCCCGACTCTCTAAAGCAAAAGCGACCTCCCGTCCCGCGCCCTCATCGGCGCGGGCGGGAAGATCGCCCGTTTCCTCCCATAAAGGGAGCTCATTTCTATCCTTCATACGAACCTCCCGCAGCCAAAGACACATACTCTTATGGTAGTCTTTGACTGAGAAGGGGCTGTTTATTCACCGCTCAGCGTAAAATTAAAGCAGCAATTCTTTCCATGCTCACTATCCACCCAAATGTCGCCTCCGTGCGCGTCGATAATGGTCTTGACAATATAAAGTCCCAGTCCCGCGCCCGTCTTGTTTAAGCCTCGGCTCTTGTCGCTCTTGTAGAAGCGTTCAAATACGTAAGGCAGATCGTCGTCCGCGATTCCCTGTCCCTCGTTATAGACCGATACCAACAGCTTTTTGCCCTTTAAGCGTCGGATCGACAGGCGGAAGGCGCCCCCCTCCGACGCGAATTTTACGGCATTGTCGCAAAGATTATAAAGCGCTTGGTAAATGGCATCCCGATCAGCAAGAGCGATCATACGGTCAGCACCGCAGTCAAAGGATACCGCCAAAGCTTTTTCCTCGATCTTCTGCTCAAAAGAAATCAAAATCTGCCGTCCCATCTCGCAAATATCGACTTCGCCCATGGTAAACTTTCTCTCCCCCGCCTCAATACGGGAAAGGTCAAGAATCGACGTAACCAAACGGGACAGGCGCTTCACCTCATCCGACACCAACTGCAAATAGTACTCGTGCTTTTCGGGGGGGATGACCCCGTCAAGGATCCCGTCAATAAAGCCCGAAATCGAGGTCATGGGCGTGCGCAGGTCGTGAGATACGTTGGAAAGGAAGGTATTTCGCATCCGATCGTAATTGTGAAGAGATTCCGCCATGTTGTTAAAGGCGACCGCCAACTCGGCGACCTCGTCACTGCCCCGCACAGGCACACGAATATCAAACTTCCCCGCCGCGAAGGATTTTGCCGCGCGGCTGATGGCTCGCAGAGGTCCGACCACCTTTTCACTGATAAAATAGATGGCGATGAGTGCCGCCACCAGAATACAAAGGCTGGCAATGATAATGGTCTTCACGATCACATCCAAAAGCTCGGTAATCATCATGGACGAGGCACACACAAACACGGTCCCCACAGAAAGCCCCTGTCCATTTCGCACGGGCACGGCATACAGATAGTGAGGTTCGTCAAATACACCGATCAACTCGTCACGGCGAGAAAGAGACTCTCCTCCCATGACCTTGTCCATTAAGCGCTTGGGCATCACGGTTCCGTCGGCAATCTCCGCCGCGTCATTGCCCACCGCCATGAGAATGTCTCCGCCATGATCGGTTAAGATCACGCAAAGATCCTCGTCCGCCGAGGTGATTACCTGCAAAAAATGCCGAGCGTTTTCACCGTCGGAAAGATACCCGTCGAGCGTGCCCGTCTCCTCGTCCGAGATCACGCTTTCCAAATAAGATACCGTGGTGAGGGCGACATTTTCCATAGACTCTCGCTTCACGTTTTCGGAATAGTTGCCGATGATGGAAGCGATAATGACAATAATGATAAAAAAGGAAAAGAGCAAAATCGACATAAAAGCGGCAATATACTTGGCAAATACACTTCGGAACATGATTGACTCCTTTCCCCTATTGATTCCGATACGCAAAGAGGGGGACAGCCTTGCCGTCCCCCAAATCAAGCCTCTTTAGCTCAACAGCTCAAATTTGTAGCCAACGCCCCAAACCGTTTTGAGGGTCCACTTGTCGGAAACACCCTCCAGCTTTTCGCGCAGACGCTTTACGTGTACGTCTACCGTGCGGGAGTCTCCCAAATAATCGAAGCCCCATACCTTGTCAAGAAGCTGATCTCTGGTAAAGACCCGATTGTAATTGGATGCCAAGAAGTAGAGAAGCTCCAACTCCTTCGGAGGAACGTCCACGGGCTTGCCGCAAAGCTTCAGCTCATACTTCTGATGGCTGATCTCAATGTTATCAAACTTAATGACCTCTTCATCATTCTGCTTGGTATGGACCTGATAACGGCGAAGAACACTCTTGATTCTGGCGCTCAGCTCCTTCATATCAAAGGGCTTCACCACAAAATCGTCGGCTCCCAGCTCCAGTCCCAAAACCTTATCAAACACCTCACCCTTCGCGGTGATCATGATGATGGGCTTCGAGGACATTTCGCGGATCTCACGGCAGACCTGCCAGCCGTCCTTCTTGGGAAGCATAATGTCGAGCAGAACCAGATCAGGCTCGTAGATCTTAAAATAGCTGAGTCCCTCCGCTCCGTCGTTGGCGATCTTCACACCGTATCCCTCGTTTTCCAGATACAGCTTCAACAGATCACATATATTCGAATCGTCATCCACGATCAAAATTTTTGTATCCAGCATTTGTTTTCCTCCCGCGACTTTGTCATTCGCCCGTTACATTACACTCCATTATACCATATATTTTCCTAAATTGCAAACATTTTCTAAATTTTTTTAAAATTTTCCTATTTCGTCACCCGGCAATCACAAAAACCACGGAAATATGCCCTTATTTTTCAAAATTCCCTTGAAAAACAGAGCCTTTGGTATTATAATGGAAATGAAATCGTCCCCCTTGAACCCAAATGTTACCTCCCATGAAAGGAGAGAGCCATGCCTTCTATTTACCTACCATACATTAACATCGCCCTCGATTCGTTTGCCCTCTTGGTCTCCTTGATTGTTTTTGCCTCCTGCTTTGGGGAATTTTCGGGTCGAACCATAAAAAATAAGTATTTTCTCTTTTTGCTGTCCTCGGTCATCGTCTCCTTGATTGCCGACATGGCAAGTTGGTTTGGAGAAGGGCACCCCGCTCTCTCGCTGATGACCGTCCTATCCAATACCGTTGCCTCCTGCTTCGGACAGCTTGCCATTCTATTCTTTATGGAATATCTGCGGGAGAACCTTTATGAAAGCAGCCGCGCGGCAACCTTCATTCTAAGGCTTTTCCGAGTTCTTTGCGCCCTTTCCGTGCTGTTCTCCGTCGGGAACGCTTTTTTGGGATATTCGTTTGCGGTAAATCCCCAAGGACATTACCACCACACCGAAAGTCTGCCTATGGGCATTGTGTATCTGCTCTTCCCCATCTTCTCCTTTGTCGCCATTATTTTGATGACCCTCCTTGCGAGAAGCTCCACAAAGATAAACCGTATCGCGTTTCTCATCTACACCCTGTTTCCCGTAGCGGGAATCGTTTTGGATTACACCATCCACGGGCTGTCTCTGACCTACGTGGGATTGACGGTCAGTGCCCTTGTCATTTACACCAGTATCTATCTCAAGAAGAAAAAAATCATCGAATCACAACAAAATGCCCTGATGCTCTCTCAGATCAACCCCCATTTTGTTTATAACACCCTGTCCACCATCGCCTCCATGTGTGATGTGTCCCCTACGCAGGCAAAGAATCTCACCATTGATTTTTCCCGCTATCTTCGCCGAAATTTTTCCACGCTTTCCTATGATGGCACTATCCCCTTCGAGGAGGAGATCCGACATATAGAATGCTACGCCAAAATCGAGAAAGCCAGATTCAGGGAGCGTTTGAATATTCTCTACTCCATTCAGTGTAAGGACTTTAAGCTTCCTCCCCTATCGATCCAGCCCTTGGTGGAAAACGCCATCAAGCACGGAGTGACGAAAAAGGCACAGGGGGGATTGGTGAAGATCTCCACCTATGAAACCGATCGCCATTACGTCATTGAGGTCAAGGATGACGGCGTGGGATTTGATACGGAAGCCGTTCAACATGACGGGAGCAGCCACATTGGCTTACAAAACGTGCGAAGCAGGCTCCAAGCCATGTGTCATGGCGAGCTGACGGTCAAAAGCACGCCCGGGGTGGGAACAAGAGTTACGATTGAGCTTCCGAAGAAGAAAGGAGCAAGGGCATGAACATTTTAGCGGTTGATGACGAATATTATGCCTTGGAGCTGATGAAGCGATCCCTTGAGGAGGTTGCGGGTGGAAGCACCGTCTATCTTTGCCGTGACGTGCGCGGCGCACTGGACACGGCAAAGGCAAACAAAATCGACGTAGCCTTCCTGGACATCCATATGCCCGAAAAAAATGGCGTTGAGCTTGCGCTGGAGCTGAAAAAGCTCAATCCCAAGGTCAACATCGTGTTTGCCACGGGCTTTTCGGAATACATGAAGGAAGGCATCGATCTGCGCATGAGCGGATACATTATGAAGCCCGTCACACCCGAGGCGGTGAGGACCGAGCTGGAAAATCTCCGCAATCCCGTGGAATGGAACCGTGAAAAGCGGGTGAAGATCCTGACCTTCGGAAATTTCGACGTGTTTGTGGACGATACGCCTCTAAAATTTGAAAGAAAGCAAGCAAAAGAGATCCTTGCCTATCTCGTCGATAAGAAAGGAACCTCGGCAACCTACCCCGAGCTGGCAGCCATGCTGTGGGAGGACGAGGAATATGACCGAACGAAGCAAAAAAACTTACAGGTATACATTGCCAGCCTGGTAAAAACCTTAAACGGTGTGGGCATCAATAACCTGATCCTCAAAAACAGACAAGGTATTTTGGTCAATACCAAAATCGTGGATTGCGACTATTACCGTTTTCTGAACGGCGACACACGGGCGATCAATTCCTTCACGGGACAGTATATGAGCGCGTATTCCTGGGCGGAGTTTACCGTGGGATATCTTGAAAATCAACTGCAAAAAATCAAATAGGATCTCCGACACCCGAGTAAAACGCTTGGGTGTCAATTTTTTAAAAATTTTTCTTTTGTAGTCCCCGTGTAGTCATTGCGTGATACACTATGCGTACAAAGCTGTAAAAATAGCATTTTACGGCAGAAAAGGGCTTAATAGGGAGAGCCCGAACATTGAAAATCTTTTTAAAAGGAGAATTTGGAAATGAAAAAAAGAAGAACACTTATCATTGCCTTTTTGCTCGTAGCAACTCTGGCACTGGGTATCGGTTATGCCGCCCTCTCCAGCACCCTTCAGGTCACAGGTGTCATCGAGAATGATCCCGCAAATGTAAACGTTGTATTTACGGAATCCACCTTCACTGCTTCCTCTCCCACGGACGCTCGCGTAGCGAGCATTGAAGGAGCATCCGACGCAGGCGTTCCCGGAACCGCTGTTCTCTCCATTCAGGCAGGCGGTCTGAAGGAGGTTGGCGACACAGTAACCTTTGACCTCAAGATTGAGAACAAGGGTAACCTTACCGTTACGGTTGAAGAGCTTGCTCCTAACGAAGAGTTCGATTGCGATTTTTATTCTCTTGACGTTACCAGCTGGGCTGACGGCACGGAGCTGATTCCCGGTGGAACCGCAGATGCTACGGTAACAATATCCGTGATCAAGCTGACCGATACTCAGGAAATTCACAATTTCATCCTGCAGGCGATCGCTACCCCCTTGAACGATGGAACCTAATGATTTAAAAACAGCGGCAGCTTGAATTTTTAGAAAGGAGGACCGCAAATGACAAAAGACAAAAAGGTTCTTTACGTAATTTCCTTTTTCATATTTGCGGTCCTCTTCGCCGCTCTCTTCGTCAACGTAGGAAGCAGCAAGATCGTAGCTGCCTGCCTCTTGGCGCCGCTCACCGCGGCAACTGTGCTGCTGGTCAAAAAAAGACGCGCCTTCTCGATCAACAAGAAAGAGGTGCTTCTGCTCTGCGGCATCGTGGCGGTGCTCTACGTGGTGCTTTATCAGATCACGGGAATTTTCCTGCAATTTTACAAAAATCCCTATTTTGTAAATCCGAATCTTTTGCTCAGCACCATCCTACCGTTGGCAGTCATTATCATTTCGTCAGAAATGATCCGAACCGTTCTGTTGGCGCAAAACGATAAGCTTGTAAGCCTTTTGGCTTATGTTTGCTGCGTGCTTGCGGAAATCCTCGCGTTTTCCAATCTCGAGGGAATCACCAGCTTCAATCGCTTTATGGACCTTGTAGGTCTTACTCTCTTCCCCGCGGTTACCGCGAACGCCTATTACCATTTCGTATCCAAACGCTACGGAGCGTTGCCGAATATTGTATTTCGGCTGATTACTACCCTTTACGTTTATTTCATTCCCATTACCACGGGAATTTCGGACGCGCTTACCGCGTGCGTCAAGATCTTTTTACCCATCGTCATGCTCGTGCTCATTTCCGCCATGTTTGAAAAGAAAAAGAAGCCCGCCGTTAAAAAAAGTGGCACCCTGAGCAAAATCTGCGCGATGATCTCGGTCGTCATCATTCTTTCGGTGTCCATGCTGATCTCCTGCCACTTCCGCTACGGTGCGATTGTCATTGCCACCGAAAGCATGACGGGAGAAATCAACAAGGGCGACATGATCATTTACGAGCAATACGACAATCAAGTCATTCGAGAAGGACAGGTCATTGTCTTTCAGCAACAAAACAACCGAATTATTCACAGAGTTGTAAAAATCGAGACCATCGGCAATGAGGTCCGATATTACACCAAGGGAGACTTCAACGAAGATATGGATGCGGGCTACCGCACAAAAGCGGACATCGTCGGCTTGACCAACGTGAAGATTCCTTATGTCGGACACCCTACCCTTTGGCTTAGAGACCTATTGGAAAACAGGTAATTGAATTCAGAAGAAAGGAGGTTTACTGAAATGTCGGAAAAAGAAAAAACATGGCGCGCCGCTTATAGCAAAAACCGCAAAAAGGTGTCGTTTACAATGACCGTCATCATTGTGGTCCTGACCCTCGCCGTACTGATTTCTTCTTTGGTTTCCGCTCAGCTCGAGAGCAAATATTATATTGGCTACCGAGAAGGCGGAAGCATTGACTACAACGTATTTCTAAAGGAAAACGAGTTCTATGAGCAGAATTATGTGGGAATGAATCAGTCCTATGTGGCTTCCCTGATCGACAAGATCATTGCGGATTTCAGCTACGAGATCGATATGGATACCGATGACGTAAATTACCGCTATTCCTATTCGATCAAATCCAAGCTTGAGATCGTGGACAACGGCTCCAAGGCTGTGATCTTCCATCCCGAGCGGGAGCTGATCAGCAAGAAGAACCAGTCGCAAAGCAGCTCCAATCGGCTGAAGATCAATGAGATCGTGGTTCTCAACTATGACGAATACAACGATCTTGCCAACAGCTTCCTTGAGACCTATTCTCTGGATGCCACCACCAGCAATATCGTGGTGACCTTAGAGGTAGACGTGCTGAGCGATTGCAACGCGTTCTCCGGTAGCGCCGTTGATACCTACACTTCCGAGCTTCGTATTCCTCTAACGACCAAGACGGTCAATATCAAAATGACGTCTGCCGTCCCCGACGAGGAGGCAAAAATGATCGCCTGCCAGAGAGGAGCGGGCAGCGAGGTCTTTAAGACCACCGCCCTCGTCCTCGGCGTGGTAGACGCACTGATGATCCTGCTTCTTGCGGCGTTCATCTGTCTGACCAAGACCCCCGACATTACTTATGCCGCTAAAGTCAAGAAGACTCTTTCGCAGTATAAGTCCTATATCCAGAAAATTAACAATCTCTTTGAGACCCATGGCTATCAGGTCATTCTCGTCAATTCCTTTGACGAGATGTTAGAGATTCGTGACACCATTCAGGCACCGATCCTTATGTTTGAAAATGAGGAAAAGACCTGCGCGAAATTTATGATTCCCACGGATAGCAAGCTTCTGTATCTCTTTGAGATCAAGGTCGAGGGCTATACCGAGCCCGAAGCTGAACAAAAGCCCGAGCCTACTCCTGCCACCATCGTGAAGCCGAGCATTACCAATGTGGTTCGCCCTGTGGTGAAGGTCGTGGTAACCCCCCCTGCCCCGATGCCTGCCCCCGAAGCCGAAATCGAAACGGTCATTGAGGAAGCCGAGGTTGAGATCGAGGCAGACGATATCGTAAGACCTGAGGTAACGGCAACGGTAGAAGAAGCGGAAGAGGAATCGGATCCCGAGGTGGAAGCGCTTCTCTCCTCCATCCCGAGCGCGGATGAGGAACCCGAAAACGAAAACACCGTAGATGCCATCGACATTTTTTGGCAAGAACGGCCGAACAAGACATATCGCTACGATCCCGACGGAAATCAGGTGGATGCGGGTGACGTAGTTCTGGTTCCTACCAGAGACGAGGAAAACGATAAAGACGTGGTTCGCGAGGCGGAGGTTTCCCGCGGAAACTACAAGCTTGACGCGGCAACGCTGGATCATCCCCTCAAAAAGATCATTGGTGTGGTCAAGAGAAAAGCGGAAAAAATCTTCACCGCCATGATCGCTCCCGATGAGGAACAAAAGTAAAACAAAACTCATACGCGGAAAGGAGAGTGATAACAATGAAGGCTTGGATAAAAGCACTGATTGGCATTTCACTCTCCTTTATGTGTCTCTTCACCTGCATAGGCTTTGCCTTACTCAGCCGTGACATGATGGTCTTCGGCTCAGTAGACATTACCCCTTTCGAGCCCGAGGGACTCTACATTTCCAACGTGACGATCCACTCGGTCAACGGTGTCTCGGCAAATTCTGCCGAGGTGCTTCTTCCCACCAGTGTGCAGACCTCCCTTCAGGTGAATGCGCCCAATGCAACCGTTACCTTTGAAATTACGGTCCACAATAAAACCGATGTAGCGCACTGGTATCTCGGCGCGCAAAGCCTGCCAGAAGGCGCTCCCTCCAATTCCCTGATCAACACCATGGGCGGCATCTACATTACCACCATGGACAATGCCACCGCCAACAGTACCCGCTTTGATACCGCAGACTGGATTCCCCCGCAGACTCAGCGTGTCTTTTATGCCACTTACACCTTTGGTGCCAATGCCCAGGGTAGCATCATCAACGCGATCAACTTCAAATTCGGTCTGCATATGCAGTCCTTCTCCGATAGCTTTTTGAAGGTACTCAACGACAAGGAATCCATATACGGTTATTACTATCTGGCAAATGCCTTTGACGAGCAATATGCCGAAAGCGGTTCTACCGTTGTTGGTAACATAGGAGAAGACGAGGAAATTTTCAATAACCTCTTCTCTTCCTCGCTGAGTATTGACGTAAACGGTACAAGCACTCCCGTCACGGTATTAGTCGAGCGAAAGGATATCGACAAGAATGCGTCCTCGGGTGACAGCTATGCAGGCAACAATGCCCCCTTTGGCTGTGAATATACGGTCTATCTGACAGTAGATCATCTTGAAAACGAAGGCGAGGCAACGGTTTATGCCGTCTCCTATACCTGCGGAAGTGACGGAACATGGTATCAGATCGGCGAGCTCTACGAGGGTTCCTGCACGATCTCGGACTATGATTCCACCGACGACAAGTACGAGGGCGCTTTCACCGTGGGAAGCTGGGAGGCTACCACTAAGGTATATCAGGTCACGGACGACATATCCTACAAGGTTGGCTCACAGGGAACGGGAACTACCAGCGAGATGATGTTTAAGTTAGAGGATCTGATGTCGGTCAAGGATAACGACTTCTACAACCTTGTCAACAATAATAGCTCCAAGCTGCTCAAGCCGGTCTGCAATATCCTCTATTCCTACACCCACAGACCGGACGGACGGTATGACGAGTCGCTCAATCCCAACAATTTTTACAAAGAGGGATATACGATATTGAAGGCTGCCTTTGATGAGATGAAGCCCTACTGTCTCATCGAAAACGGAGCGCAGAACGTGCGAATCGAAAATGCGCAACGCCTGACTCGCGCCGAACTGATCCCCATGCTGGAGCGTATCCAACAGGCATACGATTATTATCTGTCCATCAACCCGAACGGTTGATCCCTCAAAGGACGAAGAACCTGAAAATTCTTCGTCCTTTTCTTATTTTCGTAAAATATCTTGAAAAATTCAAGAAATTGTAGTATAATAGACTTTTGATAGAAAAATATTGTCAAACGAGGATAAAAAACATGAAACTTGGTATCGTAGGACTTCCTAACGTAGGAAAAAGCACGCTGTTCAATGCCCTGACCAACGCGGGCGCGGAGTCGGCAAACTACCCCTTCTGCACCATTGAGCCCAATGTTGGTGTGGTTGCCGTTCCCGACAGCCGTCTGGACTTTTTGGCAAAGATGTACAATCCCGAAAAATACACCCCCGCTGTCATTGAATTTGTGGACATCGCGGGTCTTGTCAAGGGTGCGTCCAAGGGTGAGGGGCTTGGGAACAAATTTCTCTCTCACATCCGTGAGGTAGATGCCATTGTGCACGTGATCCGTTGCTTCGAGGACGACAACATCATTCACGTGGACGGCAACATCAACTCCCTTCGTGACTTGGAAACTATCAATCTGGAGCTGATCTTCTCGGACATCGAGATGGTGGAGCGCCGCATTGACCGCACGAAGAAAGCAATGAAGGGCGACAAAACTCTCGCTTCCGAGCTGGCGGTGTTTGAAAAGCTTCATGCCGCGCTCAGCGACGGCCGCTGCGCCCGCGAGGTGGAGCTGGACGAGACCGAAATGGAATGTCTCTCTGACACCCCTCTTCTGACCATGAAGCCCGTGATCTACGTGGCAAACGTCAGCGAGGATGAGGTGTCCGAGGAGCCTGTCAATAACCGCAACTATGCCGCTCTCAAAGAGCAGGCGACCCGTGAGCACGCTCAAATCATTGCCGTGTGCGCTCAGCTGGAGGCAGAGATCGCCGAGCTGGAGGGTGAGGAAAAGCAAATGTTCCTTGAGGACCTTGGCATTGCCGAGAGCGGTCTTGACCGTCTGATTAAGGCAAGCTACTCTCTTCTCGGATTGATCTCCTACTTGACGGGAGGTCCCACCGAGGTTCGCGCTTGGACCATCGTCAAGGGAACCAAGGCACCCGGGGCGGCAGGAAAAATCCACAGTGATTTTGAGCGCGGCTTCATTCGCGCCGAGATCGTATCCTTTGAGGATTTGGAGCGTCTTGGCACTATGAATGCCGTTCGAGAGGCGGGACTTTACCGCTCCGAGGGTAAGGATTACGTGATGAAGGACGGAGACATCGTACTCTTCCGTTTCAACGTATAAGGCGGTATCCCATGAGAATGAGAAAGAAAAAGCACGGTGCCGAGCGAATTGAAGCCTGCGCCGAGCTGTTGATTCGTGATATTTCGACCTTGAAGAATGGATATTCGGAAATCTTTCCCGACGAAAAGCCTGTCCATTTGGAGATCGGGTGCGGAAAAGGCAACTTTGCCGTGGGAATGGCGAGAAAATACCCCGAGGTGAATTTCATCGCCATGGAGCGTGTTGCCGACGTTTGCTGCATTGCTCTTGAAAAGGCAATGGCGGATAAGGAGGAGCGTCCTACGGACAATCTGCGTTTCCTCATTGGAGACGCCAAGCTTTTGGCGGAAAACGTACTTCCCCACTCTCTTGACTGTATCTACTTAAATTTCAGCGACCCATGGCCCAAGGCGGGACACGCCAAACGGCGACTGACACATCGGGGCTTTTTGGAAATCTACAAAAATCTTCTGAAAGAGGATGGCATTCTCCGCTTCAAAACCGATAACGTGGGGCTGTTTGATTTTTCCTTAGAGGAGTTTGAGGAGTTCGGAACCGAGCTTCTCTTTATGACCCGTGATCTGCACAATACCGAAAAGAACACGGACAACGTGATGACCGAATACGAGAAGAATTTCTCGGATAAGGGCACTCCCATCTGCTCCGCGTGGATTCGCTTCAAAAACTGATCGGGAGGGGATGATTTTTATGCTTTGTGATCTTGTAAAGAAGAGCCGAAGCATTCGAAGCTTCAAGGCGGGCGAACCCGTCCCCTATGAGACACTCCGAGATCTTTGTGAGCTGGCAAGAAATTGCCCTGCCGCCATGAATCGTCAACCCCTCAAATATCGCTTGGTTTATACCCCCGAGGAGTGCGCAAAGCTGCAACCCTTGACCCGTTGGGCGGGCTCTCTGCCGATCAAGCTCCCTCCAAAGGGACAAGAGCCTACGGCGTTTATCGTGATTTGCCACGACACCTCGGTAGCGGACGAAAAGCCCATCTTCCTCTATGATGTTGGCATTGTCGCCCAGACGATCATGCTGGGTGCCGCTGAGGCGGGCTTTGGTGGGTGTATCATCGGCTCCGCAAACCCCGACGCGGTATCAAGCTGCCTTTCTCTTCCCTCTCATATCGTCCCCCGTCTCATTCTTGGCTTGGGTGTTCCCAACGAGACCGCGGTGCTGACCGAGGCAACGGACGGAAACGTGACCTATTATCGAGACGGACAAAACGTGCATTACGTCCCCAAGCGTCCTCTGGACGAAATTCTACTCTGAAAACGAGGTACATGAGCCATGACCGAGCCTTCGGGACTTCTCATTGTGAATAAGCACAGCGGCGTGACCTCCCACGACATCGTGGGAAAGGTTCGCCGCCTTTTCGGCACCCGCCGCGTGGGACACACGGGAACCCTTGACCCCATGGCTTCGGGAGTCCTTGTGGTGCTGGTGGGTCGGGCGGCAAAGGCGGCGGAATATCTGGTCGCCGACGAAAAGAAATACCGAGCGCTTCTATGCTTAGGGCTGACAACCGACACGGAGGACACCACAGGCGAGATTCTTATGACCGCCGACAACATCCCCCCTGCCCATGAGGTTTTGACGGTCTGCCGCAGATTTGTGGGTGAGATCGAGCAGATCCCCCCCATGTACAGCGCCCTTAAGGTGGGCGGGCAAAAGCTTTGCGATCTGGCACGCAAGGGCGTAAACGTTGAGAGAAAACCCCGTCCCGTCACCATCCATTCCTTGACCTGTACCCCCACAGACCGCGCCGATGCCTATACTCTGGACGTGCATTGTTCCTCAGGAACCTATATCCGTACTCTCTGCGCCGACATCGGTTCCACGCTTGGATGCGGCGGTGCCATGGGAGACCTTTGCCGTACCGAAACGGGCGGTTTTTCCTTAGAAGATTCCCATACGATCGCGGAATTGGAGACCATGACCGAGGAAGAGCGCCGTTCCTGTCTGATCCCGACCGAGCGCCTCTTTGATTCCCTGCCCGCTGTTCGTCTGCCCGAATTTTTCGAGCGGCTATGTCGGAGTGGGTGCGAAATCTACCAAAAGAAGCTTCGCTCTACTCTCCCTATTGGTCAGCGTGTCCGTCTTTTCTCGGCAAAAGGCGACTTTTTCGCCCTCGGAGAGGTACGGGAATACGAGCAAGGAAGCGCCATCAAATCCGTAAAAATTTTCGATCTCGGAGATTGACAGATCGATAAAAGTCGCACAAAAGCACTTGACTTTTCGGGTCAATTGGAATATAATAGTCCTATTCCCTACAATGAAGGAGGAGAAAACATGAAATTCTCAAAAATTATTTTGATCATGGCTCTGGCTTTTGCGATGCTCTTCTGCGTCGTTGCCTGTGACACCGATGAACCCGTGATTCCCGAGCAGGATGAACAAGCCGGGGATACACCGACCGATACTTCCGATCCCCAAGAATCCGAATCGGGTACCGAAGCGCAAACCCCCGCGCACAAGATCCATATAGACGCAAAGCCTCAGGACGGCAAGTGTGATGTCTGCCAAGCGTACGTTCCCTGCCCCGGTTGCGTGGACGCCAACCCCAAGGACGCAAAATGTGACGTCTGCGGCAAGGATGTTCCCTGTACCACCTGTGTGGACGCGGATCCCAAGAACGCCAAGTGTGATGTCTGCGGTAAGGACGTTCCCTGCACCACCTGTGTGGACGAGAATCCCAAGAACGCCAAGTGCGACGTATGCGGTAAGGACGTTCCCTGCACCACCTGTGTGGACGTGAATCCCAAGAACGCTAAGTGCGACGTCTGCGGTAAGAACGTTCCCTGCACCCCCTGTGTGGATGACAAAAACGGCTTGAAGGACGGTAAATGCGACGTATGCGGCAAGGCATACACCCATGACCCCATCGACAACAGCTTCGAGGAAACGGCAAAGCAGTATCTGGCGAACCATCAGGGCGCCATTGGCATTACGCAGACCTCCGACGTCAATATCGTCGGTATGCCCTTCCCTCTGCGTACCGAACAGACGGTTATCCAGAAGATAGATGCCAACGGCAATATCTATCAGGCACAGATCATGGACTCCTTTATGAGCTTCGGCGGAGTAGAAGAAGCGTTCTCCTCCACCAATACCACCGTCGTTCAAATTGGAAATGATTTCTATGTAAGCACCACTTATAAGGCGGAGGGCGCGCACACTTGGTCTTATATTCTTGTGTCCGCAACTCAAAACGAAATCGACAATTTGGAGGGTCAGCTCACCGAGAACGTGAATCCCGAGCTTGCCCATTCCGTGAACCACTTCCGCGCGGTCAACATTTCCACCGATGCGGACGGAAATACGGTGTATACCTGCTACGGACTCCGTGCGGAAAGCGCCGAGGCATACAATCAGCTTTGTGAAAACATGATGGCTGCCGCTGCCGGCCAGAACGCGACCTTCTCCATGGATCCCAACAGCTTCGTCTATGTGGTGACGGTCAATGAGAACGGATATGTGATCCATGCCGAGCTGCAAATGGACGTAAATGCGGTAGTCAGCGGAACCCCCGTAACCTACAAAATGACCTCCACTCAGGTATATACCTACGAGATCGACGAGATCACCGCTCCCGAGGTAGATAACAGGTGGTACGGTATGACCCTGACCGAGTACTTCGGCATGGCTCATGGAGGAACCACCTGTCCTATCGACTCTTGCGAGGATACCAATGAAAACGGCTTCTGTGATGCCTGCGGCGAGGTTGTAGGAAAGATTCCTCACCTTGGCGCTTGCACTGACGGTAAGGATGCTCTTCCTGCCCAATGCGACGTTTGCGGAAAGTGGATGATCGAATAAAATCCAACAGGGCGAAGAACCGAATGGTTCTCCGCCCTGTTGTTTGATTAAAAAGAAATCCGTCGGTGGCGTGCGCAAGCAACGCAGTCCGACGGATTTCTTCCTTAGAGGAAAAACAATATTCTCCTCACTTACACCAAATCAAGAAAGGTGATATCAGAAAAATGATCGTATAAAAGTTTTTGCCAAGCTTTTTTCAAAAAGCGTCAAATCGCATCCCCCCGCATCCTCGTGTCCTCGCCCCCTATTCCCACGGGAAGGGACGGTCCCCGATCACACCCGTCAAATCATCCTTTTGGCAAAGGGTAAAGAGACGGCGCACACCGATCTTGGAGGAATCGCAGAGGAAATATTTGCGACGGCTGCGTGTAATCATCACACGGCGCAGAGCCGTCTCTTCCTCGGAAGCATCGGTGATCTCTCCCTCCTCGGTGATACCCTGACTGGAAAAGAATACGGCATCGGCGGAAAAATCCAAAAGCACCCGTTCGGCTTCCGCGCCCATGAGCGCATGGTTCTCGGCATTATACATCCCGCCCGTGGAATAGAGACGAATAGAGGGATTCTGACATTCGCTGAAGATCCGAAGATTATTCGTAATGATCGTCACATCCCGACGGTCGTTCAGATATCGAAGCATGCGACGAACCGTGGAAGAGGCGTCCATCATCACCGTATCTCCGTCTCGCACCAGAGCCGCCGCACGGCGGGCTATATCCTCCTTGATGGCGGAATTCTCCGCATCCCGCAGGGAAACGGGTACCACCCCATGCCGATTGCCCGAAAGCATGACCCCACCATAATGGCGAACCACCAAGCCCTCCTGCTCCAAAACCGCAATGTCACGGCGTACCGACGCCTCACTGATAAACAGCTCCCCCGCCAGCTCCCGCATCGTAGCGCTTGGTCTTACACTCAAATACTCTAAAATTCGTTCCTTCCGTTCGTATGGTATCATGGCAATCTCCTTCTGACAGAAAATGAAAAAGTTTGCAAATCTTTTCACCAAAAGGCGAAACAATGTCAATTTCCCCTTCACCCCTTGACAAAAACGCTTGTGTTTTATATAATAAGGTGCTGAAAGGGTATTTTTATTATAGCACATATTTCAAACTTTTGCAAGAAATTTCATTTTCTATCAAGTAAAAAATTAAAAAACATAAAAGGAGAACAAAAGAAATGGCAATCGTTACAATCATTGGCGCGGGCATGATGGGCTCGGCGCTTGCTTTCCCCGCAAGAGAAAATGGAAACGAGGTTCGTCTGGTCGGTACCCACCTGGACCGTGAGATCATCGAGGTCTCCAAGAAGACGGACCGTCACCCCAAGTTCACCAAGGATTTCCCCGCAGGTATCAAGTACTACCAGATCGAAGAGGTTGACGAGGCAATCAAGGGCTCGGATATGATCATCGGCGGTGTCAGCAGCTTTGGCGTTGACTGGTTCGGCGACGAGATCCTGCCTCGCATTCCCGACGAGATTCCCGTGCTCAGCGTAACCAAGGGTCTTTGGGACACGCCCGAAGGAAAGCTTTTGACCTATCCCGACGTATGGCAGGAGAAGCTGGATAAGCTTGGAAAGAAGCTGGTACTCAATGCCATCGGCGGTCCCTGCACCAGCTACGAGCTGGTGGCTCACGACCAGACTGAGGTCGCATTCTGCGGAAAGAACATGGAGATCCTCCGCAAGCTCAAGGCGATCATGGCAACCGACTACTACCACATCAGTCTTTCCACCGACGTAACGGGAATTGAGAGCGCCGTCGCGCTGAAGAACGGCTATGCTCTCGGTATCGCCCTGACCATCGGACTGAACCAGAAGGAATTCGGTCTTGACAGCGAGCTCCACTTCAACTCTCAGGCAGCCATCTTCGGACAGAGCCTGAAGGAAATGACTCGTCTTCTCGCATACCAGGGTGCCGCTACCCTTGAGAACATCACCGTGGGCGGCGGAGACCTGTACGTAACCGTGTACGGCGGACGCACCCGTCTTGTAGGAATCCTCCTCGGTCGCGGTTTGAACATCGACGAGGCTAAGGCAGAGCTCAACGGCGTGACCCTGGAATCTCTCGTCGTCGCTGTCCGTGTGGCACGTGCCGTAAAGGTAGCCGCGAAGAAGGGCATTCTTGACGTAAAGGACTTCCCCCTCCTCATGCACGTAGACGAAATCCTCACCGAGAAGAAGGCAGTCAACATTCCTTGGGAGTCCTTCACCTTTGAGGCATAAAAAAAGCCCCTCTGGGCGATAACATCCATATAAAACAGAAACGACCCTTACATGCAGGCTGTGCACCACACCTCCACGTAAGGGTCATTTCTGTTCACTCTTGATATCTAACATCTTTTGTAATCCTCGCTTTCCTAAATTGTTCCCTGTCGCTCCTTCTGTTTTTCTCCGCAACTTTCAAAACGCAAATCATTCATCATTCTCAAAGGAGAATCCCTTAGTTTTGGTTGAGATCCTTACAAAAGGCAGGATGGATGTTCTGAAAGACCGATTTGAGATCGAACGTTTTCACACACAGCGTCTCTCTCTGACGCTTCACACAGGTTTTCGTTCTATCTAAACTAATTCACACTATTTGAAGATGCTTCTCCTTCTTTGCTCATGCACGATCATGCACTTCCTACGCGATTCCAAATTGCTTCCGAATCAAGGCTTCTTACCACATTTCAAGTGTTCCTCACTTCGTCGATTTGTTTTCGTCCGAATTTCTTTTTTCACACACAAAAGCTCGATCGAATCCATCGGTTCTTCCCTATCGCCTACGGCGATCAAAGGTTTGATCTTTCTCTTATCTTGCCATTGGTCCTTACCTCCTTGTGTCTATAGTATACCATACTTTTCTCCCATTTGCAATAGGCAAATTGTTAAAACTTTCTAATTATTTTTTGTTCATTCCGAAGAAATTGTACACTTTGACGGATTTTCTCTTGACAACCGCCAAAAACTATGTTATACTGAATGTGTTGTGGTGCTCACGAAACGGAGTACCCTTTTTTCTTGACATTCAGAGGGTTCTGTTGTATAATAGATGAGACCTTGATTTTGGAGGAATGACACGTGGAAATCCAGCTTTCGGATCACTTTACCTATAAAAAACTCATCCGCTTTACCCTGCCCTCTATCGTTATGATGCTGTTTACCTCGATCTACGGCGTCGTGGACGGTTTTTTTGTTTCTAACCTGGTGGGCAAGGAGGCATTCGCCGCCCTCAATCTGATCATGCCCTTTCTGCAAATCCTCGGAGGCATGGGGGCAATGCTGGGCGTAGGCGGAAGCGCATTGGTCGCCAAGACTCTCGGAGAGGGAGACACCAAGCGAGCAGGCAGATACTTCACCATGATGATCGAGCTGATGATCGGCATCGGCATTCTCGGCTCCGCCCTTGGAATCGCCTTTATCCGCCCCGTTTCATACCTTTTGGGCGCTACCGAGGCGCTCATTGAGGATTGTGTCCTCTACGGAAGGATCATCCTGCTCTTCAATACCGCTATGCTGGCGCAATATACCTTCCAGAGCTACTTGATCGTAGCCGAAAAGCCTCAGCTCGGACTTTTTATTACCGTCCTTGCGGGAGTCGCCAATATGATCGGGGACTATCTTTTCATGGCGGTCATTCCCATGGGAATCGCGGGGGCGGCACTGGCTACGGGACTTAGCCAATGCGTTGGCGGTCTGATTCCCGCCATTTGGTTCTTGACCAAGAAAAACAGATCCCCTCTTCGGTTCAGAAAAACCAAATTTGAGATCGCTCCCATGCTCAAAGCCTGCGCCAACGGTGCCTCCGAAATGCTGACCAGCGTTTCGGGTTCCATTACGGGAATGCTCTATAATTGGCAGCTCATGCGCTACGATCCTGTCAACGGGGTGGCGGCGTACGGTGTCGTCATGTATGCGGCATGGATGTTTATCGCGATTTATATGGGCTTCTGCTCGGGCGGTGCCCCCATTATGGGCTATCACTTCGGAGCGCGGAACCATAAGGAAATGCGAAACGTCCTCAGAAAGAGCCTGACCATCTTAACCATAGGCGGTGTGACACTGACTACCCTTGCCATTTTCCTGTCAAGACCCATCGCCTCGCTGTTCGTAGGATACGACGAGGAACTGATGTCTATTACCGTCCGCGCGTTTATCATCTGCGCCCTGCCCTTCCTCTTTATGTGGCTCAATCTCTATACCTCCTCCTTCTTCACGGCGCTCAACGACGGAGGTGTGTCGGCGGCGGTATCCTTCATCCGATCCTTGATCTTCCCTACGATCTGCATTCTGGTAATGCCCCACTTCTTCGGGCTTGACGGCGTGTGGTATGCCCTCCTGACCTCAGAACTTTTGGGAACGATTGTTTCGGTAGGATTTCTTCTCGGAAAGCGGAGAAAATATCACTATTGAGCGACGAGAAATCCCTCGTTTCCCCTTGACAAAAAGAAGAATTTCTGCTATACTATGATGGTCGAGCGAAACTATGCTCGACCTCCAAACAGAGTACTTCAAACGCAATTCAATCTCCAACGGGGTGTGGCGCAGTTGGGGACGTTGTCGAAGCGCACCCTGCGGGTGATTAAGCGAGACATAAGGAGTGGTAGCCGTCGCAGAGCGCAAGTAGACGCAGCGCGATGCGGTAACGGCAACAGGAAGCGTAGCGGACAACTGCTGTAAAAATTTTTAATTTAATAAATCGGGATGTAGCGCAGTTGGTAGCGCGCCTGGTTTGGGAGCATGCAGGCAGCGGGGACGCCCCCGCGGGCAAAAACGCGCTCCGCGCGAAAAGCAAAGCCACGAAAAGCCTTGCAATCATTGAGAAAACGCCCTTGTAAACATTGACTTTTTCGGCTGTTACCCTTTTCAAAAAAACACCGACAAAATGTTTTGACCACAGATTTGACCACTTACGGAAATTGACCTAAAAATCGAATATTTTTCACACTTCGGGGTGTGGCGCAGTTGGTAGCGCGCGACGTTTGGGACGTCGATGCCGCAGGTTCGAATCCTGTCACT
>JAZSIF010000062.1:0-4746 GCA_045533675.1 Eubacteriales bacterium | reverse complement strand
AACCGCACAGTGTATTCCGCAGGTTTATAGGTTGCACGGATGGTCACGTTGGTGGTGATATCGCTAAAGCTGGTATCCCATCCGGTGAACACGTAATGCTCTCTCGTAGGATCGGCGGGAGCCGTTGCCTGAGCACCGTGCTCAACCGTCTCCTTTTTCAGTTCCGTTCCGTCGTAGTCCACGAAGGTGACGGTGTAGCTCTTGATCTTGAAGAAGATCTCAATGGTGGTGTCAGCGTCGACTGCGGCGATAGAATAGGTGCCGTCAGCCTCAGTCAACGAGCCATTTACGAGAACCTTTTCCACATAGTAGCCTGCAAAGGGGGTGAAAGTCACGGTAAAGCTCTCGCCCTCCCATACGGGGGTAGTTCCCACCGGGCTGACAGCGTGAGCGGAGGTGTTGTGACCACTGACAACAACGTTCACGTTGAATCTTACAGGCAGTTTCTTGAAGGTTACGTGGATGGTGCGGTCTGCGGTCACATTGCTAACAATGTAATATTCCTTGGTTGCAAGGTTGGTGATCTCTACGTTATCCACAAAGACTTTGTCAACCTCATAGCCCTCATCGGGATAGAAGTAGAAATATTTGTCGCTTCCTTCTCTTACGTGTACCACACCCTCAGGAGAAACGCTTCCGTTCTCACCGCTGGTAGCAGTTACGTCGTGGGTGACAACAGGGGCATCGCTGAAATATACATCAATACTGTGACCGGCCTGAATGTTTTCGAAGGTATAAGAACCGGTAGCCTTTGCTTCCTCGTTCAGAACACCGTCGATCCAAACTTGTGTGATCTCATAATAATTACCGTTGTGGTCAGCATCGGGACCGAAGGTAAAGGTAACGTCATCACCGATACGGACGTAACCGGCATTGCCGTTATACCAGTCGTAATCACTTTCGATATAACCCTTTCGGGAATCGGCCCAGAAATTGACCGCATACGCTTCTCGTTTGAAGGTGACTTCAATACTATGGCTGTTGTCGGTGATCGCCGGGAACTGATAATATCCGTCTTCCTTTGCCTGTGCATTTTCAACACCGTCGATCAGAACCGTGTCAATGACACATCCCGTATAGGGGATGATCTCAAACCCCGGGGTAGCTCCGTGATAGACAACAAGGGAATTATCTTCCCATGAGACGTAGTTTGAATAATAATCAAGCTCGAGATATCCGCCGTTTCCCCACTCGGTGGTGATGCCGTACATCTCGGTAGGTGTACCGGCATAGGTAATTTCGATCGTTAGATCCCTGTCGGCATAATTGTCTTCATCGTGGAAATGGAACAAGTCTCTGTTATAGTTCCAATAAAGAAGCTCGTGTGTAGCTTCATCATCGTAATCGTACATCACTTGCCCATTGATCGTTACGGTATCGACGTAGCAACCTTCCAGAGGATGGCAGTAAATATAATCATATTCTTTTCCTGCCGTAATCTTTTCATTCCACTGAGCATCATAGTAAGAATCGAATCCGTAGGAGCCGTGAGAAACGGATATCGTGTAAGCGGCAATCTGAGGTCCCTGAATGCTGATCACGTTGGAATAAGGACTTTCAATTTCAGACCACTGGCCGCTGATTTCACGCTCGTTTACCCATTTTGCCCTGAGATAAACGGTCTCGCCGTTCCACACGAAGGCTTCCTGATCGCTGGTAGGAAGATCCCACCACAAATCATAGAACATCATATCCCAGTTATTTTTACGTTCGATAGCGGAGTACTGAGAGACGTCTCTGTCAATCACGACAGCTTCGGGACCAAAATTCGGGTCAAGACTTGCTTCCAAGACCAACGAAATGTCGCTTGACTCCAGTTCAGCATCATACTCTTCATACCACATAAGCGCATCGAGAATATCACTTCCCGGATACACGTCAAACTGCACCATAGGAACCATGTAATAGGTATACGTATCATAGATCTCAAGATTCGCAAGGGTCGGTGCGCTAAGGGTCATGGGAATGCTGTTTTCCTGAACACTGCCACCGCCGTAGACGGCAACCTCCGACCAATCGGAGAGAACATTCACATTTGCACTTCCTGTGTCACTTTCAAACATGAAGAAATATCTTGCGCGGAAGGAAATGCTGTGGTTCGCCTCATCAAATCGGTAATAGGTGCTGGAACCGTCGGTGGTCTCAATCAAGCATTCCTGATCGATCAACGCCTGCTCCAAGGTGCTGTTATAATAAGCAGACGGAGAAGCAACGTATGACCAGCCTACATGAGCGCCGTTGAAATATTCATATTCATCACATTCCCACGCATATTCATCCCACTCTGCTGTATACTGCCAGTCACCGTCATCGAGCTTCCAGTCGATCTGAACAACGGCATCGTACAGATAATACTCGCCGTAATCACTGGAATACTCATAGGTTTCTTCATCATAGACCCGGTTGGTAGCGCTCTTTTCATATACATCCATGATAGAAGTTGGATGCTCTACCTTGACTTCCATATCCAACGTGCGGTAGCCCGAATCATATACGATAATGCTCGGGGCCTCCAAGGTTGTGGGTAACGGTTCTGCATCAACCGCAAATGCCGTTATGCCGGTCATACTCAGCAGCATCGTCAACACAAGCAGCATTGACAAGATTTTCTTAAAGCCTGTTTTCATTTGCTTTTGCCTCCTTAATCATTTTAAGAAACTTTATGTTCGTTTTTTTGTTCTAATTTCGTTCCGCATTGCGGACAGTACTCACTGTCCTTTGCCACCACCGTATCGCAGGTTGGGCAAACGGTATGTCTTTCTTTATATATATCGTACATGGTTTTATCGGGGAGCCTGCATCCACATTCTCTGCAGTAGGCTTCTGTGCTTGGGGAAGGATTCCCGCACTCGGTGCAGATTCGGATCTCTTTCATCGCATCTACACCGAAGCCACATTCTCTCATATTCTCCCTGCGCAGATATTCCAGTTTCTCCGTCATCAGGCCCACACCTCCCCATATCTTGTGCGAGCACCGCATCCGGTGCAAAAAACGTTTCCTTTGTGAATCTCGACTCCGCACTTTTTACAGTAGTTGGGCTTGTTCTCCCAAGGTGCGCAGTCCACGCATTCACACACATCGGCGTTGTACATGGCATCGCAGACAAGGCGACCGCAGCGGGGGCACAAGCTGAAGTTTTCTTTTCCTTCCTCCCAGGCAAGAAGCAATTCCTTCTCGGGAGTCTCGGCTTTGACAGGCTTTGTCGTACACACAGCCGCGCCCGATGCTTCACAGTAGAAACGGTATCGGGTTCCGCCGGAATCGGCAATGATCTTGTACTTCGCTATCTTGTTTTCGCGATTCACCATTTAACACCTCCTGAGCTTTTTGAAAAATGTGTGATATTTGTCTTCAACCCTTGAATTTTTCAACGGTTTGTGATATACTGTAGAAAAATAAATCTTTTTGTCTTGATCTTTACAAGCACAATTATACGGATTTTCACGGTTTTGCCCCCACACCAAACGGCAAAAATGGGTGGGAACTCGAAAAATATCTATGATTTTTTTGTGAAATCCGCATTTTCTGCTTAAAAAGGGCAAAAAAATTCTTCATCGGAGGCTTGCTTTATGAAAAAAGTATTATCGCTTCTTTTTATCGTATTTTTACTTTGCGGACTCTTTGCAGGGTGCTCCAAATCGCCTTTGGATCCCAAAAATCCGGTCACGCTGACGATGTGGCACAACTATGGTGGGGATATGCAGGCGACAATGGATTATCTGATCGACCAGTTCAACTCCACCGTTGGAAAAGATAAAGGAATCATCATCAACGTGGAAGCTATCTCCTCCAGCTCCGAACTGAACAAGAGCCTTGCCATGATCGCGGACGATGATCCCGGCGCACCGGATATGCCCGACATCTTCACAGGATATCCCAAGGTGGCGATTCAGTTCCAGGAAAAAGGGATGCTCGCCAATCTGGACGAGTATTTCACTGAAGATGAATTGAGCAAGTATGTGGACGAATTTGTCGCGGAGGGCCGTCTTTCCGACGGCGGGCTGTATGTGTTCCCCATTGCCAAATCCACCGAGGTTCTCTATGTCAATATGACACTGTTCAATGAGTTTGCGGCGGCGACCGGTGCAAGGGCCGACGATCTTGCCACCTTTGAAGGCATTGCCCGTCTTTCCAAATCCTACTATGACTGGTGCGGCAAGCAATTCTTTGCTTCGGATGCCTGGTTTAACTTCTTTGAGGTGGGCATGGCGCAAAAGGGCAGCTCGATCTTTGACGGTGAAGCCTTGTCTCTGGATAACGATACGTTCAGCTACATATTTAACACGGTTTACACTCCTTCCGTGGAAGGCGGTATAGCCGTTTACGACGGATACTCCTCCGACCTTTCCAAGACAGGTGACATTGTTTGCTCTACCGGTTCCTCTGCAGGCATTCTGTTCTACGGCGATACCATTACCTACGCCGACGGCACAGTGAAGAACGTCGAATACGATATTTTGCCCTATCCTGTTTTCGAAAACGGAACGAAAACTGCCCTGCAAAGAGGCGGTGGACTGATGGTAGCCAAGACCGATGAGAAAAAAGAATATGCCGCCTGCGAGTTTATCAAGTGGCTGACCGCCGCCGAGCAAAACATGAAGTTCGTGGATGAAACCGGCTACCTTCCCGTAACAAAAAAAGCCTTTGAAGAGGATATGGACAGCCATATCGAAACCATCGAGAACGAGAAGGTCAAAATGATGCTTTCCTCGGTTATGGATATGTATGACAACTACAATTTCTTC
>JAZSIF010000055.1:0-17687 GCA_045533675.1 Eubacteriales bacterium | reverse complement strand
AAAAATAGTGTTTTGGGAACATATCTCAAAGAGGAATATCGCCAAGAAATGAGAGATAAAGTAAAAACACTTGATATTTTTTCATCGGAATATAAGCCGATTTTTAATAAGCTAAAGGAAAATATCGTGGCATTGCGAAATCGTTTCATTGGTCATAGACTATTGAACGTTTCCGATGAGTGTGAAGTGGATTTAACCGACATTCGTAAATTAGTAGAATATGCTTGTGAATTACACCAAGTGTTAAGCTTTGAGCCTCGGGAGTTCTACTCGGTTGTAGAAGGAGATGGATTCGATTTTTCAAAAGAATTTTCTTACACAGAAAAATCAACGCACAATTTTATTGCCCATACGTTTTTAACATCGGAGCACATAACAAAAATCAGTTGCAAGATTGATAGGGATTGTCCTAAAGATGTGCGTAAACGAATAAAAGCGGTTATAAAAGAGTTGAATTCTAACCGATAATTTGGTGCAAATTTGGTGCAAAAACCTATAGAACGATACGAAAGTTATGCCACAATATGCGATGAAAACGTCATAAAATCACGCAAAATGAACGTTTTTCAACGATATTTTGGGGTATAAGCGCTCCCGAGAAAACTCCAAGAGATAATTTCGACCTTTGGTCGAAACTTCAAAAAGCACTCTGCTTTTGCAGAGTGCTTTTTGTTATCTATTGGATGAACTGGGGTGCAGTTATGATTGCCCTTCTGGCAAGTTATGAGTTATGATTGAGCTTCGCCCAAGTTATGAGCGACTACGTCGCGTTGAGGGGATGCGGGCAATCATATCATAACTTTTGCCATAGGCAAAATCATAACTCTTGCGAAGCAAGCTCATAACTGTAAACTAAAACATTCATTTTTCAAAGAATACAGAGCCAAGTGCCTTTGACAATCGATCACGATTTGCTTTCATCAAAAAGGGCGGTTCAATTTGTAAAAGCTCTGCCGACCTATTTACTTTTGGTGAAAATGATGATATAATGTAACTGTTAGATAAATTTGAATGTGTCGAGGTGACTTTATGAAAAAGGTTCTTCAAGTAATTTGCTGTGCAGTAGGCAGTGGAATGATTGGTTTCTTTGCAAATCAGTTGAATACGGTTGTGGGAAGTGTGTGTTTCACACTTGGTGTTGCTCTGCTTGTTGGTTCTATCATTCTTGTGTCAAAGCAAGATAAAGAGAATAAGTAAATTCCAATTTTTCGAACAGAACAGCGTTGAATGTTGGCGTGATCTTGGTGCAAATTTGGTGCAACACTTTATCGGGCGATATTCACGATATCAAACGGCGTTCTTAAGAAAAAGGCACCCGCAAGGTGTTGTATATACGGCATTCACTGTTTTTCGGTGGGTGCCATTCTTGTTGTGAAACGAAAACGCTGAATCGATCCCACCCGTAGGGGATTGACTCAGCGTTTTTTGACTCAGGCTTTTCCTTGCCTTTTTTCCGCTTGCTTGATTTTGAAAAGCTCCTCGGCGGCAAGCTTGACCTTGGCGACAATCGCGGCATCTCCTTTTGGGAAGCAGTAGAACAGATGTCGCTTGTTGCCAAAGGAGATCACGTCGCCGATCTCGTAGAAATAGTAATCGGAATTGACGGTATAGGAGGTAAGGGGAGCGTGGGTATACTCATAGGCATTGTCCTTGCCAAGCAGATGAATCCCGTTTTCGTCGTGGGTCAGGTGCCCGTCCTCCACGTGATACATAGCTTTGTAGTCGACCATCATGTAAACGTCCGTGTCTGCCTCAAATCGATATTCCCCTCGCAGGAGCTCTTTCTTGACCTCTGCCCGTTCCCAGCGGAACCAATCGGGCACGTGGTCAAAGGCAGACTCGCCGTCGGTCGCTCTTAATTCACCGTATTCGGTCAGCTCGTAAATCTTGCCGCAGGCATGGCAGGTAAGTGTGGTACCCTTGCCCTCGGTTTTTCCCTCTGCCATGCAGTGGGGACATTTGTAGAGCACACGCTCAAGACCGTCTGCCCGAAACTCCTCGGTGATGGCAATGCGGTTTTCTCTTTGCCAACGGAAGGCATCAAAGGAAAAGACCGCACGGAGCTTTTGATTGATCTCTTCCGCCGAAAGTGTTTCCAGCTCTTCGGGAGAGAGCAGATAGGTCACATCCACCGAAATATTCACCTTTCGGTGGCGGAGCATATTATAAAGAGGCTCTCTGAGAAAGGCACCATTGGCGATCATGGTCACCACGGGGACCTTCTGTCTCTTGAGAAAGGCACCGAGACTGTCGGGAAGCGTGGACGCGGTCCCGTCAAAGGAATAGACCGCCTCGGGGTACATGAGCACAGTGGTCCTCAATTCCTTGAGGGCGTAAGAAATATCCCGAAGCAGTGTCAGGTCGGAAACGAATTTCTGAGTGGGAATGCAACCGATCTTGCGCATGAGCCAGGAAAGACCCACGTATGCGTCGGTGGTTGCCACCGTAGAGAAGGGACGGGGATAGAGATAATTGGCGGCGATCTGCATGTCGATAAAGCTCGAATGGTTCATGAGTACCATGGCGGGCTCTTTTTCCCTGAGTCGCTCCATTCCGATCTCGTTGTAGGTTACGTTGTACTTTCTGAGATTGGATTTGGAGATGCATTTAATGAGAAGACGAAAGAAAGGTCCGATCTTTTTCGGCTTTTGATGGGGAGGAGTGGGAAGAGCCATGACCTCTTTGTAGGTCTTGTCAATGATTTTGATTTTCATGGTGACTCCTTCTGTTTAAAATCCGAGGGCTTGTAATAGGTCGTAGCGAATCTCCTCCGTGAAATCCGAGGGACCCGAGATCAAGAGGATATCCTCGGGGGAAAGGGAATCGAGGGCTGCTCGGATGGCATCCTTCTTTTTGGTGAATCGTTGGATAACTCCGTCGGTGTCATTGCGGTCGGACAGAAGAATCACCTTTTTGATCTCGTAGTCCATGGCTTCAAGAGTTCGAATATACGGCTCTGCCAAATCTCCGTCCGGAAGAAGAAGACGGATCGAGGACCCGATCATGGAACGAAAATCCGATAAGGATTCCAATACCGTTCCAATGGCGACCCCCACGTGAGTGCTGTCTGCAATGATGGTAGGGGAAGAGGAAAGAACCTCAAATTTTCCGGGGATCCGAACGTTGGCAAGCCCCGCCGCCATTTGCTCGTCGGATACGGCATAGCCCATTCGTCCGAGCATGGAAAGGGTCTCCAAGACCACGGTGGCATTGGAGATTTGAAATTTCCCGCATAGTCCCAAACGGAAGTCTTTTCCTTGATAGGAAAATTCAGTGCTCCGCAGAGTGAGCCTGCCGGGAATAATCTGAGAGCGGGCAGGAATGTTCAGACGGCATTGAATGGATGCGCAGGTGTCGGCAATGAGGGTATGCGCCTCTCGATTTTGAGGGGCACTGACAATCTCACGGATGCCGTGGCGAATGGAAGCACGAATCCCCTGCATTTCCCGACGGTCCTCATGAGGAATGGCACCGCAGATCACCGCGCCGAAGGGGGGCGGCAGATGACGGGTCGCATCAAAGCTCTGGGGGTCACTTTCCATGAGACAAAACAGACAGCCCGCATTCCGAAAAGACAGGAGCGCCATACAGAGAAAGAGCTCGGAGCGAGTCAGCGTGATGAGTGGCTCTTCGTTTTCTTGATCGCGGGAGCGGTTCAGCTCCATGACCGCATGACGGATTTCATCGACCAAAGCGGCAGTGGCATCCATGGAAAGGGGGTCTCCGCCGATCCGAACCGAACGACGGGGTTCCTTGAGATTTTCCGAAAGAAATCCTCCCACAAGATAGGGAGAATCCCGATAGACCGACAACAGCATTTCGGCGCAAACAGTCTTTCCGTTGTTGCCGGTCAGGGTTATGTAACGCAGTCCCTTCTGGGGATTCCCCAAAAACGCAAGAACACGTTTGAGGCGATTGCCCGCAGTCTCCTCAGGCTCCTCTGTGGGAAGGGACGCGATGTATTTTTTTGCGTTCAGATAGGTCATAAAAATTTGTCCTTATCATTGCGGATTTGACGATCGACAGCAAAGGGTCAAAGGTTAAAAGTGGAAGGAGCTGAGCTCCTTTCCTTGACAGAGAAATGCCTTTGCCGCCAAATAGCGCTCTTTTTTTTCAAGCGCCTCGGCGGAATCTGCGCGGAAGTTCTTTCTGCGCACGGCACGGAGCATGACGTTCTTGGGTGTCTCTTCGGGATCGATCAGCTCCAACGCCGTGACCGCATAGCCCTCTGCCTCCAGTCGGCAGAGACGGAGCGCGTCGGTGGCGGCATCGGAGAGCTTTTGACGAAGCATAGAATAGTCTGTGATAAAGGAAAGCTCGGGGCAATTTATATTGTGATTCAGCTCGTGATGACAGCAGGGAGTCGAGAGGATTACGTCGGTTTTCCACTCTGCCGCTTTTTCAAGCACCAGATCGGTGGCAATGTCGCAGGCATGCAGGGAAATAACCAAGGAGGGAAGGGCCTCGGGGGCATATTCCCGAATATCCCCGCAAAGAAATTCCAAGCCGTCAAAGCCCAAAGCTCTCGCGGTTTTATTGCAATGCTCGATGACATCGGGCTTGAGATCCACACCTGTCATGGACACACGGAATCCTTTGATATTGGCAAAGTAGTGATAGACCGCAAAGGAAAGATAGCTCTTTCCGCAACAGAGGTCACAGATCCGCAGCTCTCCATGGGGGAGCCTGTCCTCCACGTCACGGATCAACTCCAAGAAACGGTTGATCTGACGGAACTTGGATTGCTTCCGATCCCGTACCCGTCCTCGCTCGTCAGATACGTCGAGATAGCGTAGAAAGGGCTCGGAGCCATCAAGAATGTATTGTTTTTCACGGTTATTGGCAATGGGAGCAATCGGCTCGCCACCCTCGGTCGAGAGAGACTTTTTCAGCTTGTCTCCCCCCAGAAGAACCGTTTTTCCCGAGGAGGAGCAACGGTATTCACACTCGCCCGCCGAGGTGATCAGATTGATCTGCCCATACTCTCCCGCAAAGGAGAGGAGGGCATCGGAGTCCTCTGGGGAAAGATTCTTGTGCGTAACCTTGTTGTCGCGGTGAAAGCGTTCGATCTGCAAAAAAAGCTTACCGCTGCTTTCCCGAAGCGTCAGGACGGATTTTTGCAGCGTTTTGTCCCGTGGCTTGGAATATACCGCTTTCTTCAGTTGTTGTTTTTTTGCGGCAAGGAGGATCAGCTCTGTGATCGCCCCTGCGTGATTCTGTTCTGTATGGTTCATGGATTATTCTTGATCCTCATGGGGTTCTTCGGGTGCTTTTACACTCTTCTTAAAGGAGAATTTGCTCTCGGATCCTTTCAGGAGACGTCCGATGTTCTCCTTGTGCTTGGCAATGATCAGTACTGCCATCAAAAGCGAAAAGAGAATCTCTAAGCCAGAATAGCCGTAGAGCCACTTGTTCATTCTGTCAAGGACAATCGGATAGAGAAGCATACACATGACCGAGCCCAAGGATATGTACTTGGTAAAGGCAACGATCACCACGAACATGATGAAGAGAATGAGGAAAACAATGGGATTGCACATCAAAACGGTCACGGCGGCAGTTACCACGCCATTGCCTCCCTTAAAGCGGTAATAGAGGGGGAATACGTGTCCGATAATACAGAAGAGTCCCGCAATATAAGCGCCCGTGGTTCCGAACGCGGCATAACCCAAAAGACAGGAGACCATTGCCTTCAAGGCGTCTCCCAAAAGGGTCAGACCCGCGGCGGATTTTCCGTAGGTGCGCATCATGTTGGTCATGCCCGCGTTTTTGCTTCCGTGAGAGCGGATGTCTTCCTTATAGCGGCGGTCCGAAATGATGATGGCAAAATTCATGCTGCCCAGCAGATAGGCAATGACGGCGACCAAAAGAATGGTTCCCACACCGATGGTGACGTACAAGGGAACCGAGAGAACGCTCTCGTTTTCGATCAATGCCTTTTGAACAAATCCGACCTTGAAAAACGTATCAAAAAATTTACCCATAATCTTTCTCCCGCAACTTGCGTTTTTATTAGTGATACAATATTATATCATTTTTTTGAAGAAAAATCAATAGCTTTCCAAAAACTCAGCGGATTTTCGGCAGGTAGAGAAAAAAAGTATTGATTTTCTTCCTCGGACATGGTATAATCAAAGAGTCAAAAAATATTGTATCCGAAAGGGAAAAATCAATGAGAGCGATCTGGTTTAAAGGAAAAAGACATGAAATCAACTGTCACGGAGCGTTTTTACTTCGTGCCAAGGGCTTGGGTAAGAATGCCGTTCTTCGCATAGCGGCGGGGGATATTTACCGCATTCACGTCAACGGGGAGTTTGCCCATTGGGGACCCGCCAAAACGGCGAACGGACGGTCGCCTGTAGATGAGATTTCCCTTGGAAAATACCTGCAAAACGGAGAGGCGATCATTGCCGTGGAGATCACGGGCTACGCCATCGACGTGCTCGGTACCTGCAATGATGAGGCGTTCTTCTCGGCGGAGGTCGTAGAGGGAGACAAGACCCTTTATACCACCTACGATTTTGAGGCGTATCTCCTGAACGACACCATTCGAAAGGTCTCCCGTTACAGCTGGCAGAGACATTTTGTGGAATGCTACCGCATGGAAAGCGATCGCCGTGCCTTCTATTTGGGCGATACCGCGGGACGGATCCGTTCCGAGATCATCGACGTAAAGGGAAACAACCGCATCAAGCGTGTGGTTCGCTACCCCGATTTCCATACAGTTTGGGCAGGTGCTCCCATTGAGGTGGGAAGCATTCGCCACGCTCCTGTGGAGGAGCCTTATACCTACATCTACATGACCGATCATCAAGACAACGGATTCGCTCTCGATGAGATTGATCCCCTGGTTCATGAATTCCAGTCTATGGTGTTCGAAAAGAACGAAGACATGTCCGCTCCCAAGGGCTATCGGATGTATGACCTCGGAAGAGACCTTGCGGGCTTTATCCGTGTGGAGCTGACAGTCAAGAAGGCGGCAAAGCTTTACGTGATCTGGGACGAGGTGGTGCAGGAGAACGGACGGATCGACCCCATCCGTATGCACATGACCAGTATCAGCCGCTATGAGCTCTCGGAGGGCGAGTATTCCCTGGAGAGCATGGAGCCCTATACCCTCAAATACATTCAGACCATGGTGGAGGAGGGCGAGGTGGAAATTCACCGTGTGGGCGTTCGTACCTATGAAAACCCCGACGCGGGACGGCTCGAATTTCACTGTGCCGATAAACAGTACGAGGTTCTCATGGAGGCGGCTCAAAATACCTTTGCGCAGAACGCTCCCGACATCTTTATGGATTGCCCCTCCCGTGAGCGCGCGGGCTGGCTCTGCGACTCCTTCTTCACGGGACAGTCCGAATATCTCTTTACGGGTGTTTCCCGCGTAGAGAAGCACTTCCTTGACAACTATGCCCATTGTCCCGAGATTCCCTATATGCCCGAGGGGATGATCCCCATGTGTTACCCGGGAGAATTTATGATCTCCAAGAAGCACCCTTACATTGCCAACTGGGCGCTGTGGTATCTTCTGGAGCTTGACATGTATCTCACCCGTACCCACGACGAGACCATCCGCAAGGATTCCCTCAAAAAGGTGGAAGGACTTCTCCGCTTCTTTGAAACGCACGAAAATGAATGGGGGCTTCTTGAAAACGTTCCCGGTTGGACTTTTGTGGAATGGAGTATGGCAAACGATCCCGCGTTCGTCAAGGGCATCAATTTCCCAAGCTCGATGCTGTATAGCGGCGCGCTCCGTGCCGTTGCCAATGCGTATGACCGTCCCGAGCTCGCCAAAAAGGCAGACCGCATCGTAGATACCATTCGTTCCATGGCAAAGCTCGAGAGCGGATTTTGGTGCGATAACGCTGTCCGTGACGAGAACGGGAAGCCCGTGCTGACGGGGAATACCAGTGAGACCTGCCAGTATTACGCGTTCTTCTTCGGAATCGCTACCCCCGAGCGGGATGGCGAGCTCTTCCGCGTCCTGCTTAACGAGTTTGGAGCGGACCGTGTGGAGGAGGAGTGCTATCCCACTGTCCACAAGGCAAATGCCTTTATCGGAAACATTCTCCGTATGGCATACCTCTCCGAACACGGATATGCGGAGGCGGCGCTTTCCCAAGTGGTGGATTACTACCTCTACATGGCAGAGCGGACCAATACCCTATGGGAGTACAATACGCCCCATAAGAGCTGCAACCACGGCTTTGCCTCCTTCATCGCCACGGTCATTCTCCGCAGCATCTGCGGCTATGACGGATGCACGGACAAGACGATCCGAATGCGCGAGAATTTTGATGGCATGGATTGCTGCGCGAAGCTTCCTTTGGACGATGAGAGTTTCGTAACCATTACCGTTAAGGACGGGGTGCGTACCATTGATGCTCCCGAGGGATATACTGTAAAAACCATATAAAGAGTTTTTATAAGAAACCAAGCAATTAAAAAATTGACGGATGCCTTGGCAGCCGTCGATCTGACAGAATATCAATCGATCCCGTTCTGGAGCTGGAATAATGAGCTCTCCGAGGAAGACTCTGCCGACAAATTGAGGAGATCGAGATCGAGCAATAAAAAAGAAATCCGCGGTCGCGCTAAAGGCGCCGCGGATTTCTTTTTTTGGAATATAGTCTTTACGGAAGAGGGATTCGCCCCCGTCGTGTCATCTTGAGCGGAGCAAACCATCCGGTGAATGGTTTGCGTAGTCGAACCCGACGAAAGGAGGGCAACGAACCCTTGGTGAGTTGAGATCTCGGCGGATCGGTCGCTTTATGGAATATAGTCTTTACGGAAGAGGGCTTCGGAAAAGTCTTAGTACATCCCTTCGTCGCCTGCGGCTCCTCGGTTTTGGATCGGCTCGCCGAGGCTCCCTCACCAAAACTTTGGCTTCGCTCAGGATGACACATAGAGGGATGAAACGCAAAGAGATGAAACATATGAAATAAAAAAATAAGAAATCCGTCGGTGGCGCTAAAGGCGCCGACGGATTTCTACATCAGAGAAAAAAGTATAACCTATGCAGTACACAAGGAAAAGGAGATCTCGTTAAAACACAAAAATAATTTTTCATGAAAAGTTTTGCGGAGCTTTTTCAAAAGCGACCGCTTCCTCTCCTCTTCTCAACTAACTCCCTCAATCACCCCGCCCCCAAGCACCACGTCCCCGTCATAAAGTACCACCGACTGACCGGGGGCGATGGCACGCTGAGGCGTATCAAAGACTACGTGAATGCGTCCGTCCGATAAGCGCGTCACCGTTGCGGGAGCGGGTGTGTGGCGGTAGCGAATCTTCGCCCTCACACGGGCAGGGAATAGCCCCTCCTCCTCTACAAGAAAATTGACATGAGAAGCAGTCAGCTCGCAGGTGTAAAGCTCATCGTCCGAGCAAAGCGTTACCGTGTTCTCCACGGAATTTTTGCGGGCGACAAAGGCGGGAGCGCCCAGCGCGATGCCCAGTCCTTTCCTTTGTCCCACGGTATAGCGAACCAGTCCCTGATGCTCTCCGAGAACCTTCCCGTCGAGAGAGATAAAATTCCCTCGGGGGAAAGAAAGATCGGAATGTTCCTCGATAAAACGAACGTAGTCTCCGTCGGGTACGAAGCAGATGTCCTGACTGTCCGAACGGCTGGCTGAGGGAAGCCCCTCCTTGGCGGCGATGGCACGGATTTCGGACTTGGTATAGTCTCCTAAAGGGAAACGAATACGGGGAAGCGCGTGCCGATCCACGCCCCAAAGAAAATAGGACTGATCCTTTGCGGTGTCCCTCGCCATCCTCAAACGATAAGAGCCGTCCGATTCCCGCTCAATTCTGGCGTAGTGTCCCGTTACCAAAAGCCCACCGCCCCATTCGTCAATGAGGGAAAGGAGCGCTCCGAATTTCAAACAACGGTTGCATTCCACACAGGGGTTGGGGGTCAAGCCGCGGGCGTAGTCGTCGATGAAGCGGTCAACCACCTTTTCCCGAAAGCTCTCACCAAGCCCCACACATCGATGGGGAAGCCCCAGCGCGTCACATACTGCCGCCGCGTCGCGGCAGTTTTGGTCGGGAGTGGGGCAGGGGGTGTCCGTCAGCGCCTCGCTCTCCGACCAAAGCCGCATGGTCACCCCTTCGGTGTCAAAGCCATCTTCACAGGTTAGATAAGCGGCAACGGCACTGTCCACGCCGCCGCTCATGGCGACCCATGCTTTTTCCTTTTTTACGTTTGTCATGTCTTACTCCCAACTGCGGCTTGTCAGATTGCCGTCCTCACGTAAGCCCTCAAAATTCCACTGCCGCAAAATCTCGTAGACCGCAATGGCGACCGAATTGGAAAGATTCAGGGAGCGAAGCGTATCCCGCATGGGAATGCGGACACAGAAATCCTTGTGGTCGTAGAGAAGGTCCTCGGGAAGTCCTCTCGTTTCCTTGCCAAACATGATGTAGACCCCATCGGGGTAGGGAGAGACCTCCGTGTAAGCTTTCGGCGCCTTGGTGGTAAAGAAATAGGTCTTTCCTACCGAATCGGGACGTTTTTTGAGAAAATCCTCAAAATTGTCGTAGTAGGTAATATCCAGCTTATCCCAATAATCCAGTCCCGCCCGCTTGAGCTTCTTGTCGTCAATGGTAAAGCCCATGGGACGGATGATATGAAGAGCCGCGCCCGTTGCCGCGCAGGTGCGGGCAATGTTTCCCGTGTTTTGGGGGATCTCGGGCTCGTGAAGAACAATATTGATCTTTTTCATGTCGGTTCCTGTCTTTATAAAGTATTTTCTTAGGTATATTATAGTACGTTTACACGGGGTTTTCAAGAGGGTATCAAAAAGTTTACAAGTCTTTTTGAGGAGGATGACCGAAACCCCTTGAAAAAAAGAAGAAAATAGTGTATAATGAACTGAATATTTATTTTTTGGAGGACTCTATGGGACTGATCAAGAAAATGTTCGGCACATATAGCGATCGACAACTGAAAAAATTAGAACAATACGTGGACTATATAGAATCCTTGGCACCCAAGTATGCCGCCATGACCAACGAGGAGCTGGCGGGAACCACCGCGCTTCTCAAGGAAAGACTGGCAAACGGCGAAACCCTGGACGATATTATGGCGGATGCCTTTGCCGCCATCCGAGAGGCAGATGACCGAATTCTCGGCAAGCGTCCCTTCCGTGTACAGATCATCGGAGGTATCATCCTGCATCAGGGACGAATCGCCGAGATGAAAACGGGTGAGGGTAAAACCCTTGTGGCAACCATGCCCGCCTATCTGAATGCCCTGGAGGGCAAGGGAGTTCACGTGGTCACGGTCAACGACTATCTGGCGCGCCGTGACAGCGAGGAAATGGGAAGAGTCTATGAATTTATGGGACTGACCACAGGTCTTGTGGTACATGGTCTGACACCCGAGCAAAAGAAGCAATCCTATCTGGCGGATATCACCTACGGAACCAACAACGAGTTTGGATTTGACTATCTGCGTGACAATATGGTGGTCTATCAGGAACGGATGGTACAGAGAGGTCATCATTTTGTCATCGTGGACGAGGTGGACTCGATCCTCATTGACGAGGCGAGAACTCCTCTGATCATTTCGGGTGCGGGAGAAAAGTCTACCGACCTTTATGACCGTGCCGACGCGTTGGCGCGGAAAATGAGAAGGTTTGTCATCAAGGAAATGGATAGCAAGGAAAGCTATGAAGACCTGGATGCCGATTATATTGTGGACGAAAAGGCAAACAATGCCATTCTGACTCCCGCGGGCGCAAAAAAAGCGGAGGAATTCTTCGGCATTGATAATTTGTCCGACGTGGCAAATTCCGAGCTTTCTCACCACATCAATCAAGCCATCCGTGCCCACGGTGTCATGAAACGGGATGTAGACTACGTGGTCAACGAGCAGGGGGTCATGATCGTCGATGCCTTTACGGGACGACTGATGCCCGGCAGACGCTATTCCAATGGCTTGCACCAAGCGATCGAGGCAAAGGAAGGGGTCAAGATCGAAAAGGAAAATAAAACCCTTGCCACCATCACCTTCCAAAATTATTTTAGAATGTATCATAAGCTGTCGGGTATGACGGGAACGGCACTCACCGAGGAAATGGAGTTCCGTGAGATCTATTCTCTTGACGTGGTGGAGATTCCCACCAATAAGCCCATGATCCGCAAGGACCACCCCGATTGCGTGTATAAGAACGTGGAAGCAAAGTACAATGCCGTCATCGAGCAGATTATCGCCTGCCACGAAAAAGGACAGCCCGTGCTGGTGGGTACGGTCTCCATCGATAAATCCGAGGAGCTTTCCCGCAGACTCAAGCGCAGAGGGATTCCTCATACCGTGCTGAACGCCAAGTATCATGACCGAGAGGCGGAGATCGTGGCGCAGGCGGGTAAGAGCGGGGCAGTGACCATTTCCACCAACATGGCGGGACGAGGAACCGACATTATGCTGGGCGGAAACCCCGAATTCCTTGCCAAAAAGGAAATGCGCAAGATGGAGATCGACGAGGAACTGATCGCCATGGCGACGGGAACGGCGGAGATCAACGACGAGGAGGTCAAGAACGCCCGTCGGATCTTCTCCGAACTGTATGACAAATTCAAGGCTGAGATCCAACCCGAGGCGGACCGTGTCCGCGCGGCGGGAGGTCTCTTTATTCTCGGCACCGAGCGGCATGAGAGCCGACGCATCGACAATCAGCTCCGAGGTCGTTCGGGACGACAGGGAGACCCCGGTGAGTCGAGATTTTATTTGTCTCTCCAGGACGATCTGATGAGACTCTTCGGCTCTGACCATATGCTGGGACTTGTGGAGCGTCTCGGGCTGCCCGACGATATGCCCATTGACGCAAAAATTCTGTCGGGACGGATCGAGGGCGCACAGAAGCGCATCGAGGACCAGAACTTCAAGAGAAGAAAGTACGTTCTGACCTACGACGACGTGATGAATCAGCAGAGAAATCTCATCTACAAGCAGAGAAACGACGTGCTGCGCGGAGAGGACATCAGCCAGACGGTATTGAAGATGATCCGAGGAACCGTAGAGGATCACGTGGATACCTACCTCCAGGGAGACGAGCCCGCTCATTGGGATTTTGCGGGACTTCGAGAGGTCTATAAGGGACTCCTGACCGAGTCGGAGGACTTCCGATATGATGAGGACGCGCTGCGCCACCTGAAGCGAGAGGATGTGTCCGAGCTCCTGATCGAGCGTGCCGAGACTCGCTATCAAGAGAAAGAAACCACCATCGGAGCCGACCGCTTCCGTGAGATCGAGCGTGCCATCCTTTTGCAGAACGTGGACCGTAGCTGGATGGAGCATATCGATGCCATGGAGGATCTGAAGGACAGCATCCGCTTGATGTCTTACGCTCAGAGAGATCCTGTGAACGAATACAGATTGCAAGGCGCGGATATGTTCGACGCGATGGTTGCGGAGATCCGAGACCGAACGGCTCGTATGATTCTTTCGGTGACGGTTGAGACTCCCGAGGTCAAGCGTATACAGCTGGCAAAGCCCTTGACGGAGGGATTTGAGGGTGCGGGCGCGAAGAAGCCGAAAAAGATCACCGTCGTGAAGAAAGCCGAGGCAAGCGTGGGGCGGAACGACCTCTGTCCCTGTGGCTCAGGCAAAAAATACAAGAAGTGCTGCGGAGCACCCGGGAACAATAATACCTGAGCTCCGCGGGAAAGCAGGTAAACTATGGGCTTTGGATGGCTCTTTTGCGGATATTTTATATCCACCTTTATGACCTTCCACGGGGCGGGAAATTTTGTCCGTCTTTTGGGATATGGAATGATATTCATGGCGGCGAGAAAGCTGCGCCGCTATCATGAGAGCTTCGCTTTTACGCAGATCGGAGCGATTCTTCTGTTCTGCGTGGCGGGAATGCTTGCCTTTTCCGATGTCACGGATTATCTTTATCAAAATCTGATCCTTGACGCAAAGATCGTGTCCAATGGAATACGGGAAGCGGTGGGCTATGTGGAGCAGATCACCTCGCTCCTGTTCCAAAGCGCCATGCTGTTTTCCATTCGTGCCATTGCCAAGGAGACCGAGGTCAAAAAGGTTTCGGACGGGGCGGTCCGCAATTTCGTGTTTCTTTGTATGTACACCGTGGCATATGCCCTCAATTTGCTCATCCCCATCAAGGATCAGAAAGGAATGGTGGCGATGGCGGGATGCGTGTGGATCCTGTATTTTGCTTGCATTTTGCTTAATCACTGGCTTATCTTTTCCGCCTACGCGCAGATCTGCGACGAGGACGACGTAGACATGGCGCAAAAGCCGTCTCGCTTTGCCTTTGTGAATCGATTCCGTGAAAAGAACGAGGAGAAGAATCAAAAGGCAAGAGCCGAATATGAAGCCTACCGTGCACAGAAAAATTATAAAAAACAACAAAAAAAGGGAAGAAGGAGAGGAAAATGAATCTGTTCAAAGGAAACCATCGCTGTCTTGGACTCATTTGGTGCTTTCCCGCCGCGTTCTTTCTGTTTAATCCCAACTTCAATATCATTGACATTTTTCCCGATTTTATCGGATATTTCTTTCTGTCCCTTGCGTTCTCGAAGCTTGGGGAACTGAACGAATCGGTTTCCGCCGCCGTCTCCTCCTTCCGAAAAATGATTCTCGTTGATCTCGGGAAGTGGGCGATAGTCGTTTGGGTGTTCGGTATGTCGGTGCCCGCCGAGAGGAACTCTTCCTTGCTCCTTTGGTCCTTTGTGTTTGCCGTGGTAGAAATGGTATTTGCCATTCCCGCATTCATAAAGCTCTATGGGGGCTTGACACAGATCGGCTTCATTTGCCCCAACCAAAGTATTTTGGAGGCAAATAAGAAGAGACGAAAGAGCAGGACCGACCGCATGAAGGGCGCAACTATCTTTTTGGTGGTTGCCAAGGGAGCGCTTTCTACTCTGCCCGAGCTTGCGGACCTGACCAATACCAGCTATGACGAGACCGCGCGTTTTGTCAATCTTTATCGCTTTATCGGTGTCATGCGTATTCTTGCTTTTTTACCAATGCTTATCATCGGTATCGTGTGGATGGTGCGCTTCTGTCGATATTTTAACCGTTTGCGCAAGGACCGTTTGCTTTGGGACGGGCTTATCGAACGCTACAATACCGAGGTGCTTCCCAGAACGGGTTTGTTTATCCGTCGGAATTTCCGAAGCACCGTGGCTTTGATCCTTTTTGGCTTGGCGCTTACCATGGATTTTCGCTTGGAGCGGGTCAATCTTCTCCCCGATTTCTTCGCGGCGTTTGTCCTGATTCTGGCAGTGTTCAAGCTGAAGAAATATCTTGATCTGCCCGGACGGAGAGGATGGCTTGGCGTGATTTTGTATCTCTTTGCCTCGGGCGCGGAAGCCATGCTTGAAAAATACTTTTTTGAAAATTACACGTATTACGCGGTCCTTCGAAGCACCAAAGCAGAGCTTGCCTATGGAATGTGGGTTGGCTCGGTGGCAGTCAAAAACGTGATGTTTCTTTTCGCAATTCTTTCTCTCTGGCTGTGTGTTCGCCGCACGATCTCTCTGCATACAGGATACGTAGAGGGCAAAGAGCACATCGGCGAGCGGGAAGAGAAGATGGTAAAGAGTCTGCGCGGAGAATTGAATGTTACCATGATCCCCGCCATTGCGGCAGCGGTGATCTACGCGGCGGCAGACGTGTGTTATCCACTCTTTGACCGTGTGGTCGGATTTATGGGACTTGTCCAGGTCATAGGAGCTTTGCTTTGTTTGATTGTATTTGCGAGAGCTCTGTTTGCGATCCGTACGGCAGTCGATACAAAATATATGCTTTCTTAATTTTGATTGGATAAACCTCGCGTGTTCTGTACATACTTGTATTGCGGTGAAAACCGCAATGAAAGAAACGGAGCTGAAATCATGCAGAATAATCAGAACCAGTACAACCAGTACAACCAGAACAATCAGAGCAATCAGAACAAGCAGAATCAGAACAACCAGAACAACCAGAACAATCAGAACAACCAGAACAAGCAGAATTAGCAGAATCAGCAGAACAATCAGAATCGCAAGTAATTGTGAAATGAAAAGCAAAAAACGGATGGCGTACCATCCGTTTTTTGCTTTTCATCATTTCTCAAAGGCAAGCTTAATCCCCATTTCTGTAATTTCCTCGCAAGCCCTGCGCACACGATTGGGGCGGTAGTCCTCCACATGGTGACCGTCAAAGCCCACCGAAAGACGAACCCGCGATTGCCGCCTCCACAATGGATTCGGGAGTATCCCTGCCGCAGAAGGAATAATAGGTATGTGAATGAAGATCCTGAATCATAATAGGGGTTCCTTCCTTTTTTCGTCATGTACTTATCGTACCACAGCCCCGTTTGTTTTTCAATAAGCAGTTGACAATTGGGGAAGTTTGTGATAAAATATGTGGGATTTTGAAAAGGAAGGGCAACAAAATGTGGGATTTTGCATTTTTCTTTAATAGTATTCTGATCGGCATTGGGCTTGCTATGGACGCGTTTTCTGTATCTCTCGCCAATGGACTCAATGAGCCCTGCATGAGACGGACAAGAATGGTCAGTATCGCGGGGATTTTTTCCTTTTTCCAATGTATTATGCCTCTCATTGGTTGGCTTTGTGTTCATACGCTGGCACAGTATTTTTCCGCGTTTCAGAAATTTATTCCTTGGATTGCCCTTGTTCTCCTTTGCTTGATCGGCGGAAAGATGCTCGTAGAGGGAATTCGTTGCAAGGGAGCCGATTGCGAGTGCGGATGTGGAAAGATCGGACTTGTAGGATTGTTGGTGCAGGGAATAGCCACCTCCATCGATGCCCTTTCGGTTGGCTTCACCATTTCCGAGTATAACGGACCCCAAGCCATCGTTTGCGGACTGCTCATTGCCGCGGTCACCCTGCTCATTTGCATGGGCGGACTTGCGATCGGAAAAAAGTTTGGTACGCACCTGGCAGGCAAAGCCTCCATCCTTGGCGGCGCCATCCTTATTTTCATCGGATTTGAGATATTTATTACAGGAATCCTTTAATCAAAACAGCCGCGTCAGCGGCTTTTTGTATGACAGGGAAGTCTTCCCGCCCGTTATTTTTACAACGGAGCGATGAATTCGAATCCACGTGTGCTTGCATACAACTTGATTTCGAGTCCGTTCGGTAACTTGGAAGTTATCAAACAATACTACCCCAATCTCGCCGTATATTAGTAGTTGTTTTCCAACTCTTAAATGCTTCCGCTGCGATGAGTTCTCTCCTTGAATTTTGGAGAGAAAGTCAAACACGATGGCGTTATTATAGCACAAAAACGCCCGAAAATCAAGGGGTTTTGAGAAAATAATACCATTGTTAATATAAGTTTTTGAATATAGTAGTCTAATTGGAACTTGACGGAATTATCGCCCTTTTGTTGATAACTGCCCGTCAAAATAAGAGCAATTCGAACTCACCAAAAATGGGCAAAAAAATATGCTTTTTGGAGAGAACTTGGAGAGAAAAATGGGCTAAAAACCCATCTTGGAGAGAACTTTGGAGAGAACAGCGGGGAGAAAAAATCCCCATAAAACACAAGCGTTTGACACGACTTGGCTATGCCGTTGACCGAATATTTTTATATGAGGTGTAGCTATGGATAAGCAAACAATCGAATACTTAAAGACCACCTATCCCGAAGTGATAACAAAGGATCAATTCTATCGGATATGCCATATCAGCAAGAAAACCGCATC
>JAZSIF010000051.1:0-11554 GCA_045533675.1 Eubacteriales bacterium | reverse complement strand
AGATAACTCCAAAATCCGCTTGGGAAGAAGCGTGGAGACTTTATTTCAAGAAAAATATTGAAAAAAAGGAGGGCGATAAGGAATGAAAGGACTTAAGGAAAAGCTTTGCAGCCGCAAGTTCTGGCTTGCAGTAGCGGGATTTGTTTGCTCAGTCGGTGCACTTTTCGGACTTTCCGAGAGTGTTACCGCGCAGATAACCGCGGTGATCACCGCGGGCGGAGTTGTCGTCGCATACATTCTCGGCGAAAGCATGATAGACGCAAATAAGTAAGCACTTAAATATGTGGGGAGAGCCCTTTTCGAAAAAGGACTCTCCCCACCCCATAGCACAAATAATTCAATAAACAATAATTTAAAATATCAAATTAATTAAATTTGAGTTTTTGAGAAGCAAAAATCAAGGTAAAAATATTTTTACAAGAAAACACTTGACAAATAATAAAAGCTGTGGTAATATATTCGGGTACTAAAGTACACTTGTAAATATACTTGCGGCGTTAGCTCAGCTGGATAGAGTGTTTGGCTACGAACCAAAAGGTCGGGGGTTCGAATCCCTTACGCCGTGCCAAAAAATGGATGATGCTTTAGCATCATCCATTTTTTGCTAAGTAAGGGATTCGAAGGCGGAGCGGTAGTGAATGACACCACAGTGTGGTGTCAGAGCCGCCGTTGAGCGAAGCGAAACATGGTACCTGAGCCCGCAGGCGAGAAGAATCCCTTACGCCGTTTTATTATCCGCTTTAGCATCATCCATTTTTTGCTAAGTAAGGGATTCGAAGGCGGAGTTCCTGACCGACAACACCGTGATTTTTGAGAGGTTTTATGAAACTACAAAATCCCTTTTCTTCCCTAACACGCTTTGAATGGTGCCTTTGGATCGGTTCGATCCTCACCGTCACACTTTCTTGCTTTCTCTCTCCCGTCAGAGATTACTTTACCTGGATCGGCTCCCTTATTGGAGTCACCTCGCTGATCTTCCTTGCTAAGGGTTTTGTAATCGGGCAGGTGCTGATGATCGCTTTTGCCTCCTTCTACGGCTTCGTTTCCTTTCATGTAGCCTACTACGGTGAAATGATCACCTACCTTGGCATGACGCTTCCTTTGGCTGTCTTTTCTTTGATCTCCTGGATGCGCCACCCCTTTCGGGATACCGCGGAAGTTGAGGTCAGCCGCGTAAATAGATTCCAGCGGATTCTTCTTCCCCTCTTAACGCTCGGAGTGACCGTTCCCTTCTACTTTATTCTTGGTGCGCTGAACACCGCCAATCTCCTTGTCAGCACCCTCTCGGTGGCAACCAGCTTTTTTGCCGCCTATCTGACCTTTTTGCGCAGTCCCTGGTATGCCCTTGCCTATGCCTCTAATGATCTGGTGCTGATCACGCTGTGGGTGCTTGCCTCGATTCATAATCTCACCTCTCTGCCTATGGTGGTGTGTTTCACGGTCTTTTTCTTCAACGATCTCTACGTGTTCGTTTCTTGGAGACGGATGGCTCGCCGCCAAAAGAGCTATGTGAATCTGTGATCTTTAGATTGGTTTCAGGGTCGCTTTTTGAAAAAAGCTCCGCAAAAACTTTCATACAATTTCCCGTTTATTTTACATCACGTTCTACTCATGGTGTACCGTATAATCTTAACTTTTTCTATGGTAAGAATCCGTCGGACCCTCTGGCGTCCCGACGGATTCCTTTTTTCATAAATTTTTTGCTACGCTAAAAAACGTTAAATCCTATCCCCGCTTCATGACCGAATGCTTTATTTTCAAAAGACACAAAAATCAAAAAGAATTGACACACGCGCTTTTTCGTGGTATAATTAATTTGGTTTTCTATGTTTGGCAAAAAGGAGGACTCTTATGAAAATTATCATCGCAGGCTGTGGAAAGGTAGGAAAGACCCTCATTGAGCATTTGGCAACCGAGGGCTACGATCTGACCGTCATTGATATTGATTCCAAAAAGACCGCTTCTATGGTTGAGCACTTTGACATTATGGTCATGATGGGCAACTGCGGCTCGGTGGACACCCTTCGTCAGGCTGGCGTGGAGCATGCCGACCTTCTTATTGCGGTGACGGGAAGCGACGAATTGAATCTGCTTTGCTGCGCTACCGCCCACGGACTCAATCCAAAGCTTCACACCATTGCCAGAATCCGAAATCCCGAATATGCCGAGCAGACCTATTCTATGGGACATATCTTCGGTGTATCGATGACCTTTAATCCCGAAAAGCAGGCGGCAACCGAGATTGAGCGTTTGATCAAATACCCCGGATTTCTAAAACGAGATCTGTTTGCGAAGGGACGGGTGGAGATCGTAGAGCTTCGCGTGGATGCCGAAAGCAAGCTCCGTGACGTTTCCCTTTTCTCACTCAACTCGATTGTAAAATGTAAGGTACTGGTGTGTGCCGTGCTTCGGGACGGCTCCGCTATCATCCCTCGTGGTAACTTTACCCTAAAAGAGGGAGATCGAGTATTCGTCACCGCTCCCACCAACACCTTAGCGCTGCTCCTGAAAAATCTCGGGATTGTCACCCACAAAAACCGCCGTATCATTCTGGCAGGCGGAGGAACGGTCAGTTACTATCTGGCGCAGGCACTGGGAGAGGAGCATATCCGTGTCACTCTCATTGAGAAAAACGAAGAAAAATGCAAAAAGCTTGCGGCAAAGCTTCCCAAGGTCAACGTATTGGCAGGAGATGCCAGCAACCGTCGCTTGATGGAAAGCGAGGGTCTGGAATCCGCGGACTGTCTCCTTTCCATGACGGGATTGGACGAGCTGAACGTGATCATATCCATGTACGGACAAAACTGCGGTGTCCCCCAGATCATTACCAAGCTGGATCGTATGGACGACGCGCGGATTATCGACAAGCTTCCTATTGGAAGCGTCATCTGCCCCCGTAAACTTTGCTGTACCAACATTCTGCGTTACGTACGCGCCCTGCAGAATCAGGCAGGTGCCGCCGTGACCATCCACACCATTGCCGACGGACAAGCAGAGGCAATGGAGTTTATCGTGGATAAAACGACTCTCCATAAAAATAAGCCCCTCAAGGAAATCCGCCTAAAGGAGAATATCCTGATTGCCTGCATTACGCACAACGGTAAGATCGAGATTCCCAGCGGTGATTCGTGTTTTGACGACGGAGACCGTTTGGTGATCGTCGAGCAACGCGACGACGTGATCCTTCAGCTTAACGACATTTTCGCGTAACGGAGAACACCATGAACTATAAAATGATGGGACGCTTTAACGCGTTCATTCTTCTGATCGAGGCGGTCTTCATGATCCCCGCTCTCTTGATCAGTTTGTTCCGAGGCGAGCAAGCAGCCTTTCAGTCCTTTCTTGTCAGCATGGGCATCATTCTTGCCATAGCAGGTATTTTAGCGCTCCTCGGACGCAAGGCTACCCTGGACTTCTATGCCCGTGAGGGCATGATCTGTGTGGGAGCCAGCTGGATCTTACTCAGCGCACTTGGATGTCTTCCCTTTGTCTTTTCGGGAGCCATTCCCCACTACGTCGATGCCTTCTTTGAAATGGTGTCCGGCTTTACCACCACCGGCTCCTCGGTCATTACCGACCTCTCGGTGATCCCAAAAGGTATCATCTACTGGCGCTCCTTCAGCAACTGGCTGGGAGGTATGGGAGTTCTGGTCTTTCTGTTGGCGCTTTTGCCCGTCAGCGGAAGAAACCAAGGATTTACCATGCACCTTCTTCGTGCGGAAAGCCCCGGTCCCGACGTAGGCAAGCTGGTACCCAAGATGCGACAGACCGCGGGTGTACTTTATCTTTGCTACCTGGCACTGTCGGTCATCAACCTGGTCTTTTTACTGGCGGGCGGAATGTCCCCCTTCGATGCGGTCTGCACCATGTTCTCCACCGCAGGAACGGGAGGCTTCGGTGTCTACAACGACAGCTTCGCAAGTTTCTCCCCCTACATCCAAACCGTAACCGCCGTCTTTATGCTTCTCTTCGGAATCAACTTCAGCTGCTTTTATTTGCTGCTGATCCGTCAGTTCCGCAACGTATTCAAGGATGAGGAGCTTCGTCTGTATCTGGGCATTACGTTTGCTTCGGTGGTATTGATCGCTTTAAACATCTACCACATATACGGAAATGTCGCCGATACACTGCGGCATTCCTTCTTCCAGGTGTCCAGTCTCATCACCTCCACGGGCTTTTCCTCTACAAACTTTGACCTTTGGCCAAGCTTCTCCAAGACAATCCTACTTCTGCTCATGTTTTTCGGTGCCTGCGCGGGAAGCACGGGCGGCGGCTTAAAAATGGCCCGCCTTCTTCTGCTGCTCAAATCTATGTGCCGCAATATTTCTCAAATTCTGCACCCCAATAAGGTCAAGGTCATTCGTGTTAACAGCAAACCTATCGACGAAAAGATCATTGCCAATACCAGCGCGTATTTCTTCGTCTATATGCTCCTGATTCTCCTGAGCTTTCTCATCGTTTCCCTTGACGGCTTCTCCATCGAAACCGGCTTTTCCGCGGTACTCTCTTGCTTCAACAACATGGGTCCCGGCTTCGATGCCGTCGGTCCCGTACAAAATTTCTCGGGTCTGAGTATCCTTTCCAAGTTGGTCCTTTCCTTCGATATGCTAGCGGGACGCTTGGAGATCTTCCCCATTTTAATTCTCTTCAACCCCCGTGCGTGGAAACGGGGATAATTCCAAACGAAAGAACAGCGTAGCCGCAGGGCTACGCTGTTCTTTCGTTTACAACTCAAAGCTCTTCCTTCAAGCCGAAAGCCTTCTCCATTCTTTCAAGGGCTTCCTTGATCTGCTCATACTTGGACGCGTAGCAGATACGGATATAGCCCTCGCCTCCCTCTCCAAAGGCGCTTCCGGGGGCAGTGACAACATGAGTCTTTTCCAGAATATATTCCGCCGCCTCTACCGAGTTCTTGCCAAAGCCCGTAATGTTGGGGAACACATAAAACGCGCCCTTGGGATTATGACAGGAAAAGCCCTTGATGCGGTTCAAACCGTCCACGATCAGTCGGCGGTTGCGGTCATAGTAGGCAACCATCTCCTCCACGTCCTTCTCTCCGTTGAGGAGCGCCTCTCTTGCCGCCATCTGCATAGGCTCGGGAACACTGGCGATCATATTCTCGTGAAGCTTAATGAGATTGGTCACGATATGCTCGGGACCACAGATGTATCCCACGCGGAAGCCCGTCATGGCATAGGTTTTGGAAAGACTGTTAATGGTGAGCACGTAATCCGAAATGCTCTCGTCCAGCGCAGCCAAACTTTTCTGCGCAAAGCCGTCATACACCAGCTTTTCGTAGGGTTCATCGGAAATAATATAAATGCCGTACTTCTTGACAAGCTTGGCAATTTCCAAAAGGTCCTCCTCATCCAGTACCCCTCCTGTGGGATTGGAGGGAGAGTTGATGATGATTAGCTTGGTCTTCTCGGTAATGAGAGGCTCAATAATATCCGCTGTCATTTTAAAGCCGTTTTTCTCGCTGACACGGGCATAGACCGCCTTGGCATTGACCATATCGATCTGTCCGCGGTAATCGGGCCAGTTGGGTCCCTGCAGGATGACCTCGTCACCGGGGTCTACCAGTGTCACCATAGCAAGCATCAATGCCTGAGTCGCTCCCGCCGTGACGATCAGGTTTTTGTCGGGATCGCACTGGATGCCGTTTTCCTTCCACAGCCTATAGGCAATGGCGTCACGCAAGGGCTTAATGCCCGCATTGGGGGTATATTTGGTAGCTCCCGTCTTCAGGGATTCGATTGCCGCATCGATCATGTGAGCGGGGATAGTGAAGCCGGGCTCTCCCAGCGTCAGGTTAATGGAATCGTTATAATTCTTTGCCAGCTCGAACATCCGTCTCACACCCGAGGGCATGGCGTGGATCGCCGCCGTACTTAATGCGTGTCTATCTGTCATATATCTTTCTCCTCACTTATTTTTTTCTACGTAAATACGGGGAACTCTTCCCGAGATTGCCGCGGTCACTTCCCCGCTGACGCTCTCTCCCCACTCCGAGATCTCCTGCGCGGAGATCCATTCCGCGCCGTCCTCGCCGAGAAGCGTAACCGTTTCTCCCACATTTGCCGAGGGAAGAGCTGTCAAGTCGATCATCATATAGTCCATGGCGATCCGACCAAGCACGCGCACTCTCTGTCCCCGCACCAACGCAAATGCCTTTCCCGAGTAAGACCTGCGAAATCCGTCGGCATAGCCACAGGTTACAAGACCAATCCGCATAGGGCCCTCGGCACGAAACGTGCAGCCGTAGCTGACCGCATCCCCCGCCTCCAGGTGCTTGATCTGCGCCACAAAGCTTTTCCACGTCAAAACCGAGGAAAGCCCAAGCGCTTGTACGCTGTCATTGGAATAGGACATACCAAGGGGCAGCATCCCAAGACGTACCATATCCATGCGGTATTCCTTGCGTACAAGAGAACCGCCCGTGGAGGCGCAATGACGAATTCCTATAGGAAAGCCCTCCCGTTCCATCACGGCAAGCGCTTTTTGGAAGCGCTCATACTGGAGCGTGGTAAAATCTCTTTCCCATCCGTCCTCTCCCTCACCGCAGGCAAAATGGGTATAGGTTCCGCGGAAGCGAAGATTGTCATGGGAATAGATGGAGCGGAGCTCCGAGAGTCCCTCCTCTTCTCCCCAAAAGCGAACACCGCTTCGGTTGAGTCCCGTATCGATCTTCAGCTGACAATCGGCTGAAAGACCGTGGGTACGCAGCTCTTCAGAAAGTCTTTGAGCATAGTCGGCACTTCCAACCGTAAAGCTGAGTCCGGCAGCAGCGGCAAGTGCCATCTTGCCCTCGGGAACGGGTCCGAAGAGAAGCACAGGCTTCTCGCTTCCCTTTCGTACTGCCAATCCCTCCTCCACGGTAGCCACCGCATATTCGTCCGCAAAGGTCTCGGCGGCGGGAAGAATCCCCTCAATGCCGTGACCGTAGGCATTTGCTTTCATGACAAAGAGAACTCTTTGCTCCGCGAAGGTTTTTTTGGCGATCTGTCCGTTTCCGCGAATGGCGCAAAGATCGATCTCGGCATAGGTTCTATGTATTTTTGAAAAATCCGTCTGACTCATACCGTTCTCCTTTTTAGGTATCTGCCTTGATAGTTACCCGTAGGCTCATTGTCCTCCAGCACCTTCTCGCCCATCATCCAAACGCTCTTGATTCCCTCGTTGGGTCGGAAAGGATCCACATAGGTCCCTCCGTCCCGAATGAAATCGAAATCGAAGAGGACAAAGTCGGCATCGTAGCCCACGGCGATTCTTCCCTTCGTCATCAGCCCGTATCGCTCGGCAGGCATGGAGGTGACACGACGGATTCCCTCTTCACGGGACAGGATCTTTCGATCACGGATGTAATGTCCGAGATAACGGGGAAATGTTCCGAAGGCACGGGGATGAGCGGATTTGTCGCCCACAACGTAGATCCCGTCGGAGCCTACGGCACAGGTAGGATGCGAGAGGATCGCCTCTACGTTTTCCTCACACATGGAGAACCGACACTCCCACACGTTTCCGTGGTTTTTCCTAAGCATCCAGATCATGCCCTCATAGGGAGACCGTCCCAGCTCCCGACCAATCTCGGCGTAGGTCTTGCCAATCATCTCGGGGGTCTCTGCCGCCCGCACCACAAGAAAGTTCTCCAGTCCTACGTAATAGATGCTATTATCCCAAGAAGGGTCGTTGATCTCAAAAATTTCACGGCGAATTGCCTCGACCACATTCGGGTCGTCTAAGCTCTTGGCAAACGCCTCTATTCCCTGATCCTGAAAGGCGGAGGGAATGGCACTGAGGGTGGTGGTGGACGCGGCGGTATACGGATAGGCATCCAAGGTGACACGAAGCCCTTGGGCAATGGCATCGTCGATCATACCCAGTGCCTTTGCGCACCGCTCCCAGAACACCCGTCCCACGCACTTAAAATGGGAAATATTCACGGCGATATCCGCCTCTTTCGCGATACGGACGCACTCTGCTACACTGTCAAAAAGTCCCATGGACTCGGAACGGGAGTGAGTGACGTACATACCGCCCTTTTTCGCTGCCGTTTTGGCAAGCTCAATCAACTCCTCCGAGTTGCTGTAAATCCCGGGCACATAGGAAAGCCCCGTGGAATATCCCGCGCTTCCTCCCTCGATCTCACGCGCAAGGAGCGCCTGCATACGGGCAAGCTCCTCCCCCTCGGGAAGCCGCGCGTCACAGTCCATCACGTTTCCTCGCAAAACCCTATGCCCCGTAAAATACAGCTGGTTCGTACCCAATTTGATCTCATCCAAGGTACGGACAAACTCATCCATGGTTTCAAAGGTGGGACGCTCCAGGGGCAACAGCGTGGCATGCACGCCCTCCTTCATATCCTTCCCATAGGGGGAGCGTGAATAGCCGCACTGTCCCGCGATCTCGGTGGTAGCTCCCATACGTAACACATGCAGACGAGTTGGAGCCTCTAAAATCGACTGGTCGCTGTGGCTGTGAGTATCAATAAATCCGGGAGAAAGACAGAGTCCCTCGGTATCCACCACACGGCGGGCAGAAAGCTCTCCATCCTCCTTACCGACGTAAGCAATCTTTCCCTGATCCACGGCAATCATCCCCTCAAAAGCGGGGGCACCGCTTCCGTCGTAAATGATTGCGTTTTTGATAATCAGATCGTACATATGTCCTCCTTATTCAGCTCCCCCGTCCAAATCGGGCAGAGCGGTGGGGGTAAATTTATGCTCCATCAGGGAAAGCATGGTATGGCTCTTCATGACTCCCTTTTGTCCCTTGAGACACAAAAGCTTTTCCTCAAGACTTTCCATATCGGCGGCACAGATCTTGATAATGTAATCATAATCCCCCGTCACCGCATAGCACTCCAAAATATCGGGATCTCCTTGAATACACTTCATCAGGTTCTCCACGGCACTTCCATACTGAATCGTCAAAAGGATGTATGCGGTAATGGGCTTCTTCACCTTTTTTTGATCGGTTAGAATCGTAAAGGACCGAATAATTCCGCTCTCCCTCAGCTTCAAGATTCTTTTGTTGACGGCGGGGATGGACAGATTGACCGTTTGACTGATCTCGGCAGCGGTAATATTGGCATCGGTTGTCAATAGTTTGAGAATCCTTTTATCCACAGCATCCATACTCTCATCATTCCTTTCATTTTTTAATTTATTTTATCACGTCTCAATCACCAATACAATGAATTTGAAAATATTCGAGAAAAATTAAACTTTTTCTTCGCGCATTTCATATTGAATCGCAAAAAAAGGAACCAAACATGAGCGAGCTGCCCCAAATTGTACGGACAGTACAATTTGGGGCAGCTCATTCCATGCGTTATTTTTTTATCTTTTTGCTTTGCGAATCGCGGAAAGCACAAGCTCTTCCGCCTCATATACATCCTTTGCCCGAAGGCTGCATCCCGCGGCACGGACGTGACCGCCGCCGCCGAACTGAGCGCAGATCGCCGCTACGTCCATGTCGGATTGGGAACGCATGGACACACGGAAAAATCCCTCGTCCTCGGGCTGACGAACCGAGAAAGCAACCTCCACACCGCCGATGGATCGGGGAATGTCGATAATCGTTTCCAAATTTTCATCCGCAAGAGACAGATTATATTTGGAGGTATAAGGAAAGGTAACCGCGGCAACGGTTCCACCGTCGTACAGACGCAATCTCTTTGCAGCCTCCCCTTCCGCGCGAACCTGCTTTTCGGTCTTGGACTCAAACAGGCGACGGTTGATATCGATCTGATCCGCCCCCTGCTCCAAGAGCTCCGCCGCCGTCCGAAGCGTTCGGGGAGTGGTATTCGCGTAGCGGAAACACCCCGTATCCGAGCAGATCGCCGCATAGCATCCGTTGATCACTCGGGGAGGAATCTCGGAAATCTTCCCTGTCTCCAAAAGATAAAGAGCAATCTCATAGAGAATCTCTCCCGTAGCGGATGCCGTGGGATCGATATAATAATCGGCATAGATCGTTCCGTTCCCGTGGTGGTCGATCATCATATCCACACGTCTGCGCAGCCGCTCAAACAGCGTACCGAGCTGTTGGGGGGAAGCGGAATCCACGCTGATGACACGCTCATGATCCAGCCCCATCTCCTCATCGAGAAGAACACTTCCCTGCACGCCGTCGGTCAAAAAACGCAAGCGGTCGGGCACCTCATCCTGAGAAGCGCACACGGCGGGAATATTCATCATACGAAAAAGCTCCCGCAAGGCGAAGGCAGAGCCTACCGCGTCGGCATCGGGTCTTGCGTGAAAAATAATCAAGGTCTTCTTGTTCTCACACAGCTTCTCGCTTAACTCTTGTATGGTCAAGGAATTGAAACCATTCATGTCAATTCTCCTCTTCCTCGGGTTCTTCCTCGGAAATCTCGATGCTGTTCAACAGCTTGGAAATATGAGCGCCATGAGCGATGGAGTGATCCTCCACGAAGGTCAGCTCGGGCGTCATTCGAAAATTCAGTCTCTGCGCCAACTGACGACGAATATAGCCCGCCGAGGACTTCAGTCCCTTGGCAACCTCCTTTTTATCGCCCATCATTGCGGAATAATATACTTTCGCAAACTTGAGATCGGGGGTCACGTCCACAGCGGTCACGCTGATGAAGGCATCCTTCACACGAGGATCCTTCACCTCACGGAGCACCATCGCCAGCTCCTTCTGCATCTCATCGTTGATTTTTCCTCTTCTGTAATTAGCCATATCTTCCTCACAAATAAAGTTTCATACACGATTATTATATCACGACAGCGGAAAAAAATCAATAGAAAGAAGCTTGTTAGAAAAACTTTTTTCACTTCTAAAGAAGAAACCCGTCGGTGGCGAAGCAGCCGTCCGACGGGTTTCTTCATAAGAGAAAAAAATTAAAGTTACACGTCACACCACGGATAGAACGTGATGTAAAATAACCCATAATTTGTATAAAAGTTTTGCGGAGCTTTTTCAAAAGCGACCGCGTCCTTTTCGCGTCCTTTCGCGTCCTTACTGAGCGGCGTCAACGATTGCGGTGAACTTCTTAGCGACCAAGGAAGCGCCGCCGATCAGACCGCCGTCAACGTTGGGCTTTGCCAAAAGCTCAGCGGCATTGGCATCGTTCATAGATCCGCCGTACTGAATGGTCACAGTCTCGGCAACGTCCGCTCCATACATATCAGCCAGAACCTTACGGATCTCGCCGCAGGTTTCCTCTGCCTGCTCGGGAGTAGCGGTCAGACCCGTACCGATTGCCCAAACGGGCTCGTAAGCGATGATCACGTTCTTCAGAGCCTCTGCATCCACGTCAGCCAGATCGAGCTTGGTCTGCATAGCAACTACCTCGTTGGTAATGCCCGCAAGTCTCTGCTCCTTGACCTCGCCCAGGCACAGAATCACCTTCATTCCCGCAGCCAGAGCTGCCTTGGTGCGAAGGTTGACGGTAGTATCGGTCTCGCCGAAGTACTGTCTTCTCTCGGAGTGACCGATGATAACGTACTCCACGCCGATCGCCTTGAGCATATCGGCGGAAACCTCTCCGGTATATGCGCCCTTTGCCTCGTAGTGTACGTTC
>JAZSIF010000044.1:0-76722 GCA_045533675.1 Eubacteriales bacterium | reverse complement strand
TGCCAATATTTGCCCACGGCGGCGGTTTCTTTTTCGGAATAATAATAGCGCGGAGCTTGCATGAGGGGGGTATTATCCGCTCCCACGGTCATGGCAAGAAAATCTGCCTGCGTGCCATGGTAGAAAAGGTATTTGAGCTTGTCGCATCCGAAAAACGCCAACTCCTCCACGGTACGCAACGACGTGCCAAGAGTAATCCGCTCCAGGGACGCGCAGCCCCAAAAGGCATATTTCCCCACATGAGTGACCCCCTCGCCGTAGCTGACCTCGCACAGAGCGGTACAGGAAAGAAACGCGGAGTCCCCGATCTCTCGGAGGGATGCCCCCAGTTTGACCGACAATAGGGAGCTACAATCCTCAAAGGCATTGTTGCCGATGCGCTCTACCGTGTCGGGCAGACGAAGAGAGAGCAGGGTCGTACATTCCGCAAAGGCATGATCGCCAATTGCCGTGACCCGCAAGCCGTCATGATAGGACGGCAAAATCAGCTCGGTCCCCGAAAAGCTGCCGATTCCTGTCACCGTGCAGGTTTCCCCTTCCCCCTTGGTGAATTCCACCCCAAGGGAGCCCGTAGCAAACAAGCATCGCTTCTCGGTTGCCTGACAAACCGAGCAGCTCTTTAACTCATAGCCGTCCTCCCCAAGGGTCGGCTCTTTTGTTTCGGTGATCGAAAGCGAGTGTCCGCTCGCCTTGATCCCTCGGGTCTGCACTTTTGGGCACTTCCCGCAGGACAGGGTCTGCTCTCCCGCTTCCTCGCAGGCGGGCTCTTTTGTCACCGCCCATTCCGATGCCCATTGATGTCCCGACGGCTCCACCGCCTTTTCCACCTTTCCCTGACAAACGGAACAGGTCTTTGTCTCTATCCCCTCGGTCTCACAGCCGGGGGCTTTTGTAATTCTCCATTCCGAAAAAGAATGTCCAAGAGCGGACACGGCGGTGAGCTCCTCCGCTCCGCACACCGTACAAGCTCTCTTTTTCGTTCCTCCTTCGGCGCAGCTCGGTGCCACGCTCTCCCCCCATTCCCCAAAGGAGTGTCCCTTGGGTGCCACCGAACGGCTCTCTACCTGGGAGCACTCGGCGCACCATCTGACCTCGACCCCTGCCTCCACGCAGGTCGGGTCTTGGCTGACACTCCACTCCGAAAAGGCATGGGGCGCGGAAGAATCGCCCTCGGGTTCATTGCCCCCGATCCCGCAGGACGACAACACAAGCATAAGAAAGCAAATTCCAAAAAGCATCGTTGGTTTTTTCATTTTATTATCCTTTCTTTTTCAACGATGACTCAAACTGTCAATAAAGCTTATACTTCAAGCGAAGATTGTCGGCGATCATAGCGATAAATTCGGAATTGGTCGGTTTTCCCCGATTGTTTTGGATGGTATATCCAAAGTAGGAGTTCAGCGTGTCCACGTCTCCCCTATCCCACGCCACCTCAATGGCGTGGCGGATCGCCCGCTCGACTCTGGAGGTGGTGGTCTGATATTTCTTTGCCACGGAGGGGTAAAGAACCTTGGTCACCGAGTTGATCATTTCGCTGTCCCGCACCGTCAAGAGAATTGCCGTGCGGAGATACTGGTAGCCCTTGATATGGGCGGGAACACCGATCTGATGAATGATACGGGTGACTTGGGTCTCAATGTCCCCTCCCTTTTCGTCCTTTCCCTCGCTTCCCGTCAGCTTTTCGGGAGATTGGCGGTTTTTCGCCAAAGACAGGATATGCTCGCAAAGGCTTTCCATGTTATAGGGCTTCAAGAGACAGAGATCCGCTCCCGCGTGCGCCGCCTCCATGAAAATGCTTTGGCTTGAGACCATGGAGACCACGATAAAGGCGGGAGGCTTATCGTTGCCAAAATGCAGGGATTTGCAATTCCGCAGCACACCGATCCCGTCCAGCTTGGAGAGCCAAACGTCAAGGATCGCTACGTCGGGGTGATAGCGTCCGATCTTGATGAGCGCCTCCTCGCCGTTCCCCGCTTCCTCTATGTTTTGAAAGCCCGCTCGTCGCAACTCGTTTGCCAGGGCTTGTCTGCCGGCAGGATTTTCGTCGGCAACCAGTATTTTGATGTTGTGTTCCATTTCTTCCTCCATTTTTATAGTTTGATAACCATATTTTACCATATTTTGGTAAAAAGTTCAAGCAATTTACAAAAATTTCCAGTCGTCATGTTAGACAATAAAATTTCCAATATTTGGTAATTTTTATGAAAAAAATAAAAACCGTGTCTAATCACGGCGAAAAAGAGAGCGTTGGGGAGATGAACGGTGATTTGTCGTTTTCGACGGGAGCAAGCCCCCGCCCTACGATGAGAAGCTTATCATCTCAACAAAAAGAGCCCCCATCGGCAACTACGGCTGCCGACGGGGGGCTTTATGACGCGGTCAGTCCGCGTAGGTATTGTAAATCTTCTTGACTTCCTTGGCAGAGTCGGCTTCCGAAAGTCCGTTTCCGCCGACTGTCACCAAAATGTATTTCCCATTTCCGCTATTGGAGGTTGCGTAGCTTACAAGGCAATATCCGGGAGCGGTCTCATAGCCCGTTTTTCCTCCCTTTACAGTCACGGTCTCAAGAGTCGCCTCACCCAATCGTCTCGTGATCCAGGTGGGCTTGATCGAGACTCGGTCGTTCAACGACGCATATGCCTTTTTAAGAGTCCAGTTCCCCGCGGTCAGCACTCGGTTCGCCAAAGGATTCTCCAAAGCATACGCCATAAGCATTGCCATGTCCCGACAGGTAGAATGGTAGGTTTGTCCCGCAAGATCCAATCCCGTGCTGTTGCAAAACACGGTGTTCTTCATGCCAATGTCTAACGCCTTTTTGTTCATCAGATCGACAAAATTCTTCTCGCTGCCCGCAATATAGTTGGCAAGGGTCTTACAGGCAACCGTATCCGACTGCAAAAAGGCAAGATAAAGCAGGTCCTCTACGGAGAAGGAATTTCCCTCGGTCCAAAGCGCCTTCATTCCCGAGTACTCCCCCTCTAAGGACTCATTGATCACATCCGCTGTCAAGGACAACTGGTCATCGAGAGAATCCAACCGCTCGCAAACCACCAGTATCGTCATGACCTTGGTCATGGAGGCGGGGCAGATTTCCGTGTCGGCATTCTTTCCCGCAATCGCCGTGTAGGAATTCAGATCCAAGAGAATCGCATGTTTGGTGGAGATCCCCTCTATGGTCTGATACCCCTGAGCATTGCCAATGCTATAATCCGAGCGAGAGGGATCGGTTGGTACCGCGCCTCGGTCGGAGGAACCGTTTTGCTCGGCGGAGGGCTTGTCCTTGGGATTCTCCCCGTCACTGGGTGTTCCGTTCAATTTCGAAAGCAAGACGGCAACGGTAATCACAGATGCGATAATCAGAACCACCGCCGTGGAAAAAAGAATGAGAAGGAGCTTGGCAAGGGGATTTTTATGTTCCTGTTTCGTTGGTTTCTCTTCCCATCGGGGGACGGGCCTTTGAGGGGTGCGAAGAGGGGTTTGTTGGTTCATATTCAACTTCCTTTTATGTAAAGCATTTCACTCCTTTATTGTACCATATCCCTTCACGGTTTTCAAGAGATAAACAAAAAATATCCTCCCCGATGGGAGGATATTTTTCTCATATCTATCTCCAGCGTTGCCGCCTGATTTCCTAAATGGTTCTATATACATTCTATATTTCATCCCATTGGGAGCTTGAGTGATATGCGGCGGGGATCACTTTGCGTAATCCACCGCGCGGCTTTCTCTGATCAGATTGATCTTGATCTGTCCGGGATACTTGACCTCGTCCTGAATCTTCTGCGCCATCTCACGGGCGATCAGCTTCATTCCGTCGTCGTTGACCTCCTCGGGCTTCACCATGACGCGGATCTCTCGTCCCGCCTGTACGGCGAACGCCTTTTCTACGCCGCCAAAGCCTTTGGCGATCTCCTCGATCTTCTCGAGTCTCTTGATGTAGTTCTCCAGATCCTCACGGCGCGCGCCGGGTCTTGCCGCGGAAATGGCATCGGCAGCCTGTACGATAACGGCAGTGATGGTCTCGGCTTCTACGTCTCCGTGGTGCGCCTCGATGGCGTGGATCACTTCACGGCTTTCCTTATACTTCTTAGCCAGGTTGACACCAAGCTCTACGTGAGAGCCCTCCATCTCATGGGTCTGCGCCTTACCGATGTCGTGCAGAAGTCCCGCGCGCTTGGCAACCGTGCTGTCAATTCCCAGCTCGTCGGCGATCATGCCCGCGATCAGAGCAACCTCGATGGAATGCTTGAGTACGTTCTGTCCGTAGCTGGTTCTGTATTTCAGTCTGCCCAGCATGCGAACAAGGTCCTGATTGATTCCGTGAATTCCCACGTCGAAGGTGGCTCTCTCGCCCGCCTGCTTCATCGTGGCATCGACCTCACGGGTCGCCTTTTCCACGGTCTCCTCAATTCTGGTGGGGTGAATGCGTCCGTCGGAGATCAGCTTCTCCAGGGTAATACGGGCAATCTCCCTGCGCACAGGATCAAATCCCGACAGTGTAATCGCTTCGGGGGTATCGTCGATGATCAACTCCACACCCGTCAGCTTTTCCAGCATCTGAATGTTGCGTCCCTCTCGTCCGATGATTCTTCCCTTCATGTCCTCATTGGGAAGGGACACCACCGATACGGTGGTCTCTGCCACGTGGTCGGCGGCACATCTTTGAATGGCGAGAGAAATAATGTTCTTCGCCTTGGAGTCTGCCTCCTCCTTAAATTCGGTCTCGAGCTCCACCATTCTCTGGGCAAGCTCGTGCTTGACCTCGGATTCCACTCTGGCGATCAGCTCTTCCTTGGCTTCGGTAGCCGAAATTCCCGAGATCTGCTCCAGGACCACCATTTCCTTGGCACGAAGCTCCTCAATCTGCTCGCGAAGGGCGTCGTTTTCCTTGAGCTTCTTGTCAAGCTGTTCGTTCTTCTTTTCCAACGCATCGGTCTTCTTATCCAGATTTTCTTCCTTCTGGTTCAGACGACGTTCCATGCGGGAAATCTCAGCCCGACGCTCTTTCAGCTCTTTTTCCGCTTCGTTGCGCTGCTTGAGGATCTCTTCCTTGGCACTGATCAGCGCTTCCTTCTTGCTGGTCTCGGCAAGCTTCAAGCCTTCGCTTCGGATTCTCTTCGCTTCTTCTTCCGCGGAACCGATCTCAGCTTCCGCCTTGGATTTACGGCGGTTATATCCGACTCGGTAGAATACACACGCAAAAATTGTTCCAATCACCACGGCACTTGCCGCCGCGGCAATCGTGGCTATCATCCATGCTTCCATAATAGCACCTCCTTGTTTTTTATTTTTCATTTGATTCAGTATCATATAAAAAGCATTTGCCGATGGGGCAAGGCATACTTCTGACACATACTAATATTGTACACGATTTTCACGCAAATGTCAATACTTTTACTCAGAAACCGTCTCTTATCGGGGGGGTTTTTTCATTTTTTTCCATTTTTAAGACATCTTATCCTTTATTTGGGCGGATTCGGTGTGACACACAATAAATATCCCCCCTAAAACGGAGGGTATTTCAGTTTCGGGCATAGCCCTACCCGATACCGGCTGCGCACAAGTGCGCTTGAGATTGGACTGCCAGCCGTTATGTGTCATCCTGAGCGAAGCGCAGCGAAGTCGAAGTTTTGGTGAGGGAGCTTCGCGAGCCGATCCAAAACCGAGGAGCCATCGGCGACGACGGGATCTCCTAAGACTTACCCGAAGCCTTTTGCCATAAAGAATATATTCCACAAAACAAAGGACCAATCCGCGTAGATCTCAACGCTGCCGCGTTGCCCTCCTTTCGTCGGGTTCGACTACGCAAACCATTCACCGGACGGTTTGCTCCGCTCAAGATGACACGCGGTGCGGGGTTTTCGGGATGCAAAAAGCCGCCACGGAAAAATCCGTGGCGGTTGTGATTTATTTGGCGAAAGGAATTACACCTCTTCGGTAGCGGGAGCCTCTTCCTCTGCGGGAGCCTCTTCCTCAGCGGGTGCTTCTTCCTCAGCGGGAGCTTCCTCAGCGGGTGCTTCTTCCTCAGCGGGAGCTTCCTCAGCGGGTGCTTCTACCTCGGCGGGAGCTTCCTCAGCGGGTGCTTCTACCTCGGCGGGAGCCTCCTCCTCGGCGGGAGCCTCCTCCTCAGCGGGAGCTTCAGCTTCCTCAACGGGAGCGAAGGGATCGGGGGCATTGCCCGAAAGAACCAAACGTCTGGCCTCCTTGGTCATTTCCTTGCAGAATACCGAGCGAAGAACGATCAGCGCGATCTCAGCAAGGAGAACAATAATGAGTCCAACCAAAACCCCGGTCAGAGCGGAATCCTGCTCGGGATTCAAGATCAGCGAGGAGGTGGGAACGATATAGCCCGATGCCTTGGTGAACACGTTGGTGCTTCCCGCGATAATGGCAGGCAGCACGAATACGGGGAGCATCAGGATCGCTCTTGCCAAGTGAAGCTCGCCCTTCTTTGCGGACAAGGACAAGCGCTTGGTGCAAGCGGTGATGTAGCCGAGCGCGACAAAGGCGAACACCAGATACAGAATCATCATGATTCCGTCCGCGATGTAGGCACTGCTCTCGGGAGATACCGAGCTGATTTGGGTATGCAGGAAGTAGTCAAAGAAGCTGCCGCCCACAAATGTCTTCAAAATACCGGTCTTGATCAGATTAAAGAAGAAGACAATGAAGCCGACCACACCAACGAGGGACACGCCCTGCACGATGTTGGCATAGATCATATCCTGCTTACCGTAAGCACGGAGTCTGACAGCAACGGTATTGATAACGATGGACGCGATGGCGGCAATCATGATGCCGAGAGCGCCCGCGCCGTATTCCATACCGGGCAGCACACACTGGAAGAGCATGAGCACAAAACAGAGCTCCAAAAGTCCGGGAAGCTGCGCACCGGTTCTTGCCACTGCCTTTTCGGGCGTCTTGAGATTCTTGAGGGCGGAGATCAGGGCGATCAGTGCCTTCACGATCAAGAAGATGGGGAACAGAATGGTCATGAAGATGACGTAGATCAGAGCAAAAATGGTAATCATGATGTTCAAGATTACGGCAATATTGCCCGTGTCACGGCCATCATCTCCATCAATTACGTCCATAAAGGGAGAGATCATAGCCGCTACGATGGTAATGGTCTCCTTGGTTTCGGGAGCGTTGAGCGTTGCTTCCAGCTTCTCATCGTCACCCCCGTCGTTCATCAGATCGGAGCCCACGTCAACGAAAAGCAGAATGCCCGAGATCAGCTTGGGAGCGGATACGTTTACGTACTCGGGAATCTCATCGAGCTCCACGACTCCGTCCAGCATCTCCTCCATGGTGTCGGACGCGGTAGACGTATTCAGCTTGATGATGGGCAAAAAGCTCATGATCAACGCCAAAATCACCAACGCTACACTGACCCAAACCTGAACGGTTGCCGTTGTTTTCTTGGGAATGTTAGGGAACATATTGGATTTCCTCCTATATAAAAATTTACTACTTCTTCATTATACACCCAACGCGAGCGGTTGTCAACCAAAAGCTCACAAAAAGTACACAAAACCGTCAAACTTTTGTTTGGGGCACGATACGGACCCACGTCCTCGACGGTCCGTTATCCATTACAAAAAGAAAATCCGTCAGCAGCGCTCGAAGCAACACGGTCCGACGGATTTCTTTTTTAGAGACAAACGATCAAGCCTTACAACACATCCATTGTAAAGTCAATTCATAATTCGCATAAAAGCTTTGCGCCGCTTTTGAACCGACTACACCAAATATTCCTCCGCAAAATGAGCGGCGGTGGCACCGTCCGATACGGCGGTCACGATCTGGCGAAGCGCCTTTCCCCGCACGTCGCCCGCGGCGAACACTCCGGGAAGATTGGTCTTTGTGGACTCGTCGGCGAGAATGTAGCCAAAGGGATCCAGCTCCACCTGTCCTGCCACCAGCTCGGTGGCGGGCGAGCGTCCGATGCTGATAAATAACCCATCCAAAGAAAGCTCGCTCACTTCCCCGCTCTTCAGATTCTCGATACGGACTCCCGTCAGCTTCCTGTCATAGAGAAGCTCGGATACCCGACTATCCCACAGGAATTCCACGTTCTCGGCTCTCATGAGGGGATCATGATACACCTTGGTCGCCCGCAGGGTGTCACGGCGGTGGATGAGATAGATCTTTTGGCAGATCTTCGACAGAAGCAGGGCATCCGACACGGCGGAATTTCCGCCGCCAACCACCGCGACCGTCTTGCCTCGGTAAAGCATGCCGTCACAGGCGGCGCAGTAGCCCACACCTCTGCCAATCAACTCCTGCTCATGCTCGATTCCCAAATGCCGATGTACCGCTCCCGTCGCCAAGATTACCGTCCTCGCGAAAATCTCGCCGCTATCGGTTACGATCTTCTTCGGAGTTTCCGCGAGAGACAGTGACAGCACCTCGGTCTGTCTCGTTTCCGCCCCGAAGCGCTCGGCACCGTTTTTCATGCGGTCACCGAGAGTAAAGCCGTCGATGCCCTCGGAAAAACCGGGGTAATTTTCGATCATGGGCGTCTCGGTCATCTGCCCCCCTGCCGAAAATTTCTCAAGCACCAGCGCGGACAATCCCGCCCTTGCGGAATAGAGGGCGGCGGTATATCCCGCCGGCCCTCCGCCTACGATCACAACGTCATAGATTTTTTCCATGGTCTTTCCTCAGTTAAGCAAGCATCGAAAGAATCTGCGCCTTGGGCTTCGCGCCCATGGAGGTCGCAACCACCTCTCCGTTCTTCAAAACAAAGAGCGTGGGAATGCTCATGACCTCGTATCTCATCGCCAAGGCGGGCTCTTCGTCCACGTTGACCTTGCAGATCTTATATTCCTCATGCTCACGGGCGATCTCCTCCAAAATGGGGGCGATCATGCGGCAGGGCCCGCACCAGTCGGCATAGAAATCCAACAGCACGGTCTTGTCACTCTTCAAGACCTCTTCTTCAAAATTCGCTTCTTTAACATGAACGATGGACATATCGCGTCCTCCTTTTCACTAAACTTATTCGGCGGAAAATTCTTCCTTGCCAACACCGCACAGGGGGCACACGAAATCCTCGGGAACGTCCTCCCACTTGGTTCCTGCGGCAATGCCCGCGTCAGGCGCGCCCGCTGCCTCGTCGTATTCGTATCCGCAAACTCCACATACATATTTCATGATAAAATCCTCCCTACATGTCTTTATTATTTTTTGTTTCGCCTTCAATTATTCCGCTAAAAGCGCGGCGGCAAGCTCGGTGATCCTTTTACGGTTCTCGTCGGAAAGCCCCGAACGAAGCGTTATCACGGGCTCCAAGAAGGTCAGCTCCTTGCCTCCCTCCAGCATGCCCCGCATCTTCTTCGCCGCCACGGGTGTCCAGGTCCCGTTTTCCACAAGGGCGATCCGCTTCTTCTGATAGAATCGCTCGGTCAGCTCATGAAGGAAGTCCCTCATAAAGGGGAAAATGTCGCCGTTGTAGGTGGTGGTGGCAAGCACCAACGTTCCGTAGCGGAACGCATCCTCTACCGCCTCGGCACGATCACACCTGGCAAGGTCGTTCACCACGACCTTGGGGCATCCCAAGCGTACAAGCTCATCACGGAGAAGCTCCACTGCCTTTTTCGTATTGCCGTACACCGAGGTGTAAGCAATCACGATGCCCTCGGATTCCACGCCGTAGCTCGACCAGGTATTGTACAGGTCTATGTAATAGCCGAGATTCTCGGTCAGCACGGGACCGTGCAGGGGACAAATGATCCGAATATCCAGCGCCGACGCGCGGGCGAGCAGCTTTTGTACCTGCGCTCCGTACTTTCCGACGATGCCGAAATAATAGCGTCTTGCCTCGCACGCCCAGTCCTCTTCCACGTCCAACGCGCCGAATTTTCCGAAGCCGTCTGCCGAGAAGAGCACCTTATCGGTGGCATCGTAGGTCACCATGACCTCGGGCCAGTGAACCATGGGCGCGGCGACAAAGGTCAGCGCGTGGGTACCGAGAGAGAGCGTATCTCCGTCCTTGATCGCCATTCGGCGAGCGGGAAAGTCATCCCCAAAGAACTGCTTCATCATGGGGAAGGATTTGTCGCCGGACACCACCACCGCCCGAGGGTATTCCTCCATAAAGCGGGCAATGCTCGAGGAGTGATCGGGCTCCATGTGCTGTACGATCAGGTAGTCGGGGGTACGGTCGCCAATCTCTTTTTTCAGGTTGGCGATCCACTCCTCTCCGAAGCGGGCATCCACTGTGTCCATGACGGCGATCCTCTCGTCGAGAATCACGTAAGAATTATATGCCATGCCATTCGGCACGATATACTGCCCCTCAAACAAATCTATGGCGCGGTCGTTGACTCCGATATATCGAATATCCTTTGTAATCATAGGTATGTCCTTTCTGAGACTTTTTTTCAATTATATCACATTTTGTCCCGATATTCAAGTAAAAATCCCTGGAATTTACCGTTTTTTTCGAGAAAACGTGTGCAGAAGAACATACCCCGCCACAAGGAGTACCACCGTCCCACAGAGCACCGCGTATTTGACCCCCGTAGGCACGGGCGAATCAAAGAAAAAGATCTCACAGTCCACCGTCTCCCGAATCGCCCGCACCGCCTCATGGGGCAGTCCTTCCTCTCCCATAACCGAGAACACACCGTCCAGAGCGTGCTCTCGCATAAGCGAGGTGGCATAGGTACCCGGCAGGAAGGAGAGTACCTTTTGCAGTCCCTCGGGAAACTGGGAGATGGGCATGTAGGCGCCGCAGATAAAGCCATACACCGAGCTGATGATCGAGCCAACCGCCGAGATCTGCCCCTGGGTGGACAGGAAAAAGTTGACGAAACTGGAAAGCGCTGTTCCGAACATCACCAGAAGAACCACGTCAAGGACCAATAGAAGCACGTCCCCAAGAGTCAGATACCAACCGATCAGGGATACGTAGAAAAGACAAATGACCGTGGCGGAAAGGCAGATGATCAAGGTAGAGACGAGGGTAGTGACATAATAGCTGACGGCGAGTACATTCGGCTTGACGGGGGACACGGTCAAATCCTTTACCGTGCCGTTTGCTCGGTCCTGCACCATCAGCATATTGGAGCAGAACGCCACCGTCACGCAGGAGACCGCTAAGATTGAGGAAATGAGCTGACCGCCCACGTAGCCGTCAATCACCCCCTCGGAAAGACTGAGCCCCGCGGGCAGGGTCATCAAAAGGCTATCCCTGTACACGTTCCCGAGGAAGGTGGCATACAGCACCAAAAGAATCATAGGCGTAATCAGCGACGTGAAAAAGAGTCCCTTATCCTTAAAAAACAGCTTAATATTTCGTTTGATCAAGGCACGCAATATACTCATTTGTCTTCCCCTCCCGTCAGCTTCTTGCCCGTAACCGCCAAAAAGACGTCGTCCATCTTGCCCTTGACGATCTCATAGTCAAGGAAAAGGTCGGGATTTTTCAGGATCAGCTCGGTAGCGACACGGGTATTCTCCACAGTCAGGCGGAAGCCGTCCCGAATGGCTTCGTAGGGGATACCCAGCATCTTTACCTGCTCCTCGGTGACCCCGTAGAGAGAGACGCGATCCCCCGTATATTGATTCTTCAAGGCAAGGGGAGAGCCCTTGGCGGCGATCTGACCGCCGTCCAGGATGATGACGTAGTCCGCCTCCGCGGCTTCCTCCATATAGTGGGTGGTCAGAAAGACGGTCATCCCCTCCTTTTTCCGAAGCTTCTCCACCACGTCCCAAAGAAGCCGTCTCGTTTGGGGATCCAGTCCCGTGGTGGGCTCGTCGAGAATGAGGAGCCTCGGGGCATGAATGAGCGCGCGGGCAATATCAATGCGCCGTCTCTGTCCTCCCGAGAGCTTTCCTACGGTCCGTCCAAGCAGGTCCTCAAAATCAAGAAGCTTCGCAAGCTCGGCAACGCGCCCGCGCAGCGCCTCGCCGTGGAGTCCGTAGAGCGCCCCGCGGCAGAGAAGATTATCCTTGACCGTCAGCGCGCGGTCAAGAAGCGAATTTTGGAACACCACGCCAAGGCTTCCCTTGACCCGATCCCCTTCCTTGTCGATGTCACATCCATCGATGCGCACCCGTCCCCCATCCTTCGGGAGCTGTCCGCAAAGGATATGAATGGTGGTGGATTTGCCCGCCCCGTTCTCTCCGAGAAAGGCAAAGAGTTCCCCCTCCCGCACGGAAAAAGAAAGGTCACGGACGGCACGGATCTCTCCGAAGGATTTGGAAAGTCCTTCGATCTCAATGATATTTTTCATACTTTTTCTCCTCTCATCAACGCGCCGAACACCTCGCTGAGCATGCGGCTCACGTCCCCGTCGGTAAAGGTACTTTGCCCTTGGGCATAAAGCGTTGCCAAGCCGTGGGCATAGACCGACAGGTGGTTATAGATCTTCTTCGCCCGCTCATCGTCGGCTTCGTAGGCTTTGACGGTTTCTCGCACCTCCGACTCCTGCTCGTATTCGGCGGGAAAATAATGGGTGGGAGAGTGCCCCTCCCCGCTTGATCGCATAAAAAGCATCCGAAAGAGCATGGGCTCCTCCTTGGCAAAGCGGATGTATTGCAGACCGCAGCCCTTGAAGGGCGGGTCCATTTCCATGCCCGCCTCGGCATATCGGCGGTAGCATTCCTTTGCCCGTTCGACGACGGCGGCATGAAGCTCCTCGATCCCCGAAAAGGCGGTGAAAATCGGAGCGGTGGACGTGCCAAGCTCAGCGGCAAGGTGGCGAGCGGTGAGAATCTCCTCCCCGTGCTTTCGCACCATGGAAAAGCCCACGTCCGCAATCTCCTCTTTGGTATATTTAACCTTGGGCGGCATAAAGCCCTCCTTTCTGTAACATGTGTTATATTACAGGTGTATTGTATCACATTTCAAAATGCTTGTCAAGGGCATGTGGGATTTTTTTAGAAATTCGTTCGTTGAAGAAGAGGTTTTTCTCGCTTAAATTTTTTCTCAATCATTGAGATAAGGTGAGACTAACTGAGACGGTTTGAGACTTTTTTCGTGGTATAATATGGGTGTAAGAAAGCACAGGGATTTTGGGGGGCTGAAAACCCAATAACCCAATGGGTTTTCTTCTCGAGCCGAAAAACCAAGAAGCTTGAAAAAGCTTGATATACCGCCATTTTTTGAGAGAAAAAAAGGGGGGGATTTTCTCCTTAAAAACGGCAAAATTTTAAAACCCAAGAACCCAAAAAAGCCGATAATGATAATGATAATGGTAATGATAATGAAAATGAAAATGATAATGATAATGATAATGATAATGGTAATGATAATGGGAATGGGAATGATAATGATATTCGCTTTGCTCCGCTTTCTCCGACGGCGCCGCCCACACGCTCTCCGAGGTTGGCTCCGCCCATCAAAAGAAAATTTTATATTTTTGAGGGGAACAAAAAAGGAGCAGAACGCTTGCTCTGCTCCTTTGGGTGATTCAATTACTTGCGGTCGAAGTCGATCTTCAGCTGCTCGCTCTGGGTCTTCTTATGTCTCTCCATCAAAGCGTGGATGCGCTTGACGGGATTCAGAAGCTCGCTGATGGTCTCGTCATGGTTCAGGGTGTCGATGATGTAGGACACGTACTTGCACATATTGACCTCTACGTACCAGTCTCTGGTGTAGAGCTCGGGACGGCGGTATACCAGGTTGGTGGTAAAGATCTTATCGAATACACCGTCCGCGTGTGCCTTATCAAACTTGTCCAAGCCATCGGTAAAGAGACCGAAGGTGGTAAAGGCGAAAATTCTCTTGGCACCCTTGTCCTTCAGCTGCAACGCCACGTCAATCAGGGATTCTCCCGAGGAGATCATATCGTCAACAATGATGGCATCCTTACCCGTCAGATCCTGACCGAGGTACTCGTGTGCCTCGATGGGGTTTCTGCCGTTGACGATGATGGAGTAGTTGCGGCGCTTGTAGAACATACCGATATCCACACCCAGCACCGAGGAGAAGTACATACAGCGATTCATGGCGCCCTCGTCGGGAGAAATGATCATCATAGACTCCTTATCCAGATGTATGTCGGGCACGTGCTTCACCAGCGCCTTGATCATCTGGTAGGTGGGCTTTACGTCGTCAAAGCCCGAGAGGGGGATGGCGTTCTGCACACGGGGGTCGTGGGCGTCAAAGGTAATAATGTTGGAAACACCCATTGCCACCAGCTCCTGGAGCATATAGGCACAGTCCAAGGACTCGCGGCTGGAGCGCTTATGCTGTCTGCCCTCATAGAGCATGGGCATGATCACGGTAATTCTCTTCGCCTTGCCCGCAATGGCACCGATAATACGCTTCAGGTCAGCGTAGTGATCGTCGGGGCTCATGGGAACCTCTTTGCCGTACATCTTGTAGGTCACGCCGTAGTTGAACGTATCGCAGATGATATACACGTCGTGTCCTCGCATGGACTGGTGGAGAAGCGCCTTCGCCTCACCCGTACCAAAACGGGGACAATCCGCCTTCACGATAAACGAATCCTCGCCTCCGTGTCGGCGCCATTCCTTCAGGTAGTAGTCAACCTGTGCCGCGAATTCCTCGCAGCCTCGCATCCCAATAACGCTCAACTCACCGTTTTGTGTTTCCTTCATAAAACCCTCCGACATTTTTATTGAATTGTCCGACAGGGCGGCATTCTGCCGTCCACATATCTCCGTCCATATTATAGCATAGATTTGTCGCCGTGGCAAGCCGTTTTTCAAAAAATTCGTTCTTTTTTGTCGAAACGGAAGAATGCATAAATAAGGGAAAGCCTTTTCCGTTCCCGATTGGCAAACTTGATCGACAAAGAGCTTCTTATTTCAGCTCCACCACGGTAACACCGCCGTCTCCCTCTCCGAACTGCCCCTGGCGGAAGGATGCCACCCGTCGGTCGGTCTTTAAATACCTCCAAAGCGCCGCCTTTAAGGCTCCCGTTCCCTTTCCGTGAACCAGTCGGACGGTATGAAATCCCGCCAGCTGTGCCTCGTCAAAGTATTTATCCACATGTCCCCAGGCTTCGTCGCCCGTCATGCCCCGCAGGTGAATCTCGTCCTTGAAGTCACGGGACACCGACAGTCGGTATCCGCTCGCCGCCGATTGTTTGCCGCCCGCGCTGACCGTCGTTTCTTCCTCCTCCAAAAGCTGAAGATCGGTGATGGCTACCTTGGTCTTGATGATCCCCGCCTGCACCGTCACCTTGCCCGAGCGGTCAGGGTCCTCCGTGAGCACCGCCTTACGATCAAGCGACACAATCAGCACCTCGTCGCCCTTACGCAGCTTGCGGGGTAACACATAGCCCTTTTCGTTCTTCTTGACCCGCACGGGGTCAAAGGAATCGCTGTGATTGCGTAAATGCTCCCGAATGTCCCTGCGAGCTTTTGCCAGCTCCTCGGAAAGCCGCTCGGATTCCTTTTCCTTACGCAATTTGTCCATCTGCTCCATGATATAGTCGGAGGATGCCTTGGCGCTCTCTACCATGTTCCGCGCCTTCGCTCTTGCCCGCTCAAGCTCCTTCTCCGCATCGGCAAGTCGACGGGCGATCTCCCGCTCACCCTCGGCACGGGCACGCTCGTATTCGATGCGCAACCGCTCTGCCTCCTCTCGGTTGCGGTCAGCCTGCAGTCGGCTTGCCTCCAGCTCTCCGAGGATGGCGTCAAGGCGTTTATTTTCCTCGCTGATGGAGGCTTTTGCCCGCTCGATGATCCGTGTGGGCAGTCCCAGCTTTTCGGAAATGGCAAAGGCATTGGATTTACCCGGGGTTCCGATGATCAGGCGGTAGGTGGGACGGAGGGTCTCCACGTCAAACTCGCAGGAGGCGTTGCACACGCCCTCGGTGTCCAGGGCGTAGGTTTTCAGCTCGGTATAGTGGGTGGTGGCGGCGCAAAGAGCCCCCGCCCGTCTCATATCCTCAATGATCGCCACCGCAAGTCCCGCTCCCTCCACGGGATCGGTTCCCGCTCCCAGCTCGTCGAAGAGCGCAAGGGTCCTCTCGTTCCGCTCGGCGACCACCGAGACGATATTCACCATATGGGAGGAGAAGGTAGAGAGAGACTGCTCTATGCTCTGTTCGTCTCCCAGATCCACCAAAATTTTCTCAAACACGCAAAGAGAGGTTCCCTCCTCAGCGGGCAGATGCAGTCCCGCCTGTGCCATGGCGGCAAACAGTCCAAGGGTCTTTAAGGTGACCGTCTTACCTCCCGTATTGGGACCCGTAATGATGAGGGTATCGTAGTCTCCTCCAAGGGTCACGGTAATGGGCACCACGGTCTTTTTATCAATGAGAGGGTGTCTTGCCCTGATCAGTCGGCAGACCCGCTCCTCGGTGATTTCCGGCTCCACCGCCTGCATCCGTGACGACAGCTCGGCACACCCGAAGAAAAAGGCAAGCTCGGTCACGTTGCGATAATTGAGAGAAAGGCTTGGCGCGATGGATGCCACCTCTCCCGAAAGCTCCGAGAGAATTCGCTCGATCTCATGGGCTTCCTTGGACTCTAACATCCGAAGCTCATTGTTTGCCTCCACCACCGCCATGGGCTCGACAAACACCGTTGCCCCCGAGGAGGAGGTATCGTGAATCAGTCCCTTCACGTCGCCGCGGCACTCCGCCTTGACGGGTATGACGTAACGACCGTTACGCTGGGTCACGATATTTTCCTGCAAATATTTGGAGTAGGAGCCGCTGATATACCGTGCCAGGGTCTCCTTGATCCGTCCATTGGCGGCACGGATTTTGCGCCGCAAATCGGCGAGCGTGGAGCTTGCCTCGTCGGAAATCAGCTCCTCAGAGAGGATCGAACGGGTGATTCTGTCCTCCAAATAGCGGTTCGGCAGAAGCCGCTCGAAGATCTCATCCAACGCCGTCTCAAAGAGACGGTTGGCACGGATATAATCGAGAAGCGAGCGGGAGGAGCGCAAAAGCGCCGCCGCGTCCATAAGCTCACGGGGCGTCAGGGTCGCTCCCTTAAGCGCGCGCTCACAGGAATCCCCCACGTCGGTAACCGTGCCAAAGGGAGGCAATCCCTTGGTGTCGTACAGGCGACGGGCATCGGTAGTCTTTCTCTGCCTCGTTTTCACTTGATCCATATACTCGGCGGGAGCCAGAAGCAGAGCCATTTCCGCCGCGCCCGCCGTCGGGCAGGCATCCGCCAGCATGGCTCGGATTTTATCAAATTCCAAGGTCGAGAGTGTTTTTTCGGTAATCTTCATATGTTCTATCTTTCTTTACTTCATTCATGGGTCACGCTGCGGTAAAACTCCAAGGTGGGGAAGCTTCTCTCCAGGTGGTTAAGCAGATACACCTCTGCCGCTCTCGCCAGATTCTCCATGCCCTCCGAGTCGTTTGCGGAAAAAGCCAACACGCGGGAAATGGGAGCGGACAGAATGTAACGAATCGAAGCCAATGCCCAAGGAGTGAGGGGCAGAAGAATATTTCTTGCCCGATACTCGTCCTCCTCCGTGGGAACACTTCCTCCCTTGCGCGTTCCGAGACAGTCGCCGCAAAGCAGGTGTCCGTTCATCACGTCCAGCCAAAGGTCGGCGGCAAATGCCTTTCCGCACTCGGCGCAAGCGTCAAGGGCGGGAGAAAATCCCGATACCGAGACGGCAAACCATTCAAAGACCGCCTTGATCTGTTCCTTCGGCTTTTTCCCCTCTCGGATGCAATAGAGACAGTTGAGCAGCGCGCGGAGAATCTCGGGGGCGGGTACGCCCTCTCCCGTGATCTCGATGGCAATCTCGGAGAGGTACGCCGCCAGTGCCGCTCCCTCCAGCTCCTCGGAGATTTTAAAAAAATTCTCGTTGATCGATCCCCCCGATGCCCATCGCAGGTCGTTCTTTTCGTAATATTCCAAATTGACGTAATTGTAAAGCTGACAGACCGACAAAAGCTTGGAACGGGAGGAACGGGCGCCCTTGGCGATCATGGTGACCCTTCCCTCCTCTGCTGTCAGAACGGTCAGAAGCTTATCGCTCTCCCCCGTGGGTCTTTCCCGCAGGATGAGCCCGTCCACGGTCTTCTTCATGAGCGCTTATTCCTCGTCACGATAGCCGAAATTGCTGACAGTTCTGGCGCTTTCCCGCCAGTTTTCCTTGACCTTGACCCAAAGGTTCAGGTAGACCTTCACACCCAGCATCTTCTCCAGCTCCTCACGGGCATACGTTCCGATGAGCTTTAAGGACGCGCCATTCTTACCCACCAAAATTCCCTTATGGGACGCCTTTTCGCAGAATATCTCGGCGCGGATGCGAATGAGACTTCCCTCTTCCTTGAATTCCTCAATGACCACTGCCGTGCCGTGGGGCACTTCCTTATTGAGGGTACGGAGAATTTTCTCACGGATGATCTCGGCGGCAATCTGCCGCTCGGGCTGGTCGGTGATCATATCCTCGGGGAAAAACCAAGGGGATTCCTCTAAGAATTTGGCGCACTCGTCCAAAAGCTCCCCGACGTTCTTTCCGCTCCGCGCGCTAATGGGCACAAAGGCGGAGAAGTCGTGCTTTTCGGCATAAAGACTGATGGTTTTTGCCAGCTCCTCACGGTTGACCTGATCGATTTTATTCAGCGCCAGCACCGAGGGAATGCCGCTCTTTTTCAGGTAGGCGATCACGTTCTCCTCCACGGGAGAAATATCCTTACCCGTGTCCACCACCAGCACCAGAGCATCCGCTTCACGCATGGAAGTGTCCGCCGCCTTGACCATGTATTCCCCGAGGGAGTTCTTGGGTCTGTGGATGCCGGGGGTATCCAAAAACACGAACTGCTCCTCCCCGCGGGTAAAGATTCCCGCGATGCGGTTTCTCGTGGTCTGGGGCTTGGAGGACACAATGGCGACCTTCTCTCCGAGAATGGAATTGAGCAGCGTCGATTTCCCCACGTTGGGACGGCCTACAATGGCGATAAATCCTGTCTTTTTCATAGTTGTTCTCTTTCTGTTTTATAAAAATCTCTTTTAGAAAAAATTCTTTCCCCAATCTTCCCAGTTGGGGTTTTTGGATTCCACAAGTAAATTTTTTTTGACACGAGTCCACCTCTTTAGTTGTTTTTCACGATGGAGCGCGTCGTTTATTTCGGAATAGGTTTCAAAATAGACAAGCTTATGAACCCGATATTTTTTAGTAAAGCTCGGGATTTCTTCGGCATTGTGTTCTCGAAGACGTCGATACAAGTCATTTGTTACTCCGATATACATGACGGTGTTCTGTTCACTTGTGAGTATATAAACACAATACATACTTGTCCCTTTCCAAACGCAAACCACAACCACCTCACATCCCCCTCTGTGTCATCCCGAAGCAAGAGCCGTAAGGCTCGCAGGGATCTGTTGAGGAGTTTCCGTATCCCTCCGTCCTCAAAGAATATATTCTTCGAATAGGAATGACACGGGTAAGTCCTTGGAGATCCCATCGTCGCTATCGCTCCTCGGTTTTGCATCGTTGCGCTTACGCTCCACTCAACAAAACTTCGGCTTCGCTCAGGATGACAGGTTGCATCGAGCAAGGATAACCTCGGTCATTCTTTCTTCATCCCTTATTTCACCGAAAGCCCCATATTTTCGAGAATCTCTCTCTGGCGGCGGCGCATTTCAGCATCCTCCTCATCACTCCCTACGTGGTCGTAGCCGAGGAGGTGGAGCATGGAATGAACGCAAAGAAATGCCGTTTCTCTCTCAAAGCTGTGTCCATACTCCCCTGCCTGCTCCTCTGCCTTTTCCAGGGAAAGAACGATGTCTCCCAGCATGACCACAGGCTCGTCCACCGAGGGCTCCTCGCCCCCCTCAAAATCAATGAGAGGAAAGGAAAGCACGTCGGTGGGACGGTCCATATTCCGATGCTCCCGATTCAGCTCCCGAATTCCCTCGTTGTCGGTAAAGGTGATGGACACCGAGCATTCGTTTGAGAAGCCCTCATAGTCAAGGGTCGCCACCACGGCACGGCGCAAAAGCATTTTGAGGGCATAGCTAATGACCCCCTCCTTCTGTTGGTTGGCAAAATAGATCATCACTCTGTCTTTCATTGTACGTCTCCTTTATTCGCCCGCTCCGCGCGGTAACGCTTGGCGGCTGCCTTTTTTTCTTGCTTTTCCTGTTCGCTTTGCTCGTATTTCTCATAGGCGCGGATGATCCTCTGCACCAGCTTGTGACGAACCACGTCACGGTCGGTGAAGGTGTGGATGGCAATATCCTCCACCCCGCCGAGAATCTTGACCGCCACCGAAAGTCCGCTCTTGTGTCCCGCGGGCAGGTCGGTCTGTGTGAGATCTCCCGTGATCACCGCCTTGGAATTGAATCCGAGACGGGTGAGAAACATCTTCATCTGCTCGGGGGTGGCGTTCTGCGCCTCGTCTAAGATAATGAAGCTGTCATCCAGAGTCCGCCCTCGCATATACGCCAAGGGGGCGATCTCAATAACCCCTTTTTCTAACTGTCTTTGATAATTCTCCGCCCCAAGCATTTCGTACATGGCGTCATACAGGGGTCGGAGATAGGGGTCGATCTTGCTTTGCAGATCCCCCGGCAGAAAGCCAAGCTTCTCTCCCGCTTCAATGGCGGGGCGGGTGAGAATAATACGGCTGACCTGCTTATCTCTCAGCGCCTTGACCGCCATGGCAACCGCCAGAAAGGTCTTACCCGTTCCCGCGGGTCCGATGCCAAACACGACCGTATTCCTCTCAATGGCGTTCACGTACTGCTTCTGTCCCGCCGTCTTTGCCTTGATGGGCTTTCCCTTGGTGGTGATACAGATACAGTCCCCCTGAAGCCCCGCAAGCTCCTCTGCCTTTCCCTCCTTGAGGGTGTCAATGACGTAGCCCACCTGTTGCTCCGTAAGGGTCTCTCCCTTTTTTGCCATGTCCCTCATATAGCGGACCGCGTCCGCCGCCATGCGGACAGACTCCTCGTCCTCGCCGCTGATGAGGACCGCGTCCCCCTCCTCGGAGGCACGGTTGCGCAGAGTCACCGAAAAGGCACGCTCCACCATGCGGGCATTCACGTCATAGCTTCCGAACAGACGGGCGGTCAGCTCACTGTTCTCGATCAGTACGGTTTTTTGTGTCATTCTCTCTCCGCGGGAGCAAGGCTCCCTTCTACTTCTATATTTTTTACTTCGGCAATATCCTCAATATATTCGGCATCGCAATAGAGCACGAATTCTTCGTCAGTCAGCTCGGTACGGAGGGATTTCCGAACCAGCATCCCCTCGGGGATCTCGCTCTCCATCCGCAAGCGCAGATAGTAATACGCCAGCTCCTCGGCGGCATCGGGAGATCGTTTGGCTTCCACCGTGCGGTATTCGAGAAACTCCACGGTGCGAATCCCCACAGGCAGGGTGCTGTCCTCCCGCAGACCGAAATGCTCTACCCTTTCTATTGTATCACAAGTGGGGGGTAAATTTCCAGTATTTGCGAAAAATTTTACTTCTTTTTTAAAGAAAATCAAATATTTTTCGGAGAGGACCTCCCCCGTGTACTCCTTTTTTTCATAGGCAAGGGGAATCCGAACCTCGAATTGCCGCTGTGTTCGCGCGTAGACCCGTCCCGAGGCGCGGGAAATGCGGAGAGGTCCGTCCTCTTTTCCGTAAACGCCGCTCACGAGAAGGTCTCCCTCTGCCACCGCATCCCCCACTTCAACCACGATCTCGCCGCGGATCTCCTCCATCCACTCAATGATCCCGCCCCGCTTGGCAACCAGATTCGAGGCATCCGCCCGCTCCTCCGCGGGAGGGGCTTCCCGCTCCCTGACTACCACGTGGGCTACGTTGCCCCGCAGATTGACGCTGATCCAGGCAATGTCCTCCGAGGCGATGAGCACACGGTTTTCGAGGATTGAGGTATCAAGCCCTCGGAGAGAGTCCCCCACAGAAAGCCCACATGCCGAAAGCTCCTCGATAATTTCCTCATCACTGAGCTTGGAATTTCCATCCACCCGAATCGAGAAAAGGGTCCCCTCCGACCAAACAAAGAAAAACACACAGAACAGAATTCCAAAAGGGATTCCAAACCGATACCGACGCTCGTACAGAATGCCGGGCAGCCCCTTCACCTCTCCCACGCGGATGGCGAGCCCCTGCCCGTAGGCTTCGGCTTTAAGCCGTTTTGCCGTTCCGATAGAACAACGGAAGGTAACCGATTCCTCCGAAAAGGTCAATCGGCGATAAACAAAGCCCTTTTGTCTGCAAAGCTCGCAAAGCCGTGCCGCATCCTCCCGCTTGGCGGTGATCGCGCGGTAGCCCAGCAAAAAAAGAAGAGGATGTGGCATGATCATTCCTCCTCAAAGCGTACCGAGAGGATCTGTCCGTCAATTCCCACCGCCCCCGCAAGGTAGGAGGTACAGATCAGCCGTTTGCCCTCTACCCTCAGACTTCCCTTCCTCAGCGAAAGACGGATCTCGTCAGGGGTGTAGTCGAGGATTCCCCGACAGCCGCTGACCGACAGAAATCCTCTGCCCCGAATCTCCACAAGGCTCTCCCCCGGAAACACGTCGGGGGGCAGATCCAGCGCGCGGCACAGCCGTTCCTTGACGCTCCCTCTCTCTTCCCGATTTTCCCGCTTCCTTCCCATACAAGACCCGTCCTTTCGCATATTTTTCTGCCCTCATCCGTAGGATGTACCATTACTGCATTTTATGAGGGGAGAGCACGTAGCATGACCGAACCGAGAGAAAAGCCGAAAAAAAGAAAAGAGGGACGCTCGCTACCCCTCTCCCTCTTCGGCATGGTCAGCCTGTCCCTTCTTTTTCTCTTTCTCTATGATTCCGATCGGAGCCTTTCCCTTGTAAACGAGGGTCTGCTCCTTTGCTTTTCACGGGTAATCCCTGCCCTCTTTCCCTTTATGGTGCTGTCCGCCATGATCGTCTCCTCGGGCATTCTCACCCCACTCTCCCGTCTCCTCGCTCCCCTTTGCCGACGTCTCTTCGGCGTGGGAGGGGAAAGCGGCTGCGTGTGGATTTTAGGGCTTCTCTGCGGATTTCCCGTTGCCGCCTCCTCGGGAATGGAGCTCTATCGAAAGGGGAGGATCGGCGCTTGTGAGCTTCGCCGTCTCCTGCTCTTCTCCAACAATCCGAGCATCTCCTTTCTCCTCGGGGGTGTGGGCGCCGCCCTCTTCGGGGATCTGAGGATCGGCATTTTCCTGTGTCTCGTTACGTTTCTTTCCTCCCTCATTTTGGGAGTGGGAATCCGCTTCTTCGCGGGCAATGCCGCCGATCTTCCGAAAGGATCGCCAAAAGCCCCCGCTCCCACTTCCAAGGAAGAATCCCCCTCAGTCCCCCTGCTCTTCTGCCATGCCGTGACCTCCTCGGTCAGCGCCCTGCTTTCGGTCCTCGGGTTCGTGCTCTTTTTCTACACCCTGACAGGTGTCCTTGCTCATATCTTGGGAGGTGCCGCTTCTTCCTCTCCCTCCTCGGCGCTTCTGCTCGGTTTCTTTGAAATGACGGGGGGCATGACCCGTGCCGCTCTCTGTGAGGAACCTCTTTCCTACCTCTTGGCGGCGTTCCTCGGGGGCTTTTCGGGACTTTCGGTCCATTGCCAGATCGCTTCCATCTGCGCCCCCGCCCGCATCTCCCTTTTGCCCTACCTCTTGGCTAAGCTCGTCCAAGGAACGCTGAATCTTCTCCTGATGGGAATTTGCTTGTGGGGAGGCTTGTGAGGAGGGTTGTGGGGAGTTAGTTAAGATGAGGTTTTTTTCGCGCTTTTGAAAAAGCGCGGCAAAACTTTTCATACAAATTTTTGCTCTTTATTCCATCACGTTCTACGCATCGTGTGCTCTATCATTGAAACTTTTTTCTCTAAGGTAAAAACCCGTCGGACCCTGCTGCGTCCCGACGGGTTTCTTTTTTAAATAAAAAAGTTTTGCGTACCCCGCACCGTAGCGGAGGAAAAAAGCAGACCCGCGTACTCTTATCTGTTCACCACAGTCATAGACTCGATGACCACAGGAGTTCTCGGAACGTCCTGCATATACCAGCCGTAGATACCCGTAGGAACGGCGGCGATGGCATCCAGCACGTCAAAGCCGTCGGTCAGAATACCGAAGCCTGCGTACTGATTGTCGAGATGGGGCGCGTTCTTGTGCATGATAAAGAACTGGGAGGAGGCGGAATTGGGATCGGATGTACGTGCCATGGACAGCACTCCTCTTTCGTGCTTAAGGTCATTGCCTTCAAAGCCGTTCTGAGTAAACTCGCCCACGATGGACTCGGTGTCCTTATGCTCCATATGCTCGTCGTAGCCACCGCCCTGAATCATAAAGCCTTCAATAACACGGTGGAAGATCAGACCGTTGAAAAAGCCCTCTTCGATCAGCTTCAAAAAGTTCTCGACGGTCACGGGAGCCTTCTCGGGGAAGAGCTCGGCAGTCATCGTTCCATAATCCCTTACTTGGATCTGAATCATCGGATTTGTCATTTTCTTTTATCCTTTCTTTCACTTTGGGTTTATTTCAAAATCATTTTATTCTTGTTCCTTGCCCTCTTCGCCGTATGCCAGCAAAAAAAGCTCTTGAATCCGCTCCCGCCTGCCCGCCAAGTGGAGATAGCCGAAGAGGGTCTCCATTCCCGTGGCGCTTCGGTATTCGGCTACCGTCGCGGATTTCGGGGTATTGGTATGCCCGATATTTCTGCCGCGGCGAAAGACCGCCGCCTCCTCCTCGGACAAATGGGGGAGAATTCTTTCCATGGCTCTTGCCTGCTTGGTGGCACGGACGTATTCCAGCGCCTCCTTGTTGAGCCTTGCGGATGAGGAAAGCCCAAGCTTTACCAAATGCTCTCGGACGCACAGCTCAAGGACACAGTCTCCAAGATACGCCAAGGACGCGGTGGAATAGGAATTCAGCGGCTGTTCCATGATTTCCTCCTCAAAATCGTACCCGTCGAACCTCGGTGACCCGAGCGGTATCGGGATCAACGGTAAAGAGCGCGCCCTGCGCTTGAATGGCGCCCTCCGCTACTTGAAAGCGAACGGGCATTTTGGTACGGAATTTCTCAATGACGCATGCCGCGTCGGTTCCGATGACGCCGTCCGTGGGTCCCGTCATGCCGAGATCGGTGATGTATCCGCTGCCCTTGGGCAAAATCTGCTCGTCCGCGGTCTGCACGTGGGTGTGCGTTCCAAACATGACGGCAACACGCCCGTCAAAATAGCGTCCGAGGGCGATCTTCTCCGAGGTCGTCTCGGCGTGAATATCCATGAGGGCAAAATCATAGCTTCCCCGCTCCCGTTCGAGAATACGGTCCACGGTGGAGAAGGGACAAGCCAAGGATTCCATCAGTGCCGTTCCCATGACGTTGATCCCAAGGATCCGCCAGCCCGACACGTTGAGGATGATATAGCCCGCACCGGGGGCTAAGGGCGGATAATTGGCGGGACGGATGATCGCCTCCGAGTCGCCGAGCAGCGCGCAGATGTCCCTTCTCCCATAGGTATGATTCCCAAGGGTAATGAGATCGGCACCCGCCGACAAAAGCTCCTGTGCGTCCCTTCCCGAGATCCCGTGAATATCGGTAGCGTTCTCGCCGTTGACTACCACGAAATCCGCAGAAAGCTTCTCCCGCTCGCGCCAAAGGTTTCCCTTCAAATATTCGACGGCGCGGGTCCCCACCACGTCGCCGATGGCAAGTATCTTCATGACTGTTGCTTTCTATGCTTCTTCTTGCAATGAATTGTGGAGAATCAGATATTCCATGGTCTTATCGAAGAGCATGGAGGCATATACCTCTTCCCGCAGATTGGCGTCCACGTAGGCTCGGTCATAGCCGTGGCGCTCCACGTATTTGTCCGCGTAACGGTCGTAATGGACGCTTTTCTCCGCCTCGGACAGCGAGATACCCGCATCCCGCGCGACCCACAAAAAGACAAGGTCGCTCTTGACCATGTCACGGGCTTTTTCCAGCATGGCTTCCTCGGTCATCCCCCGCAGGCTGAGCAGGTCCTCGTATTTCATGTCCTCGCGGTCGGCGAGGTACTCATACTGTCTTTGAATCTGCTCTCGGTAGTACGCCACCTGCTCCTCAGGATATTCCCTGACGGTGACTCCCGAAAGGACCGCGCGCCATACCGCCCCGCCCCTCGATTCGTTCTCGGACACGGTGACCGTCAAGTCCTTGTAGGTGACGGGGCAAAGATAGTCCGACATGCGTTCCTCGTCGTAGGGTGCCCGCGAAGCGGGCTCTTCCTCGGCGCAGGAAAGCAGGAAGAGGGCGAGGAGCGCCGCCGCCAAAAGGACAGCTCCCGTTTTCAAAAACTGCTTGATCGTCATAAGACTTCCTCATGAAAAGAAAAACGGCTCGTTATGGAAACAAAGCCGCTCTCTTTTGAATTATTTGCTCTCGACCTTGAGCACTTCCTTGCCGTCGTAATATCCGCAAGCTTTGCAAACGCAGTGATTTCTAACGTACTCTCCGCACTTGGGGCACTTGTTGATGCCGGGAAGGGTGAGCTTCCATACGTTGGAGCGTCTCTTGTCTCTGCGAGCCTTCGATACTTTCTTCTTCGGTACTGCCATTATCTACACCTCCTTGAAGCGTGTATAACACTTTCGTTTATATAAATTTAATTGCTTCCGTCTTTCTCGTCATCCTCGTCATGAAAGAAATTCTTGAGAACGGCGAGCCTTGGGTCGATCTCACGCTCGGAGCAACCGCAATCGCCCTCTCTTCTCGGCTTTCCGCATTTGGGGCAAAGACCGGGACAGTCCTCGTCGCAGAGCAATCTCATGGGGAATCCCAAGAGCAGCTCCTCTCTGAGCGCCTCGTCCACGTCCAGCTCGTTTTTGCGGAGCACCACGTATTCGTCCAGCATCTCCTCGGCATCGGGGTCTGTGAGCATTCCCTCGGTGGCAACCGTACGCTCAAAGTCAAGAGAGAAAACTCCGTCAACAGGAGCAAGACATCTCGCGCACTCGCCGTGATAGTTCAGCTCAGCCCTCAGCGTCAGGCGCATATATCCCGCGCGATCGGTGATACAGCCCGTGACGTGAGCATCCGATTCAAAAACCACTCCGTCCAGCGTCTGGGGGGATAGCATATAATCAATGTCCAGCTGCTTGACCTCTCCGCTAAGAAGAGGAGAAACGTCCACGATCATACACCGCACTCCTTCCGCTCGGATCGGTGGCACGTCCGAATCCGAATTTCTCGCATTTTTTTGATGACATAAAATGCGACATTACACATTATAATTGATTTTCGTTCTCTTGTCAAGTGTTTTTTGGAATTTTCTTTCATAAACTTCTTTTTTGGGAAAAATCACGGGCAACTCTCTTTACATTCCCTTATAAATGTGGTAAAATAACAACAGAATTGCAAAAAAGGAGCGCTCCATGAACGACACCGCTTTGATTTTGGACAACGAGATAGATTCCTCCCTGCTCCCCCGTCGGTCAGAAAACTCCCACAAGGGGACCTTCGGCAAGGTGCTTCTGGTGGCGGGAAGCCGTGACATGGCGGGTGCCGCCTATTTTGCGGCTAAGGCATGCTACCGCATGGGAGCGGGACTTTGCAGGATATTGACCGTTCGGGAAAACCTGCCGATTCTTGCCACCCTTCTGCCCGAGGCTCTGCTTTGCGGTTATGACGGGGACAACCCAGACCTTGACACCGTGGCGGCAGCCGAGGAATGGGCGGACGTATTGGTGATCGGCTGCGGCATGGGAACCTCTCCCGCCGCCCGTCGCGTTCTCTCCTTTTTGCTCCGCCGCGCGGAAAAGCCCCGCGTGCTGGATGCGGATGCCTTGAATCTTTTGGCAAAGAATCCCTCTCTCTTTAAGTACACCGAGGGAGCGATCCTGACGCCCCATTCCATGGAGATGGCACGGCTTTTGGGTTGGACCGCGGACGAAGTAGAGGCGAATCGCGCGGGGGCTGCTTCCGCTCTTGCCAAACAAACGGGAGCGGTCTGTGTACTCAAAGGACACCGCACCCTCATAACCGACGGCAAGGGAACGATCTACGAAAACAAGACGGGCAACAGCGGCATGGCGACGGCGGGCTCGGGAGACGTGCTTTCGGGAATCCTCGGCGGTCTTCTGTCGGGCGGTCTGCGGGAAGAGTCCGACCCGCTGATATGGGCAAGACTCGGGGTCTATCTCCACGGGCGTTGCGGCGAGCTGGCGTCCGAAGCGTTGACCGAATATTCGGTGATGGCAAGTGATCTTATTGACGCCCTTCCCCAAGTGCTTCTCGGCATGATCAAAAAGTGATAAGGATAAAACCATGAGTGAGAATATAGATTTTTTTACCACAATCCGTGAGGAGGCTCACGTAGAATTTGAGGAAAAGCGCTCGGTCTTTCTCGGTCACGCGCTGCGAACCGACTCGGAGGAGGAGGCGCAGGCATTCGTCAAGAGACTGAAAAAGGAGTATCAGGACGCTACCCATAACGTCTTTGCCTATCTGATGCGGGGCGAGGCGGTTGCCCGCTACTCGGACGACGGCGAGCCGCAAGGAACGGCGGGAATGCCCGTCCTCGACGTGATCCGTAAGAGCGGAGTGCGCAACGTGACCGTGGTGGTAACCCGCTATTTCGGAGGGACTCTGTTGGGAGCGGGAGGACTGGTACGCGCCTACTCCCACGCGGCATCCCTTGCCATTGAGGCGGGGGGCATCATTACCTATCAGCCCTACACCGAATACGAGCTGCGCTGCGGCTACTCCGAGTACGGGAAATATCAGGTGGTTCTCGCCGCGGCAGGCGCGCTCATTGACAGCACCGACTTCGCCGCCGACGTATGTATCCGCTACGCCGTCCGTGCCACCGAGGGAGAATCCCTCCGCGCCAAAATCATTGAGCTGGGCTACGGCAAGGACCTGCCACAGGAGATTGGGTCGAGGTTTGATTATAGGTAGAGGTTAGTTGAGGAGTTAGTTGATAATAGGTTTTTTCGCGCTTTTGAAAAAGCGCGGCAAAACTTTTCCGAAAATTATTTTTTGGGGTCCTACAATATCTCCTATTCCTTGTGTACCGTATAGATTATACTTTTCATTCCTTCATGTGTCATCCTGAGCGAAGCCGAAGTTTTGGTGAGGGAGCCTCGGCGAGCCGATCCAAAACCGAGGAGCCGCAGGCGACGATGGGATCTCCAAAGCCTTATCCGAATCCTTCTTCCGCAAAGATTATATTTCATAAAACGACCGATCCGCCGAGATCTCAACTCACTGGAGGTTCGTTGCCCTCCTTTCGTCGGGTTCGACTACGCAAACCATTCACCGGATGGTTTGCTCCGCTCAAGATGACACGGCGGGGGCAAATCCCTCTTTCGTAAAAACTATTTTCCAAAAAAGAAATCCGTCGGTGGCGTGCGTAAGCTTCGCAGTCCGACGGATTTCTACCTTAGAAAAAAACATTCAGTTACACGGAACACAAGGAATAGGAGATATTGTAGGACCCCAAAAAATAATTTGTAATAAAAGTTTTGCGGAGCTTATTCAAAAGCGACCGCGTCCCCGCGTCCTCTCCTATGCCCAACTAACCTCCCCAACTAACTCCTCCCGCCGATTTTTGAATATCTCCGAATCCTTTCCCGGAGCTCCTCTGTCAGTTCCTCCGCTCTCACCCGCCATTGCCAATTTCCCACGGCTCGGGCGGGAACGTTCATTCGGGCTTCCTTCCCAAGTCCAAGGTAGTCCTGTAAGGGAACCACACAGAGCTCGGCGGGAGAGCGCATGAGGGCGGCAATCAGGCTTTCCGAAAGCGCCCTCACGGATTCCTCCCGTGTCCAAAGATATTCCCGCACCTTGTTTTTTTCTTTCTCGGATGCCTCCGAGAGCCATTGAAAAAGGGTAGCGTTGTCGTGAGTACCCGTGTAGGCAACGCAATGAGCGGGGTAATTGTGGGGCAGGTCCTCCGAGGAATACTCTCCCTCCTCTCCCCCAAACCCGAATTGCAGGATTTTCATGCCGGGGAATCCACAGGATTCAAGAAGCGACCGTACCGAGTCGGTGGTAAAGCCAAGATCCTCGGCAAGAATCTCCCTCTCGCCCAGCGTCTCTCTTGCCACGCGAAAAAATTCGTCGCCGATTCCCTTTTCCCATCTGCCTCCTTTTGCGTCGGGGTCCCCCGCGGGGATCGAATAGTAGGAATCAAAGCCTCTGAAATGGTCGATCCGCACGGTGTCAAAGAGCTCAAAGGCTTGGGAAAGTCTGGCAAGCCACCAAGCGTAATCCTCTCTCCGATGGGCGTCCCAACGGTAGAGAGGATTGCCCCAAAGCTGACCGCCCTCACTGAAATCGTCGGGGGGACAGCCCGCCACACGAAGGGGCGCTCCCTCCCCGTCCAGTAAAAAGAGCTCGGGGTTTGCCCACACGTCCGCGCTGTCCGCCGAGACGTAAATGGGCAGGTCGCCGATGATACGAATTCCCCTCTCATTGGCATACGCCCGCAGCCGCCCCCATTCCTCAAAAAAGCGGAATTGGAGAAAGCGATAGACCTCCATTTCCTCCGAGAGTCTTTTCCTTGCCTCGGAAATCGCTTGCGGATCACGAAGGCGAAGCCCCTTTTCCCATTGCGCCAAGGGAAGCCCCCCAAGGGAGTCCTTCAGTGCCATAAAGAGGGCGTAATCGTCAAGCCAGCCCTGATTCTTTTCTGAAAATTCTCGATATTCCTCGCTCTCCCTTTCTCGGAAGCGGCTTGCCGCCAGCTTCAGAAGGGGGAGTCTTTTGTCATATTGCAGACCGTAGTCCACATAATCCTCGGGCGCGTCCCCAAGGGCTTCCTCGCATTCCTTTCGTGAAAGGAGTCCATCCTCCACAAGACCGAAAAGGTCAATGAAATAGGGATTCCCCGCAAAGGCGGAGGGGGATTGATAGGGAGAGTCGCCAAAGGAGGTGGGGGAAAGCGGAAGCACCTGCCAATATCTCTGTCCGCTTTCCGCCAAGGCGTCCGCAAATTCATAAGCTTCTTTTGAGAAGCACCCAATGCCAAAGGGAGACGGCAGAGCGGTGACGGGGAGCAGGACTCCCGCTTTACGAGCGTTTGTGTTCATCTTCATCCTCCTCGGTTTCGATCATAATTCCAAAATGGTCGGAAAGGACAGGCTCTTCTCTTCCGTCAAAGATCCTGCGGTACCTGAGAACGGGGCGAGCGGGGCGGCATCGGATCCCGTCGATCCGCAAACCGTCCGCTCCCGCCGACCGCTCCCGCCAACCGTCGGCATAAGGGAGCACGGTATCCTCCTCGTCCCGCCGCTTTGCCAAGGAAAAGGCATCGGCATAGCCCTCACGGGCAAGCGGGTCCCCTTCCCTCTCCATCTGCCAAGAGGGCAGGTTGAAATCTCCCATAAGCCAAACCGAGGGCGCATCGCGAAGGGAGGCGGAGAGCCGATTCCATTCCAAGAGAAAGCCCTCCTCCCACCAGCTCATGTGCAAGGACACCGTCCATTCCCTGCCCGAGGGATCAGAGACAGCCAGCGCCGAGCGCCGTCTCCAGTCCTCATAGGGACGGTAGGGAGTCAGGAGGATTTCCCTCGCCTCTCCCGCGGGAAAGCGGGTGAGAAGCGCCAGCCCCTCGTCTCTTGTGCCGTAGCCTACCTTGACGGGAAGCCACACCGCCTCGTATTCTCCCCCAAGAAGATCAAAGAGCCCTAAGAGAAAATTGTCCTCCCGCAGGGGGATCTCCTCCCCCATCACACGAAAGCCCCTCGGCGGCTCACGGACAGGGGCGCTTCTTGTCTGACAGACCTCCTGCAACGCCACCACAGAGGGGCTCTCCCGCAGAAGAAACTCCGCCAGCTCCTTTTGCTTATATCCGTCATCCGCTCCCCCGTGAGAGTGGATATTCATGGTCATTCTCTTTCTCATAACAGATCGTTGATGTCGGATTTCAGGACGTCCGCCTTGGGTCCGTACACCGCCTGCACCCCGTCTCCCTTTTTAAGAAGACTGAGGGCGCCCTCCTTTTTCCACGCGTCGGCATCGGCGACCAGATCGGGATTTTTCACAGTCACCCGCAATCGGGTCATGCAGGCATCCACGACGACAATATTTTCTCTGCCGCCAAGCAGCCCGATGATCCTTGCGGGCTGGCTGTCGCCCAAGGGGGCAGTCCCTCCCTCCGAGGGCTCTGCCGAGATTCCCTCGTCCAAATAATTTCCGAGACGGCCGGGCGTGGCGTAGCGGAATTTTCCAATCATAAACCGCGCCACAAAATAGCCGATGACGAAGAAAGCGATCGACGCAATAACGAAATTGATCACGTCACCCAGCAGCCCCGCCTCAAGGGAAATAGGCAATCGGGTGGCAAGCTCCACGTTTCCGAAGGAGTGCAGTCGGAGATTCACAAGCCCCGCCAGGGCAAAGGCAAATCCCTGCAGGACCGCGTAAACGATATAAAGAGGAATGGCGCAAAACATGAACATAAATTCGAGAGGCTCGGTAACACCCGTGAGAAAGACCGCCAGTCCCGCCGACAAGAAGATCGAGCGGTAGCGCCGCCGCTTGTCGGGCTCCACACGGTGATACATGGCAAGTCCCACGCCGAGCAGAAGCCCCGTGGCGCCGATCATCTGTCCTACCTTGAATCGGGCGGGGACGACCGTTGCCAGGAGATTTTCGTAGGAGGCGATATCCCCCGCGTTCTTGAAGTTAATGAGGTCGGTGATCCAAGCCAGCCATAAAGGATCCTGACCAAACACCACCGTACCCGCCGATGCACCCGTAAGGATCTCGTAGGAGCCGCCAAAGGAGGTGTAGTTCATGGGAATGGTCAGCATATGGTGGAGTCCAAAGGGGAGCAATAATCTCTCAAGCGTGCCATACACGAAGGGCGCTAACACAGGGGACGTATCCGCCGAGCTTGCGATCCACACGCCGAAGGAATTGATGCCGTGCTGAACGAGAGGCCATACCACCGACAGAATGAGCGAGGCAACGAGGGACCAAAGGATGACCACCAGGGGCACAAAGCGCTTGCCGTTGAAGAAGGAAAGGGCGTCGGGCAGCTTGCGGAAATTGTAATACTTGTTGTAAAGGATCCCGCCGATAAAGCCCGAAATGATACCGACAAACACACCCATGTTCAGCGCGGGAGCGCCCATGACCGAGGTGAAATACCCCTCCACCGCAATGGTCTGTCCGAAGATGGTCTGTACCGTCGCCTCGGGGTCGGCAAGCATCTCCGAGGTCACACCGAAGAGCGCGCCTGTGATGTTGTTGATGAGAATAAAGGTCAGAGCGGCGGCAAAGGCTCCCCCCGCTCGGTCCTTTGCCCAGGAACCGCCGATGGCGACGGCAAAGAGCAGGTGGAGATTTCCGATGACCGCCCATCCGATGCTCTCGAGGACCGAGCCCACGGAAACCAGAAAGGATACGTCAGCTCCCGCCAAGGCAATCAGCTTTCCGAGGCTGATGGCAAGTCCCGCCGCGGGCATAACGGCAATGACGACCATCAGGACCTTCCCAAGACGCTGCAAGAAGTCAAAGGCACGGGAGCGCCCCTCTCCTCCTTCCTTTTTCTTTCGCTTCTCGGACAGAGAAAAGAGGGTCTCGCCCACCGATGCCCTGTCCGAGGGTTGCTCGATCTCACTTTCCTTGGGGGCGTTGCAAACAAGAACGGGGGTCATAGAGGAAATCCCCCTCTCCTCCAAAAGGGACAGGTCGACCTCGGCAATCAGGTCTCCTACACGGACCGAGTCGCCCTCCTTGACATGGGTTACAAAGCCCTCTCCCTTGAGAGATACCGTTTCGAGCCCGAAGTGAACGAGAACCTCGGTACCGTCCTCCGACAGGAATCCATAGGCATGCTTTGCCTCAGCCACCGAGGATACCGTGCCGTCCACGGGGCTGAAAATTTTCCCCTCCTCGGGGAGAATGGCACATCCGTCCCCGAGAATCCGTTCTGAAAAAACGCTGTCGGGAACCTGCTCCAAGGGAATGATCCTGCCCTTGAGCGGTGCGTAAATGTGATGTTGGCGTTGGGATTTCACAATGCTTCTCCTCATGATGGATTTTTTCTTATTATGCCTCGGAGAAAGGTAGATTATCCCAACATTTTACAAAAAGAAATCCGTCGGTGGCGCCAAAGGTGCCGACGGATTTCTTCCTCACAGATATACAATATTCTATTCCATCCCATCCATCTCAACCAACTCCACCCACTACTCCCTCGCCAAAAAGCTGTCCGCGAAAGCGGTGGCGAGCGCGTCGCAGCGTTCGTTGTACACATGTCCTTGATGTCCGTGCACCCACACGAAGCGAACGGTGTGGATGGAGAGGAGGCGGTCGATACGCTCCCATAGCTCCACGTTGAGGACGGGCTTCCTGTCCGCCTTGACCCAGCCCTTTTGCTTCCACGCAAAGAGCCAGCCCTTGTTGACGGCATCGGTCAGATATTTGGAGTCCGAGGTGAGGGTCACGTCACAGGGCTCCTTCAGCGCCTCCAAAGCCACAATGGCAGCCATCAGCTCCATGCGGTTGTTGGTGGTCATTGCCTCTCCCCCCGACAGCTCCTTTTCCTTGCTCCCGAATACAAGAATGGCTCCATAGCCCCCCCGACCGGGATTTCCCCGACAGGCTCCGTCGGTATAAATATCTACGTGCTTCATGGTCTTGCCCCCCGCTTTCATCCATGTCTCTATTCTATCACATTTTCTTCCGAAACGCAAGTGAAATTTGTCTTCCCACTTGATTTTTTGGCAAATATATAGTATAATATATTGATTTCATTTTTATGGAAGTGAGGTTTGTCATGAAAGACATAAACAGAAACATCGAAGCCTTCCGCGAGACAACCACCTCCTCGGAAAATATCTTCGACGGTGTGGTCCTTCACGTCTATCGAGACGACATTCTCCTGCCCGACGGAAAGCCCGCTCACCGAGAATATATCAAGCACGTGGGAGCCGTCTGTGTGGTTCCCCTCACCGACGAGGGCGAGGTCATCTGCGTGCGCCAATATCGCTATCCCTTCGCCACCGTCCTTTTGGAAATCCCCGCGGGAAAATTGGATTCTCCCGATGAGGATCCCCGCCTTGCCGCTCTTCGCGAGCTCCGCGAGGAGACGGGCGCGGAATGCAAGACCCTGACCTATCTCGGGAAATATTTTGGCTCTCCCGCCCTCATCGGCGAAACGATCCATATGTATTTGGCGGAGGGGCTGAGCTTCGGCAGCCTTGATCTGGACGAGGACGAATTTTTGGAGGTGGAGAAGATTCCCCTCTCCGAGCTTGTGGAGGAGATCCTCGAGGGCAACGTGCCCGACGGAAAGACGCAAGCGGCCGTTCTTCGTGTGGCGATGATGAAAAAAGGAAGTATGCCGTGCTGATCGGACTGTTTCTTCTCCTTCTTCTGCTGTTCGCCCTTTTGTGGCTCTTTCTGATCCTCCCCCGTATGGGTGAGGGGGCAGACACGGGGCTTTTACGGGTTGATTACGCCCACAGGGGCTTGCATGGAGACGGGATCCCCGAAAATTCCCTATCTGCCTTTTCCCGTGCCGTGCGGGCGGGATACGGCATTGAGCTGGACGTGCGGCTCTCGAAGGACGGGGCGATCGTGGTCTCCCACGATGACGACCTGTCAAGGACCTGCGGCGCGCACGCAAGGGTCAGTCAGCTGACTCTCCCTCAGATCAAACGGATTTTTCTGAAAAACAGCACCGAGCATATCCCCACCCTCCAAGAGGTTCTCGCCTTGGTAGGGGGCAGAGTCCCCTTGATGATCGAGATCAAGGGCGATCGGGCAGACCCCCGACTCCTCTCTCCCCTCTCGGAGCTGCTGGACGGCTATATGGGACCCTTTTCGGTGATCTCCTTTAGTCCCCTGATTCTCTCCTGGTTTAAAAATTACCGACCGAGCTTTGCCCGCGGACAGCTTGTGACCTCGGTCGCCAAGCACAACCGCAAGGGAAGCCGAGTCGCCGGCTTCTTTCTTTCCCATATGCTCCTCAATTTTCTCTCCCGTCCCGATTTTCTGTCGGTCCGAAAGGACCTTTCCAACCGTCCCTCGGTCCGCCTTGTAACCCGATTTTTGAGGAAGGCGGGATTTTTGTGGACCCTCTCCCGACGGGAGGAATACCTCCACTGTAAAAAGCAAGGATTTTTCGGAGTATTTGAGGGCTTCACCCCTCCCAAAAGACAATCTCATCATTAAAGAAAGGGCATATCATGAACGAAACCAAATGCTACAAGAGCGCGGACATTCTTCTGCCTGACTTTCAAAAAGTAGACCCCAAAAAGTGGGCGGTGGTAGCTTGTGACCAGTTTACCAGCGAGCCCGAATATTGGCGGAAAGCCGAAGAGCTTGTGGGCGACGCTCCCTCCACTCTTCGGATGTTTTTGCCCGAGGTGTATCTCCACGAGGCAGACACCCGACTGCCCCTCATCAACGCCGAAATGAAGAAGAACCTTTCAGGGCGTCTCATCTGCCACAAGGATTCCATGATCTACGTGGAGCGTACCCAGTCCGACGGAAGTATCCGTCGGGGGGTGGTTCTGGCAGTCGATCTGGAGCGGTACGATTACCGCAAGGGCGCGGACTCCATGATCCGTGCCACCGAGGCAACGGTTTTAGAGCGCATTCCTCCCCGTGTTGCCATCCGCCGCGGCGCTTCCATTGAGCTGCCCCACGTCATGCTGCTCATTGACGACCCCGCTCACTCGGTCATCGAGCCCCTCTCGAAAAAAGAGGCTGCCATCGATGCCTACGACACCGATCTCATGCTTTCGGGCGGACATCTCGCGGGGCGCTTCCTTTCCCCCGAAGAGATCTCCTCCTTCGGAAAGGCGCTGGACGCCCTGACCGAGGATTCTCAAATGGAGGCTCGCTACGGCAAGAAGGATCTGGCTCCCCTTCTCTTCGCCGTAGGAGACGGCAACCACTCCTTAGCCTCAGCAAAGGCGACCTATGAGGAGATCAAGGCTCGCATCGGTGCCGAGGCAGCCGCCAATCACCCCGCGCGCTTTGCCCTTGCCGAGGTAGTGAACATTCACGACGGCGCGTTGAAATTCGAGCCCATTTACCGCGTGCTGTTCGGTGTGGATCCATTGGACGTATTGCGAGCCCTTAGCACCTATGTTTCCCGTCTGTCGGGAGATGCCGCTCCTCAGGAAATAACCTTTGTGAGCGACGACGCGGAGGGAACGATCACGGTGGCTCGCCCTGTTCGTCAGCTCACCGTTGGCACGCTGCAGGATTTCATTGACGAATACTTAAAGACCCACGAGGGTGCTACCGTGGACTATATCCATAACGAGGACTCTCTCCTCGCTCTGGCGAAGAAGGAGAACGCCATCGGATTCCTCTTCTCAGGCATGTCCAAGGACCAGCTCTTCAAGACCGTCATCTTTGACGGTGCCCTCCCCCGCAAGACCTTCTCCATGGGTCACGCCGAGGACAAGCGCTACTATATGGAGTGTAGAAGAATTACAGCAGAGGAATAATGCAAACTCCTCCCCAATCGGTGAGCCTTTGTTTTTCTCCGCCAACCTAAGCGAAAGGAAGCCATAATCATGACCAACGAATGGAAGACCCTCATGGAGGACTGCGCCTCCTGCCAAGGGTGCGCGCTGCACAAGACCCGAACCAACTGCGTATTCGGCGCAGGCAACCCCTCGGCTGACGTGCTCTTTGTGGGGGAAGCCCCCGGTGAGCAGGAGGACCTGTCCGGCACGCCCTTTGTGGGACGGGCAGGCAAGCTTCTGGACCAATTTCTCTTTGCGGTAGACCTGCCCCGCGAGGAGGTCTATATCGCCAATATTCTCAAATGCCGTCCGCCCAAGAATCGAGATCCCCTGCCCGCCGAGGAGGATGCCTGCATGGAATTTTTGCGCCGTCAGGTACGCCTCATTCGACCGAGGATCATTGTCTGTCTCGGACGCGTCTCCGCCATGCGGTTGATCAAGCCCGATTTCAAGATCACCAAGGAGCACGGCGAGTGGTTCGAGCGGGGAGATTTTCTCATTACCGCCGTCTACCACCCCGCCCTTCTGCTCCGTGACCCCCGCCGCAAGGAGGAGATGCTTTCGGATATGAAGAAGATCAAGGAAACGCTGGATTCTCTCAAGGAGGGGAAGGCATGAACGGCGCGTTGGACCTCTTTCCCTTTTTCTCACTCATTGCCGCCCTCTTTCTCATGCTTGCCGTTGGCTACTTTGCGGGCAAGGTGGGCATCATCACCTCGGTGGCATCCAAGAATCTTTCTCGTCTCATCATCACCCTCGGTCAGCCCGCCCTCATTGTCTATTCCCTTGTGCGCATGGAATACACCGAGGAATATCTTCTGCTCGGCTTCAAGATCATGGGCTTTGGACTGGTTCTGCATCTTGTTCTGGCGGGAATCGCCTATGTCGTCTATTTTCGTTTTCACGATCTGAACGAGAAAAAGATCTCCGAGTTTGCCACCGTCTTCGGCAACGTGGGATTTATCGGCATTCCGATTCTTGAATCCCTCTTCGGCGCTCTCGGCGCCTTCATGGGTGCCTTTTTCGTAGTCATCTTCAACCTGCTCCTCTGGTCCTTGGGACTTTTCATTCTTGGTAGGAACCGCAAGGATATCAAGCTGACCCCCAAAAAGATTTTTCTGAATCTCGGTACGATTCCAAGCACCATCGGCATTGTGCTTTTCCTTGCCAAGGGACTTCTCGTCCCCCATCTTCCCGCGGGTGTAAACGGTGTCATTGGTGCCTGCGCCCCCGCCGTCACGCAAGCACTCTCCTTTGTTGCCTCTCTCTGCGCTCCCGTGTCTACCCTGATCATCGGCGCGCTGCTGGCAACCCGTACCTGGAAACAGATTCTCGGTTCGGGTAAAATTTATTATCTCTCTGTCATCAAGCTTTTGGCGCTTCCCCTTGCCATTGTCACCCTGATGTGGCTCTTGGGCTTTGATCGGACGTGGATCCTGTTTGCGGCAACCGTCAGCGCCATGCCCTCGGCGACGGTCGTATCTATGCTGGCGGAGCTGTACGACATCTCCCCGGGTTACTCGGCACAAGCGGTGGGGACGACCTCTCTCTTCTCCTTAGCGACCATGCCCATGATCATTGCCTTTGCTCAATTTCTTACGGGGCTGTAATCCATAGCCCCCGAATAGGAGGACCATTTATGAACCGTTCTTCCGGCGTGCTCATGCACGTCTCTTCTCTCCCCGGAGACTATTCCTGCGGCTCCTTTGGTAAGGAAGCCCGCTTCTTCGTGGATTTTCTTGCCGATTGCGGCTTTCAAAAATGGCAGGTACTGCCCTTTTGCATGACCGACGAATACAATTCCCCTTACAAATCCTATTCTGCCTTTGGCGGAAACCCCTATTTTATTGATCTGCCCACCCTGAGAGCCAAGGGTCTTTTGACCGACAGAGAGGTTTTGAGTGCCCGTCAAGGCTCTCCCTATCTCTGCGAGTTTGACCGACTGGCAAAAGAGCGTCTCGCTCTCCTCGCCCTTGCCGCCTCCCGTGTGAGCAAGGAGGAGAAGCGTGGGATCGCCGCGTTTCTTGAAAGCTATCCCGAGCTCCAAAAAGCATCGGAGTTTCTCGCCCTCAAAAAAGCCAACAGGGGTCTTCCCTGGCAGGAATGGACGATCACGACCCCTGACGAGGACGAGCTGGCGCTTTGGCAATTCATTCAGCATGAATTCTTTACCCAGTGGATGTCTCTCAAGGAATACGCCAACCGCCGCGGCATTGAGATCATCGGAGACATTCCCATCTACGTGGCGGCAGACAGTGCCGACGTATGGGCAAACCGAGAGGAATTTCAGCTGGATGCCAAGGGCTACCCCTCGGCGGTAGCGGGATGTCCTCCCGATTATTTTTCCGAGGACGGTCAGCTATGGGGCAATCCCCTTTACCGCTGGAGCGCCATGAAAAAAAGCGGCTTTTCCTGGTGGCGCCGCCGCATGGAATATATGCTCACCCTTTTTGACGGTGTTCGCATTGACCACTTCCGTGGAATCGAATCCTACTGGAGCATTCCCGCCGCGGCAAAATCCGCCAAGGAGGGAAAATGGGTCAAGGGTCCCGGCAGGGCGCTTGTCAACGCGATCCGAGAGGTCGCCAAGGACCGTCTGGTGATCGCCGAGGACTTAGGGGACATCACCCCCGAGGTTATCGATCTTTTAAAATATAGCAAATTTCCCGGCATGCGGGTCCTGCAATTCGGCTTTATGGACAACAGCGATTCCCCGCATCGCCCCCATAACTATGTAAAAAATTGTGTGGCATATACGGGCACTCACGACAACAATACCCTGCTTGGCTACGTGTGGGAATGTGACCCCGATTCCCGCAGACGCGTACTGACTTACTGTAACGCCAAGGACGACGACTGGAATCTCGGATGCGAAATGATTCTTAAGACCGTCATGGCAAGCCATGCGGATCTGGCGATCTTCCCCATGCAAGATATTCTCGTGTACGGTGCCGACACCCGTATGAACACCCCGGGCAAGGCGACCAACAACTGGCGCTACCGTATCACCGAGGACCAGCTCCGCTCCGCCGATCCCCAAAAGTTCAAGTCCCTTTGCGAGCTGTATTCGAGAAGCTAATCCATGGCCTCGCAGACAAATAAAACGGAGGGTATTTCAGTTTCGGGCATAGCCCTGATACTGCCGGCGTCGAACAAGCGCGCCGTTTATTGACCTGCCATCCGTTATGTGTCATCCTGAGCGAAGCGGAGCGGAGTCGAAGTTTTGGTGAGGGAGCCTCGCGAGCCGATCCAAAACCGAGGAGCCATCGGCGACGACGGGATCTCCTATGACTTACCCGAAGCCTTTTGCCATAAAGAATATATTCCGCAAAACAAGGGACTTGAAAACAAACAATCCGCGTAGATCTCAACGCTGCCGCGTTGCCCTCCTTTCGTCGGGTTCGACTACGCAAACCATTCACCGGATGGTTTGCTCCGCTCAAGATGACACGTGGGGCAGGGTTTTCGGGATGCAACAAAAAGGAGTCAGTCATTCGACCGACTCCTTTTTGATTTGTACTTTTTTCTTATTCCTGATCCAGGGCTTCCAGGTCCTCTTCGGCAACAAGGCACTCAAACTTCTCGCCGCAAGCGGGGCAAACCAGCTCCTCGGGATCGATGGAGCCGTCCAGGTACACGGTGTCACCGCAAGAGGGGCACTCGATCTCAAAGAACTCGTCCTCATCGCAGCAGCAATCGCAATCGTCGCAATCGCAGTCACACTCGTCGCAGTCGCAGTCGTCGTCCTCAACAAGGATCGTCTCAACCTCGCCCAGGTCCTCATCCAGCTCCTCGCAGTAATCGTAGAGGGTATCAATTTCCTCCTCCAGCTCCTCAATGGTAACAGCCATATCAGAAACCAGATCGAGCAGAGCGGCAATGACCTTTCCCTCGCCCTTGGCGGTGTCAAGATCCATGCCCTCAACCAGACCCTTAATGTAGGATGCCTTCTCGTTCAACGTCATTTCAGTCATGTGAACAACCTCCTCTGAATTACGCGCGAGACAGATACTCGCCGGTTCTGGTATCGATCTTCAACACCTCGCCCTCGTTGATAAAGAGCGGAACCTTAATGACCGCGCCGGTCTCCAGGGTCGCGGGCTTGAGGGTGTTGGTCGCGGTGTTGCCCGCAAAGCCGGGATCGGTCTGCGTGACAGCCAGCTCCACAAACGTGGGAGGCTCTACGGCAAACACGTTGCCCTTGTAGGAAAGGATCTTGCAGAGCATTTCTTCCTTGACGAACCGGAAGCTCTCGGGCAGCTTGTCGCTGTTGAGGGGAACCATGTCGAAGGTCTCCATGTCCATAAAGTAATAGAGATCTCCGTCGTTGTAGGAGTACTGCATTTCCTTTCTCTCAATATACGCGTTTTCAAACTTGTCGGTGGGGCTGAAGGTTCTCTCAATCACGGAACCCGAAATGACGTTCTTGATCTTGGTACGAACGAATGCCGCTCCCTTACCGGGTTTTACGTGCTGGAACTCGATGACCTGATACACGTTACCGTCCATATCGAACGTAATGCCATTTTTAAAATCGTCTGCTACTACCATTTTTATCTTCCTCCAAAAAATTGTCGTGCATATCGTCGTATGCATAGCTTTACACTTTATTTTACCAAATAATTACGAAAAATGCAAGAGCTTTTCGCAAATTTTTTTCTTTCTCTCCATATTTTTCGCGAAAATCACCTCTCTTCCGTAGAGCGGGGGCTTGCTCCCGCCCTACGGTGATATGGGAGCGCCCCATTCTGTCGTCCGAGCTATCCAAAACGTCAAAAAAATGAAAATATATAATATTATTTTGTACGAACCTCCATAAAATTGAAAATTCCGTTGACAAGATTCAAAAAAAAGTTTATAATTAAATTGTTGAGTTATCTTAAAAGCTACGGGAGAATTTGTATTATGATCAGAAGCATGACTGCCTTTGGCAGAGCCAGAGAAACGGTAGGCGGAAAGGACATCACCGTGGAGATCAAATCGGTGAACAACCGCTTCTTCGACTGCTCGGTAAAGCTGCCCCGCGCCTTTTCTTTTTTGGAGGAACGGATCAAGCCCCACCTGCAAAGCGCCTCGGTGTCGAGGGGAAAGGTAGATGTATTCGTCACCATTGACGTGGTGAATTCCCCCGACGTGGAAATTGCTCTGGATGAGGGATATGCCGACGCATATATCAGGGCGCTTCGGACGCTCCGCGACCGCTTTGGTCTGACCGATGATATCAGCGTCATGACCGTAGCGCAGAACCGTGACCTCTTTCTCGTAAAAAAATCCGAGGAGGATGCCGACAAGGACTGGGCTGACCTTCGGGTGGTGCTGGATGCCGCCCTTGCCCGATTTCTCACCGCCAGAGAGCGGGAGGGAGAGAACATCCGCCGTGATCTTTTGGAAAAGATCGATGCCATCCGCACCCGTGTGGATCGGATCGAAACGCTCTCCGAGCACGAAACGGGAGCGTATCGGGAAAAGCTGGAGCAGAAGCTCAGAGAAATGCTGTCCGACAACCGCATCGTATTTGACGAAAATCGGATCCTCACCGAGTGCGCCATCTTTGCGGACCGCATTGCCATCGACGAGGAATTGGTCCGCCTTCGTTCCCACTTCGACGGTTTTTCCGACATTCTCGCCTCCACCGAGCCCGTAGGCAGACGTCTGGACTTCCTGGTACAGGAGATCAACCGCGAGACCAACACCATCGGCTCCAAGTGTCAGAATTCCGACATTGCCCGTTTGGTGGTAGACATCAAATGCGAGATCGAAAAGATTCGTGAGCAAATTCAAAACATTGAGTAAAGGAGCAGCGACATGAAATTCATCAATATCGGCTTTGGAAACATGGTCGCCTCCGACCGTATCATTACCATCGTCTCCCCCGACTCCGCTCCCGTCAAGCGTCTGATTCAGGACGCCAAGGACACGGGACGGGTCATTGACGTTTCCTGTGGCAGACGGACCCGCTCGGTGATCATCACCGACAGCGAGCACGTCATTTTGTCCGCCATCCAATCCGAGACCATCGCCAACCGCCTGGATACGGGAGAGGGCGCGTCGGACGAGGACGAGGAAGTAACCGAATAAGGAGGAGAGCACGTCACCATGGAAAAAGGATTACTGATCGTCATTTCGGGTCCCGCGGGAAGCGGAAAGGGCACGGTCAATGCCCATCTCTTGAAAACGGGAGAGTTCGCCTATTCGGTCTCCGCGACCACCCGTGCTCCCCGTCCGGGCGAGGTAGACGGCGTCAACTACCACTTTATTACCCGTGAGGAATTTCTTTCCCGCATCGATGAGGGCAAAATGCTCGAATACACCGAATATTGCGGAAACTTCTACGGCACGCCCCTGAAGGAAGCCGAGGAGGTTTTGGCATCGGGCAAGCACCTGATTCTCGAGATCGAGGTCGAGGGTGCCGCCAACGTAAAGAAGCTCTATCCCGAGGCGATTCTCATTCTGCTGCTTCCTCCCTCCTTTGCCATCCAGGAGCAAAGACTGCGAGGCAGAGGGACCGAGACCGAGGAAAAGATTCAAAACCGTCTCGCGAGAACCCGTGAGGAGATTGCCATTGCCGACTTCTACGACTACGTGGTATTGAACCATGACGGGAAGGATACGGATGCCGCCGAGGATATCCGTGCCATCGTCCGCGCCGAGGCGCACGCCCTACGCCGTGACCATGCCCCCCTTGACCACTACTTCGACTGAAAACCGCATATTTTCCCACAAAATGGGATATTATAGAAACACAAACACTTGAAATTTTTATATCATTGTAAGAAAAAGGAGAATCTTATGCTGTACCCTACCATTCAAGAGCTTACGAAGGACGAATTCAACCGTTACGAGCTGGCGCTCGCCACCGCCAAGTGCGCCCGTCTGATCACCGACGAGTATGTCAGACAGCGTGATGCCGCCGAAAAGGCAGCCACGGGCAACAAGGAGGTCGATCGCAACCTGATCAACATGATCAACAAGGAATACCGTGACGAAAAAGCAGTCAAGTATGCCATCACCCGTATTCACGCGGGAGAATATTCCATCGTCCACAAGCCCGAGGAGGAAACAGCGGAAGCTCCCGCCGAGGAAGAAGCTGAGAACGCGGGCGAGGAAGCGGCACAGCCCGAGGAGAACTGATCCGAGGGATCGCTTAAGAGGAACTGTCATAGCGGCGGGAGCAAGCCCCCCCGCCGCTGTTTTTTCTCAATCCATTCTCAGGAGGACACGTTATGCCCGAATATGCGGGGATCCATCTCTTGGATAACCCTTATTTTCTCGACAACGCCTTCGACTACTTCATTCCGCCCGAGCTTTCGGACCGAGTCTCCCCCGGCGACTTCGTCATGGTCCCCTTTGGGAATGCCAACCGAAAGCGTATGGGTCTTGTGGTATCGCTGAAGGACCAACCCGATAGCAAGGAGATCGGCTGCAAGCCGATCCTTTCGGTGTGCGATCATGGGGTATCCTTGAATGAGGAAATGTCCTCCCTTTGCTTTTTTATGAAGGAGCAGACTCTTTGTACCGTTGGCGACGCCGTTCGCGCCATGGTCCCCTCGTCTGCCCTTTCTTATCTGGAGGAGATCTATCGCCCCACGGGGACGGTTCCCTCCTCCGAGCGGCTTCATGATCTTGACGCGGCGGCGCTTCTTGTCTGGGAGCTGATCCAAAGACACGGAAGCGTCCGCTTTGATTTATTAAAAATTCGATTTGGTGAAAAGGCCGAGGCATCGATCAAGCAGCTTCTGTCCCTCGGACTGATCGCTCGGGACTTCGAGCTCCGCAAAAGCGGGGAAAAGACCGAATGGGTCACCTCTCTTTCGGTGGCTCCCGACCGTGCCGATGCCATTCTCAAGGGGACGGACAGTACCATAAAGCTTCGGTCCGCCGCCCACCTGACTGTACTCCGCTATCTCCTTGACTCTTCCGAGGAGGAGCATCGGGAAGCAATCCTCTGTGAGAGGTGCGGGGTGACTTCCGCCCAGCTCGCCGCCATGGAGAAAAAAGGGCTGATCTCTCGCGAAAAGCGAACCATCGACCGCGGTCTCTTGCGAGACGATCTCCCCTGCCCCCCTCCCATTGAACTGAACGAAGAGCAGACCGCCGCCTATAAGGAGCTTTGCGCTCTGTCCGATACCGAAGAAGCCAAGGCGGCGCTCCTGTTTGGTGTGACGGGAAGCGGAAAGACCTCTGTGATGCTCAAAACCATCGAGCACGTGCTTGCCAAGGGCAAGAGTGTCATCGTTCTCCTGCCCGAGATCGCTCTGACCCCCCAGACCTTAGAAATCTTTGGCTCCCGCTTTGGCAAGCGGATTGCCGTGATTCACTCGGGACTATCGGCAGGCGAACGGCTTGACACCTATGCCCGTATCCGATCGGGAGGCGCCGACGTGGTCATCGGCACTCGCTCTGCCGTGTTCGCCCCGCTCGATCATCTCGGTATGATCGTCATGGACGAGGAGCAGGAGCACACCTATAAATCCGACATGAATCCCAAATATCACGCCAAGGACATCGCCCGTTTCCGTTGCGCCCATCACAAGGCGCTGATGCTTTTGGCATCTGCCACTCCCTCCTTTGAGAGCTACTACAAGGCGACCGCGGGGATCTATACCCTCGTTAAGCTGAAAGACCGCTTTGGCGGTGCCACGCTTCCCAAGGTTACCATTGCCGATATGCGGGAGGACAGCTCTATGAGTGCCGTTTCTCCCTTGGGGTCCTTGCTCTGCGAGAGACTGGTCTCTACGCAAAAGGAAAAGAATCAATCCATCCTCTTTCTCAACCGTCGGGGATACAACAATTTCATCAGCTGCCGAAGCTGCGGCGAAGCGATTCTCTGCCCCCACTGCAGTGTGTCCATGACCTATCATACAAAAAAGGGATATGAGGAGGGAGAGCTTCGCTGTCACTGGTGCGGCGCTCGCTCACCCTTGCCAAAGACCTGCCCCGCCTGCGGAAGCGTTCACCTTGCCCGTATGGGCTTTGGTACCCAACGGGTAGAGGAAGATGTTTCCTCTCTTTTGCCCGACGCGCGCATTCTCCGCATGGATACCGATACCACTGTCTCCCGCTATTCCTATGAGGAAATGCTGGGGACCTTTCGCCGCCACGAGGCGGATGTGTTGCTTGGTACCCAAATGGTGACAAAAGGACACGACTTCCCGAACGTAACCTTGGTGGGCGTTCTTTTAGCGGACACCTCTCTGTACTTAGACGATTACCGTGCCGCCGAGCGCACCTTTTCCATGCTGACACAGGTCATTGGACGGGCAGGCAGGGGAACCCACGCGGGCGAGGCGATCATTCAGACCGCCAACCCCAATCACGAGTGTATTCGTCTGGCTTGCAAGCAGGACTATGAAGCCTTTTTCGAGGCAGAGATCCGCCTGCGGAAAGCGCTGACCTTCCCGCCCTTCTGCGACATTGCCTCCCTCATGCTCACCTCCCACAACGAGACCGAGCTGGCGAAGGCATCCGCCATCCTTTCGGATATGCTGAACCGTGCCAAAAGCGGTGCCTATTCCGATCTTCCCTTGGTAATCTTCGGTCCCTTTGAGGCATCGGTGTATAAGGTGGAGAACAAATACCGTATGCGCGTGATCGTCAAATGCCGTCTCACGAAGCGGACCCGCGCCATGTTCTCGGAGATTCTTTGCGAGTTTTCGCGGGCATCGGTCCGAGGTCTCAGTCTCTCCATCGATTTTAATCCATCCAATCTTTGACAACGCTTGATTTTACATTCAAAACATAGAAGGAGCATCTTATGGCAAAACTGAAAATACTTAAGGTAGGCGACCCCACTCTCCGAAAGGTCTGCCGTCCCGTAGATAGCATTACCCCGAGAGTCCTCACGCTTTTGGACGATATGATCGAGACGATGCGTGCCGCCGACGGCGTGGGACTTGCCGCGCCTCAGGTAGGCGTGCTTCGTCGGATCGTGGTCATCGAGACTCCCGACGAGGGGCTTTTTGAGCTGATCAATCCCAAGATCATCGCCTTTTCGGGCGAGCAGGAGGGCGAGGAGGGCTGTCTCTCCGTCCCCGGCAGATGGGGTGTAACCCGCCGCCCCATGCACGTGACCGTTCGCGCCATGAATCGAAAGGGAGAAACCGTAGACTATACGGGGTCAGGTCTTCTTGCCAAGGCATTCTGCCATGAGCTGGACCACCTGGACGGCAAGCTCTATATCGACTGTGCCCTTCGCATGGACAACGAATAAGGAGAAAGACTCATGAAGATTCTATTTATGGGGACCCCCGATTTCGCCGTCTTTTCCCTGAAAGCGCTGATCGAGGCGGGACACGACATGATCGGTGTTCTGACCCAGCCCGACAAACCTAAGGGACGGGGATATACCCTCACCCCGCCTCCCGTCAAGGTTGCGGCGCTTGCGGCGGGCATTCCCGTCTATCAGCCCAATACCCTGAAGGACGAAGCCTTTTCGGCATTGCTTTCCGAGCTTGATCCCGAGATCATCGTCGTGGTAGCATACGGAAAGATTCTGCCCGAATCGGTGCTTCGCTTCCCCAAATACGGCTGTGTCAACGTCCACGGCTCCCTTTTGCCCGAGTACAGAGGCGCCGCCCCCATGCAACGGGCGATTCTCGACGGCAAAGCGGTCACGGGCATCACCACCATGTATATGGACGTAGGACTGGACACGGGAGATATGCTCCTCCGTGAAGAGCTTCCCATTGCCGACGACGACAATTTCGAGACGATCCACGACAAGCTGGGCGCCCTCGGCGCTTCTCTCATTGTCCGCACCCTCGCCGCCCTGGAGACGGGCGATTGTCCCCGCGTTCCCCAAGAGGAAGCGGGTGCCACCTATGCGGCAAAAATCGCGAAGGAGGACTGTCTTATTGACTTTTCTCGCAGTGCCAGAGAGGTCCATAACCAAATTCGCGGACTTTCTCCCATTCCCCTTTCCTTTACCCATACGCCCGACGGAAGGCTTTTGAAAATTACCGCCGCCCGTATTTGCGACGAGGAAACAGTCCTTGGCGAGGCGGGACGGGTACTTTCCCTGGAGGACGGCATTACTGTTGCCTGCGGGAAGGGCTCGGTGACCCTCCTCGGCGTTCTTCCCGAGGGCAAGCCCCGCATGAGCGCCTCGGATTTCGTTCGGGGCAGAAAAGTGAACGCGGGCGATCTTTTGAACTAAACGAGGTATCTCTATTATGATCTTTGGATTATTCCGATTTGACTGGACCATTCTTTTGGTGCTTCCCGCCATGTTCTTTGCCATCTGGGCACAGTTCAAGGTACAAAGCACCTATAAGAAATACGCGTCCTTCCCCACCCGTCGGGGCATGACGGGTGCCGAGGCGGCTCGGCGGGTTTTGGACGGAAACGGACTTTCCCACGTGCGGATTGAGCATATCCGAGGGGAGCTCAATGACCACTTTGACCCCCGAGAGAATGTGATTCGGCTCTCGGACGCCGTACACGACTCCAAGAGCGCCGCCGCCATCGGTGTCGCTTGCCACGAGGCAGGTCACGCTGTCCAGCACGCCAAGGGCTACGCGCCCATCAAGCTTCGCGCCGCCATCGTTCCCGTGACCCAATTTGGGTCGATGCTGGCGATCCCCCTTTTCTTCATCGGTCTCTTGATGGCATCCGACTATCTCATGCTGGCGGGTATTGTGCTCTATGGACTGATTGCCTTTTTCCAGCTTGTGACCCTGCCTGTGGAATTTAACGCATCCTCCCGTGCCATGAAGGCGATTCGATCCTCGGGAATGCTCACCGACGAGGAGTGCGCCGCCTCCCGTGAGGTACTGACTGCCGCCGCGCTGACCTATGTGGCAGCCCTGGTCACCTCCCTTTTGACCCTTCTGCGTCTGATCATTTTGGCAGGCGGCAGACGAAGGGATTAAACCGCAAAACACGAAAAAATGAGGTAGGATCTCAAGAAAATCCTACGTCTCGGAAAGGAGAGCTTTATGACGGCAAGAGAGCTTGCGTTTCGCCTGTTGCAAAAGGCAGAGACCAACGACCAATTTATCAATCTGTCCCTTGATCATGCCCTGGAGCATTCGGGGCTTTCCAACAGTGACCGCGCCCTCTGCGCGGCTCTTGTTTACGGCGTTACCGAAAAAAGGCTGACCCTTGATCATTGGATCGGCTCCCTTTCCTCCCGTCCCGTGGAGACTCTTGATCAATCGGTCAAGACCGCTCTGCGGTTGGGACTCTATCAGCTCTCCTTTATGGACCGCATTCCCGCCCATGCCGCTGTCAATGAGACCGTGTCTTTGGTTCCGAAAAAAGTGTCGGGCTTTGTCAATGCCGTTCTGCGGAGTGCCTTGCGCTCCCCCGAGCATATTCTTCCCGACGAAGGGGATCTGACCGAATACCTGTCGGTGAAGTATTCGGTTGGAAAACCCCTGGTGGACAAGCTCTTGTCGGTCTACGGAAGAGAAAAGGCAGAAGCTCTTTTTGCTGCCTTCGGCTCGATTCCCCCCACCACCCTATCGGTGAATACGTTGAAAATTTCCCGCGAGGAGCTGGCAGAAAAAATCCCCGATGCCCGCCCCACACCCTATTCCTCCACAGGGCTTTTCGTCCGTGGATCGGTGCGTGAGCTCTATGGCTTCTCGGACGGACTTTTCTTCGTGCAGGACGAAGCCTCCCAGATCGCTGTGGAAGCACTGGGAGCCGAGGAGGGCGATCTCGTCATGGACATCTGCGCCTGCCCGGGCTCCAAAAGCTTTGGCGCTGCCATTCGCATGAAGAACAAGGGAGCGCTTTTTGCCTTCGATCTCCACGAAAAGAAGCTCCCCCTCATTTCCTCGGGCGCGGTCCGTCTCGGGATCGGCATCATCACCCCCGCCGTCCGTGACGGCAGAGACCCTCTGCCCGAATATTTTGGAAAAGCCGACCGTGTTCTCTGTGACGTTCCCTGCTCAGGCTTTGGCGTGCTTGCAAAAAAGCCCGAGCTTCGCTATAAGGACCCCGCCGCGTCGGAGGCGCTTCCCGACATTCAGCTGGCGATCCTTGACAATGCCTGCCGATACGTGAGGAACGGCGGCACTCTCGTCTACTCCACCTGTACCATTCTCCCCGAGGAAAACGAAAAGAACGCTGCCCGATTCCTCGAGAAGCACCCCGAATTTACCCCCGCCCCCTTTTCGGTGGGCAGTCTGTCAGTCCCCACGGGACAGATCACCCTGTTGCCGAACGTACACGGAACCGACGGATTTTACATCGCCAAATTCAAAAAGCAAGGATGAAGTCATCAATGGAATCCATGAATCAAGCAAGCAAACGCGACCTGCTCTCCCTTCTCCCCGAGGAGCTGACCGAGCTGATGTTGTCCTTGGGAGAGCCAAAATACCGAGCCGAGCAGATGTTTTCCCCTATGCATCACGGTGTAAGTCCCGAGGAAATGACCAATCTCGGAAAAGCCCTCAAGGGAAAACTAAACGAGGTCGCCTACTATTTTCTTCCCACAGTGCGCCGCAAGCTGGTCTCGGCATTGGACGGAACGGTCAAGTACCTCTTTACCCTCCGTGACGGAAACTGCGTGGAGAGCGTGGTCATGAAATACAAGCACGGAAACACCATCTGCATCTCCTCTCAAGTGGGGTGCCGCATGGGATGCGCCTTCTGCGCCTCCACCATCGGCGGCAAGGTCCGTGACCTTCTCCCCTCCGAGATGTTGGGGCAGATCATTTCCGCCGAAAAAGACCTTGGCGAGCGGATCTCCAACGTGGTCATGATGGGCATTGGAGAACCCCTCGATAACTACGAAAACGTGATTCGTTTTCTCACCCTTGTGGGGCACGAAAAGGGACTCAATATCGGCTACCGCCATATTTCCCTCTCTACCTGCGGACTGGTGAATGGAATTGACCGTCTTGCCAAAGAAAACCTTCCCATTACCCTATCAATTTCGCTCCATGCCTCGGACAACGAGACGAGAAACACCATCATGCCCGTAAACAAAAAATGGAACATCGAGGATCTGCTTGCCGCCTGCCGCCGCTATTACGACGTCACAGGGCGCAGACTTTCCTTTGAATATACTCTCATCGCGGGGAAGAACGACTCCCCCGAAGCCGCGGGCAGCCTTGCCAGACTCCTCAACAGCGCGCTTCGTTCCCCCAAGGACACCTCCACCTTCCCCATTCACGTGAATCTCATTCCCGTGAATCCCGTCACCGAAACGGGCTTTTCCGCCTCGGACAAGGCGGCGATTGAGCGCTTTGCCTCCATTCTGGAGAAGAAGGGGATTCGAGCCACCGTCCGCCGCCGTCTCGGCTCGGACATCAATGCCTCCTGCGGACAGCTTCGCCGTGCCGAGGAACAGAACGATTCTTCCGACACTGAATGATCTTTTTCCTCGTCTCTACATATTTTTATAAAGGAGACGAATCATGAAGTATCGCTTTTCCCTATCAAAAAAGGAGCGGTCTCCCCGCACCCGTCCCACCCTTGCGCGCCTCAAAGGAAGAGACACCCTTTCCGCTCTCCCTCCCCGTGACTTCTGCCCCCTATCCGACCCCGAGCCCTATTTGGTGTCCAACGGAACAGGCAAACGGCAAAAAAGAAACAGCCGCGCAGCGGCGGCATATCGGGCGTGCGTGGCACGGGTACGCGCGAGAAAAGCCAAGAGAAAGGAACGACTTCCCCTGCCGCTTTTGGTAGGTCTGTGTCTCGGTGTGCTGACCATCACCGTAGCAACCATGAGCGTCTTTCTCCTCCTTACCTTCGCCCCTATGGCTCGCCGTTACACCACCGTCACGGTTCCCGACCTGACGGGCAAGGATCCCCTTTCCTTTTCCCTGGAGGACGTACCCTTTAATTTCATTTTACAATATGAAGAAAATCCCGAAGTCTCCCCCGGACTTGTGATCTCACAAACTCCGAAAGGCGGTGTGGTTCGCCGTCTCTATTCCGACGACGACTATCCCGACGTCGTCCTGACCGTGAGCCGTGCCCCCACCCCCTATGCCTTGGAGAATTTGGTGGGGCTGTCCCTGCGGGATGCCGAGCTCATCCTAAAAAACCACTCCATGGCGGTATCCTTTTCCGCCAAAGCATCCTCAGAGCCAAGCGGCACCGTACTGTCCACCGACCCACCCGCGGGAACTCCCCTCTATGGGGGAGATCGGGTCACGCTGTTGCTCAGCCGAGGCGCCCCTCCCAAAAGGACCTACGTTCCCGAGCTTCTGGGACTTTCGGAATCCGCCGCGAGAGACCGATTGCAATATGCGGGGCTTACGGTTGGCACCGTTCAATACAAGGTATCCGCCCATGCCACGGGCACGGTCATCGAACAGCAATACCCCGCGCGCACCATGTTAGAGGCAAATAGCGAGGTCTCCCTTTGGGTCAGTCTCGGGGATCAATATGAGATTCACCTCGTTCCCGACCTGTACGGCAGAAGCGAGAAAGAGGCTGCCGAGATTTTGAGAGAATACGGTCTGACCGTAGGCAGCACCTATACTGTGGGCAATGCCGCTCCCAAAGGGACGGTAATCTCCCAGTCTCCTCTCCCGGGAACGCCACTGACCTCTTCGGTCTGGTCGGTGGACCTTTACGTCAGCTCGTCTTGACGCTCTTCTCTCTGCCACCCATGCTCTCACTCCATGACTATATAAATAAAGGAAACATTATGACAACAACCATCGGAAAAATTCTCAAAGGCGTGGGCGGGCTCTATACGGTCCGTCTGTTGGAGTCCGCCGATCTGCCTGTGGGTACGGAGATCTCTTGCCGTGCCAGAGGCTCTTTTCGCCATGAGGGCATCACCCCTCTGCCCGGCGACTCGGTCACCCTTTCCCGCTCGGAGGAGGGTGATTTTGTCATCGACACGATTACAAACCGCCACAACGCGCTGATCCGTCCCCCCATGGCAAATCTTGATTACCTGTTCGTCACCATGGCGGTGGCATCTCCCACTCCCATTCTGATCACGCAGGACAAGCTTCTCGCCATTGCCGAATACAATGGAATCGAGCCCGTGGTGGTGATTACCAAAAAAGAATTAAATCCCGCCTATGCCGATGAGCTGGAAGCGATCTATCGGACCGCGGGCTTTCCCTGCTTTTCTCTCAGCTCGGTGACGGGCGAAGGGGTCGATGCCCTTTCCTCTTGGATGGAGGAGCATCTTCCCACGCGCACCGCCGCCTTTGCGGGGGCTTCGGGCATTGGGAAGTCCACCCTGCTCAATGCCATCTTCCCTCATCTTGACCTCTCCACCTCGGAGATCAGCCGAAAGATCGAGCGGGGACGGCACACCACCCGTAAGGTGGAGCTCTTCCCCCTGTCGGAAGACACCGATTGCGGTTACATCGCTGATACCCCCGGCTTCTCTATGCTGGATTTCGAGCGCTTCGATTTCTTCGACTGCGAAGCGCTTCCCGAAACCATGCGGGAATTCGTCCCCTACATCGGAGCATGCAAGTATACCAAATGCTCCCACACCAAGGAGGAGGGCTGCGCCATCTTAGAAGCGGTGCGCGGTGGAAACATTCCTCCCTCCCGCCACGCAAGCTACGTAGAGCTACACGGTATTCTGAAGAATAAGAAAAAATGGAAGTGAGGAATCGAAACATTATGCGTGCCTTTATTTATACGGGCGGTTCTGTGGACCCCTCTCGCGTTACCGAACATCCCAAGGGGGACGATCTGGTGATCGCCGCCGACTCGGGGCTTTCCAACGCGCTTGCCTTGGGAGAGACTCCCACAGTGGTACTCGGTGATTTTGATTCCGTCGGTGCCTCCAAAATTCCCGACAAAGCCAGGGTTCTGAGGGTCCCCGCCGAAAAGGACTTTACTGACACCCAATTGGCGGTAGACACCGCCCTCAAGGAGGGGGCTGACGAGATCATCCTCATCGGCGGTCTTTCGGGGCGCCTTGACCACACCCTCTCCAATCTCGCGATTCTGGAGGACCTCTTTTCGAAGAGAGTTCATGCCATCATGACCGATGGCAAAAACCGTGCCCGTTACATCGAAAACACCAGTACCCTGATTCCGAGAAGCGGATTCCGCTATCTCTCCCTGCTCTGCCTGTCCGAAAAGGCAAAAGGAGTCTCGGTGGAGGGTTGCAAATACCCCTTAAAGAACGCCACCCTCACCCGCAGCTTCCAGTATGCCGTCTCCAACGAGATCACGGGAAACTGCGCGCTTGTGTCGGTTCGCAAGGGCGGCATTTACGTCATTGAATCCGTCGACTAACAATACATACATAAAGGAGATTTTCATGGAATTCACCGTCAATCACCCGCTTCTCTTTATTTTTGCGGGACTGATCATTGTGGTGGTGCTGGCGCAGTCGGTCTTTTTCCTTGCGCGCGCCCTCAAACGCGCGAAGGAGCTGGGCATGGACAAGGCGATCCTCAAAAAGACCGTCAGCTCCTCCGCCATCTTCACCATCGCCCCCGCCGTTTCGATCTTGGTGGGCGTTGCCATTCTTTCCCAAAAGCTTGGCTTGGCGCTCCCTTGGCTCCGTCTTTCCATCATCGGCTCTCTGAGCTATGAGACGGTGGCGGCAGAGACCACCATCGCTCAGCTCCCGAACGGGGTGGAGGGCGCCTCAGAATTCGCGACCGTGCTTTGGGTCATGACTTTGGGCATTATCATAGGACTTCTCTTGGTCCCGCTCTGCACCAAAAAAATTCAAAGCGGACTGAAAAGCATGGAAAAAAAGGATGCCCGTTGGGGCGAGATCTTTAACAATGCCATGTTCCTCGGCATGATCTCCGCCTTCCTCGGCTACGTGTTCTGTGACGTATCCACCGTCTTCTCGGGAGACACCTCGGGTCTGATCCCTGTTTGCGTCATGGCGGCATCCGCGCTTTTGATGCTGATTTGCGGTCTTTTGGCAAAGGTTTTGCGCGCGCGCTGGATCACGGATTACGCGCTTCCCATCAGCCTGGTAGGCGGCATGGCATCTGCCATCCCCTTCACGGCATGGCTCGCGTAAGAAAGGAGGAACCCTACGATGAAACGTCAAAATGAAACCTATTTGGAAAGCGTTCACCGTCATGGACGCGTTTGGGGTCTTAGCCTCTTCTTCCTTGTACTTATGTTCCCCGTTGCCGTTTGTCTGATCTTTGGAGTGTTCCCCAAGTGGGACGCCCTCTTTACAGGGATTCTCGCCATTCTTCCCATGTATTGGGCGGTGGGAATCGTGGAAATGTTCACCTTCGTTCCTATGCTGGGCGCGGGAGGCGCTTACCTCTCCTTCGTGACAGGGAATATTTCCAATCTGAAGCTCCCCTGCGCGCTGGATGCCATGGAGCGGGCAAAGGTAAAGCCGTCCTCGGAGGAGGGAGAGATCATCTCCACCATTTCCATTGCGGTATCGGGCATTGTGACCACCCTCATTATCATTCTGGGCGTCATCTTTATCGTGCCCCTGACTCCTCTTCTGCAAGCCCCCGTCCTTCAGCCTGCCTTTGATATGATTCTGCCCGCCCTCTTCGGCGGTCTTGCGGTGGTCTTTATCTCCAAGAATGCCAAGCTGTCGGTGGCTCCCATCATTCTCATGCTGGCGCTCTTTATCTTCGTTCCCGCCCTGAACGCAAGCACCGTGGGCATTATGGTTCCCGTGGGTGTCCTCTTTACGGTTGCCGTCGCGCGGATTCTTTATAAAAAAGGAAAGCTTTGATAGGTGAGGTATGGTTGGTTACATTCTTTTGGGTCTCCTTGCGCTCCTTTTGATCTTTCTTTCGATTCTGTTCATTCGCACCCTGCGCTTCAAGCCGAAGGCACAAGCCCCCGCCCTTGCGGGCGAGGAGGTCTTTGACCGTGAGCGGGTCATCGAAAATCTTTCTGCCCTCATTCGCTACAAGACGGTCTCCTATCGGGACTCCTCCTTGGAGGATGACAGCGAATTTGAGGGACTGATTTCCCGTCTGCCTGAACTTTATCCCAACGTATACGAGGTCTGCACGCTGACCCGCATGGAGGGTCGCGCCCTGCTCTACCACTGGAAGGGCAAAAGCGAGGGAGACCCCACCGTGCTGATGGCGCATTACGACGTGGTACCCGTCAACGAAGCCGACTGGGACAAGCCCCCCTTTGAGGGAATCCTCAAGGACGGCGTTCTTTGGGGAAGAGGGACCCTTGACACCAAGGTAACCTTTGGCGGTGTGCTTTTTGCCGCCGACCACTTGATTAAGGAGGGCTTTACCCCCGAGCATGACGTGTACTTTGCCTTTTCGGGCGGTGAGGAGGTCAACGGCGAGGGCGCGGTCCGCATTGTGGACTATTTTGAAGAGCATCACATCACCCCCGCCCTGGTTCTCGATGAGGGCGGCGCGGTGGTCGAGGGAGTATTCCCCGGTGTATCGGCTCCCTGCGGCATGATCGGTATTGCCGAAAAGGGGATGATGGACGTGCGCTACCGCGCCAAATCCGCGGGCGGCCATGCCTCCGCCCCCAAGCCTCACACCCCCGTGGGTGTCCTCTCCTCTGCCTGTTGCAAAATTGAGGATCATCCCTTCCCCTCTCACCTGTCCGATCCCGTTGCCAAAATGTTTGACACCCTCGGACGCCACTCTTCCTTTGTATACCGCATGATCTTCGCCAACCTCTGGTGCTTCTCGCCCGTGCTTGACATGATCTGTAAAAAGAGCGGCGGCGAGCTGAACGCGCTGATGCGTACCACCGTTGCCTTTACGCAAATGAAGGGAAGCTCCGCCTCCAACGTCATCCCCCCTGAGGCGGAAATGGTCTCCAATATTCGCTTAAATCCCCATGATACCATGGATTCCGCCCTTGCCTATCTGAAGAAGACGGTAGGAGACGACTCGGTAGAGATCACCGCCATTCACGGTATGAATCCCAGCCGCATCTCAAAAACCGATTGTGACGCATACGAGAAGGTTGCCCTTGCGGTGTCCTCTACCTGGAGGGGAACCGTCACCACCCCCTATCTCATGGTTCAGTGCTCGGACAGCCGTCACTGGGGCAGAATCTCCGACAGAGTCTACCGCTTCTCCGCCATGGATCTGACCACCGCAGAGCGCGCCACCATTCATGGCAATAACGAGCGCATTCGCGTAGATACCGCCTGCCGCGCTTGCGAATTCTATATACGTCTGATGCGCCAAGTGTAAGAGACAAGTCGCTTTTGAAAAAGGATGCGAGGATGCGGGGATGCGGGGATGCGATTTGCCGCTTTTGAAAAAGCGGCGCAAAACTTTTCATACAAATGATTTCTCGGTTTTACACACGTTCCTTTTCATTGTGCAAACAATAACTTATTGTTCTTTCTCTAAGGAAGAAACCCGTCGGACCCTGCTGCGTCCCGACGGGTTTCATTTTATTGAATTAAAAAAAAGAAAACCATCGGTGGCATGCGCAAGCAATGCAGTCCGATGGTTTTCTACATTAGAGAAAAACTAAAGGTTATACGGCACACCCTATATAGGACGTGATGTTAAAATAACCCATAATTTGTATAAAAAGTTTTGCGGAGCTTTTTCAAAAGCGACCCGCATCCTCAGCCAAACTTTCGAGCGTGCTCGGCGAATTCCGAGGGAGTCATGCCCGCGGTCGCCTTGAAAACCTTGCAGAAGTAGGAGGAATTGGCAAAGCCGACGGCGAGAGCGATCTCCTCCACCGAGCCCGCGGAATTCACAAGAAGGGTCTTTGCCTTCTCTACGCGGTACTGCTGAATGTATCGGGTAGGAGGAACACCAAAGACCGACTGGAAGATACTGCGGTAGTAGGTCTCGCCCATTCCCGACATCTTGGCAAGCATGGGCGTGTAAAGGTCCTGACGGTGGTAATGACTCTCAATGTACTTCACCGAACGGTGAATGAGACGGTATTTGCCCGCCAAGGAGTAGGCATAGGCTTGAATGGTAGCGATCTGCGTTACCAGACTGTAAATTTCGGACAGACATTTCGAATGATAGGCGGGTCCCCGAAGATTCCAATAGTGGTGAATATTCTTCACAGTAGCCAGGAGATCACTCTCTCCCCCCGTAAAGAACGAACAAGGAACAGCCCCCGCTGTCTCCACGGAATCAAATTCTATGACAGTACAAGCCCCCTCGTCCTCCACGGCAAGCTCGTATTCGGTACCCTTGGGCAGAAAAATCAGATGACCGACATCCGCCAACAGCTTCTGAGTGCCCACCTTGTATTCCGATTCTCCCTTTGCCTTGACGATCAATACGTCGTGACCGCAGATCCCCTTTGCCTCATGCTCCTCGGGAAGGGTATAGCTGTAGATATCCACAATGCGGGAAATGATCAAATTGGATATGTCGTATTTTTTCATTATTCTTTCATCTCCTATTATTTTTCATCATACCTTATAAAGCCAAGAAATAAATATTTACCATACATATTATAACATTTTTCATCTTTTTTGTCAATATAATTCGACAAGTTTATATGACGATTTTTATTATATTAGTACATGATCTCGATCATATTTCAAAAAAGCAACAAAAAAAGACACTTGCTTTTTCCGCATCACGTATAAGATAGCCATAACCCTTGAATCCTTACATCATCATAAAAGAGTGGTATTGATTATGACCTGTTCCATCAATAATACCATGCCCCGTCCCGAGCATCCCAACCTTCAATTCGAGCGAAAGACCCGGACGAACCTGAATGGAGAATGGCAATTCGTCCGTGACCATTTGGTCAGCGGCAAAGCAAGAAAGCTTCACGGGGCAGACTCTCTGCCCGACACCATCACCGTTCCCTTTTGCATGGAAAGCCGCTTGCATGGATCCTGACTATGATCTACTTTGTGAACTACGTGACAAAAATTAACTTTGCGGCAGCGATCCAAGAAATCATCGCCGATCTTGGATATGAAAAATCCGCACTCTCTATTATCCTTGTTGTCCTTTCCATCACCTACGGCGTGGGACAAATTATCCATGGGCAAATCGGAGACAAGATCAAGCCCGAGAATCTCATTTTTGCGGGACTGATCCTCGCCACATCCATGAATCTCTTCTTCCCATTGGCATCTGGCTCAATCCCGATGATGACCGTCCTTTGGGCGATTAACGGCTTTGCCCAAGCTCGGCACCCCGTGTCGCCTTGTCGCCATGAACCTATGAAAAGAGTTTTATAACAAATAATGGCATTACCGCACATACGATACCACAATATATAAAAAAAGAACCCCATCGGTGTTTTTTCACCATGGGGTTCTTCAATTTTTAACTAAATCCGTTCAACCGTAATCGCCACCGAAAGGGTGATCCTCTCACCCGCTCCGATCGTGCGATAGGTAAAGCGATCGTCAAGCTCGGTGGTGCAGGGCTCCAAACCAAGGGCATAGTCGCCGCTCGCCATACTCTTCCATTCTATGAAGCAAGGAAGCGTCTCCTTCGAATAGGCAAGAGTAAATCTCTTTCCCAGCTTCTCGTTGACCAAGGAGATCTCGGGCTTTTTCAGCTTGAGGAAATAGCAGGTCTCGTCCTCCCCTACAACCGAGTCAGTCATAAGGTGACGAGTTGCCACGCGCTCCTTGGCAAAGGGAGTTCTCGGCACGCAGGATTCCTCATCCGCCTCAATCTTCGCCCCCGCATCCAGCATGGGGTAGCCTACGTTGACGTGATACAAAAGACAATACTCCTCAGAAGCATAGCCCTCGTTGACGAGCGTATCCTCCACCTTCACCGTTTCCGAGCCAATGGCAGAGGTAACTCTGCGGCGGATCGAAAGATTTTTTCCAAACAGCGCCGTATCATGGATAATCGCTTCTACGATAATACCATCCTCCGAGCACGCACAATGAATCAGCTCCGCAGGGGTGTTGTGTAGCGTTCCGTGAAGCTCAAAGCCCTCGCGGTCACCCACACTGTCAAGACCACAGGTATAGAGCATCCCTCCCTCAAAGCGGCGGATGAAGTCAATTCCTCTTCCCTCAAGCGCGTTCTTCGACAGGAAGGACACGTTCTGTCCCTCATGATAGAGCTGCATGACGTCCAGTGCCTTGGAAAGGTTCAGAAGAAAACGGATCTTTCCATTGTCACAATCCAAAACCTCCAAGCCCTTGGCGCGTCCCTCGGTCAAGGTATAACGGCGAAGGCTGGCAACCTGCGCGAAATTCGATATTCTTCCGTCCATGGCTCACATCCCCGCAAAGACCTTCATGGTTGCCTTTGCGTTTTCCTTCATAGCAAGGGTTGCGTTGTACGCCAGATTGTGGAAGAAATCAGCGGGTGTTGCCTCGACGGTTGCCTTAGCGTTGGCATATCCCTCGTAGGACATATAGGAATAGTAGTTGATCTTGTTGACACCACGGCGAATGACCTCACGGTATTCCTCATGCGAAATACCGCTTCCGCCGTGCATGACCAACGGAATGTCGGAACGCTTGCGGATCTCGGTGATGATATCCATGTTCAAGACGGGCTTCACCTTGTAGATACCGTGTGCGGTACCGAAGGCAATCGCCAACGCGTCAACACCGGTGCGAGCGAGATAATCGGGCACAAGCTCGGGCTTGGTGTAAAGATCCTCGGGCTTTGCGGGAGCGCTTCCGTTATCTGCGCCACCCTCACGCTGAGGAAGGCTTCCAAGCTCGGACTCCACGTCCACACCGCGGGAGTGTGCATACTCGGTCACTCTTGCGGTCTCAGCTACGTTTTCCTCATAGGGAAGCGTGGAGCAGTCGATCATAATAGAGGTAAAGCCGATATCGATCGCTCTCTTGCAGTAATCAAAATCCTCGCCGTGGTCCAGGTGCGCGCACACCTTCACCTTCGCGCGCTTGGCAAGCTCAACCATTACAGGTCCGATCTTATCAATGGGAGCCACAGGCTCGTGAACCTGCGCATGAGCAATGATGACGGGAACGTCCAGCTCCTCAGCGGCATCTAATACGGCAATCAGGCACTCCAAGGTAGGCGTGTTAAAATTTCCAACAGCAATGCCTCTCTTTTTGCCCTCAGCAAGAACTTCTTTCAATCCTACTAACATAATTCTTTTCTCCTTATCAGTTGTCAATATTTATGATCTCGTAACCGAGATATGTACCAAAGGCTTCCTCAAGAACCGCCTTCATGTGACCCATACCAACGGTGGTGTGGTGTTTAAAGCCACCCTTTGCCAGCTTGATCAGCTTATCCTGAAGGTTCGGGATCTCGGCAACACCGCCGCAGCCGAAGAAGGCAGCCTCAATAGGCTCTCCCGTAAACCTCGCCTCGCTTGCGTAGACCTTCAGCTTACCGTCCTCAGTAAATCCGTTGGAGAAGGTCATATCGAAGGCGGCAATGCGACCCTCGTTGGAGCCCCATCCGCTTCCGGGATCACCCTTAGCGAACATTTTGTGCTCGGTAACGGTCCCCTTTTCTGCCATCAGCGTCTGCGCCACAGGTCCGCAGTGGAAGAGAATGACTTTATTTTCCTCCTCGCCGTAGTTGTTGTTCCAGTCAAGGCAAGCGGTAGGCTTCTCGGATGCCAGAGCCATGGCTCTCATGGTAATGGCACTGGTCAAGTCGATCTCACAGGAGCAAACGATTCCACGGTCGTTCAGCTCGGAGATCAGCACGCAGGGGCATACACGGAGAACGGTCTCCATCTCGTTCCAGCAACGGAGCGTCACGGCATCCAGGTGATATTCCTCGATGTACTCATCGATGACCACGGAAATCTTTGCCAGAGTCAGCTTGTTGCGAAGAGGTACACGGCTAAAATCCGCGTAGTTCTCCAGTCTCTGCATCTTGGCAATCACCGTGGCATCGTCGTCTGCCTTGTTGTTAACCTTGAAGAAGAGCTCGGAGAGGTCGAAGGACTCTACGTTGATGCCGTATCTCTGGAGGGTTACCTCATCAAAGCGAACCGTCTTGAAGGCGGTGGTCCTCGCGCCGATACAACCGAGGTTGAAGCGCTTCATGCCCTTGACCACACGGCAGATGGCGGCAAAGTCAGCAAGGTTCTGCTTGAAGGCATCGCTGAGAGGATGAACCACGTGGGGCTTCATCACCGTGAAGGGGATCTTGTACTGATAGAATACGTCGGTCACCGAGAACTTTCCGCAGTACGCGTCACGGCGGTGCTGGAAGTCCATCTTGCCGATCTCGTCGGGATATGCCTGCATAAGGATCGGCACACCCGCATCCTGTAGGGCGGTCACTGCGCCGTTCTCGTCGATAAAGATGGGCATACAGAGAATGACACCGTCATACTCGCCCTCATGGGACTTGAGCCAATCGTGATAGAGTCTTCCCTCATCACGGGTCTCGACCGCGCCGTAGCGGGTCGCCTTTTCATCCATGGTCAGGACCTCGTGACCCGCATCGGTCACTGCCTTGATCATATCGGTTCTTGCGACCGCGATCAGCTCAGCAGGCATAAATCCGCGGTTTCCGAAAAACAACGCAAATTTCATGTCAATAAAGTTCCTTTACCAAATGATAGATTTTTTTGTATTTGTTGTAATCCTCCTCGTAGGCGGCATGCGCCTCCTCTTGAGGAACAAATTCCTTTGCGTACCGAACGAACATGTCTCTTGCCTCAAAGAGATCCTTGGCACCGCCCAGTGCCACTGCCTGAAGCATGGCGCATCCGCAAAGACCGCCCTCGCTGGAACGCAGGGTCTTCACGGGAATGCCCTGAATATCGGCTTTGAGCTGCAACCACTTCACCGAATTGGCTCCTCCGCCCGTAGCCACCACGTTGCGGATCGGAATACCGTAGCTTTCTGCCACCTCGGAGTTGAACCGCATCTCCATGGCAGTTCCCTCAAGGAGAGACTGGAAAAGCTGACGATCGGTGGTGTCAATGGAAAGCCCGATGATCACTCCCTTGGCGTCCAAATTCTGATAAGGGGTGCTGGCGCCGCCCAAATAAGGCAGCGTGAGGATTCCCGTAGGCTTGCTTTCGATCTCCTTTTCAATGTGAGCAAAGAAGCTCTTTTCCTCGCCCGCATACTCGTGCATAATCTTCTTGCGGTACCAGTTCACCGAGGAGCAACAGGAGAAGTTCCAGAAATAGGTGCAGTAAAGTCCCTCAATGGCATAGGGAACGCAAGGATAGCCCTGTCGACCCATGACCACGTTTTCGGGCTTGGAGGAGTGAAGCGCCGTAATGCACTCCACCGTTCCCATACCGTCTACCGCATCCCCCTCGGACAGCACGCCCGCACCCAACGAGGTGCAGACCTGGTCGTGAGATCCGAGAACTACAACGGGAGATCCGCTCATGCCCAGTTTCGCCTTCACGTCAGCCTTTACGGCACCCACCACGCTTCCCGTCCGCATGACCTTGGAGAAGAGAGAGCGAGGCAGATCGAGTGCCGACAGCATCTCCTCGGAAAAATCACGCTTGACCACGTCAAGCACACCCGTGCGGGCACCCAAGCCGTAGTCAATAACACGCTCGCCCGACAGAAGATATCCAATATATTCCCCCACGAGAAGCACCTTGTCGGCTCTTCTGTAAAGCTCGGGGTGATGTTTCTTGATCCAAAGAAGCTTGGAGACCGAATACATACTGTGGGGCAAAACGCCCGAGGTCTTGAAGCAGAGCTCCTCGCCAAGCTTCGCGAGAATCTCCTTTGCCTCCTCCTCACCGCGGGGGTCGGTATACAGCATAGGATAAAACAAAATCTCATCCTTTTCGTCCAACAGTACGAAGGACTCTCCCAAGGAGGACACACAGATCGAGGAGATCTCGTGCTTCTTCGCAATGGAGGAGATCATTTCCGAAAGGTGCTGCCATACGGCATCCACGTTCACGTAATGATATTCCCCGTCCGTGCGAAAATCGTATTCCTTCGACAGATATTCGAGAATTTCTCCCGTTTCGGAAAACAACTGACATTTACAGCAGGTGGTTCCCACATCTAAACTCAAGTAATTCATGGTTTTTACCCTCCTTTTTTACTATTTTACTTGATTTTTTGTTTCCTTTATAGTATAATTTATCTATAAATATGGTAATTTTGTATCGGAGAATACGATTGATGGAAACCTATAATCTAAAAAAAATGCGGGAACTCCTGCACGATTTCTATTATCTGACAAAAATCAAGATCTGCATTTACGACAGCGGGGAAAACGAGCTTTGCTTTTACCCCGAAAAGCTCACCCCCTTTTGCGCCATGCTCCGAGAGGATGAGGAAATGAATGAGCGTTGCCGAGCCTGCGACCGCCATGCCTTCGCCCAATGCAAAAAGACCCGCAGGCAGTATGTGTACACCTGCCACGCGGGGCTGATTGAGGGAATTTCTCCCATTCTCTACGACGATCGGATTATCGGCTATATCGCCATCGGACAGATCAAATCGAACCCGAAGGCGGATTTTGAGGACCTTGCCGAGCGCATTCCCACAGAACGGCGAGAGAGCCTTCGCGCGCTGTTTCGACAGCTCCCCACCACCGAGGAGGAGAAGATCACCTGCGCCATGCGAATTTTAGATGCCTGTACGGGCTACGAATACCTCAAAACACTAGCCAGAGGAGCCGAGAAGCAGATCGACCTGCGCCTCTCCTCCTACGTGGACGAGCATCTGACCGAGGAGCTGACCGTCCGTGTGCTTTGTACCCATTTCCATCTATCCCACAGCGAGATCTATTCCATCTTTCGGGAATATTTTGAGACGACACCCGCCGAGCATATTAAGGAGAGACGGCTCTCCGTGGCCTGCCGCCTTCTAAGGGAGACATCTCTCCCCGTGAGTGAGATCGCCCGCCGTTGCGGCATCCCCGATTACAATTATTTCTCGAAGATATTTAAAAAAAACTTTGGGATAAGCCCGAGAGAGTATCGGAAAACGCAGAGGGGTTAGATTGGATCGTTAGTTATGAGTGAATTTTTCCGCTTTTGAAAAAGCGGCGCAAAACTTTCACACAAATTTTTTCTTACATCAAGTCCTACACATGGCGTGCCTACTTTTGGGGACCGACGTCCTCGACGGTCCGTTTTCAAATAATAAAAGACTCCGCTCTTGCGTGCGTGCGCGTAGAGCGGAGTCTTTCATTGTCCTTTAGTCCTTGATCACCTTGGTGTAAACAAGAATGACAAGCACGATGCCGACCAGCGCGTACAGGTCAATCAGGCTGCCAACAATACCCAACAGCCAGCCAACCAGAGCGCCCACAACGGGGATCCATCCCACGATCAGTGTAGCCAAGAAAATGGCAACACCCGCCAGGATCGCAACGACCAGATACACGACAATCGCGATGATCAGCTCCTTGACCTCGCTCATCTTCTTAAAGGACAGAGGAAACAGCTTCTTCAAAATATCCATAACAGTCTACTCCTTTTCATTGATATAATATGATTATAGCACACCGATTTTTCCCTGTCAAGTTTTGCGGGGAAATTTCCACGTTTTTCTGTTAAAATCGCGTCTTCCGTCACATACTACCAGTGTATGCAACAACAGAAAGGAAGCACTATGATCACATTAATCGGAAAAGGTGTGTACGGCGGCATTGCCATCGGAAAGCTCTCCTTCTTTCGGAGAAACGGCTCGCCTGTTCCCCGATACACCGTCAGGGACGTGGATGCCGAGCTCTGCCGTTTTCAAAGGGCAAAGGAGAACGCGCTCTGTGAATTAAAGGAGCTTTACGAAAAGGCACTCCGTGACATTGGAGAAAGCGGCGCCCAGATCTTTGAGATCCACGGCATGATGCTGGAGGATGATGACTATAACGATTCGGTGAGGAACACCATCCGCACCGAGCGGATCAACGCCGAATATGCGGTGTCCACCGCCGCCGAAAATTTCTCTATGGTTTTTTCCTCCATGGATGACCCTTACATGCAGGCACGAGCCGCCGACGTGCGGGACATTTCCATGCGTCTGATCGAGTCTCTTTCGGGCAAATCCGCCGCGCGGGAGGAATCTGTCCGAGGAGAGCAGAGAATCGTTTGCGCGGACGATTTAGCCCCCAGCGAGACCATGCAGCTGGACCGTACCCGAGTCTCGGCATTCATCACCGCCGAGGGATCGGTCAATTCCCATACCGCCATCCTTGCCCGTACCATGGGGATCCCCGCCGTGGTAGACGTGGGTGAGGAGTTGATGCAAGCAGGTAACGGAACCACGGCAATTGTGGACGGATTTACGGGCAGGGTCTATCTTGATCCCGACGAAAAGACACTGACCGATATGAAACGGCGACTTGCCGAGGATGTCAAAGCCAAAGCCCTGCTTCAAAAATACAAGGGCATGGACAACGTGACGAGAGACGGCAAACGCATAGACGTATTTGCCAATATTCAAGGGCTTCGGGAGGTAGGTGCCGCCCTGCTCAACGATGCGGGAGGCATTGGACTTTTTCGAAGCGAGTTTCTCTATCTCGACCGCAAGGATTTCCCCTCAGAGGAGGAACAGTTTTCGGTCTATAAAACCGTTCTCCAAAGCATGGGAGGGAAAAAAGTCGTGATCCGTACCTTGGATATAGGCGCGGATAAGCAGGTGGATTATTTTGGTCTGGACAAGGAGGAAAACCCCGCCCTCGGTTTGCGTGCCGTCCGCATTTGTCTGCTTCGTCCCGAGATCCTTCGAACCCAGCTCCGCGCCCTGCTTCGGGCATCGGTGTTTGGAAGGCTCTCGATCATGTTCCCTATGATCACTTCCTTAGAGGAGGTCATGGAGCTAAAAGAAATTCTTGCCGACGTCCGCCGCGAGCTGGATAAAAAGCGGATCGCCTATGCCTCCGACACCGAGATCGGCATTATGATCGAGACCCCCGCCGCCGCCCTGATCAGCGATCGCCTGGCACCCCACGTAGACTTTTTCAGCATCGGCACCAACGACCTGACTCAGTATACCTTGGCGCTGGACCGTCAGAACCGAAGTCTGTCCCGCTTCTATGATCCGCACCACGAAGCCGTTCTGCGTATGATCAAGACTGCCGCGGACAATGCCCACCTCCACGGGAAATGGATCGGAATTTGCGGCGAGCTGGGAGCGGATACCGAGCTGACCGAATGGTTCTTGCGGATCGGAGTGGACGAATTGTCGGTCTCCCCCGCCTACGTGCTTCCCCTCCGCGACCGCATCCGAAGCCTTGACCTTAGCGCTCATAAACAAGAAAAAGGAGAATCCACCAAATGAAAGAGCTTTCATTTACCGTCAAAGACCCCGCGGGACTTCACGCCCGCCCCGCGGGACTTCTTGTGAAGGAGGCACAACGCCTGTCCGACAACGTTACCATATGTAAGGGCGAGAGGACCGCCGATCTCAAAAAGTTGCTTGCCGTCATGGGGCTTGGTATCCGCCACGGCGAAACGGTGATCATCCGCATCGAGGGAAAGGATGAGGAAGCATCCCTTCGCCACCTCGAATCGGTTTTGAAAGAAACCTTCGGAAATTGATTAAAACGGATCTCCCTCGTCAGGGGATGCGCACGAGCCTCAGAGAGAGAGCAAAAAGTAATAACCACACCATGCCGAAAATCCCCCGCCGATTACTCAGCGGGGGACTTTCATGCTTATTCGATTTTCATTCCAAGGGGATTACTTTACAAGATAGTAATTTCCGTCGTAGGTGTAGATCAGGTAAGCACCCGTCTCATAGTCAATCGTGGACATACGATAACCGGTTTCTTCCGTGGTTACAATCAAGTGGTTTGCCGCATCATAGACCGCATAAAGCGTCTCGCCCTCCAACTGGTATCTCACCCAGAAGCCAGTATCGTTTACGTCGTAGATCGTCTCACCTTCGCCGTCTGCCACATCGATCAGAGTGATATTCACTCCGTCGTAGTAGAAGTACTCGGTAACACCGCTCTCCTCGTTCAGCTTGGAAAGAATTGCGTAGTTGTCAAACTCTCCAGCCATGGAATAGCCGGCCTCGGTGAAGTCAGCCAAGGGCTCCATGCGGTAGTTGTAGAGCTCGCCGTTGTATTTCACGTAGTTGCGATAGAAGCTTGCACCCTCAGGCAGGTAGCAAACAAACTCACCTGCGGTCGTGTAAACTGCGTCGATCTCTGTGAAATAATCCAACTCCAGCGTCACACGCATCAAGCCGTTGGGCAGACACGTAATGTCAGAGCCGTATGTAGCCTGCTTACCCATTGCCTGCTCAACGTCCAACAGGATCTTCAAGGAGTTATCAACGACAAAAATCTTAGATGCGTTCATATCAATACGATCGTTCACGATGGGAAATGCCCGGATCGCATTGGGTGCCGCGTCGGTAAAGTATCCATCTATTATATCCTTGCAAAGAGTTACTTCACTTATATAATACCCGAACTCAGTCTTAGCGGCGGTCTTGGCGGCGGGATCAATGATCACGTACACCAGATCGTACTTGTCACCATACTCGATAAAGTCATAGGATACAGCGCTGTCTGCCAGTTGAACCTTCGCTTGCAGGAGCATGTTGCCATTCTCCAGATAGAACGTTTTCACTTCCTCATAGTAGGAAGGAATGGTGTAGGAATATACACAGTCCATCCACTTGGCAAGATTGTACACAAGAATTCGGTCGTTGTGTTGTACATAGCCGTATGCGTCGGTCGCATAGTTAAAGTAGGGACGGTCTACAAAGGTCTTCATGTCAACACCCGCAAACAACAGCTTGTCGTCGTCGAAGATGTATCCCAGACCTTCCATGGTGTACAGCTCCTCTCCGTTTTCAAGATATTTGCTAAAGAGCAAGCCGCGGGGCTCTCCTGCCTCGACCGTCTGGATTGCGAAGGGAGCGGTCTGGAGCGCGTCAGCATACCAGTAATAGGAATCGGTGGTAACTCCCTCCTTCGTTTCGGTCACGTAAATATAAAGATCAAAGAAGCTGACCGAAAGCGCCACATCCTCAACCTCGGTCTTCTGGAACACCACCTGACCGTTCACAAGATTGGTCAACTTATAGGTGGTCAGACCTGCCGCGTCATCCTCAATGGTATAGGCAAACCGATTCTCATGGCACAAAGTCCCCTTCACGAGGGTTCCCGTCATGGGCTTCGCGATAGTTGCGCTGGTATCAACATAGGTGCCGAGTGCGACATCGGTAGGAATGGTGTTGACCACCATATCTACGCGGGTCTCCTCCTTGGGAGCCGCTACCTGAGTCTGAATCACGATGGCGCCGCCGCAGGTGTCGCAGAACTTATCCGCGTTGTCATCCTTGTGGGGATCACAGCCGCCCGTCAAGGTTGCGCCGCACTTGTCGCAGGCAAGGTTCTTGTCCTCGTCCACGTGGGAATCACAGCCCGTGTTGGTTGCCGAGCCGCAAACGTCGCACACAAAGTCGCCGTTGGCATCGGTATGGGTCTCACAGGTAATTGCCTCTTCGCAATTGTCACAAATTCTGTCCCCGTCGGCATCCACGTGGGCATCACATTCGTTTCCACAGCCAACCACAGGAAGAATCATACAAGCTACTGCCAAAAGCAGTGCAAATAGTTTCTTTTTCATTCTATTCCCCTTTCTCGTTACCGAACGCTATAATAGGAATCAACACCGTTTTCATCTTTAACTCTCATAAGGTACGTACCGTCGAAGCTCTGTTCCAAGTAGACTCTCTGTCCCGATAACAGCAATTCGCCCTTCTCGTTACGGTACACGTAGCCCTTAAAGCTGCCCAGGCTGTCGTATTCGGCAATACGAATCAGTCCATACCATTCGTCCAAACCGTCATTTCCATCACACAAAACCGTGCTCTTCACCTGACCGTTTTCGATGTAGACAAGCTTTTTCTGAACCGTATCACCCACAGAGGTGGTTACAAGCAGTTTTCCGTTGCCAAACGCTTCAATTCCCGTCGCCTCGGACAGATCCAACAGCTGTACCATCAGATCATTATAGAGGACCTTGTCATACAGGAAGCCACCGTCCACCGCACGATAGGTGTAGGTTTCTCTCATATCGTAGTAAAGAGCTACCTTACCGGTGGAAAGATCCACAGAATAATAGCATCTCGTTCCGAAGACGTCCACCGCTACGATCCAGAAGGATTGGCTGATCGCCTCCACGAAGGAGGTCTGATTCTTGAGAATCAGAGGAAGCTCGGCAACGATCTTCAAATTGTTGTCGAGAATCACGGGAATCGAGGTTGCCTCCAGAGAGCCGTCCTTGATCTTGGTGATCTCGGCATACTGGTAGTCACCCTTCAGCGTCAGATTTGTACTCATGTCCTGCGCTTTGGTAACCATACGGTCAATCACAAATTCTACGGGGATCTCCTTAGCGGTACCGGTTGCCGCATCCACGATCACGTAGGAATACAACCACTTCTCACCGTACTCATCCTCCACGGTGTAACGACTTTCCTCAGCGTTGCACTCTCTGACGTAACGGAACAGCATATTTCCGTTGGAAAGATAATCGTAGTTGTAATTCGTGTACGCTCCGCTGGCGACATAGCTGGTAAGCAGCTTTCCGTTGAGATCAAAGATCGAATAGATTCCGCCGTCGGAGATATATCCAAAGTCACCGCAAACCACGTCAAAGCCGATGGGCTGGACTTCCTTGCCGTTCGCGTAGGTCTTAATGATCACACCGTCCTCGCTGATATAGCAAGTGTCCTCCACGTAGGTGTAGCAATAGTCTCCGTTCCAGGTCCAATCAAAGCTCGACTCCTCAAGAGCAGTCTCATTGAGCTTTTCGCCATCATGGGTGTAGTAATCGTAGGTATATACGTATTCCTCGGCACCGCCCTCAACCTCGGTCAAGGTAGCGGTACGTACCTCTACTATTGCATCGGAATAGTCGAAAGAATAGCTCAACTCAGGACGTGTGGCGTCATTGTATACCAGATAGCGGTATTCGTCCGTAACTGCCTCGCCCGTAATGACACTGTAAACACAGGTCGTGTATTCACGGTACGTAGGAGCCTCCGTGGTGTTTTCATTCACCAGCTTGGTCTGTCTCAAAAACGTACCGTGTCGCTCAACGCGCCAGTTGTCACCGTTGTCCTTTGCCAACAGGGTCGCGGTCTTGGCAGACTCTACCTCGGGAGCCTTGTACGCAAGGTACTTGCTCCATTCGTCGGTAATTGCTCGGTAAATGACAGTCTCATTTCCGGGACCATCATCGACGGTAGGATCGTCATCGCCCGGGGTCTTGCCACCGTTCGAATCAGCGGGTCCGTTTGGGGTCTCCTCATCGGGAGCATCCGTCACACCGGAGCCGCAGGAGGCAAACAGCATCGAAAGACAGATCAGCGCCGCAAGCAGCATCATCCATCGTGATTTTTTCATCATCATCGTTTCTCCTTTCACTCCGAATTATTCGCCAATAGTGTAGAATACGCGGTGGATACCGTCAGCATAGATCGTCGTCTCAACGAGGTAGCGATCGCCGCAAGCCATTACATTCATCGAATTCTGAGTCGTCAGCACGTGCTCCAGGTTTACGTTGTAAAGAACGTATTTGTCCGTATCTTCATCGAAAACGATCACGTAGTCTATCCAAGAGGAATCGAAGGATACGTTCTCCCCGCCAAATGCCTCTCTCGTAAGGAAGAGACCCTCTTCCTTGTAAAGCTCGTGGTAAACCGTGCCGTTTACGGGATCATCGTCGGGATCGGGAACCATGGAAACAAGAATGCGCTCACCGACAATTGTTTCGAACTTAACGTTGTTCTCCTCAAAATCGTAAACCTTCTTGAGGTCGTAATCGTAGATTCCGTCGGACAGGATCACGTATTCGCCCACAATGCTTGCGTTGGAGGTCAGATACGCGCGTACCCGTCCGTCCTGGGTCACAATGGCACGATCGGCGTCGGTCACTTGTTCCACAAGGTTGACCAGATAATCGCCACTGGGCAGCATGGAGAATCCAAAGGGATTCATGGAGCCGAAGCCCATCTGCTGCTCGGGGATGATGGGAGCAAGCTCGAACATAACGCTTCCGTCATTATCCAGCACTACAATGGTCATATCCATCATGTCAGCGGTCTTTTGCTCGCTGATCGGCACAACAACGCCAAAATTCACGACGTTTTCGGTCAAATAGATTCCAAAGGAATCCAGTCCCGCAAGGTCGAGGATGTCCTCGCGGCTCGCGAGTTCCATCAGAACGTAGTCAAGGGAGATCTCGGTCGTCTTGCCCGTGGGAACCTCTACAAGGAAAGTCTCCAGCGTCGAGAAGGAGCCCATGAGGTTCACGTCATAATCCATGCCCTCCTCCACCAAATTCAAATACTGCACGAGGATATTTCCGTTCTGCAAGGGATAAGCCACAAATCGATCGCAGTCTTCAAGATAATAGCGAAGAACACAGGTGCTGTCTGCCTTATTGTATACCTCGAAGAAGTGGCGGGATGCGCCCTGGGCAGAGTACTGAACCTGATCGAGGTAGTAACCGTAGGTCTCGTTCTCCATGTCGTATGCCAGCTTCGTAACAGTGCCGTCCGCGGCGGTAACACTGATCGCCAAGCCTGTCTCCGAATCGAAGGTCACGTTCGCGCCCGCAATCGTAAGCGTCGCGCCGCTTCGGGTCATGGACATGGAATGGACATCGGCAGCTCTTGCGCTTTCGGCAAGCTTTGCACCCGACAAATCATAGTATTCGTAAACGGTCTGGACGTCGTAAAGGTCTACATCCTCTTCGTCCGTATCCCTGTTGATCGGCGTAATGGTTGCCCGTCTCGCCTCAATCACCGTATAGTCTCCGTAGGAAATCGTCTGTACATCCAGAACACGCTCGGGATAGATCACATCGGGGTCTTGGAAGCAGGGATCAATCCAATCCAGCATATTCCAGTCAAAATTCGCGTAATCCGCACGATAAGAATAAGTATTGGTCAGTGTCAGGACAGCCTCGCCCTTCTCCGTATTGAATACGGTAAAGGTCTCGGTTGCCTGATTCATCACATCCACCTTCGCATCCCGCAGGATCACCGCTTTTGTGATGGGTTCCTTCACTTCACCCTCTAACCGACTGGCAGTCTTCAGTATCTTCCAGGGCTTCACGTTGGTAAAGGTAAAGAAATTCTTCAGAACGGGTTCTATCGGAGCGGGCGCAGAAGGCGCATCTCCGTTGTTGTCGGTACCGGGAGCGGTATCCTCAGTCTGCTGGTCGTCCGTAGGGGGAACGTCCTCCCCGGAGGAGCAGGCTGCCAAAAGCAGCACGGCGCACAGCAGAACAGCAAGAAGTCTGATTCGATTCATATATTTCATCATTCGTCTCCTTTCTTGTAAGCTCTGCACGCTCAGCGAACCACGTAAAGCACAGGACGACCCTCAAAGAAAGTCTCCACCAGCATTCCGTTGTCCGTCTCATCCAAATCATAGTAGTCCCATACAACCAGCTTGACCTCTCCCGCGAGATTGCAGAAGCGGTACTCCTTGGTCTCCTCATCATAGAGCACGTAGTATCCGCCGCCGATTTCATAAATCTCCTTGTCAACGCCATCGCACAGAAGCACGGGCTCGGCTGCGGCGGGGGTCAACACATAGGTCTCATCCGCGTGGGTCTCGTAGTTATGTCTTGACAAATATACGCGATCAGACATCACGTCCAAATCCCACTCATCCGCCGCAAAGACTCCCGTGGTGAGATCAAGCACCTTTTCCATCTTATGGTTATAGACACCCGCATCGGTGGCGATATACGACTTAGAAACCTGGAAGCCTCCGGACGTAATGGGCGTCAACGCGTTTCCATTCAAATCAAACAGATATTCTTGGACTCCGCCGCCCTCCATCACGATTGCGCTGTACAGATCGGACTGAATCACCCGCGCGGAGAAGAAATCTACTCCCAGACGAGTATTTTCAACGGCATATTCAATGGTCAGGTCGTTGGTCAGAACCACATATTCCTGATAGAGAGAAACCGTTCCACCCGCGAACTTGTAGATGATCGCCTGGTTCTGCTTGCCCTCAACGAGAGCAAACGGAAGTCCCTGGCTGTCGTTCTTCTGCGCATAGGCGGTGTCCAGAGCCTCCACAATAAAGTTCAGCGCCACGGGGGTCATCGCTCCGTCGATGAAATTCATGACGTAGCTCTTAACAACGTAACGCGCGTTGTCTAACATCACGTCATAGCTTTCATAAGCGTCCACTCTCTTAAATTCCTGGATCAGAACGTTACCGTTATTGAGAACAAAGGCGTTCAGATAGCCATCATGCGCGATCTGATATGTTCCCGAGCAAACGCCCAAACGGTTAAAGACCTGAACCTTCTGTCCATCCCACGCATAAAGGTAACCCTCATACTCGCTCTGGAACGAATCAACATCGTATCCATTTGCGGCGATCTGGCTCACACTGCGAAGGATCTCCATGTCGCGATCGATCCAGTAGATCTTGTCTGCCATACGGATCGCGCACAGCCCGTTCCCGAACTGGGTCTTCTCGTAGCCATCCTCCTCAGAGGCGGAACAGATCACGGAGCTGTCCTTCTTGGCAAAGTAGTAGGAAATGTTCATAGTAGGTTCTCCCATTTCCTGACGCGTGGTTTCTACCACACGCAAAATGGGATAATCGATGTCGACCGACAGGTCTACTCGATTCGGAGAGCCCAGATCATAGGTTACGCTATCGGTGAAAATCACCTCACCGCTTACCAGGTCATACACGTTGACGGTCTTGGTTACACGGTTTTTCGTATCCAGATCCTCGGTCATAAGAGCAAGAAGCTCGTTGTCCAGATCTTTGTCCACCACTTCTCCCTCATATTGGGTAATGGCGGAAAACGAAATGGACTTCACTTTATTCTCCATTACGAAGTAGTCATGCAGCTTGTGCTTCACCGGCTCCGGCGTTCCCGAGGGTTGCTCGGTTTGCGTCGAGTCGGGAGGATTTGTGTCGTTTTCCCCACCCGGCAGGATCAGGAACAACGCCACAGCCACGCCGAGAATTACCACAAGCGCGGCAGGGATGATGTAACGCAAATATCGTTTCATACCTTCACTCCTTTACTGAAATGATACGAAGTTTCGCAGACGCCTCTTCTGCGAAGAAAAAGATTTCCTCTCTTTTTCCTTGTGCCATTATAACATTTTCTCGAATTATTGTCAATCAAAACCAAGTATTTTCTGCTATTTTGGATATTTTGACGAATCGACTTTTCAGAGCTTTTGTCGAAAAAAATTACAATTTTTCTATATAATAGATAAATGCGTCAGCGCACCAAGGGCGATGAAAATGGGGCTTTGGTAAAGAAGATTTACATGGCATTTTTATTTTGTCCAAAAAAGGGGTTGACAAAAACGCGAGTTAGTAGTATAATAACCATTGGAAATAGTAATAATAACTACATAAAGAGGAGACAGGTGATATGAGAAGAAGAATTCCACTCAAGGAACGATCCCTCCCCACGTATACCAAAGGAGAGGAAATTTTTAATATGGTATCCCATATCGTAGGCGGCGCCATTGGCATTGCCGCGCTTACCCTGTGCGTAGTGCTGTCCGCGGTCAGAGGAAGCGTCGCGGGGGTTTTATGCGGAACCACTTTTGGCGTATCTATGATCGTACTGTATACAATGTCCAGTATTTATCACGGGTTGCCCAGCAATACGGCAAAAAAGGTGTTTCAAATCATGGATCATTGCACCATCTATTTCCTAATCGCGGGAACCTATACCCCCATCTTGATCTGCGGAATGGCAGTACACTATCCCGTAGCGGCATGGATCACCTTTGGTGCGGTATGGGGATTGGCGGCATTGGCATCGGTGCTGACCGCCATCGACATTGCCAAATATAAGGCATTCAGTATGATCTGCTATATCGGAATGGGTTGGTCCGTCATCCCCACCCTGCCTCAGGCGATGCAATCCTTAGGCATAGGCGGATTTTCCCTGGTGCTGGGGGGCGGGATCTTTTATACCGTAGGTGCGATATTTTTCAAGATCGGAAAGAAAAAGCCTTATTTTCATTCAATTTTCCATATTCTAACGCTGTTTGGCAGTGTTTGTCACGTTCTTGCCATTTTGTTTTTTGTGTTGTGGTAAAAAAATTTAATTTTTTTTCAAAAAGCCCTTGATTTTTAAAAAAAGCTGTGATATAATATGAAGGTCGTGTGGAGAGGTGGCTGAGCTGGTCTAAGGCGCACGACTGGAAATCGTGTTTGGGCTAATACCCCATCGAGGGTTCGAATCCCTCCCTCTCCGCCAAAAAATCCTGTGTCGATTTTCGATACAGGATTTTGGTTTTTTATAGGCATATTGCAACGCAATCGAATGTGTTGCTTTCACTCGGGCGGCGCCGCCCGATCCCCAATCATCCAATTCCACGTTTTTTTCAAGGAGCATGCACACACAGGTGCGCCCTACCGTATTTTATTTTGTCAAAGGATTCATCATGAAAAAGAGGAAAACACTCCCATACCCCCTCATTCTCGGCATTCTCGCGCTCCTGTTCCTCGTCAATATATGCCCCGTTCTGATTCTCCAAGATCGGGTCGAATTGAACAATTTTTCCCTCATTCCCGCCGCCGTTGCCGTATTGGTCTTGCTCAACGGACTGGGAGCGATCCTGTTCAAGCATGTCGATAACTATTTCAACTTTGGCACGCCGCGCAAGGGACTGTTTACC
>JAZSIF010000027.1:0-49350 GCA_045533675.1 Eubacteriales bacterium | reverse complement strand
CATTTTATTATCTTACGAATAAAAAGCTTCGGAATCGTCTTTGTAGATCCCGTCGTCGCCGACGGCTCCTCGGTTTTGGATCGGCTCGCGAAGCTCCCTCACCAAAACTTCGACTCCGCTCCGCTTCGCTCAGGATGACACTCTTTTTGTGTGTTGAACGGAATCTTGATACTTTTTCGACACGCTCCGAGGGGAAGCAAACTGCCTTCCCCTCTTCTCTTTTGGAGCGTTTTGCGAAAAAATTTATCTTTCGTATTATTTTTTCATAGGCTCTTGAAAAATTTTCCTTTTTGGGGTATAATATAAAAGTTGAATGATTTTTATGTTTTTTGGAGGTTTATTATGGCTGAATTGAAGAAGCTCTCGAATTTTGACGGTGTCAAGGGTCCCGTGCTGACCATTGTCATGGACGGCGTGGGTCTTGCCCCCGACACGGTTGCCAACGCGGTCACAGGCGCTTACACCCCTACGTTGGACATGCTCATGGCAAGGTACCCCATGGTCAAGCTCAAGGCACACGGTACCGCTGTGGGTCTGCCCTCGGATGACGATATGGGTAACTCCGAGGTCGGTCACAACGCTTTGGGTGCGGGTCAGGTGTTCGCTCAGGGCGCAAAGCTGGTGTCCCAGTCCATTGAAAGCGGAAAGATGTTCGCTTCCGAGACCTGGCAGACCATCATTGCCAACGTAAAGGCAAACGCAAGCACCCTGCACTTTTTGGGTCTTTTCTCCGACGGGAACGTGCATTCTCACATCGACCACCTGAAGGCAATGATCCTCCGCGCCAAGGAGGAGGGTATTTCTCGCGTTCGCATCCACATTCTCATTGACGGACGTGACGTAGGCGAGACCAGCGCGCTTGAATATATCGATCCCTTTGAAGGCTTTATTGCCGATCTGCGTGACGCAAGCTTTGACATCAAGATCGCGTCGGGCGGAGGACGCATGAAGATCACCATGGACCGTTACGAGGCGGATTGGTCGATGGTAGACCGCGGTTGGCAGACCCACGTTCTTGGCGAGGGCAGACAGTTCGCGTCGGCAGCGGAAGCGGTCAAGACCTACCGCGAGGAGCTGAAGGTCATCGACCAGGATCTCCCCCCCTTCGTGATTGCCGAGGACGGCAAGCCCGTAGGAACGGTAGAGGATGGCGACAGCGTGATTTTCTTCAATTTCCGTGGCGACCGTTCCATTGAGATTTCCAAGGCGTTTGACGCTCCCGAAGGAGCATTCGACAAATTTGACCGCAAGCGTGTTCCCACCGTGGTTTACGCTGGTATGTTGGAGTACGACGGAGACCTGCATATTCCTCAGAGATACCTGGTTTCTCCTCCCGAAATCACCAACACCATGAGTGAATATCTGGCAGATACGGGTGTCAATCAGCTGGCGATCTCCGAGACCCAGAAATACGGTCACGTAACCTACTTCTGGAACGGAAACCGCTCGGGCAAGTTCTCCGAGACCTTGGAAACTTATATTGAGATCCCCTCCGATGTGGTTCCCTTTGAGCAGAGACCTTGGATGAAGTGTGCCGAAATCACTGACAAGCTCATTGAATGCTTAGAGTCGGGCAAATACCGCTATCTGCGTGTCAACTTCCCCAACGGCGACATGGTGGGTCACACAGGCTCTCTTTTGGCAACCCGTTGCTCCATGGAGGCGCTGGACCTGCAGTTAGCAAGAATTCTTGCGGTTCTCGACAAGGTTGGCGGTGTGGCTCTCATTACCGCAGATCACGGAAACGCCGACGAAATGTATGAAATTGATAAGAAGTCGGGCGCTCCCAAGGCGGACAAGAACGGAAACTTTAAGGCAAAGACCAGCCACACGCTCAATCCCGTTCCCTGCATCATTTACGACAACTTCCACAAGGATGCTTACACCGTCAAGGAAGACAAGGGCTCCTTTGGGCTTTCGAACGTTGCCGCTACCATGGTCAACCTCATGGGCTACGAGGCTCCCGCCATGTGGGACGAAAGCATCATCAAGTTCTAAATCGACCGAAATCAAACAAATTTGCCGTCATGAAAATCATGGCGGCATTTTTGATTGTTTTTTTCTTGACATTCCCAATCCTTTTTGATAAAATAAAATCAGAGGAACTCCTCTGAAATATTTTACATAAAAGGAGAGTATCACCATGGCAAACTATCAGATCCCCGAAAAGGCAAGGGTAGCCGTCCTGACCGGCGCAAAGAAGATCGAGATTTTTGAACTTCCCGTTCCCGAGATCGGCGACGACGAGGTTCTTGTAAAGGTCGAGCAGACCGGCATCTGTGGCACCGATGTACACGAGTACAAGGGAGACCCCTTCGGCTACATTCCCGTTGAGCTGGGACACGAGGGAACTGGTACGGTTGTAAAACTGGGTAAGAACGTTACCAAGGACTTCTATGGCAAGCCTTTGGCGGTAGGCGATAAGATCGTGACCGGTCTGAAGCCCTGCGGCGTTTGCGACACCTGCAAGAATGACCCCGAAAATATTCACCTCTGCCCCGGCGGAGAGATTTTTGGGTTAATGCCCGGTGAAGCCGCATACAAGAACTTTAACGGTTGGTTCGGTGAGTACATCAAGGTCAACGCGGGCGGTGTGATCTTCAACGTCAGCGACATGGACGTAGATCTTCGCACGCTGATCGAGCCCACTGCTGTCATTGTTCACGCTGTGGAGCAGGCAAAGAAGATTTTCAACTTCAAGCAGGGTTCCTACGTTTTGGTGCAGGGTTGCGGTCCCATTGGTCTTCTGCTTCTGACCATGGTTCGCACCATGGGTGTTCGCAACATCATTGCTGTAGACGGTGACGAAAAGAGACTGGCGATGGCAAAGAAGCTGGGTGCCGCTTATACCGTCAACTTCATGACCGAGGACGCGCAGGCAAAGGTTATGGAGATCACCGGAACGGGTGCTGAAATGGCGTTCCAGTGCACGGGATCGCCCAAGGCTGCCAGCACCATTTGGAAGTATGTTCGCCGCGGCGGTGCCATGTGCGAGCTTGGCTTCTTCGTTGACAATGGTCCCACCACCTACAATCCTCACCAGGATATCTGCAACAAGGAGATTCGTGTCATCGGTTCTTGGACCTATCAGGCTAAGGACTGGATGCAGGCTTGCGACGTGCTGAAGGAAGCGCAGAAGGACGGTCTGCCCGTTGAGGAGCTTCTGACTCACAAATACGCTCTGGCTGACATCAACGACGCGATGGAAATGAACATCAGCATGCAGGGTCTGAAAATCGTTGTAATGGGCGAATAACTCCCCGCGATCATAGAAAAACACGGATGGTTTTACCATCCGTGTTTTTCTATTTACAGATCCCGTCTGCCCTCAAGGGCACGTCCCAGTGTTACCTCGTCAGCATATTCCAAATCGGTTCCTACGGGAATTCCGTAGGCAAGACGAGTCACCTTCACTCCCATGGGGCGAAGCGCCTTGGAAATATACATGGCGGTTACCTCTCCGTCCGGAGTGGGATTGGTGGCAATGATGACCTCTGTCGCCTCCGACTCCTTTACTCGTTCAAGCAGCTCCGAAAAACGAATTTTATCGGGAGTCATGCCGTTCACAGGGGAGATCACACCGCCAAGGACGTGATACACCCCATGAAATTCCCTGACCTTTTCAATTGAAAGAACCGATTTTACATCCTCCACCACACAGATCACCCGACGGTCTCTGGTCTCGTCCGCACAGACATAGCAGATCTCCTCATCGGTCAGATTTCCGCATACGGGACAGGGATGGATCTTTTCCTTTGCCTCCAAAATGGCACGGGCAAATTCGATTGCCTCGTTTTCATCTAAATCAAGCACGGAAAAAGCCATGCGCATCGCAGACTTTCTTCCCACGCCCTGCAATCTTCCGAACTGCTCCGCGAGATGCTGGAGCGATTCAATATAATCGATCATGCTCAGAACATACCGGGAAAGCCTACACTGCCCGTAATCTTCCCCATTTCCTCGCTGTTGGTGTCCTCCACTCGCTTGATCGCTTCGTTCATCGCGGCAACCAAAATGTCCGAGAGCGTTTCAATATCGTCGGGATCCACGATCTCGGGTTGAATATCAATGGAAAGAACCTCCTTCTTTCCGTTGATCTTCACAGCCACCATTCCGCCGCCCGCGGAGATATCATACTCTCTGGCATCCAGCTCTTCCTGCAGTGCCGGCATATCCTCCTGCATCTTTTGTGCTTGACGGAGCATCGCGTTCATATTCTGGGGTCCGCCGCCCATTCCCTTTGGCAAATTTGCTTTCATTGTGTCTCTCCTTTATTGTTCCTTAATAATTTTCATGAGTATTCCAGTTCATCAAGATCAGTATAGACCTCGTTCGCTTCCATCACATCGAGGATCAAATCCTTTTCGGAAAGATTCCGTGATAGCGCCATGCAGAGCGAGGCACGGATCGCCTCCCGCATGGCGGGACGGTCTACCATAGATTTAGCAAAATCATTGGGGAATTTAATATATACCTTACCATCGGCAGACATCAGCGCTTTTGCCATCTTGACAAATGCCAGCACGGCACCGTCTCCCGCGCAAGCCTTTTCGGCAATCTCATTCCATCCTCGGATCAGCTTCAGGGTCTGCTCAGGCTCTGCTTTTTGCTCGGGCTCTTGAACAGTGGTCGGCTTGACCTTTGGGTCCTCTTCCTCTTTCTTTTCCACCGAGTCTATATTCTTGGGGATTTCAGTTGCACGGAAGGTCACCCCCGCCGCCACGGCGGTTTCCAACTTGGCAAGCCTAGATAAGATCGCGTCTGCCGAAGCGTCCAAGGAAGTATCGCACATCCGAAGAAGTGCCATTTCGGCAACCAATCGTTTGGCGGCTCCCGCCTTTTGCATGGCATAAAATGCCTCGTCCATGATTCTGCAATGGTGCAGAATCGTTTCCTTGGGAAAAAGCTCTGCCGTTTTTCTCAGGTGAACCGACTCGTTTTCGGTCAGGTCCAAATATCGGTCTGCCACAGAGGTGGTTCTCATGACCAGCATATCCCGATAATAGGATTGCAAATCCTGCCAAAATACGGCAACGTCTCGTGAGGAACGGACCACATCGTCAATGGTGGCGAAAATTCCGTCAAAATTGGAAGCGGCAATGGCACGCACCGTCTGCTCGAGCGCCTCTCTTCCTCCCGAGCCTACCGTCTGATCGATCAGGGCGGGAGTGATCTTCCGTCTCGTTCCCGCGCAAAGCTCCAAAAGACTGATCGCATCTCTCATTCCACCCTGTGCCAGCTTGGCAAGGATGCGGAGGGCATCGGCATCGTATTCGATTTCCTCTTTGTCGGCAATGTGGGAAAGCCTGGCAGTCAGCACATCGGTGGCGATCCGACGGAAATCAAATCGCTGACAGCGGGAAACAATGGTAGAGGGAAGCTTATGAAGCTCGGTCGTCGCCAAAATAAAGACCACGTGAGCGGGGGGCTCCTCCAATGTTTTGAGGAGTGCGTTGAAGGCACTTCCGCTGAGCATATGTACCTCGTCCACGATATAAACGCGGTATTTGAGTGCCGAGGGAGAGTAAGCCACCTCATCACGGATATCACGGATGTTATCGACGCCGTTGTTGGATGCGGCGTCCATTTCCAAAACGTCGGTGGCGATCCCCGCATCGATAGAGCGACAAGCCGCGCACGCATTGCAGGGATTTCCGTCTACGGGAGACTCACAGTTCACCGCCTTGGCAAGAATCTTGGCACAGGTAGTCTTTCCTGTTCCGCGAGAACCGCAAAACAGATAGGCATGGGAAAATTTATGATGCTCGGTCTCGTATTTCAGAATCGACGTGATATGCTCCTGCCCGCACACCTCCGAAAAGGTCTTCGGTCTCCATTTTCTATATAACGCCTGATGCATAATTCCCTCCTATCCACAAAAGAAAAACAGACTGCAAAATAAGACCATACACCTTCCAATCGAATCTCACCTCTACGCGATCTTCGCACCTCCTGCTCGGAGCAGGCTGCCTCGCGGCACATCGGGCTTACCGCTTAATGCTGCTTGGTTCCCCACCTGACATGGTTCACAGCTCCCAATTGCGCAAGACCCACTCTTCAACGCAGCAGGATACGACTCAGACCGTATTAGATCAACCCTCAAGGAAGGAATGAACCCCTGCTGTAGCGGATTTCAGGTACAGGGCTCCGCTAATTCCCCGGCTGGTATGGCCTTATTTCACAGTCCGTGACACAGTCCTCTCGGGACTACCTTATTATTATACCAAACTTTCTACCGCTTTTCAAGAGGATTTTGAATTTTTCTTTTATTTTTTAAATCATGAAAAAATCCCCGCTCTCATTGGAGAACGGGGACATAACATGTTTATGCTTTCCGGGCAAGTCGTCCGACGTGGGAGCGAAGCCCGTAGTAAAGTGACATTCCAAGACCCATGACGGAGATCAGCTCTCCCGCCCCCACCGTCAGCATCATCAAGGGGATCGCTTGCTCCATGCCGTAGCCGTAGCAAAGGACAAAGGGGATAATCAGCGCATTGGCGAGAACGGGTGCCGTTGCAGCCAACCACGGATAACGGCGCAGCCAGTAGGTTCCCAACGCACCGAGGAGGGTGGCAACGGGACCCACCAAAACGTCCAACCACACCGAGCCTCCGAGGAGGTTTGCGAGAAGACATCCCACTGTCAAGCCGGGGATCGCTTCGGAAAAGAATAGGGGCAGGACACAAAGTGCCTCGGACAGACGAACCTGAATAACACCGCTATCCAAGCCGAACAATCTTGCCACCATGGTCAAGAGGACATACAGAGCCGCGACCAACGCGCCGCGGCAAAGAAAGAGGGTACGATTTTTTGTTTTTTGCTGCATGATGCTTCTCCGTAGTTTTGTTTTACGTGAGGATGGTTTCGAACTCACGAGTGACATTATACTATATTTTTCACGGTTTGTCAACCGCTCTTCAAAGAAAAAAACCAATGGTTCACAAAATCGTCATGGTCCCCTCGCATAATCGCCACTCCCTTGTGTTATCCTATTACCACAGAGGTAACGATACCTCCACTTCTTCATTCAAAAAGGGGCGGCTTTTCCGATGCGCACGCACAGGAGGAGCCGGCCCCGTCCAATTTATCCTTGATTTTGTCTTTCGACCTCTACGATAAGGGTAGCGTATACATAGAGTGACCCCAAGCAAATAAGTGGCACTCCGTCCTTCTTTGCCGCCATGCGAGCGGCATCCAGTGTGTCAGAAAGAGTCCCATAAGCCTTTGCCTCAATTCCTGCTTCACAAAGGGTCTTTGCATAGTCCTCCGCCGAAAGAGCTCTTGGGTTATCGGGGGTCAGGGTAAAGGCACGGCTTGCCACCGTCGAGAGGTCCTTTGCAATCGCCGTATAGTCCTTATCCCGAAGAACACCCGTCAAAAGGTACACCTTTTTGTCTCCGAAATACTGCTTGATGCTTTCCACGGCGCTTCGAATTCCCTGCGGGTTGTGCGCACCGTCGAAGATGGTCAAAGGATCACGGGAAATAATCTCGAATCTTGCCTGCCAGCGCGCGGCGGCAAGTCCCTCTCGGAGCGCCTTCTCCGAAATTAAAAGTCCTCTTTCACGAAGCAGATCGACGGCAGTAATGACCAAGGAAGCATTCCTTGGCTGATAGCCTCCCAAAAGAGAAATCTTCAGCTCTTTTCTCTCTCCAAAATCAAAGGCGGTTCCCGACAGATCGGCTTGGATTATCCGAAGACCCTCATAGGGAACGGCATGAAAGGACGACCCCATTTCCCGTGCTTTCTTTTTGATAACGGCTTTTGCGGACAGATCGTCTCCGCCATAAAGGATGGGGGCTCCGTCTTTGATAATTCCCGCTTTTTCGGCGGCGATCTTCTCCACCGTGTCACCCAGGAATGCCACGTGATCGAGGGCAATGCCCGTAATAATGGATAAAAGGGGATTTCGGATAATATTGGTCGAGTCCAAGCGGCCGCCCATGCCCGCTTCCAGGACAACCACATCACAGGCATGTCTCTTGAAATATTCAAAGGCAATGGCGGTGATCAGCTCAAACTCGGTGGGCTTGTCGGTCATGTCATCGGCAAATGGACGGACATATTCGGTGATCTCAGAGAGCTCTTCATTGGAAATAGGCTCTCCGTCCACACACATTCTTTCGTTGAAAAATCGAATATAGGGAGAGGTATAGAGCCCGACTCGATATCCTGCCGCACGGAGAACCGAGGAAAGCATGGAGCAGGTCGAGCCCTTTCCGTTGGTTCCCGCCACGTGAACAAAGCGCAAAGAATCCTGAGGATTCCCGAGGCGTTCACAAAGAACACCGATCCTTTCAAGCCCGGGCTTGCAAAAGGTCCAGCTGATGGAGTGAATATAATCAATGGCTTCGTTGTAATTCATTTCACACCCCCTCCGTAATAATAATAAATTTTATTTGTAAACGATCTTTTTGAGTTCTTTCGTTAATTTCAGGATCGCGGGGATCAGTATGGCAGAGATCGGAATCAACACCGCATATTCGGGCAAACGGTATATAAACCAAACCCAATAGGTCTTTGAGTCATAGAGAATACTGACCCAAAGCGTATTGACAAACAATCCTAAAGCAAGATAATTTATGAGGATGGGAGGAAGAATATTTCTAAAGAATCCGATCTTTTCTTTATTGTAAAGAAAAACTCCGTACACCGCTCCCATCAAAAACGCGCAAACGGTGAACCCTGGAAAATAAGGACCAATCGGAAAAAGGATCGCTCCTACGAGATCCGCAATCCCGTAGATCACGCCTGTCTTGATCGGTCCGAACAGAATTGCCGCGGTCACGATCGGAATAAAGCTGAAACCTATTTTCAATCCAAGCGTATTGATCGACAAAAATCGGTTCAAAACAATTTCAATCGCAACGAGCATTGCCGAAAAACAAATAAATTTCAGCCTTGCCTTATTTTTCATAAAAAAATCCTCCCTTCCTCGACTGCATATGGCGAAGGAAAGAAGGCAACAAAATGTCCCCAATGCTTGCCGTATGAAGCGGGATGCAGAATATGGGCCGCAAGCGACTTCCCTGTCGCTTTTCGTCTCGTCGGCAACTCCCCGTCCGACAAGCACTTTACGCCCGTATTCCTACTCTTCTGTACGATATATTCACAGGTTTCCCCGTGTCACGTATTATTATAACACAAATTCGACTCTTGTCAAGATTTTTTCTTGCATTTTTTCCTTTGGGTGCTATAATAAAGTCATTAAAGAAAGAGGATACATTTATGAGACACGAAACAATGATTCTTGATATGCGTTACCCCGAGGCAACGCTGACCACTTATATTCAGGACGAGGGCTCCAATCCCTCTCCCCGCCCCGCTATCATCATATGTCCCGGCGGCGGCTACCACGGACTTGCCCATCACGAGGGAGAGCCCTTTGCCCTGCTTTATTTGAACGAAGGATTTAATACCTTTGTCCTTCGCTACGGTACAGAGGAGAACGCTACGAAAGGTCGCCCGCTTATTAAAGCGGCACTTGCCATCAAACACGTGCGCGAGAACGCGGAAACGTACAATATTGACCCCCATAAGATTCTTATTCTCGGATTTTCCGCAGGCGGACATTTGGCGGGAAGCGCGGGAATCCTTTGGAATTCCCCCCTTGTTCGTGAAGCACTTGGCATCACCGAGAAGAATGAGGGGATCAACCGTCCCGACCTCGCTGTTTGGACCTCTCTATCCGCTACGTGGGCAAAAAACACCTTTTAAAAATAAATCAATACCCCCCGTTTTTGAGCTGCCTAAACCATTTAGGACAGTCAAAATCACGGGGGGTTATTGATTTAAGCCCAGCTCATGGTGGTGGGCTTTTCCTCATAGATCACGATATCCTTCAAAAAGGAAACCGCCTTGCGAAGTCCTTCATCAATGGACATAACGTGTCCTCGTGCTCAATGGACAGAACTCTGTCATAGCCGCACAAGCGCAGGTTGGAAACAAGGTCTCTCCAGTAGCTCTCGTTGTTTCCGTAGCCAACGGTACGGAATCCCTAAGAACGCTCCAGCTCCTCGCCGTAATGCTTTGTATCCAACACGCTCAATTTCACGATAAAAATCTCATTTGTATAAGATATTTTCAAATTAAAATTCCTGCTCCATCAGGCGCTTGTTAAATTCCTCCGCCGTATTATAGCCCATTTTCTTCTGACGGTGGTTCATAGCGGCAATTTCCAAAACCACCGCAAGATTTCGTCCCGGATGCACGGGAATCGTAATAGCGGGAATATCAATGCCGAGGATATTGACATGCTCCTCATCCAAGCCAAACCGATCGTACATCTTTTCGGAATCCCATGTTTCCAGATTGATCACCAGGTCAATCCGCTCGGTCTCCTTGACAGACCCCATACCAAACAGACGGCGTACGTCCACGATACCGATACCCCGAAGCTCAATGTAGTGACGTATCAGCTCGGGAGCGGTGCCGACTAAGGTCTTTGCGGATACCCGCTTGATCTCCACCGCATCGTCGGCAATCAGACGATGTCCACGCTTAACCAGCTCAATAGCGGTTTCGCTTTTACCGATTCCGCTGTCGCCGAGAATCAACATACCCTCTCCGTAAACCTCCACCAGTACACCGTGACGTGTAATACGGGGAGCCAGATTGGTATTTAGGTACGAAATGACCGATGCCATGAACGCACTGGTACGTTCCTCGGTACGAAGCAGAGGAATGTCATAGGCTTTCGCCAACTCCACCATTTCATCAAAAGGCGGGAGATTGGAGGTCAAGACCAAGGCGACGGGTTTTAGGCGAAAGAAATTTTCAACTCGAGTCTTTCTTTGTATCTCGGAAAGCTCGGAAAGGTACCGATGCTCCATCCTTCCGATCAGTTGGATGCGGTTGGGTTCAAACATTTCGTTAAATCCCGAAAGCGCGAGTCCCGGTCGATTCAGTTCGGGGCTGCTGATTTGAATGTCCTCTCCCCCTTCGGGCAACGAGATGGTCTCAAGCTGAAACTCTCTGACGACCTGGCTGAGGGGAATGGGGTATTTGGATTGCATATACGCTCCTCCTTCCTTGGGAATCACCTTGCTTCATTATACCATGTTTTTTCTTTAAATGGAAGAGATTTTCCAATTTTTCTTTGTCCTTTCTCCTCTTTTCCTTTTCAAATCCTGATTTATTCACATTTTTGTCACAAAATCAAGGTATAATGTATGATGAGAATATTGGTTCAACTTACATATTGCGAGGTATTTATGAAGCACTCAATTAAATTCCGTTCTTTCATGGTCGTGGGACTTTGTCTGCTGCTTTCCATGTCGGCACTGGTTTCCTGCGCATCCAAGCCTACCGATTCAAAAATCAAGGCAGATACCGTGATCGGAACAGTAGATGGGAAGGACGTATGCTACGACGAGCTCTATTTTCTGGTCAGCAACTATCTTCCCTCGGTAGAAGAATCCACAGGAGGAGCTCCTGTAAAAATGCGGGAAAAGCTGGACCGTCTGGTTCGTGAAAACATCACCACGAACACTGCCATTCTGAAGCTTTGCGAAAACGTGGGACTTGCATACGACGAAAAAGAAGTCAAAAAGAATGCCGAAAACGAATTGGAATCCAAAATCAATCTGGAATTTAACGGGGACAAGGAGCTTTATCGTCAGAGCCTTCAAGAGATCGGACTGACCGAGCGCTATCTTCTCTACTCCTCCCAAATTGATTTGATATACAACCGTCTTCTCGTCCATTACCCTCAGGTCGGTTTGGTAGAAAGCGATTCCACAGTCCTGAAATCCTATATCAAGAACAATTTTGTTCGCACAAGACAAATCATGAACCCCGACTATGATCAGATTTCGATCGCATACGAGAAGCTGCAAAACGGATCGCTTACCATGTTTGAAGCCATTGGAAGTATTTACAACAAGGATTTCAACATGATATCGGAAAACGGTTACTATTTCTGCCGAGGCACGATGGATAAGTCTTATGAGGATGCCGTGTTTGCGCTGGAGATCGGAGAAATCAGCGACATTGTTACGGCGAGCGGCGAATTAGAGAATTCCTATGGCACCTGTTATTACATCATTCAGCGTTTAGCTCTGGAGGACGCTTATATCTCCGAGAATTTTACGACTCTGCAAAATCAATATTACGGTGTGGAAATCGCCAACGATCTTTCCGAAGTAAAGAAGACTCTCTCCTTTGTTCCCAACGATTTTTACGAAGAACTGGATCTTATCCGCCTCCCCGAGGTCTATGAAACACCCTCCTACATTCCCGTAATTATTGGTCTTGTCATCGGAGCTGTGGTGGCTCTAACGGCAGTCATCGTTGTCGTGATCCTTTTGAAGAAGAGGCACGCCAAGAAGAATGTTGGCATTCGGAGGGTATCATGAACGGAGGCAGCCGTCACACACAATACCGTCGGAAGCTCCAACGGAAACGTCGAATTCGTCGAACCATTCTAATCGCCGGAATCGTCCTTATTCTATTGCTGGCAGGATTTCTGATCCTTGGAACTCTTTCTGCCGATGAAGGAGAGCCCCCGAAGGATACGGATAACGAGCAACTCGGCGAAGGAAACCATTTCCCTCTGCCCGTTTCGGTCAAAGCACACGTTCTCTATCTTGAAACGGCAGATTCCTCTACGCTTGCGTCTCGGCTTCAGGAGCTTTGGAAGCAATCGGTAAGAGAGGTGTCGGTCCCACTGAATCGAACCGACGGCTCTCTCCTTTACAGCTCGTCCCTTGCTGATTCCCTGGGACTGGGGAGTCCGAGTTATTCCATCACCATCGCTCGCGCGGCTTCGCAAGCAAAAACCAATCAGATGCGCCTATGCGGCATTTGGCATTTGACCGCATTTGAGGAAAAGGATCCCGTACTTCGATCGGTACGACTGTCCGAAACCGCGGCACTTCTTGCCGACGCGATGAAAAGCGGCATGCATGATATTCTTCTCTTGGCACCCGAAATTTCTACCGAATCCTTAGAGGAGCTTCTCCTGCTTTCCGAGGACGTTCACCGTCTGTATCCCGACGGCACGTTGGGAATCTGTATTCCCTTCTCCTTTTTCGAGGCAGAGGACTCCGCAATTCTGGTTGATGATTTGGTAGATAACTTCGATTTTCTTGCCATCAACGCCACCGAGCTTAGCAAGGAAGAGACTATAATCGGACACGTACAATCGATAGCCTCCGCAAGGCTCGACCTTCTGCTTCGCTATAATATGCGCCTGCTTCTTCCTTATGCGGCAGATGAAAGCGAACAGGCAGAGATCATTGCCGCCGCGGAACAGTACAGCACAAAAAGCTGGCAGATCCTTCCAATTGACCCATAAAATATTTTATGAAAGGCATCCCGTCGAGGAGAAATCTCCCCGACGGGATTTTTTTATCAAAATTTATGGTCATGGTCAAATTTTTTTGAAAAAAATTCCGAAAATTGAGACAAGTTGAGACTAACTGAGACGGTTTGAGACTTTTTTTGGCTGTATAATACGGGTGTACAGACGAAAAGGAGGTAACATCTATGAACAAAAAAAGCGGCAGAGACATTCTCTTGAATGCTTTCCGCCGCAATAACTACGATCGGCTCTTGAAAAAATACATCTCCTCTTGCCACCCTCCATCCGAGGAGGAAGGCGGAAATTCCGCAAGAGCCTCCAAAAAAAATGAAGGACGCTTTCCCAACATCGCCGGTTTTTGCCGATTTCTGCAAATTGGCACCGAGGATCTGATCGGACTTTCCGAGGAATTTCCCGAAGCCATCGCATATATCTACGCTGTTTTAGAGGATGAAGCACTCAATTCCACCGTCTCACCTACGCTCCTGACTGCCTATCTCAAGCGCCGTTTGGGCTACGACCGTGAAATAGAGCGCAGGGATCGTCCGCTATGCTCCGATGCTCCCCCTATCATCCAATTCGAGCACGACATTTTCGGTGACGGAGAATGAAGAACTCCCCTATTCTCACCATCCAAGGCACTCCCACAAAGCGTCAGAGGGACTTCTTCCGCGCCCGTGCCCGCTTTATAGCCTATGGAGGGGCAAGAGGTGGGGGGAAATCTTGGGCGCTTCGGCGCAAGCTGATCGCCATGTGCCTTCGTTATCCAGAACTTCGCTGTCTTCTGATCCGTCGCACCTACCCCGAACTGAAATCCAATCACGTTCTTCCTTTTTTAAAGGAATACGGAGCACTTCTTTCTTGGTCCGAAGCCGACAAGGTCCTCACTCTTGCCAATGGAAGTCGAATTTTCCTCGGTTACTGTGCCGTCGATTCTGATGCCCTTCGCTATCAGGGTCAGGAATATGATGTCATTGCCATTGACGAGGCGACACAATTGAGCGAATACTGCTTTTCCATTTTTAAGGCATGCCTAAGAGGAACTGCCAACGTTCCCAGGAGAATGTATTTAACCTGCAATCCGGGAGGAGTGGGGCACGGCTGGGTCAAACGACTTTTTGTAGACCGCCAGTTTCGAAAAAATGAAAATCCGCAGGATTATTGCTTTATTCCCGCACTGGTTTACGACAACCACGTGCTTCTCAAAGCAGACCCGGATTACGTTCGTTCTTTGGAATCCCTTCCCCATCGATTAAGGGATGCTTGGCTTTTTGGAAAATGGGATGTTTTTGAAGGACAGTTTCTTCCCGAATTTGATCCCGACGTACACGTATGCGCCCCCACATCTATTCCCGAGCGTTTAAAGCGTTTTCTTGCTTTTGACTACGGCTTTGATATGTTGGCTGCTCTACTGATGGGAGTTGACACAGAGGGAAATATCTACGTTCTTCGTGAACTTATGGTTCCCGATCTAACCCTTTCGCAAGGAGCCGCTCGGCTTTCGGAGCTCTGCCAAGGACAAGATGTGGAATTCGCCGTTGCCTCTCCCGATCTTTGGAACCGAAGACAGGACAGCGGAAAAAGCGGATTTGAGATCATGCAAGCGGTTGGCGGCATGCCCCCCATGATCCCCGCCGACAATCGCCGAATTCCCGGCTGGCGAATGCTTCGGGAATATTTGGGTGCCTCTCCTCACCTTCGGATTTCCTCTGCTTGCAGGGAGCTGATTCGTTGTCTCGGCGCGCTTTTGTGCGACCCAAACCGTCCCGAGGATGCCTCAAACGAACCTCATAGCGTAACACACGCCCCCGAAGCACTTCGATATGCGCTCATGAGTCGGTGTCCGCCCCCTTCCCCTTCCCCTCTGGAAGAATTTCACTTTCATCCTCCTTCGAGGCACTCGTTTTTTGATTAAATAATATGTCTGTACTCCTTTGAAAACGAGGTCCTCAACCATATCACATTCCAAGAAAGGTTATGCTATGTCAACAAAGCAAAAAAAGACTCCGTCCGTCCGAGCAGATGGCTTTCATGGTATTCGTTTTGCCACTGCCATGGACGGCATACCAAACACCGTGGATATTCAAAATTTTCGAATTACGGGAGATGGTTCATTGATCAAGCGCAACGGCTACTCTCCGCTTCACGTTTCCAAAAACGAGATCAGAGCTTCTATCGTAACGCAGTTCAATCAAATCCCCTATGTGTTTTTGCTCCGTGCCAATCAAGTATATCTGGTCAATCTTAAAACCGAAGAAAGCCGTTTGTGCGGACAAATCCAATCCTCTTCAGGCAACGCTCATTTCTTTTACCATCAAGGAACACTTTTCCTTCTGTGCGATAGCGATATATATATTGTGGACGAGAATACGGTAGAACGTACCATCGGTTACATTCCCTTGGTAGCAAAGGACTGGCCAAACACCCACTTTGGAGAGATCAATGAGCCGAGAAATCTTCTGCACAACCAAGCCAGAATGACCTATATCATTCAGGATCCTCCCACTGTGTATCTCCGTTCCCCTTACAAAATCAAATCTGTCGAGCGTGTGCTTCGTAACAACGTGGAACAGACCAAAACCGAAGATTACTATTTGGATCTTGAATTCAATACAGTCAACATCCTCCGTCCGAAATCGGGAGACCGTGTTACCGTATATCTTACCTTCGAAGACGACCCCTCTCTTCCTAAGAAAGACCTATACAGCTGTGACAAAGACGTACTTTTTGGCAATACCGATGCCAGCCGCATTCTCCTTTTCGGTGGAAACACCCATGCCACCGTCTTCTGTGCCTCATACGTCCCCAAAGAAAATCTTCTTGAATCCAAAAGCATCAATGCTTTGAGTTCCCCCCTCTATTTTCGCGAAGGATGTGACTTCACGGTTGGGAACGGGCAATTTCGGATTCAAGGTGCCACACATGATCGTGACCGTATTGTCTTTTTCACAGAGGGAAATACCTGGATCGCCAAAAACGTCGACACCGACAAGGAGAAGCTCTCCACATGTGGCATGAATCCCATCGGGTGTGCCACGCCAAACGGTGTAGTTCAAGCAGCAAACGACCCGATTACCGTGGAGCAAAATACGATTTACCGCTGGGAAAGCACCTCAGACGGCAATCTTCGAGCGGTCAGCATTTCAAAGAATGTTGCCCCTTACTGGGACAAGGATTTCTACAGCCGCGCGCAGCTTTGCTTTGATCCCGCCAATAACGAGCTATGGGTCAATGACACAGGGCAAAATATGGTTTGGATCTGCCGCCTGGATTCCGGTGATTGGTTCCGTTATACGGATATCCCTGCCGATCGCTTGATGTGGTTAGGAGATCGAATGGGCTTTACTCATTCCTCGACACTCTACCAATTTTCCAATGACCAATACCGCGATGTAAACGAGGCGCAAAACACCTTTCCAATCCAAGCATATTACCAGGCTTCTCTGGGAGATCTCGGCTCTTCGAATATAAAAACCGTTACCCACATAACCTTCCACGGTGTCACGCACACTTATCCCGTCTTAGTCTCGCTTTTTGGAGGAGATCTTAGGGAACCGATCTCTGCTTCCTTCACGACCAATGATGCCACAGGAAGTACCGTATCCAAAAAACGTTGTCGCTCCGGTCGTTTCCGATGTGCCAACCTATCAATCAGCGCCAATGGGAATTCCCCTCTCTCCGTTCGGCGTATCTCGATCCACACTCAATAAACCAATAAAAAAGAAAGGAATCGCGAATGAAACCATTTCATCATTCCATCAAAGAAGCCTGGGCGCAATATGAATCAGGCAAAAACTATAAGCGGAGGATCGGTCTTTACGAAACCGTTCGCAGAAACGAACGTTTTTACCGTGGCGTGCAGTGGCAGAACACTGATGGTCCCGATCTTCCGCATCCCGTTTTCAACATTATTCGGCGAATTATGGATTATCTCATCTGCTCCGTAGCATCCACCGATCTGAGCATTCGATACACCGACGAAAACCTTCCCTTTCTGCGAAATCAAAGGGATGCCGAGGAATTGGCACGGGGTCTTGAGACTCTTTCGGCAAATACCGCCTATCGTTGGGAACAAAACGGCATGGAGCATCGTCTTCTTCGCATGCTGACCGATGCTGCCATTACAGGAGACGGCGTGCTCTACTGCTACTGGGATCCTTCCATCAAAAGCCCTCAGCTCTATGAGGGGGATATCGTCACCGAGGTCATTGATAATGTCAATCTCTTTGTTTCAGACGTAAATCGCGCCGATATTCAATCTCAGGATTATATCATTTTGGCAGGACGTGCCTCGGTTGCTTCCCTTCGAGCCGAAGCGGCTGAGGCGGGGTGCTCCGAGGATGATCTCTTGAAGATCGTCGGTGACAGTGACTGTCACGACCAAAGCGGCGAAATGTCCCTTTATGAGTTGGAGGGAGACGCGGAAGCCAAGGCTACCTACATCATCAAATTTTGGCGCGAGAATGGAAAAGTTGTTTTTGAAAAATCCACCAAGGAATGCTCGATTCGCCGCGCAAGAACCGATTGCCGTCTCTATCCCATTGCCTATTGCAATTGGATCCCCACCAAAAACAGTTTTCACGGTACCTCCCCCATCACCTCTCTGATTCCCAATCAGAAATACATCAACGGGGCATTTGCCATGGCAATGAAGCACATGACCGATACCGCTTTCTCCAAGGTCATATACGATAAATCCAAAATCCCCGAGTGGTCCAACGAAGTCGGTCAGGCAATCGCCGCCGTGGGCGGAGGAAACATCGCCGATGCCGTTTCTGTGGTGGGAACAGGACAAATGCAGGGGGGCTATATGGAGCTGATTGAGTCCGCGATCAGCACGACAAAGGAACTGATGGGCGCCACCGAATCTGCTCTCGGAAACACCGAAGCCACCAACACCAGCGCCATTCTTGCCCTGCAGGAAAGCTCCCGCGTTCCGCTGGAGCAGATCAGACGAAACTACTACCGTTGTGTGGAGGATATGGCAAATATTTGGGCGGATATGATGTGCGCTTACTATCCCGCGGAACGCCTTCTCCCTTGCAAAAATAAGAATGGAGTTTGTACCGAATCGGTAGAATTCAGCATGCTGAAAAAGGGCTTTCTGTCCGCAAGGGTAGACGTGGCAGAACTATCACGATACTCGGCGGTAGGAGCACAAAATATGTTGGACAAGCTTTTGGATGCCGGATATCTGACTCCCTCAGCATACATCCGAAGGTTACCCTCTGGTCTCTTGATGGACCGTCAAGCTCTTCTCGAAGAGCTCGATCGATCGGGAGTGAATGAGACATTAAACGAAACATCTGATAATCAAATTTAGGAGGAAACACATGGAAGAAACAAAACAAATGGAAAACCCGGATCCCCAATCTTTTCAGTCAGGCACCTCGTCCGCAGAGGCAGATTTCCCCATTCCCCAAGAGGAAAAGATGAAGGAGCTGTCCACATTGGAGGAATGCTCCTTGGATCCAAACGATGAAATTTCTGCGCTCAAGGCAGAAATTGACCGACTCCGCACCTCTCTTTCGCAAAAGGAAGAGGAACAAAAAAAGGTCATGGAGGAAATGGAGGAATTCAGCCGCCTGTTCCCTACCACGCCGATTCGGGAGGTTCCCGAATCGGTATGGCGGGATGTGGGTGCGGGTATTCCCCTCAGCGCCGCCTATGCTCTTTACGAAAAAAAGAACCGCATAGACCGACTCCATGCCGAGGAGATCAACCGTCTCAATGCCGAACGATCAGCGGGACGGGCGGGACTCCACACAGCGAACGAATATTTTTCTCCCGACGAGGTCCGATCCATGTCCCCCTCGGAGGTTCGGGAAAACTTCAAAAAAATCAGAGAATCTATGAAAAAATGGCGTCCATAATCCGACGCATCCCCTACAAACTACTCATCCATTATTTTTTAAAAAAGAAAGGAATTTAATTTTATGGCTATCAATCATTTTATCCCCACCGTCTGGAGTGAGACTCTTTACAAGGAACTGGACAAGCGCTACGTAGGCGTTGCCAACTGCAACCGTGAATTTGAGGGCGAGATCAAGAACAAGGGCTCGGTCGTCAAGATCTGCGGTGTTGGCTCTATTGACATCAATTACTACTCGAAGAACAGCAATATGTCGGCTCCTCAGGCGCTTTCCGATACGGTCCATGAACTGATCATTAATCGGGCAAGATATTTTAATTTCCAGATCGATGACATCGACCGCGCGCAGTGTACCCCCAAGCTGATGGATGCCGCTATGCGGATTGCCGCCAACGGTCTTGCCGCCGCTGCCGATCAGTGCATCTACGAGCTGTACCGCGACCATCCTAACGTGATTGTGAATGAGAATCTTACTCCCGATAACTTCTTTGATACGATCGTGGCAGCGAAAGAGCTTCTCTACCATGCCGGTGTCTACGAGGGTACCGAGGTGGTACTGGAGATCAGCCCCAGTGTGGCTTCTATCCTTTATAAAGCCAAACTGATTCTTTCCACTGACAACACCACCGCACTGGAAACGGGTTGCATCGGAACGGTTGCGGGCTGTAAGGTTTTTGTAACCAACGCAATCTACGAACAATGTATCAACAATGATATATCCATGCACAAGTGCTTCATGCGTACCAAGCGAGCCATCGCATTTGCGGAACAGCTTTCCGAAATTGAGGCATACCGTCCCGAGATGCGCTTTGCCGATGCGGTGAAGGGTCTGCATCTCTATGGCGCAAGCATTGTTTATCCCGATGAGCTGGTCGTTTTGGATTTGGCCGCTGCCAGATCTCCCTCCACAAGGAATTAAAAAATGAAGAACCAAGATATTTATGAGCACGCTTTGGCACTTCTTTCCCTTGGACATTCATCCGCGGAAAACGAAGATCTTGCCGAACAGGCTCCCTATCACCTTGCTGACTTCTGTACCGAAAACGAGGACCTGGATCGGTGGCTAAGCATGTCTTCTACCGAGGAATACAGTCACACCTATCTCCCATTAGAACAAGACTTCCCTCTTTGTGACCGTCTGGCTCCCGCTGCGGCTCTCTATCTTGCCGCCATGCTGATCCTTGACGAAGACGAAGATCGTTCCGATCGTCTCTATGGGCGTTACACCGAGGAGCTTTCCAATATTCGATACGGCATTCCCGCAACGCTTGAATCGATTCGCAAGGTTTACATCTGACGGGTTTCCGTCGGGCGGATGAGATCATTCTCATCCGCCCTTATTTTTTCATATGTATCTTGATTTTTTTCTTTCTTTGCGGTATAATGATATCAACAGCAAAAAGGAGGGCGATCATGCGAATTTGTTTATTTTCGATCTTGGATACCCTATGCCATACACCAAGCCTTCCTTTTGGAGAGCTCGAACAAAACCGTCTCGCCGCCATACGTCATCCTGACCGTCAAAAGGAAAGTCTTTGCGCACTTCTGGCGCTTCGGGAGCTTGTGGGAGATTTTCCTCTGACCATCATGAGAGCTCCCGAGGGAAAACCTTACTTTGACGACCCTTCGGCACCTCCTTTCAGCCTTTGTCACACAAAAGCATGGGCAGCGGCGGTCTTGGGAGACGATCATTCGGGAAAGGTCGGAATAGATCTGGAGCCTTTACGCCCTTATCCTCATGCAAAGAGTGTTGCTCATCGCTTTTTCACCCCCGAGGAATATGCGGAATTTTCTGCTATGGATGAAAACGAGCTGGCTTTTTTTTGCATTTGGACAAAAAAAGAAGCCCTTGCGAAGATGAGTGGAACAGGTCTGTTCGCCAAGGAGCAATCCAAACCGTCCTTCTCCACCTCCTTCCAACTCACCTCCGAAAGCGAATCCTTGATATTGACAGTCTCTGCCGAGAACGCCATTCCATCGATTTCATGGCACTCCCCATCCAAAGAATTTTATCATTTTGACATAAAGGAATTGAGGTAAATTATGAAACACTACCATTGGGAAATCAAAGAAAATTCGATCAATGAAGAAACCGAGGAGAGCGCGGAGGTTCTTCACAGGGTGTCTCTCCGTTGCTCCATGCTGACGGGAAAAGCGATCGTCACCATTGACGGTACGGAATTTGATATTAGCGTCCGCCCCTTCTCGCTTCGGGGAACCAATCAGGTCTTTCGTCTCGGTGAGATTCCCGCCATTTTGGATTTTCCCAAAAAAGGAGATCCCGATATCGTCATTGGCAACGTCTGCATCCGTTCGGGAAAACCCTACGGGGCATAAGGAGATCTGCAATAAAGAATAAAAAAATGATGTGTACCCCCAAAGGTGTCTGACCTTTGGGGTACACATCATTTGTATTTTATCTGGATTGAAGCCTTCGTTCTCCTCGGAGCAGTCCGAAGATCTCCTCCTCGGAGGAAAGATCGGTGGTAACGGAAAATTCCTCGTATAATAGGCGCACGGCACGGCTTGCCGCATTCAGATCGGTCCCCAGAGGGCGTTTTCCCTCTGTTTTTGTTTCTTCTATTCGCTCAGCAATGGTATTTAAAAGAACGATCAACTTTCTACGGTCCCCTTCGGAAAGGATCTCTCGGAACGCCGCGTTGCGGGCTCGGTTCTCCTCAATCCATGGCATACGCTCACCGCGAAGCTCCTCACAAAGGGAGAGAATATCCTCTGCTGACAAAAGCGGACGCATCATGGCAGTCAGTCGTTCGTTGTCTACGGGCACAAACAGCGTAGATCTTGGGTCGTTGAGCGGAGACAAAATATAATAATATGCCATGCCTCCATTTGCGCCACTGAAATTTTCTTTTCGGATATCGGAAATTTTACAGGCACCCTCAGAACGGTAGCTTACGGTATCTCCCTTCTTGAACATGTCACACCATCCTTGCACGAATCGTTGTCACGAAGAGCAAGCACTCTTCTTTCTTCCTTTCTATTATACCATAAATCGACGAAAATTTCATGGGACAAATCCCACAAAAATCAATCCTTGCTTTTTGGTGAATCTGCAATCAAAGCTCAATCACGTGGCAAGCATGTCCCCCCGCCCGACAGAAATTTGCCTCCCGTCCCTGACAGGTAAAGAGCAGGCATTGGAGCTGTGAGCCGCTCAATCTCGAAAGAAGATCAAGAACCCGTCCCATACGGGTATCATCTAACTGGCAAAGACTCTCGTCCAAAATGAGGGGAGGCAGTTCTCCCTCAAAAATCTGCAGCATAAGGGAGATACGGAGCGCAAGGTATGCCGCATCCCTTGTTCCTCCGCTCAATAGATCGGAGGAAACTCGGAACCCATCCTTATGCTCCAATGAGGGAACCAGATCGCTGCCCGCAAAGAAATCCGAATAGCTCCCCCCGCTAAGATATTCCATGATCTCCCCCGCCCTCTTTCCGAGGATAGGGGTCACGTTTCCGCTCATCACGTCTCCCGCCTCACGCAACGCCTCCAGTGCCATCTCCAGTGCCTCATAATATTCATCCGCCTCCGCATACCTCTTTTGCATAGCGGTCAACCGATCGGCGATGGGCATGGGATCCTCTACGGTTGCGCAAAGAGCAATCCGCTCGGTTTCTGTAGCTTCTCTCTTTTGTCGCAGCAGGTCTCTCTGGGTTTCTACCCACCTTTGCTCTTGCTCGGCACGCGCAAGATCAACAGGTCTTCCCGTCATCCCCGCCGCCAAAAGTTCCCCTCGCAAAGTAGCCTCGTCATAAGAAGCCAGTTGCTTTTTAATCTCTTCGATTCCATGATCTAACACGTCTCTGCGTTTTTTCGCCTCACTGTATGCAGTCAGAAAATCACGGATTCGACCCGCATACTCTCTGGCTACCTCGGGAGTAGGCTGCTTGTTCTCGCTATCCTCAAATTGATCCAATTCGTTCCGCAGCCATTCGATCATTTCCCGAAGATGCGCGGAAGCAATGCGAAGATTTTCCTCGCTTCTATTTTTGAGAGCGTCAAACTCTCTCTTCTTTTCGAGATCATCCATACAGCCATACACGTATTCGCCAAGGGTAGCACAGGTAGCTCCGTACTCCCGTGCGATTGCGCTTGCCCTTCTGGCATAGGAAACCGAGCACAGAAGCAAAATCAGTCCCAATACGCCGACTGCTCCCGCCCCCATGGCTCCCAACATAGAAGCCCACAGCTTAACGCTGAGCAGAGCTCCGCCGATTCCTCCAAGCAAAAAGAGACCGCTAAACCACCAAAGGGTCCGTTTCGTCTTACAAAGCTTTTCCACGCGCCAAAACACGGCATCGACGCCTCCGTCCTCTTCGAGGCGTTCACCAAGCTTCGCGTCCTCCGGGTTAAAATTCACCGAACCAAGGACTCTCTCGTATTCCTCGTTGGCAAGCCGCTTTTTTTGTTCTGCCGCTTCAAGCTGATCTGCCAGCGCGCAGAGACGGGCAATCTCTCTCTCTTCCAAGAGAGTCTCATCGATCTTCTCTGATGCCTTTATTCCCAAAAGCTCCGCATCCAACATCCGAAGTTCTTTTTCTTTTTCATGTAAGGAATCAAATCGATTCAGAAGATCGATCTTTGCCACCTGTCTGAGAAGAGCATTTGCCTTTTGCAGCCGTTCCTCCGCATCGGCGCATTGGGTAGCAAGCCGAGCACTTTTTTCTTCCAGTTCGGTCTTGCGAAGCCCATCCGCCACCGCCCGCTCCAGTCTCTGCTTTTCCCTCTGGATCTCGGCGCTCATATCGGGAAGCTTTCCGCCTTTTCCCGAACGGTAGCGATATCCCACACGAATCCTTTCCAGTCGCTCTTCAATCTTTGACAGATCGATCTTCTCGTCGGTGGTGGTCAGAAGATTGCGGATCGCCTCCGCTCCTTTTTTTCCGCCTGTCATCTCACACATCATCTGTCCCACAAAGGCGCTGCTTTCAAAAACCTCCTTGGGGACCTTCAAAAATACCTCTCCAGGCTCCTTTTCCCGAAAGACCTCCTCCCCGTCCGACAGACGGTAAACAATCAGCTTCTCGCTTCCTCCCCGAATTCCCTCGACAAAGGAGCGTTCAATGCGATATTCCTCTTCTTCATGGAAAAGGGTCATGCTGCCTCTGGCACAATGCTCCTGTCGACTCACCGAGCGATCCCGCTCTTCATTTCCCTTACGGGGCAGTCCGTACAACATGAATTTAATAAAGAGCATGATCGTGCTCTTGCCACTCTCATTCTCTCCCTGAATCAAGTTCAAGCCGTCAGTCAGAGTCAATCTCCGATCCTTCAAACCGCCAAATACATCAATATATAATTCCTTGATTTTCATCGTTCCTGCTCCTCCCCCGGAATCCGTCGGTTTTCAATGGCGCAAAGTCCGATCTGCAACGCGCGAAGCGCCTGTCGGCGCACATGGGGATCCTCATGGGTCAGCTTCGGATAAAGACTTCGGTAAAAAGCCCCCCTGAGTCCAACATCCTTTTCAAGATATGAACCCTCCGCATAGGGTACCGTCCGATCCTGTAATTCCAGTTTCAAAAGAGCTCCCACCAATGTGTCCTTCGTTGCCAAAAGCTCTTCCATGACTTCGGCAGGAGCATTTCCCGTCAAGGTCAGACGCAGGTGCGTTCCTCCCCCGTCCGATACACGCTGAACCACTTCGATGATCTCTCGCGCCATCTTCGCTGCGTCCTCGCATCCGCTGACATCCAACTCCTCCCAGTGGTATTCCTCCTCCGACACCTTCACCTGCTTGATTACGGGCAAATGGTGGCGAGAAAGCGTAACCATACGCACAGTTCCCTGTCCAAGCTCATCGTAGCTTCTTCCTTGAGGAATTCCCGAATAGCAGAGGAGAGTTTCATCCTCTTCTACCACCTCGCCCGCATGGTGAATATGTCCAAGAGCACAGTAATCCAGCCTCAAACGAACCGCATCCGCGGGAAGAATGGGCGCATAGCGGGAAACCGCTATACCAAGGTCCCCGTGAGCGCAAAGGATCCGCAAGGTGCCATCCTCCTCGGGGACCTCTGTCCCTGCTAAAGGAGACTCACTCAGCACCGAGGAGGAAAAGGCATAACCGAATAGCTTGACACCCAATTCCTCAAAATCAAAGCATTGAAGCTGGGAAGAGGAAAACACGTAAACGTTTTCGGGCAACTCATGCTTCTGATAGAAGGAGCCAACCACATAGGGATCATGGTTTCCGGGAGCAATGACCACAGGGCAGCCTGCCTCCCGAAAGAGACGAAGGCACAGACTCTCGGTCTCAGGGGTAATATATTTTCCGTCGAACAGGTCTCCCGCAATGAGGATCATGTCCGAGGATTCTTTCTTAGCAAGGGAAAAAATCCGTTTCAAGACTCTTCGCTGCAAATTGCGTTTTTCTTCTGCTTCCGCGGGACTCTTGCCTGCAAAAGGGCTATCCAGATGAAGGTCTGCGGTGTGTAACAATTTCATAAGGCATGTCCTTTCTGCCAAATCGATTTTCTGTTTCTATTATATCACAACTCCCAAGAATTTTCAAGCAACCTATCAGGATTTTACGCATATACTGACATTGATTTTTACCACAGGAGGAACCAATTTTGCTCATCGAACTTCCCTATGATCGCCAAAGTGCCGTCTCCTATGCCAAGAAATGGGCACTCTCTCGCAATCCCCTGTTCTATGACTTTGCGGGAGTAGGCGGAGACTGCACCAATTTCGTATCCCAATGCATTTATGCGGGATGCGGCATTATGAACTACACCCCCACCTATGGATGGTACTACATCAGCTCCACCGACCGAGCTCCCGCATGGTCGGGTGTGGAGGAGCTTTACCGTTTTCTGACCGAGGTTGCCGAATTTCGCTCGGCAAACGGCGGAGTGGGTCCTTATGCCGCGGATGCTCGCACGGCACGAGCTGTGGAGCTCGGAGATGTGGTACAGCTGCAAAATGAGGAGGGAAAATTTTATCACACCCTGCTCATTACGGGCTTTACGGACAACGATATTTTAGTCAGCGCTCACACGAACGACGCTCTCGACCGACCGCTGTCCTCCTATAACTATGCGGCTTTACGGATCCTTCATATTCTCGGAGCCCGCTTGGATTGGAATCTCGGCATACGCCTGGAGGGCTTTGTGGAGGGAACCTCTCTGCCGCCCTCGATAGATTAAAATAGGGTCTGCTTCCTCGGAAGCAGACCCTTTGTTTAAAAACCGATATGTAGGGAAATTAGCAAACGCCCTGTGCCTTCATTGCCTCGGCAACCTTTACGAAGCCCGCAATGTTTGCGCCGGCAACCAGATCATCACCCAGACCGTACTCGTTGGCAGCCTTTACGGAGTTTTCGAAGATGTTCTTCATGATCACGTGAAGCTTCTCGTCAACCTCCTCAGCGGTCCAGCTGTAACGCATGGAGTTCTGAGACATTTCCAGACCGGAAACCGATACGCCGCCTGCGTTTACTGCCTTAGAGGGAGCAACGATCACGCCGTTTGCCTTCAGGTAAGCAACTGCCTCATTGGTGGTAGGCATATTGGAAACCTCAACGTAGTACTTCACGCCGTTGGCTACAATCTGCTCAGCCTCCTTCATGTCAACCTCATTCTGAGTTGCGCAAGGCATCATGATATCTGCCTTGACACCCCAAGGCTTCTGTCCCGCGAAGAACTCTACGCCAAACTTATCGGCATAGTCCTGTACGCGGTTGCGGCAAGACGCGCGCATCTCGAGCATGAAGTTGATCTTCTCCTCGGTAGCGATTCCGTCGGGATCGTAAACGTAACCGTCGGGACCGGAAATGGTCACGACCTTACCGCCGAGCTCATTGATCTTCTTCACGGTACCCCAAGCAACGTTACCGAAGCCGGAAACGGCAAAGGTCTTGCCCTTGATATCGTCCTTGAAGTACTTGAGCATCTCAACGGTATAGTAAACTGCGCCGAAGCCGGTCGCCTCGGGACGGATGAGCGAACCGCCGTAAGGAAGTCCCTTACCGGTGAGAACACCCGTGAACTCGTCACGCAGTCTCTTGTACTGTCCAAAGAGATAGCCGATCTCGCGTGCGCCAACACCGATGTCGCCTGCGGGAACGTCGGTATCCGCACCGATGTACTTCTGAAGCTCGGTCATAAAGCTCTGGCAGAAACGCATAACCTCCGCGTCAGACTTGCCCTGAGGATCGAAGTCGGAGCCACCCTTACCGCCGCCCATAGGAAGAGAGGTCAGGGAGTTCTTAAAGGTCTGCTCGAAGCCGAGGAACTTAATAATCGACTCGTTGACAGAGGGATGGAAGCGAAGTCCTCCCTTGTAAGGACCGATGGCACTGTTAAACTGGATTCTGAATCCGCGGTTGACCTGTACGTTTCCCTTATCATCTACCCACGGAACACGGAACTTGATGATTCTCTCGGGCTCAACCATTCTCTCCAGCACACCGCTGGTAATGTAATCGGGGCGAGCGTTGATGACGGGCTCGATGGATTCGAGAACCTCCTTTACGGTCTGATGAAATTCAGGCTCGTTGGGGTTTCTCTTCACAACGCGCTCCATCAGCTCATTCAAATACTGATTCTTAAAGCTCATATTTATTACCTTCCTATAAAAAATTTTTCAAACCAAAATGAAAGTCGAGATGATTTTTCTTGCAAAGCAAGCCACCTTGACCGCCTTTACCCGCATATTATATCACAGCGCGGGGCTTCTGTCAATAATTCTTACTAAAAATTCTCTCGCAAACACAAAATTTCTTTGCTCTTTCTATCTTATTTTCTTCCTTTATCAGACGGATACCCAATCCACTCTGCAAGTTTGATTTTTGAAATTTCAAAAATCCAGCTTGCTACAAATTTCAAAGGGACTTGAAAAAAGATCTTCTTTATGCTATAATGAACTCACATTTTGATTTCCATAAAGGAGGCGCAATTATGAAAAAGAAAATCATCCTGCTTTGTATTGTTCTTGTGGCTCTTATATTGGAGCTCCTGCCCTATGGAGCTGTGTGTAATTTTGCGAATCCCGAAGGAGAGCCGTGGCGTTATGCGTACTCCTATTTCGATTTGACCCCCTTTGGGAATGCCAACTTTGCACCGTTTATCGTAGCACTTTTGACCTGTGCCCTACTCCTTTTGATCGTCATATCCATGATTGTGAAAAAGCCAATGAAGATCACGCTCCTTTCCGTGTCGGCAGCCGCAGCCTTGATTTCGCTCTGTCCTTTGCTATTGGGCATCCGCTTCCTTTCTCCCGTAGGTGTACTCATCTCTATTGTATTCACGGGAACAACCGTCGTTGCCGCCTTGATGAAATAAAAAACAAAACGGGCACTTGTGGCATTTCGCCACAAGTGCCTTTTCTTTGTTATGAAATTACAGTGCTCGAATCGAATCTACGGGCTTCTTCTTTGCCGCGTTCCAAACGGGCAGGAAGGTAGCCAGGATCGCGGTAAGCAGGGCGATTGCGAAGATGATCAGAACCGACGCAATGCCGAACACAAAGATGGACGCGCCAAGCGAAGCGCCGATCTCGGTATTGAGAAGCTGACAGAGCAGCACGCTTCCCGCGATGGAGAGAAGCGAGCAGATCGCGGCGATCACAAGCGACTCGGAGAAGAAGATCTTGAATACGTCAAGACTTCTCGCGCCAACCGCTCTGAGAATTCCGATCTCTCTGCGCTTTTGCGAGATGGATACCGAAATAAAGTTCGAGAAGAGGAGTATCGCAAACACCGCGAGAACCAAACCAACATAGAGGAAAATCTGGGAAAGGTCTTCCACAAAGGAGTCAATCATCTGCAGGCTATCGATGTAATTTCCAATAATCTGAATCTTGCTGTCATCAGACAAGAACTCTTCGGTGTTATAAATATTCCACAGATAATTCGTCTGGATATCGCCATGGTCGTAGGGAACGTAAAGCTTGGTATAGATCGCACCCTCCTCGTCCTTGTAGTTGGTAGAGGATTCGTGGTAGCTCATACCCGATTTTTGGATATCCCAATATTGACCGGACACCTTGTCACTCAGATATACCATATTATCCACGTAATGATCCTGCGTATTCGTGGGGATAAGGATACCTACAACGGTATAGCCGACCTCCTCGGTGAGAGGAGTCTGGCTGTTGGGAGAAGACAAGGAGAATTTCAGCGTGAGATCGCTGACAAATTCGGGATAGTCCTCGATCATGTCGCGCAGAAGCGCCGCTCTTTCCTCCACGGTAAGGTATTTGACCGTGTTTTCTCCCACATCCGAATAGATGATCTCTTCTCCGTGGCGGATCAGATCCATGTTCTTCTCGAGCTTGCCGAGGCGATCGATCTGCGCATCATTGCGCGCGATCTCTGCCTCAATGGTCTCCGAGGTTGGCGACATTCCTGCGGGAAGCTCCGCAAGAGCGCTTTCCTTTTCGGAGCGGTAGCGGGCGATCTCGTTCTCGAAGGCGACTATATCTTCTTCCCGCCCGTTCTTCTGTTGGGTCAGGTTCCAATATTCCGCGGACGAGGAATCTAATCCCGCCAGGCTGGCATCGATCTGGGCAATCTCCTGTTCAGCCCTGTCGATTTCACTCTCATAAAAATCGATCTGAGAGAAGGCAGATTCCAATCGAATCAGTACATCCCGAATCTGATTCAGCTCTGTTTGCTGATTGCTGATGCGATTACGGAAGGAGTCGGACAAAAGCTCGAAGGAAATGACCGTCTCGGTGTCCGCAAGGGTGGTCTTGTCGCTGACCAGGCTAATATAATCGGAGGAGGCAAGGCTTGAAAAGGGATGGTAATAGACTGTCGATCCGCTCGGTATGTAGTCAAAGGAGCCACCGCCTATAAACTCTTTGTCGAACATCACTGCCTTTTGATCTTTTCCGACACCCGACTGGGAGAACGAGCCGTTGTCAATATAAGCGTTTCCTCGACGGTTGTTATCTCCGCCCAACATGGGTCCGTACATATTTCCGTAGCGGTCCTCGAACCATTCAAGCCCCTCCTCGGACAAGCCGATTAAAAGCTGGGTGCCATCTTCCATCATCATTTGATACTCCCATTCAAGAGAGTAATCCTGATTGAGATTGTCCTTCAGCACATCAAATCTGGGGTCTATGATACCGCTGTCAAAAATTCCCGTCACCTTAAATTCGTAGCCATCAATAAGAATGGACTTTCCAATCAGGTCGGTAATGCTTGCAAGATTGATCACGGCACCGTTTTTATCTATAGTCTTGCACTCCGCCAGCATCGTCGCAAAATATGTGGAAACACAGATTTCGTTTTTGTTTTGGGGATAGCTTCCAATCAGAGTGCGTCTTAGGAACGCGTTTTCGGGCATATACGCGGCATTTGTAAGCGTGTTTCTCCAATAGGAGGAACTTGCTTGACGAATGGTTACCTGCGCATTGATGCTGACGGCGCCGAAGGCACCCTCTCCAAAGGTGTCCCTGATCGACTCGATCTCATCAGACGTGAATTTCGCCGAGGCAACGTCATTGTATGAATGCGAAAGGGTACCGTTTTCATAGTAAGAATTTTCAATAACGTATATCTTGTCAAACACGACGTAATCATGGCTTGAATCCTTGAGCGTCTGCTTGAACATGGCTTCACTGTTATATAACATCAAGGTGGAAAGGACGCCGAAGAGAACGAAGGATACCACGCAGAGCAAAATGGTAAAGAACAATCGCACAGGCTTCGTCTTCAAACCGGAGACACCAATCTTGGCGGCGTGTCTTGCGGGCAATTTGGAGCGGATGAATTTGCTTTCCTCGGGGGTATAGGTCTTCGCCTGTGCTTCCCTCTCGTCCGTTTCCTTGAATACCTCCTTCTCACCGTTTTCGGTAATGCGGTTGATCTTCTTGAAGTTTTGAACGTCTTGATCGCTTCCCGCGATGATGATATCTCCCGCGTTCTTCTTGATCATGCTCTTGATGCGATCGAACTCCTCATCGGTCAGATCACTTCCCTGCTTAATGCAAAGAATGTCTCCGATAGCGGTTACGTTCGGGGAGAGGGATTCCTGCTTTTCCTGGGTTTTGGTTACGTCAGAGAGAATTTTTCCGTCCTTGAGCTCAATGATACGATCCGCATAAAGCTCGGCAAATTCTCTGTCGTGTGATACCACGATGACCAGCTTGTCTTGGGAGAGCTTTTTGAGTGTATCAAACACCTGCTTTCCCGTTGCCGAGTCCAGGGCTCCCGTGGGTTCGTCCGCCATGATGATCTCAGGCGCTTTTACCAGCGCTCTCGCAATGGCGATTCTCTGCTTCTGACCTCCCGATAACGTATTGGGCTTGCGCTTGGCAAAGCCTGTAAGATCGACCTGCTCTAAAAGCTCGGCAATTGCCTTCTTGTCCTTGGGCTTTCCTTGAAGCTCCAGAGCCAGAGCGATGTTATCCTCCACGGTAAATTCGTTCAGAATATTGTATTCCTGAAAAATAAAACCGATAAACGTATTTCTGTAACTGTCGAAATCACTTTGAGAGAAATTCTTGCTGCTTCTTCCCTTTACGATGATCTCTCCCTCGGTGGGCGCGTCCAAACCGCCGCAAACGTTCAAAAGCGTAGACTTACCGCTTCCGCTCTTTCCCAAAAGGAAGACCATTCCCTTCTCGGGGAAGCGAAGAGATACGTGATCCAAGGCATGTGTGTCGGTTCCGTTTTTTAGTTTGGACTTGTATATCTTTGATAAATTTCTGACCTCTAACATCGTTTACCTCCAAAAAAATAAGCAATCACAAGGGCTTTTAGACTGCAAGTTGTCTATGAAGTCCGGTGACCGCTTCGTGTTGATAATATTATACCAAATCAGTCCCTCTTTTGTCAAGAATATCTTGCGAGCAATTGAAAAAAGTAAGTGAGAAAGCCGCTCACTCCATAAAGGGGTAAGCGGCTTTTCTGCTTTACAGGTTATTTGCGGGAGGCGGTATCGGCACCGTCCCCCACCAGTCCGAGACGTTCCGCGGCTTCCTGTCTCATTTTATATTTGAGAACCTTTCCTGCCGCATTCATGGGAAAGCTGTCCACGAATTCTATATATTTCGGAACCTTATGCCGCGCCATGCTGGCTTTGATGTATTCGCTCATCTCCTCCACCGTGACGCTTCCTGCCTCCTTGAGGATGATGCACGCCATAATTTCCTCTCCGTATTTTTTGTCCGGGACACCGATGACCTGAACATCCTTCGTCATTGGGTGGGTATAAATAAACTCCTCGATTTCCTTCGGATAAATATTTTCACCGCCACGGATGATCATATCCTTGAGACGTCCGGTAATTTTATAATTTCCGTTCTCATCACAGCAAGCAAGGTCGCCCGAGTGGAGCCAGCCGTCTTCGTCAATAGTCTCCTTGGTTGCGTCGGGCATTTTGTAGTAGCCCTTCATGGTGTTATATCCCTTCGCGCAAAATTCGCCGTTGATGCCGGGTCCAACCTCCTTGCCGGTCTCGGGATCAATAATCTTGCACATGACATGTGGGAACGAGCATCCTACGGTCTCCGTCCGAACATCTAAGGGATCGGTCCACGAGCTCATGGTGTTACCGGGAGCGCACTCGGTTTGACCGTAGACGCTGACGATCCCCGTCATATTCATTTCATCAGGACGCGCGGCACGCTTCATCAGCTCGGGAGGACAGCCTGCTCCTGCCATAATTCCCGTTCTCATATGGGAAAAATCGGTATTGCGGTAGTTCGGATGATTGAACATGGCAATAAACATGGTCGGTACGCCGTTGAAGCAGGTGATCTTCTCTTGGTTGATGCAAGCCAAGGAGGATTTCGCCGAGAAATAAGGCATCGGACACATGGTAGCGCCGTGGGTCATAGACGAGGTCATGGAGAGGGTCATGCCGAAGCAATGGAACATGGGAACCTGTATCATCATTCTGTCCGCCGTTGAAAGTCCCATGCGGTCGCCGATACATTTTCCGTTGTTTACTACGTTGTAATGCGTCAGCATCACGCCCTTCGGGAAACCGGTCGTACCCGAGGTATACTGCATATTGCAAACGTCGCTCGGCTTCACAGCGGCAGCCATTCTGGCAACCTGCTCTCGGCTGACAAGCTTGTAGCGCGCCATGGCTTCCTCAAAGCTCAGACACCCGTCCTGCTTAAAGCCCACCGTGATGACATTGCGCAGAAAAGGCAATTTTTTCGCGTGGAGCGGCTCTCCGGGGACCATCCCCTTCAATTCGGGACAGAGCGTGTTGATGATCTCCTTGTAATTCGAGTCAAGACAACTCTCGATCATCACGAGGGTGTGCGTGTCGGATTGACGGAGCAGATATTCCGCCTCATGAATTTTATATGCCGTGTTGACGGTAACGAGGACGGCGCCGATCTTGGTGGTCGCCCAAAAGGTGATGTACCAAGCGGGCAGATTGGTTGCCCAAACGGCAACCTTGGAGCCTGCTTTTACACCGAGAGAGACAAGCGCTCTGGCAAAGCGGTCCACATCCTCTCGAAACTGTGCGTAGGTACGTGTATAATCGAGGGTGGTGTACTTAAAGCAGTATTGATCGGGAAATTCATCCGCCACTCTATCCAGCACCTCGGAGAAGGTCAGATCGATCAACTCATCCTTTTTCCAAACATACTGTCCCGTGCCGTCGTGATTGAAATAGAGGCTCTTTTTCATATCCCTTGTGGAATGAAAATGAGACATATAGTTTACGAAATGAGGAAAAATAATTTCGGGATCCTGAAGATCATCGAGCCACTCGGGCTTCCATTCGAGAGAAATAAACGCATCATAGTTGACCGAGGACAACGCGCGCATGACATCCTCGATGGGCATGGTTCCCTCTCCGATCAGCTGATACACGCCCTGATCGTCTGAGTCTCGCATATGGACGTGCGAAACGTAGGCACCGAGATTTTTTATAGTTTGGTCGGCAGATTCGCCGTGATCTCTGTAAGGATGATGAACATCCCACAATGCGGCGAGATTGTCGCTGGCAAAGCGATCGAGCATGGCGCGAAGCCTCTGCGTGTCGGAGTAAATTCCGCTGGTTTTGATCAAGATGCTTACGTTTTTCTCCTCGGCAACGGGCAAGAGCTCGGTGAGCGCCGAATATACCGCATCCTCATCATCGCGCAAAGCGCATACCACAACGTAGGGAACTCTTGCGTTATGCGCAACTTCCATGAGATCCTTGACCGTCGATTCCGCATGTTTGTCAAACGATATATCAAGAGAGGAGTCAAAGCAAGGAATGGAAAGTCCTCTCTCCCTCAGCTGACGAACCGTGGCGGCGGTATTGTATTGATGGAAAGGACCTCCCTTTTCCGTCAATGGATCAAATTTCGCGAGATTATATACCTCAACCCCCGAGAATCCCATGTCGATGGCAACATCGAGCATCTCGTCAAAAGAAAGGTTGGGCCATCCTCTTGTGGAAAAGGAAAGTTTCATTCGATTTCCTCCTCGTAAACAATTTTATTCAGGGCGCTCAGATAGGCTTGTATTCCCGCGCCCACAATATCGGTAGAGATTCCTCTGCCCGAATAGACCTTGCCGCCCGCGCGGAGCTTGACAACAGTCTGCCCCATCGCCTCACGACCCTCGGTGACCGCTTGAAGCTGAAAGTCGTCCAGCTCGTAATGGCAGCCCGTGATTTTTTCGATTGCCTGGAAGGCCGCGTCGATGGATCCGTCGCCAATGTAAACCCCCTCCACGGGATTTCCGTTTTTCAAAAGCTTAATGTGAGCGGTGGCGGAAATTGTATTTCCGGAGGTAATCACATACGTATCGAGCTTGTAGGTAGAGGGCACCTGCATCGCGGAGGATGCCACGATCGCGTCAAGCTCCTTGAGGGTTACCTTTTCTTTCTTATCCGCGATCTGCTTGAACGCCGCATATACCTTTTGTACATCTTCAGCGGAAAGATCGTATCCAAGTCTCACCGTAGCCGCCGCTACCGCTTCCTCCGTGTCGTGCGCCGTGAGGAAGATTCCGTCATCCTGCTCGGCTTCCACACCAGCATTTTGTCCTTTTCCGGTATGGCAGAGCCACTCAATTTGAGAAAGAATTCTGCTTAGTTGCGTGGACCTCACTCCGATGCACGCGTTCAGCGAGTCTGCCTTTGCGCCGAGAATCCGAGCGGCATTCGCGATAGATACCTCGTCGTTGGTATATGCCGCCCCGCGAAGCTGGCCCGCTCCTTCCGCAATCGCCATCACGGCACATGCGTCCGCCATCGCAATGGTGTTGGCGCAGCAAACACCAAGGGTTACCTCCCGCAAGCGGGGTACAATGTCATACTGATGACGAATGAACTCCGCAAACTCGGAGGGCATCATGGTCCCCGCGGTATCGCAAAGCGTCACGGTGGTCGCCCCTGCGGATATGGCAGTTTCTATTGCCTTCGTAAGAAAATCGCTCTCACTACGGGTCGCGTCGCCGGCAACGAACTCTACGTCGGCACACAGGGCGCGGCAGGCGGTAACCGTGCGGTGGATCGCATCAAGCATTGCCTCGGGCTTCTTGTGGTAAAGGTATTCTATTTGTACGGAGCTGGTGGGAGCCGGAACCTGAAGACGCGGATTTTTCGCGTTTTTCAATGCCGCCCATGTTCTCTCCAAATTTTCATCATTCAACAACTCTACGGGAACGGCGATACGGCTGTTGTTGACGGATGCCGCAATCGACTTGACCAAGAGCGCATCGATGCGAGGCGCTTTAATCCCGTCAAGCTCAATCAAATCTACACCAAGCTTATCCAAAAGCTTCGATAGTTCAATTTTTTCCTTAAATGTAAGGCGCAGATCCTCAGAGGTCTGCTTCAATGTTGCGTCACTGATTACAATTTGTCTCATGGTTCGTATAGTTCTCCTTTCAAACAAAAAGTCCCCGAGCCGTTCGCACGGCTTCAGGGACGAATCTGATTCGCGGTACCACCCTGATTACCCCCAAAAAGGGAAATCACTCAAAAACCCCAAAAAGGGCGTTGTCCTATAACGGGGACTACCGTGTCTCATTACTTGCGTTCGCTTTGACGAGACCGACTCGGGAAAGAGTGTCCCCAAACCATCCGCATCGGCTCACACCAACCGCCGACTCTCTGTGACATCCGAATAAGGGGTTAATTTCCGTCATTGTCTTTCTAACTTTTTATATTCCAACGAATATATTTAATCATTAAATCGTCATTTTGTCAAGTAGAATTTATTTAAAAACACGATATTCAACAATAACATACAAAAAAAGAACCAAAAATCTCTAAAAGTTTGTGCAATTTTCGAACAGAAACTGTTTGACTTTTTTGTTGAGGAATGATAAAATATATATCATAGGTACAGAAAAGCAAAGACTGAGACGAAGACGGTATGGTACAATAAGCATTCAGAGAGTCGGCGGCTGGTGCGAGCCGATTGCGAAAAGCCAATCTACCCATCACTTCCGAGTCGGAAATTCGAGCGAAGGTTAGGGTTTCACGTTTCCCGCGTTAAGGGCAAGGACCTGTATGGGTTCTAAGTGGCGGTTTTCCGCAATTTGAGTGGTATCGCGGGTATTTTGCACTCGTCTCAGGATATATTCTTGAGACGTTTTTTGTTTTTGAAAGGAGTTTTGGTAATGACGAATCAATCCGACGTAAAACAACTTGAAAAGGTGGCACTGCGCATATGTGAGATGCGTCAGATCATGGATTATACGCCTGCGCAGATGGCGAAGCTGACCGAGGTTTCCGAGGAGTTGTACCGCTCGTACGAATCGGGTACGGTAGATCTTCCCTTCACTTTTATACACAAGTGCGCAAAGGCATACGGCATAGAGATCGCCGAGCTGTTAGAGGGACATAGCGCAAAGCTTTCGGGATATACCGTTACGAGAAAGGGAGAGGGTCTCACGACCGCCGAGGAAGACGGCATTACGATCCAGGCGATCGCATCTCAGTTCCGTAAAAAGCTTGCCGCTCCCTATTGGGTAACCTACTCGTATTCGGAGGAGCTTCAGCATCAGCCGATCCACACAGTAACCCACGCTGGTCAAGAGTTTGATATGGTCATCAAGGGTTCCCTGCGCTTCCGCATCGGAGAGCGCGAGGAGATTTTGCGGGAGGGGGACAGTATTTTCTTCAAATCCTCCACTCCCCACGGAATGATCGCCATCAATAACGAGGACTGTGTTTTTCTCTCGGTCGTTATGGCGAGTGATACCACCGATCAGCCCATGTACATCAAATCAGATCTACAAACGATCGTCAAAGAACCTCTTCTGTGCGAGAAATTCATCCGAACGAAGGAAGACGAAAACGGAGTTCTGCTCGACGTTACCTATCACGACGAGGATCAATATAACTTTGCGTTTGATACGGTCGACGAAATCGCGCGCAAAGAGCCGAACAAGTTGGCGATGCTTCACGTATCCAACGATATGACCGCGCGCAGATTCACCTTTAAGGATATTAAGGACGCTTCCTCACAGAGCGCGAACTATTTCAAGTCCCTCGGCATTAAGAGAGGCGACCGTGTTCTGTTGGTGCTCAAGCGCCATTACCAGTTCTGGTTCGCGATCCTCGGACTTCATAAGATCGGCGCGATCGCAATTCCCGCAACCAACCAGCTTCTTGAGCATGATTTCACTTATCGTTTTCAGGCGGCAGGTGTCAGCGCAATCATATGTACCGCTGACGGAGATACCGCGCGTCAGGTAGAACTGGCGGAGAACGCGTTACAGATCTCTCTGACCAAGGTTCTCGTTGGAGGATCCAGAGACGGATGGCGCAATTTCGATGCGGAATATTCGCTTTTCAGCCGCCGTTATGTCCGCACGGACGACGCGCCCTGCGGCAATGATCCTATGCTGATGCTCTTCACTTCGGGAACAACGGGATATCCGAAGATGGCTATGCACTCGTACAAATATGCGCTGGGGCATTTCGTTACCGCAAAATATTGGCATCTGTGTGAAAAGGACGGACTTCATTTCACGATCTCCGAGACAGGCTGGGGCAAGGCTTTGTGGGGTAAGCTCTACGGGCAGTGGCTATGCGAGGGTGCGGTATTCACCTACGATTTTGACCGTTTTGACGCGGAGAAGATTCTTCCTCTGTTTAAACAATACAACATCACCACCTTCTGCGCGCCGCCTACAATGTATAGAATGCTCATCAAGCAGGATCTGAGTCGTTTCGACCTTTCCTCAATTCGCCATGCGACCACCGCGGGTGAGGCACTCAATCCCGAGGTATTCTATCAGTTTGAAAAGGCGACCGGGCTTCGTATCGCGGAGGGCTTCGGTCAAACCGAGATGACCTTGGGTATTGCCAATCTGCTCGGCACGCAGCTTAAGCCCGGTGCTATGGGCAAGCCCGTTCCGGGATACGGAATCGACCTTGCCGATGCCGACGGAAATCCTGTGCCTGACGGCGTAAACGGAGAGATTGTCATTCATACCGAGCCGAAGACGAGCTGCGGAATATTCCTTGGATATTATCTGAACGAAGAGGCAACGAAAAACGTTTGGCATGACGGTCTGTATCACACCGGCGACCTTGCGTGGCGTGATGAGGACGGATATTATTGGTATGTAGGACGTGTGGACGATGTCATCAAGTCTTCGGGATACCGCATCGGTCCGTTTGAGATCGAATCTACGATCATGGAGCTTCCCTACGTGCTTGAATGCGGAGTGTGCGCCGCGCCCGATGAGGTCAGAGGGCAGGTCGTAAAGGCTTGTATTGTTCTGGTGCCCGGCACAGAGGGTACGGATGAACTCAAAAAGGAAATTCAGAATTATGTAAAGCTTCACACGGCTCCTTATAAATACCCCAGAATCGTCGAGTTCCGTAAGGAATTGCCGAAGACGATCAGCGGTAAGATCATCCGTAACAAGCTTTGATTCCCAAAAGGACATTTACATCTAAATCACGCGCTGACGAAAACCGTTCACAAAGCGCATTCGAACAAAAGTGAGGTAGTATGAAACAACCTATAGATGAAAAATTAAAGCAAATTGCCGACCGTGTTCGGGAATTGCGTCTGATCACGGGCCTTTCGGTTGCCGAGATGGCTGCACGCACGGGAATGGACGAGAGCGAGTACGAAGCCTGCGAGAACGGCAACAAAAATCTCAGCATCGCATTCCTCTACCACTGCGCGCTGAACTTCGGCGTGGATATGAACGATATTTTAGAGGGTCGAAGCCCGAAGCTCCGCTCCTACGCCCTGACCAGAAGAGGAGAGGGACAGCGGATTGAGGAAGCCCATCACATGGTGGGATATAACCTTGCCTCAGAATTCCGTAACCGTATCGCCCTGCCCCTTTATATGGACATGAAGTACCATGAGGGCGCCGAAAACGAAAAGATCGAAATGGTCACGCACGAAGGTCAGGAATGCGATATTGTCATCACCGGTCAGATGAAAATTCAGATTGGAGACCATAGCGAAATCCTCAATCCCGGCGATTGTATATACTATGATTCCGGTACCCCTCACGGAATGATCGCCGTAGGTGGAAGGGATTGCTCCTTCTATGCGATCGTGCTTCGCAACCAGGCGGCAAGAGCAGATGAGCAGGCTGCTGCCTCGTCCACAGTGACCAAGCGTCGAAACGAGGATAACCAGCAGAGAATTTATCAAGATTTCATCACTCCTACCGAGAAAGACGGTACTCTTACGAAAATCTCCTTCCGAAACGAGGATCGTTTCAACTTCGCTTTTGACGTCGTTGACACGCTGGGCAGCCGCAAGCCCGATAAGCTTGCCATGTTGCACATTAGCGAGGACGGCACGGAGCGCAGATTCACCTTTGGTGATATGAAGAAGGAGTCCGCGAGAGTCGCAAACTATTTCAAATCCATCGGTATCAAAAGAGGAGACCGCGTGATGCTGGTGCTCAAGCGCCACTATCAGTTCTGGTTCTCCATCTTAGCGCTGCATAAGATCGGTGCCATCGCCATTCCTGCCCCTAATCAATTGCTTGAGAAGGATTTTGAATACAGATTCAATGCCGGATGCATTAAGGCAATCGTTTGCACGGCAGACGGTGACGTAGCGAATTCGGTTGACGCGGCGGCAAAAAAGTGTTCGGGACTTGAGCACAAGATCCTCGTGGGGGAAACCCGTGACGGCTGGCGCAGCTTTGACAACGAATATAGCATGTACAGCAGTCATTATACTCGCACCGAGGACGCTCCCTGCGGAAACGATCCTATGCTGATGTTCTTCACATCGGGAACCTCCGGGTATCCGAAGATCGCAGCACATAATTATAAGTATCCCTTGGGACATTTCATTACCGCGAAGTATTGGCACCAGGTCAATCCGGATGGACTGCATTTGACCATATCCGACACGGGTTGGGCAAAGGCAATGTGGGGCAAGCTTTACGGTCAGTGGCTGTGCGAGGCGGCAACCTTCGTATACGATTTTGACCGCTTCGACGCGGAGAAAATCCTTCCTTTGTTTAAGAAATATAACATTACTACCTTCTGCGCGCCGCCTACGATGTACAGAATGCTCATTAAGCAAGATCTCAGTCGCTTTGATCTTTCCAGCATAGAGCACGCGTCCACCGCGGGAGAAGCGCTCAATCCCGAGGTATTCCGTCAGTTTGAAAAGCATACGGGGCTCAAAATTATGGAGGGCTTCGGTCAGTCCGAGAGTACGCTGATCATCGGAAATCTCGCGGGCGGAAGCCACAAGATCGGCTCTATGGGTAAACCAACTCCTCTTTACGACGTACATCTGCTCAGCCCCGAAGGTGAGGAGGTTGAAGCGGGTGAGAGCGGAGAAATCTGTATCAATATCGCAAACGGTCTTCCCTGCGGTCTCTCTTATTCCTACGAAGGAAATCCGGAGGTTACCGCTGAGACCTGGCGCGATGGATATTATCACACGGGCGACCTTGCGTGGTGCGACGAGGATGGCTTCCTCTGGTATGTGGGACGCGCGGATGACGTAATTAAATCCTCGGGCTATCGAATCGGGCCGTTTGAGATTGAAAACGTCATTATGGAGCTTCCTTACGTGCTTGAGTGCGGTGTTTCCGCAGCTCCCGATGAGATCCGTGGACAGGTAGTCAAGGCAAGTATCGTTCTTGTAAAGGGATACGAGGGAACCGACGAGCTCAAGAAAGAAATTCAAAACTACGTCAAATCCCGTACGGCACCCTATAAATATCCGAGAATCGTAGAATTCCACGAAAGTCTGCCAAAGACCACCAGTGGAAAGATCATAAGAAAAAAGCTCTAAGCGCGGCGATGCCGTTCTTCGAGGCAAATTGAAAGATGAAACCTATGGAACATAAAAGATTAACACTCTTTGCGGGGCATTACGGAAGCGGCAAAACCAATATTGCCGTAAACTACGCAATGAGACTGGCTGAGGAAGGCAAAAAGGTCTGTATTGCCGACTTGGATATCGTAAATCCGTATTTCAGAACCAAGGATAGCGAGCAGAAATTGACCGAGCGTGGGATCACCCTGATCTGCTCACACTACGCCAACACCAACGTAGACCTTCCCGCTCTTCCCGCGGAGAGCTACCGACTCGTTCAGGACAAGTCGATCTTTGGCGTTGTCGATATTGGAGGGGATGACAGAGGAGCTTACGCTTTGGGCAGATTCGCGGATGCCATCAAGGCTGAGGGAAACTACCGAATGGCATTTGTCATGAATCGCCACAGACCCCTGACCTCTACCGTAGAGGATACCGTGGAGATCATGAGGGAAATCGAGACCGCCTCGGGAATTCAATTCAACTGCATTGTCAATAACTCGAATATCGGCTCGGAAACTACCCAAAAGACCATTCTCGATTCCATTGCTTTTGCCGAGGCGGTCAGCCGTGCGACCGGCTTGCCGATATGGCTTCATACGGTCGAGAAAACCATCGCCGAGGGACTTTCCGAAATATCGGTTTTTCCCTTGACGCTTCAAAAAAAATACTTTGATCTGCCGGACTGACAGAGGGAGATTCCCCATTTGTCAGGTAGACAGTCATTGAATAGGAGGAACAAGAATCATGAAAGTAACTTTTAACACAGATCTGTGTAAGGGATGCGGCTTGTGTGTGGACGCTTGCCCGAAAAAATGCTTGGCAATCGCCGAGGATAAGCTGAATCCCAAGGGATATTCTCCCGCGTTTATGAAGGATCAGGAAAAATGTATCGGCTGTGCGTTCTGCGCAACGATGTGTCCCGATTGTATCATCACGGTTGAAAAGTAAGATTGGCGAAGGGCGAGTACCGAATCCGATCTTCGGTCAGTGCGCCAACGCTTGGATTTTTTGTAGTCGCCCTACGGCGACGGAATGGAGAAGATTATGGCAGAAAGAATTTTAATGAAGGGAAACGAGGCGATTGCGGAGGCTGCGATTCGAGCAGGCTGCCGACATTATTTTGGCTATCCCATTACGCCTCAGACGGAAATTGCCGCATACATGGCAAAGAAAATGCCTAAAATCGGCGGTGTATTTCTTCAAGCAGAAAGTGAGATCGCTTCGATCAACATGGTATACGGTGCTGCGGCGGCAGGAATGCGCGTAATGACCTCCTCCTCCAGCCCCGGAATCTCGCTCAAGGCAGAGGGTCTTAGCTACATAGCAGGCTCGGACATTCCCGCGCTTGTGGTGAACGTACAGCGTGGAGGTCCCGGTCTGGGAGGCATTCAGCCCTCACAGTCGGATTATTTCCAGGCGACCAAGGGCGGCGGTCACGGAGACTATCGCATGATCGTTCTTGCTCCCGCTTCGGTTCAGGAGATGGCGAGCCTTACGATCAAGGGCTTTGATCTTGCCGATAAGTATTGCGTAACCTCGATGATCCTGGCGGACGGAACCATCGGTCAGATGATGGAGCCGATCACCTTTGAGGATGCCGAGCCCACGGTATATGAGAAGCCTTGGGCGCTTACCGGTACCGAGTGCAAGCGTCCCCACAACGTAGTAAACTCGCTCTATCTGAAGCCAGACGAGCTTGAGAAGAAGAACTTCGAGCGTTTTGAAAAGTATGCCCAAATTGAGGAGAACGAGGCGATGTGGGAAGAATACATGATGGACGACGCGGAAATCTGCGTGGTCGCCTTCGGTATTGCGTCCAGAATCGCGAAAAACGCGGTAGCAGAAGCACGCAAGGCGGGCATCAAGGTGGGACTTATCCGCCCGATTACGCTGTGGCCCTTCCCTGCTAAGGCACTCAGAGCAGCGGCAGATCGCGTGAAGTCGTTTATCTCGGTCGAGTTGAGCATGGGTCAGATGATTGAGGACGTAAAGCTTGCCACCGAGAGCAAAAGACCTGTTGCTCTTTGCAATCGCGCGGGCGGCATGATCCCCACACCCGATGAGGTGCTTTCTGCCATTCGCAAGGCAGAGAAAGGAGAATTCTAAGTATGGCAATCGTATTTAAAAAACCGAAATCGTTGTCTGATGCGCCATTTCATTATTGCCCCGGTTGCCCTCACGGCATTATTCATCGCTTGGTAGCCGAGACGATGGACGAGCTGGGAATCGAGGGAAAGGCAATCGGAGTCGCTCCCGTTGGATGCGCGGTCATGGCTTACGATTATTTTAACTGTGATATGATAGAAGCAGCCCACGGCAGAGCCCCGGCTGTCGCTACAGGCATCAAGCGTTGCCGTCCCGACAATATCGTGTTTACATATCAGGGTGATGGTGACCTCGCGTCCATCGGTATGGCGGAAACGGTTCACTCTGCCGCAAGAAACGAAAATATTACCGTTATTTTCGTAAATAACGCAATCTACGGTATGACGGGTGGACAGATGGCGCCCACAAGCCTTCCCGGTCAGGTTACACAGACCTCCCCCTATGGCCGTGACGTCAAGCATTGCGGATGGCCGATCAAGGTCAGCGAAATGCTCGCAACCTTGGATGGCCCCGAATATATCGCCCGTGTTGCCGTAAATAATGTTAAGAATGTAAGAAATGCGAAAAAAGCAATTAAAAAAGCATTCCAAAATCAGATCGAGGGCAAGGGCTTCTCGCTTGTTGAGATCGTTTCCGCTTGCCCCACCAACTGGGGTATGACGCCCAAGCAGGCGCTGGAGTGGATTGAAAGCGATATGCTTCCCTATTATCCCATCGGTGTGTACAAGGATAGATCCGAGAAGGAGGGCGCTGCAGAATGAAAACCACAGAAATTCTTATCGCCGGCTTTGGCGGACAGGGAATCCTTTTCTCCGGAAAGTTTTTGGCTTATAAGGGTCTTTTGGAGGAGCTTCAGGTATCCTGGTTGCCTTCCTACGGTCCTGAGATGCGCGGAGGTACGGCAAACTGTAACGTGATTCTTTCCGATACCCCCGTCGGGTCTCCGATCATCACTTCACCGAATGTGCTCATCGCAATGAACCTTCCGTCCCTCGAAAAATATGTAGACGCAGTCGTCGCAGGCGGTCAAATCTACGTAGATTCTTCTTTGATCGATGTAAAGGTAGAGAGAAATGACGTAGAGGTATTCTATATTCCCGCAACCCAGATGGCAAAGGAGGCAGGAATTTCCAGCCTTGCGAATATGATCATTGTGGGTCATCTTCTTGAGAATCACCCCGAGCTTTCCTTCGACGGAGTGGACGCGGTGGTAGAAAAACTCGTTCCCGCCAAAAAGGCTGCCATGAAAGAGCTGAACATGAAGGCTCTCAGCCTTGGAAAAAATTATAAGAACTGATTTTCTGTATGTTGTGTTGCAATCAAGGCAACAAGCATGACACAAGGGAGAAAATATTATGAGTAACAAGCAATTGGATTGGTCTAATTTGGGTTTTGGATATATCCAAACAGACAAAAGATACGTTTCCAACTTTAAAAACGGAGCATGGGAAGAAGGTTTTCTGACCGAGGATGCCACCGTTGTATTGAATGAGTGCGCAGGTGTATTCCAATATGCGCAGACTGTCTTTGAGGGGTTGAAGGCATACCGCACTCAGGACGGACGCATTGTGACGTTCCGCCCCGACCTCAACGCAAAGCGCATGGCAGACAGTGCCAAGAGACTGGAAATGCCTGTGTTCCCCGAGGAGATGTTTATTAAGGCAGTAGAGGAGGTTGTCGCGGCGAATGCCGATTTTGTTCCTCCCTACGGCTCGGGAGCGACCATGTATCTCCGTCCCTATATGTTTGGAAGTAATCCTGTCATCGGTGTAAAACCCGCTACGGAATACCAGTTCCGTATTTTCGCTACTCCCGTTGGTCCCTATTTTAAGGGCGGCGCAAAGCCTCTAACCCTTCGTGTGTGTGATTTTGACCGTGCGGCTCCCCGTGGAACCGGTCATATCAAGGCAGGACTCAACTACGCAATGAGCCTGCATGCCATCGTCGACGCCCATAATCAGGGATACGATGAAAACATGTATTTGGATTCTGCCACAAGAACTAAGGTTGAAGAGACCGGAGGAGCGAATTTCCTCTTTGTCACCAAGGATGGCAAGCTCGTCACACCTAAATCGGATACCATTCTTCCCTCCATCACCAGACGTTCTTTGTGCTATGTCGCAAAAGAATATCTCGGCATGGAGGTGGAAGAGAGAGAGGTTTTCTTAGACGAGGTCAAGGATTTTGCGGAGTGTGGCCTTTGCGGTACCGCGGCAGTCATCTCTCCCGTTGGAAAGATTGTGGATCACGGCAAGGAAATCTGCTTCCCCAGCGGCATGGTGGAAATGGGTCCCACTACGAAAAAGCTGTATGATACCTTAACCGGTATTCAGATGGGAAGAATCGACGCACCTGATGGATGGATCCACGAGATTCAGGTAAAATAATCCGAAATTGTGATAATTCTAAAAAAACTGACATCACTTTCCCGGTGATGTCAGTTTTTCATATAACGAAAACCACGTGATAGTGAACTAAACGGGGACACCCATATACAGGAGATTTTTAAATTCGATCGTTGCATTCTATAAAACTTAAAATCATCCAAAAAAGATAAATTTTTTTCAAAAAGGTATTGACTTTGAGAGAAAACCATGCTATAATATATGGGTCGTAAAGATCTGGGTGTGGCGCAGCTGGTAGCGCGCTACCTTGGGGTGGTAGAGGCCGCAAGTTCAAGTCTTGTCACTCAGACCAAAAATCGGGAGTCGTAAGATTCCCGATTTTTCTTTATTTTCTCGCAAATCCTCGCGAAATCTCGCGTTTTCGCAACAAACATAACGGGCTTGTTCTTCCCTGCTTCAAGGGTTGAACAAGCCCATTTTTCGCCATTGACCACATGTTTGACCACTTATAGAGATTTTTGCACTTTTCGCCGATATAAAAGGTGCAAATTAATTTTATATACTTGATATGTTTAATTATATAAAGCTATCATTATTTCAAAAATCCGCTGACTCATTAAATTTAAAGGCCTATATAGTTCATTGTGTAGTTTAGACAATAATTCAATGTCAGATGGATGATTGTCTATTACCGTCTGATATTCCTCGAATTTTTCATTCAAGAACTCATAGTCTGTTTCAATTCCAAATTTTTTTGAATACTCCTTGATCAGTTGTAATTTCAGGCGAATTTCTCTCATTCTCATGAGAACTTCCTCCCAAGAGGAGTTCGACAAATCATAACTCTTTTTATCTTCAGTCAAAACTTTTAGTGCCTCAAGCAAGGATATAAACAACTCTTTCTGTTTTCGTTTGTCAGTTTGTCTTTCTACAATGAAGAAGGATACTCCTACAACGATTAACAAACTCAAACAATCGAAAGCAGAAACAGACCAAAATTCATCATTGCAACACGCAATATTGACTATTCCAAGAACAAGTATTACTGAAGCCAAAACCACAGCTATTATCGCAAGATGCCATTTCTTCATTTCAACTTCCTCAATTCGTCATTAATATACCCTTTAATTTTTTCTATTTGCTCGGGCTCTTCCTCTGAAATGATTTCAATTTGTGCAACCCTAGCATCCTTGGTTTCTCTTACTAAACCACCAAAAGATTCTTCTAAAAACGACGGAGAATATCCGTAACCGCCATCCAAAACTACAACCAAAGTTTTCCCTTCAGCAATTGCACGATCAAAGACTGGTCTAAGCATTGTTTTTCTAAAATCTTCACCCGAATAATCTCCTTCTGAAATGTGTCTACCACCAGGAGTTTTGCTATATTCTTTCGCTATATTAATTTCTATCTTGCTCATGTTATTTCCTTTCATTTCTTAAGATTCCAACTTAGTAATGTTCCATTCAAAGTGTTTTTAAGAGGAATTTCAACAATATTTCCTAAATCATCAACTACGCACTTTCCCTGTCCGGAAACTATTGCAAAGTTCTCTATTCTTGCCGAAGTAATTCTGTTGTAAATTTCCGGTAATCCTTTGCCTCTATACTCTAAACGCGTTTCAGATCTAAACTCACCTCGAAGTGCCGAAGCAATAAAATACGCATCACTATTAGAGAGTATGCTAATTATTTTTTCTCCAAATTTCGTTCTAATTGTTTTCGGGATTCCCACACCTGTATCCAAAAAAACAAATTTTAGATATTCTACTCGATCTTCAACATACACATACCAATTATTATCCATGGAATTGACCGAATTATATGCATGTTGCTTTGTATTTGTCATAAGCTCTATTATCATGGAAAACAAGAATTTTGTATCTACAATATTTAGATTGGTTAAAGAATGAACAAAATCACATATCTCTCCAGCCAGTACGGGTTCTGCTTCATTACCTGTTTTTATTTTTATATGATCTACATAAGTGCTGTTTGTTTTTACACTCGAAGAAACATAATCGTAGAATCCTGACTGTACGAATTTTTTCCTAGCTTCAGGATTGATCGGTGCATTCCCCGAGCAACGAATCTTAAAAGCATTTATCCTTTTTGTGTTTCTAATTGTTGCAATTAGGTACATAATTGCATCTGCAGATACAACTTCTACCTTTGATAAATCAAAATATATTTTATCATTTACCCTAAGCCTTTTTAATGTATCCTTTACATTACTAAAAAACTGAAGCGTTTCATCTATATTATCCATCATTCCAAACCTAACAGGTGCTTCAACTCTGTTTTCATGTAAATCTAAATAATTTTCAATTTTCGAACCTTTATTTGATTGCTTTAGATACGGCGTTCTTCTTCTATTTTTCTTTTGTAATTGTTTCATGGTCTTAGCACTTTTCGCTAAGAGCCACTGTTTTTGCTTTATACTTACTTTTTTCAAAAAGTCACCCCACGACAAAAATAATGTTACAAGAACATTATACCATTTTTTTATGCTTTTTTCAACTCCTTTCGTATTTTTTTGTATTGTTTTGTTTTCTGTTTATGAATATATACTATCTCTACATTTATATGATGGACTACCTTGATGTATTTCTTTCAAAAAAATCAATATTTTCGGCACTTAAGATACTTAGGAGCGTTCATTTCTGACCGCTCCCTTTTTCTTTGTTTATTGCGACCCAAATTTTGAGGTCTCATGCTATATCGAATTCTGCTTTCATCTCACGAATAAGATTGGCAAGTCTTTCTTCGCATTCTTCGATGCTATTTGCATATATATTTCGAGCGATGCGTTTACCGTTGACGATTGGTGAATAGCGACCTTCCCATACGTTCTTGCTGACTTGGTGAATCGAGCCTGTTCCGGGGCGTCTGTATTTGCCCTTTGTAGGCTCAAATTTCTCTCGTGGGGGCTTTTGCGGTTTACCGTCGGGTGTTTGCTCTGCCGCGGCGTTTTTGCCGTTGTTTTCGTTTTTAACGCCCGTAATCGCTCCCATGGCTCTGTCTATACGCTCTGCTGCCTGACGCATTCCTTCATCGGTCGTATGCGAATATATGTTGAGCGTGGTCTCCACAGATTCGTGTCCAATGGTACTCGCCAAGGTTTTGATATCCATTCCATAGCGGAGCATCTGCGTTGCGAATGTATGGCGGAGAGCGTGGAATGGCACGTGCTTACATTCTGCCTTTTCAAGTATGTTTGACAGTCTTTTTCGGCACGCACTCGGATCTCTTGGAACGTCCTCCTTTTTGACTGGCGACGGAAACAGCCAAACCGATTTGACCTTCAATTTGTATTCTTTAAGCACAGCCACAAACGGAGGCGGAAGAATGATCGCTCTCTCTGACGCTTTTGTTTTCGGCGGTCTGATTTTCAATTCTCCCTTGGAATACTGTATCTGCCGCATCACGTTCAACGTACCTGTTTCGAAGTTAATATCATCCCATTGCAGTCCTAACACTTCCCCTCGTCGAAGTCCTGTTGACAAGTC